>NZ_CP063189.1:745955-1491910 GCF_028609805.1 Corynebacterium massiliense DSM 45435
GTCGGCAGGGTCGATGTACTCGTGGAATATCCAGTCGCCGCCCATCGCCGGGGCGATGAGGTACAGGTTGTAGAACTGCAGCGCCGCCTCGACCGGCCCCGACACCGTCTTGTCGGGGTTTCCGCGGCCCTGGAAACTCCGGTCGTCGAGGCTTTCAAGAAACTCCGGTGTGAAGATGTGCGACAACAACCCCACGGCGGCCTCGCGCGCGGCGGGAGATTCGTGGGCGTGCCGGACCTTCGCCTTGACCACCTCGCCGTTCTTCCACTCGCTGTAGCGCGCAAAGCTTTCCGCCGCCTTGTCCTTGTGCGCATACAACAGCTCCGGCGTCTCAGTGATGTCGGCGCGCCGGCCCAGGCCATCGAGGACCAGCTCAGCGGATTCGGTCGCGCGGTCCTGGCCGGACGAGGTGACTGCGATGTCGTGGGCGCCGTCGAAAAGCCACTGGTTGCGCTGGGCATTACGCTTGCCGATGCCCCGCAGCTCCCCACGCCCCACCTCCGTGAGGTTGCCGTACCCGCTGGCACCATCGGGTCCGGTGAGCTGCTCGTTGGCCGCGTGCAGGGCGTGCACCTGCGGGATGAGGCGCTCGCCGAGCTCGGTGAGCTGGCCTTCCGCGGCGGCCGCCTGGAGCATTTGTTCCGCGAGGTCGTCGTACTTCCAGCTCGACAGTCCCCGGGAGCCGTGGCGGTTCACGCTCGCGGTGTAGATCTGCTCAAACCCGTCCGGCGCGGGGGAGTAGGACTCGATCGACGCTTGGGGCGAATAGGGCTGCTTGGTGGAGTAGAACGTTGCGGTGGACTCGGCGGCAGTTGCGGCCTCGGCGGGCGTGGGTGCGGAAAGAGGCAGAAGGGCCGTGGCAGCTCCGATGGCCACGATGGCGCGGGCAGGGCGAAAACTCATGCCCGCACGGTAGGACGCCCGGGTGGCGGGGCGGTGAACGCCGGGTGAACACACGCCCCACCCAATAGGCCGGAATCGCGGCGCTGAATGGATAAGATGAGGGCGGAAAATTTTTGTTTCCCACCCCCGATTGTTAATGAAGGATGGTTTACCGTGGCCGCTAACGCACACGAGCAGTGGTACGAGCGCCTGGAGCTGGCTCAGGAGATGCTCCCCCTCATCCACCGGCTGCACCGCAAGAACAACGTCGTCACCTCGATCTTCGGCCGCCGCCTGCTCGGCATGACCGACATCGAGATCATGAAGGCGCACCGCTTTGCCCGCCGCGTGGCCCAGCGCGAGCTTTCGCCCGAGGAGACCCTGCCCATCCTGCGCGAGCTGGTCGACATGGACCTGGGGACCTCGTCCATCGACCTGGGCCGCCTGGTTCTGAAGTTCGCTGATTCCGGCGAGCAGGACCTTGCAGCGTTCCTCAAGGCAGAGCTTGGCGATGTCATCGGCACCAGCACCCAGTCCGAGCCCACCGACGTCGTGCTCTACGGCTTCGGGCGCATCGGCCGCCTGCTCGCCCGCATCCTGGTCTCCCGCGAGGCCTCGGTTGGAGGTGTGCGCCTGCGCGCGATTGTGGTGCGTAAGAAGGGTGATGGGGACATCGTCAAGCGTGCCTCGCTCCTGCGTCGCGACTCCGTCCACGGCGCCTTCAACGGCACCATCACCGTCGACGAGGAAAACGAGGTCATCTGGGCCAACGGCACCAAGATCCAGATGATCTACGCCAACGACCCGGCCGACATCGACTACACCTCCTACGGCATTGACGATGCCATCGTGGTGGACAACACCGGCGCCTGGCGCAACCGCGAGGGGCTGGCACAGCACCTGCAGTCCAAGGGCGTGGCCCGCGTGCTGCTCACCGCGCCGGGCAAGGGCGACATCAAGAACATCGTCTACGGCATCAACGACAACGACATCGAGGACAGCGACACCATCCTGTCCGCCGCGTCGTGCACCACCAACGGCATCACGCCGGTGCTCAAGGTCATCGGCGACCGCTACGGCGTGGCGCACGGCCACGTCGAGACCGCGCACTCGTTCACCAATGACCAGAACCTGATTGATAACTACCACAAGGGCCCGCGCCGCGGCCGTGCGGCGGGCCTGAACATGGTGTTGACCGAGACCGGCGCGGCCAAGGCCGTGTCCAAGGCGCTGCCGGAGTTCGAGGGCAAGCTCACCGGTAACGCCATCCGCGTTCCCACCCCGGACGTGTCGATGGCCGTGCTCAACCTGGAGCTCGAGCGCGAGGTGGAACGCGACGAGGTCAACGACTTCCTGCGCGCCGTCTCGTTGGAGTCCAACCTGCGTCAGCAGATCAGCTACATCGCGTCGCCGGAGGTCGTGTCCAACGACTTCGTTGGCTCGACGCACGCGGGTGTGGTTGATGGGCTGGCGACCATCGCTAATGGCAAGCACCTGGTGCTCTACGTCTGGTACGACAACGAGTTCGGCTACTCCAACCAGGTCGTCCGCATCGTGGAGAAGCTGGCGGGCGCGCGCCTGCAGGTCCTGCCGGAGCGCAAGGACATCTCCGAGCTGTAGCGTGTTCGGCGCTGCCTTCCGGTCGCGGTGAGGCAGCGCCGCGCTACATTACTTTTCCAGCTTAGCGGCTACGTCGGGGACGTAGCGGAACTCGCGACGGTCCGGGCGCTGGTACTCCTCGCCGTCGGAGGCGGGCCGTTCCGGAATCTCCGGCATCTCGCGCTCGATCTTCTCGTACGGGATCGTGTCGAGCAGGTGCGCGATGACGTTGATGCGCGAGCGCTTCTTGTCCTCCGACTCGACCGTGTACCACGGCGCGGTGGGCGTGTCGGTGTGGATGAACATCGCGTCCTTCGCGCGCGAGTAGTCCTCCCAGCGCGTGATGGACTGGAGATCCATCGGGGAGAGCTTCCAGCGGCGCAGCGGGTCGTTGCGGCGCGATTCGAAACGCGCGATCTGCTCTTCGTCGGAGACGGAGAACCAGTACTTGCGGAGGATGATGCCGTCCTCGACAAGCATTTGCTCCAGAATCGGCGCCTGGTGGAGGAAGCGGACGTATTCCTGGTCGGTGCAAAAGCCCATGACGCGCTCGACGCCGGCGCGGTTGTACCAGGAGCGATCGAAGATGACGATTTCGCCCTTGGTCGGCAGCTTTTCGATGTACCGCTGGAAGTACCACTGGCCCTGCTCGCGGGAATCGGGGGCGGGCAGCGCCTCGACGCGGCACGAGCGCGGGTTCAGGTACTGGGTGATGCGCTTGATGGCCGAACCTTTGCCGGCGGCGTCGCGACCTTCCATGATGATGACAACGCGGGCGCCGGTTTCGACGACCCATTGCTGCATGTCCACCAGCTCGGCTTGCAGGCGGCGAAGTTCCTTCTCGTAGGCCTTCTTGCGCAGCTTGCGCGGGGCCTTGTCGGGTTTCTTGCTCATGGTCATAGACCTTAATGCGTGCTGGGTGGTTAATCGAAGACGGTGGTGTTGGCGATGTAGCCTAAGCCGTCGATGGCGACGCGGGCTGTGTCCCCGTCGCGGAGGAACTCGTTGCGGGCGAAGCCGACGCCTTCGGGAGTGCCCGTGGCGATGACGTCGCCGGGGTTCAAGGGGTAGAGCTGGGAGCAAAAGCTCACCAGCTTGGCGATGGAAAATATCAAATCGTCCGTATCGTCCTTCTGGCGCACTTCGGAGAAAACCTGAGGTGAAAAGCCCTCTTCGGCGTCCTGCCCCGCCGCGTCACTCTGAGCCGCATCGGTACTCGGCTCTTTTCTGCAGACCGTGGTGGTGAGGGTGGCGTGGTTGCCGGGGCTCCACTCATCGGCAGTCGTGAGCCAGGGCCCGAAGCCGGCGGTGCGGTAAAACGACTTCCCGGCGTGGAACTGGGTGGTCGCGCGCTGGAAGTCGCGCAGGGTGTAGTCGTTGATGATGCTGTAGCCGGCGACGAATCCAGGCGCGTCCTCTTCGCCCACGCGGTGCGCGCGATCGCCGATGACCACGGCGAGTTCCCCTTCGTAATCGGGTGTATGTTGCGCGTAGTCCGGCAGGTGGATGTCGTCGTACGGGCCGGTCAGTGCGTCGGCGAACTTGATGAACAGGGTGGGCTGGTCGGGGAACTCGCGCCCCATCTCGCGGACATGTTTGGCGTAGTTGAGGCCCACGCAGATGATCTTTTCTGGGCGCGGGATGACGGGAGCGAGGTCGCGCGGGTCGAAGACAATCGGCTCGCCGGACAGCTGGGCGGCCTTGCGCCAATCGCCGGTGCGCAGCAGCTCGCCGACATCCGCATGGTCGAGCTCGACGCCCACGCCGTCGCCTTCCACGCGGATAGTGGTGGTTCCGTAAGCAGTTCGCAGCGTAGCCAGTTTCATGGTGCTGCAGTCTACTTTCGCCGCAGCGCGTCAGGCGGGGCGGAGGACCTGGTCGGCGGCGTCGGCGGTGATGATGGGGACATCGGCAAGCTCGCGCTTGGCAAACCGCTGCAGGACGAACGCTGCCGGATCCATGCGGCCCGGCGGGCGGCCGATGCCCACGGATAGGCGCTGATAGTCCTTGGTGCCGAGGGACTTGGTGATAGACCGCAGGCCGTTGTGGCCGTGATCGCCGCCGCCCATGCGCAGCCGGACGCGGCCGAAATCGAGCTCCAGCTCGTCGTGCGCGACGATGATGTCGGCGGGCGCGGCGCCGAAGTAGTTCGCGAGCGCCTTGACCGCGCCGCCCGAGAGGTTCATGTACGTGCGCGGCTTGGCCAGGACGACCCGGCGGGGAAGCAGCCGGCCGGCGGCGAGCTCCGCGACCTCGGCGTTGGTCTTCTTGTGCACGGCGAAGTCGGCGGGCATGGGGGTAGCGCGGCTGGCGATTTCCTCGACCACCGCGAACCCGATGTTGTGGCGAGTGTCGTCGTACTTCGGGCCCGGATTGCCCAGGCCGACGATGAGCAGGGGAGCGTCCATGGCGCTAATTGTGCCATTCGCGGGGGCTGCACCGCGTGCTTGCTCATCGTCGTGTGGGGTCGCTGTTTTGGGGCATGCGTTTAGCCCCGTCCCGCGCTTCTTTTTGCGGTCGGGTTCACGGTACGGCGGGTTCACGGTACGGCGGGTTCACGGTACGGCGGGTTAACGTTACGGCGGGTTCACGCCCAGCCGGTGTCGCGCCCGCTCAGAGGCCGACTCGTCCCGTCTTCATCTCGGCCGGGGTTTGTCGGCCGAGGTTTGTCGGTCGGGCGCGCTGCCGCTGTGGTGCAGTGTGTCCTCGGGCGGTGTCGATTTCTCCCTCTGCGCTCCTTTAGTGCCTGCGCTTTCAGTGAGGCGCGGCGGCTTTTGCGGGGTGGTAGGTGGTGGCCCAGGGTGGGATGCGGCGGACTTTGCCGTTGACGCGTTCTAGTCTGCCGCGGCGGGGTGTCGACGGGTCGTCGTCGTTGACGCCGTTGTGGTACGGGCAGGCAACGGTGAGGTTTTCTGGGTTGGTGTGCCCGCCATACTTCCACGCTTTCAAGTGGTGAATCTGTGCGGTCTCTGCCGGGTGGTAGCACCCGTCCCATGGGCAGGTGGGGTTTTCAGCCATCGCCATCAACCGCTGCTTGGTGTTGGCAAACCGGCTCAACCGGTACAGGTTCACCGGCCCTTTAACCGGGTGGACAAGCGTGACAAGACCAATATCGGCCAACATCCGGCTAACCAGGTCGCGGCCGGTAATGGTCGCCCCGTTGGTCATCTTTAACAAAACATCATCGCCGGTGCCGTCGTCGTCATTGAGGATTTCGGTGAGTTGGTCGAGCGTGATAATCACATTCGTCCGCAACCCGGCGACCACCTGCTTCGCTTCGGTGGCCGCCCCGCATTCGGTGCAGGTGACGTGCTGGGTAGCAACCTCAGGTGCCGGCGCGGGGCAATCCGGACCATCGGTACCAGCCGAGGCGGTAGGGACAGCACCGTCAGTGTTGGCGGCTGCTTCGTCGTCCAGCGTGGTCTGGGCGGTTCCTTCGGGGTCGGCCCCAAGAGCGTCTTTAGTTCTTTCCGTGGCGGTGCGTTCGTGCCCGCGGATCAGTCCGATCAGATCCTCTGGGGTGTCGATGTGTTGGAGCATTTCGGCGACTTGGTCGCTGCTGCCGTGCAGTTTCAGCGTCCACGGATCACCCGGCTTGCGGCGGATAACGCTGCAGCCAGGCTCCGGTGGCTTCGGTGGCCCTTTGAGCTCGCGGGCTAAGGTGCGGGCGATTGATTTAATCGCGCTGGTCGTACCGGTATGGCGTGCGGCGTGGTGCCGGAGCTTCCATTTGTCTACCGCGGGTTTGATGGTGTTGGCATGCTTTTCGATGACCAACAGGGTGGCAAGGTTGTGCCGGTTCGCCCGGATGGCGCTAATGGTTTCTTCCTGCAGCCGGTTGTAGGCGGTCTGGCCGAAGTAGATGTCAGCGAGTTTGGCTAAGTCCTGCGCGGTGGTGTCCGGCACCCCGAGGGCTATTAGGTCGTCTCGTGTGTGGGTGCGGCAGGCGTTGAGGAGTCCAAGGCTGTCGGATAAGAGGCCGGCGAAGACTTCGAGAATCGATGGGTGCGGGGATCCATCCGGGCCGGAAAATCCGGCCGAGTCGCCCGGGTCGGGAAACCCGGTCGAGTCGGGCGGCGGAGAATGGCTCAGGCGGTTATCCGAACTCGAGGCGCGATCGCCGGAGGCGCGGTCGCCGGCGGCGCGGTCGACGGCGGTCCGGTTGGCGCGGGAAGAGGCTGCGATATTTGGGTTCATCTGCGTCATGCGCTTGAACCTAAGCCAGCTCGCAACCAGAAGCTAGGGGAGGAACAATCGCCTGTGGATAACCCGCATTCGAAGATCTGGTTTGAACATCAACCGGCCAAGTCATCCACATTTTCCGGGAAAATTCCGCGTCCGGGGAACCTGCGCCGACCAGGTGCCTACCCCTGGGGCGGAAGGGGTGAAAACGCGGAAGACCCCGCCTGGAAAGTCCAAGCGGGGTGCACGCAAGAGGAAGGGGGGGGGGAGGTTTACTCCTCGTCCTTCTTCTCCTCGCCCTCGGAAGCGCCTTCGTCCTCGGAATCGGCACCAGCGTCGGCGCCGCCTTCCTCGGCCTCAGCAGCGGCTTCCTCGAGCTCCTCGTCAACCTCCGGCTCGGAGATGGAGACGATGACGGTCTCGCCATCGGCAACCAGCGTGGTGTCCTCCGGCATAGTGAGGTCGGCGGCGGTGACGACGGTGCCGTTCTCCAGACCCTCGATGGAGACGGTGATCTCCTCCGGGATGTTGAGAACGTCGGCCTCGACCAGCAGGACGTCGGCGTCCTGGACGGACATCATGCCCGGGGCCGGCTCGCCCTCGAGCATGACCGGGACCTCGACCTCGACCTTCTCGCCGCGGCGGATGGACAGCAGGTCGATGTGGTCGATGTCGAGCGTGAGCACGTTCTGCTCGATCTGCTTGACCATGGTGAGGTGCTGCTCGCCGTCGATCTCCAGCTCGAGAACTGCGTTGACGCCGTTGTAACGGATCAGGGTCTCAATCTCGAGCAGCGGGACAGCGAAGTGAATCGGGTCGGTGTTCGGGCCGTAGATAACGCCCGGAACCTTCCACTCGCGGCGCAGGCGGCGTGCCGCACCCTTGCCGAATTCGTTGCGGGCCTCTGCCTTGACTACGGGGCGCTTGTTGGCCATGGGGATCTCCTAACCATCGGAAAGTACATTTCAGGCAAGGACCCCACGCGCGGGCGCGTTAACGATATGGAAAAAGCCTGCGGATACACGTCTGGGGCGAGTATCGCAGGCTTGCAATAGTTCACATCGCGTCGATAACGGCCCTTACTTCAAGAGCCCTCGCCGAGACGGAGTTAAAGCTAGCACGCCCGGCAAGCGCGGAGCAAGCTACCGCGCCCCGACCGCTGCGGGGATGCGCTCTTCAACGGCAACAGCACCGCGGCCACCGCGCCACCACGAGTAGATGAGCACGCCCATCATGAAGATGCCGATGTAGCCCAAGATGGGGAAGACGAACCCGATGAGCGAGACGAAATCGACCAACGAGAGCACGAAGCACAGCGCCAGGAGGGCAAACGCGACGGCCGAAAAACGCCGCCCGGAGCCGGACACGCGCCGCGACAGGCTGTAGTAGTTGCCCACGCACGTGGAGAAAATCATCAGGTAGATAACCACCGACGCGAACACGCCAAGCCCGGAGTTCATCTCCGTGACCATGGCCAGGGTCGGCAGCAACTCGGTGGAGATCGCCTCGGCGTTGAACAGCAGCGCCACGACCATCATCAGCAGCAACGTGCCGAACAAGACCCCGGCGAGGATGCCCGTGCGGCCCGCCTGCGTGCCGATGCTCGTCGCACCGCCCATGACAATGCCCATCGACACACAGCCCATCAGGTTGATGCCGACGTAGTTGACGGTCGAGACCCACCAGTTGGGCAGGCCGGTCTCGATAGTGCCCTGGGCGTACTGCACGGACGCGGAGAGATCCGCCGGCGGGTTGACGTACGCGTGCACCGCCGCGATGAGGAACAGGACGATGATGAGCGGCGTGACCGCGCTGATGACATCGGTGATTTTGTCCACGTTGAGCGCTCCGACGAGGGCGACGAGCGCGACCATGACCGCGGAGCCGACCCAGGCCGGCAGGCCCCACTGCTGTTCGAGGTTGGCGCCGGTGCCGGCGAGCATCACGAAGCAGATGCAAAACTGCGCGAACGTGATGGAATAGTCGAGGAATGTCGCCACCGCCGGGTGGGTGACTTTCCGGAAGACCTCGTCGTGGGAGGCGGCGCGGTAAAAGCTGCCGTAGCGCATGAGGATCATCGTGGTCAACGCCATGAGCGCCATGGCGGCGATCGCGCCGAGCACACCCCACCACCCGAAAGCCGCGTAGTACTGGAGGATTTCCTGGCCCGAGGCGAATCCGGCGCCGACGGCGCAGCTGAAAAATGCCATGGCCATAACGACTGTGCGTTTCATGTGGGGTCAGACCTTTCTGGAATGAGCCACGTGGCGCGGAGAAAGGTGAAAAGAGGGCGCCACGCGGAGGCGATTAACTCACCCCGGCGGTGTACCCGCCGTCAACGGGGTGATCGGAACCGGTGATGTAGGACGCATCCTTGCTGAGGAGGAACCGAATAAGCGGGGCTACCTCCGCGGGCGTACCTAGTCGCCCGAGCGGATGCCGGTTGACCGTGTCAGCCACGTCCTTTTCGTCCATGCTGGTGGAGATAAGCGCACCGCGGACGAAGGCCGGGCTAACGGAGTTAATTCGAATCGCCTTCGAGGCATATTCCAGGGCCGCGGACTTGGTCAGTCCGACGATGCCGTGCTTGGCCGCGCTGTAGGCGGCGTTGCCCTTCACGCCCAGCTGGCCGTGGATGGAGGAGATGTTCACAATCGCGCACTGCGAGGTGCGTTCCTGGTCCATGAACTGTTCCAGCTGGTAGCGCATGGCGTAGGCGACGCCGTTCAAGTTGGACGAGATGAGCCGGTCCCACTCGGAGATGGAGTAGGTGCCCAGCGTTTCGGCCTCGCGGGCGTAGCCGGCGGAGTTAACCGCGAGGTGGAGGCCGCCGTAGGTCTCGACGGCGAATTCGACGGCCGCCTGGTTGTCTTCCTCGGAGGCGATGTCCATGAGGAAGCCGGTGGCCTCACCGCCGGCGCTGCGGATCTCGTCCACGACGGTGTCGACCTGCTCGCGGCGCAGGTCCGCCACGACGACCTTCGCGTCCCACTCGGCGAGTTCCTTCGCCGCGGCCGCGCCGATGCCGTAGCCGCCGCCCGTCACGATGGCGACACGGCCGTCAAAACCAGAAAACCTACCCATGAAGCGTTGTCCTTTCTCGTCGACGCGGAAGATGCGGTTAACGCTTCAGGGTAGTGGAATCTGAAATATCGCGAAGCTTTTCTTGCAACCTGCGTCACAATCAAAGCGGCACCGTGCGTGACCATGCCCTGCGTGACGATGCGACCGGCACCGCGCCGGCCTCCGCGCGGTGCCGGAGAAGCCGTTACGCCTCGCCCTCGAAGAGGGTGGTCACCGAGCCGTTTTCGAAGATCTCGTGGATCGTGCGCGCGAGCAGCGGCGCAATCGACAGAACGGTGAGGTTGGACCAGCCCTCGGTGGACTGCGGGAGGGTGTCGGTGGTGATGACTTCCTCGGCGCCGCACTGGGAGAGGCGCTCGCGGGCCGGGTCGGAGAACACGCCGTGGGTGCAGGCGATGATGACCTTCTGCGCGCCGGCCTCCTTGAGCACGCGGACGGCGCCGGCGATGGTGCCGCCGGTGTCGATCATGTCATCGAGAAGAATGCAGTCCTTGCCCTCGACGTCGCCGACGACGCGGTTGGACACGACCTTGTTCGCCTCGTCCACGGAGCGGGTCTTGTGCACGAAGGCCATCGGGGCGCCGTCGAGCTCGTTGGCCCACTTCTCGGCGGTCTTCACGCGGCCGGCATCCGGGGAGACGACGGTCATGTTGGCCGTGTCGTACTTGTCCTTGATGTAGCCGGTGAGGATCGGCATGGCGTGCATGTGATCGACCGGGCCGTCGAAGAAGCCCTGGATCTGGTCGGTGTGCAGGTCGACCGAGACGATGCGGTCGGCGCCGGCGGTCTGGAGGAGATCCGCGATAAGACGGGCGGAGATCGGCTCGCGGCCGCGGTGCTTCTTATCCTGACGCGCGTAGGGGTAGAAAGGCAGGATCGCGGTGATGCGCTTGGCGGAGCCACGCTTGAGTGCATCGATCATGATGAGCTGCTCCATGAGCCACTTGTTGAGCGGCTGGTTGTGCGCCTGCATCACAAAGCAGTCGGCGCCGCGCACGGACTCTTCGAAGCGGATGAAAATCTCGCCGTTGGCGAAGTCACGCGCGGTGGTGGGAACGAGCTCGGTGCCCAGTTCCTTGGCCACGGCCTCACCGAGTTCCGGGTGCGCACGCCCGGAAAACAGCTTCATGTTCTTGTGACTTTCAGTTACCTTGCCGGTCATAAGCCTTCCTTGCACTGTATCGGTTTCAGCCCGTATCGGTTGAGGTCGTTACTGATTCTAAGCCTCGGTGCCGCCGCGTTCAGAATCCGGCGTCGCTGCGGAACCTTCCGCGGCGTCGGAACCTGCGTCGGGGCCCGCGTTGGGGCCGGCGTTGGCGGCTTCGGCAGCCTGGGCGGCCGGGGTGCCGGGGCGCTTGCGGGCGACCCAGCCCTCGATGTTGCGCTGCTTGCCGCCGGAGACGGCGAGCGCCCCCGGCGGGACGTCGTCCTTGATCACGGTGCCGGCGCCGGAGTACGCGCCGTCACCCACGGTGACCGGGGCGATGAACATCGTGTCGGAGCCGGTGCGCACGTGGCTGCCAATCTCGGTGTGGTGCTTTTCCACGCCGTCGTAGTTCACAAACACGCTGGAGGCGCCGATGTTGGATTCCTCGCCCACGGTGGCATCGCCAATGTAGGTCAGGTGCGGGACCTTGGAACCGCGGCCGATCTGCGCGTTCTTGGACTCGACGAAGCCACCGAGCTTTGCCTCTTCACCCAGCACGGTGTTCGGGCGGATGTAGGTAAACGGCCCGACCTTCGCGCGCGTGCCGATGACCGACCGCTCACCGTGCGCACGCACCACCTGCGCACCCTGGCCCACCTGCACGTCGGTGAGGGTGGTGTCGGGGCCGACGCTGGAATCATCGGCAAGCGAGCTGGCCCCGTAGAGCTGGGTGCCGGGGTAGATGGTCACGTCCTGGCCCACGGTGACGGTGACGTCGATCCAGGTGGTGGCCGGGTCGACGACGGTCGCGCCGCCGCGCATAGCGGCCTCGACGGTGCGGCGGTTGAGCTCCCGGCCGGCGGCGGCTAGCTGGACGCGGTCGTTGACGCCGGCGAGCTCCGCCGGGTCGGCGGCCACAAAGGCGGCGACAGAGTGGCCATCGGCGCGCGCGATGGACAGCACGTCGGTGATGTACAGCTCACCCTGGGCGTTGTCCGTATCCAGGCGGCCGAGCGCGTCGCGCAGAATATCCGCGTCGAAGGCGAAGACGCCGGAGTTGACCTCGCGGATCTCGCGCTGGGCGTCGGTGGCGTCCTTGTGTTCGACAATCTCGGTGACCTCGCCGGCGTCGTTGCGGACGATGCGGCCGTAGCCGGTGGCATCGTCAAGCTGCATCGACAGCACGGTCACGGCGGCGCCGGAACGCTCGTGCTCGGCGCGCAGGCCGGCCAGGGTCTCGGCGGTCAAAAGCGGCACGTCCGCGTTGGTCACGATGACGGTGCCGGTAAACGACGGGATGGCATCCACGCCGTAGCGCACGGCGTCGCCGGTGCCGTTCTGCTCTTCCTGCACGGCGGTGAGGATGTCGCGGTCGAGCTCGGCGGCGACATCGTCAACCGCGGGCGCGACCTGGTCGCGCTGGTGGCCGACCACGGCCACGAGGTGTTCCGGCTGAAGCCCGTTCGCCGCGTGCAGGCTGTGGCTCAAAAGAGTGCGGCCGCCGATGGCGTGCAGAGTCTTTTGCTTCGCAGACTTCATGCGTGTCCCCGCGCCGGCGGCGAGGATCACGACAGAGCAGGGCTGTGTGGCTTCCACGTGATTCTCCTGTAAAATCTCGCTGAATAAGATTTCGCGGCCACCATCCTATAGCGTGTGGCGCCCGACACCTTTGCGCGCCGCGCGGGGTTGGGCAACGCTACGCGGGCGCGGTCTTTACCGCGTCTCAGAGACCTCGGGGAGCCTGCGCGCCATGACGACGCCGATGCCGCCGATGACCGCGAGCGTGAGAAGCGCCGCGGACGGGCCGGCGAGTGCAATGACGGCGGAAATCCCGCCGACGAGAAGCAGGATGACGCCCATCATCGTGTTGGCGGCGCCGACGCAGCGGGTGCGCTCGTCGCCGGTGGCCATGTCTACCACGTAGGTCTTGCGCGCCACCCGGATCGCGGTGTGTGCGAGGTTGACCACGAAAAAGCCGAGGGGGAAGACCCAGGCGTTGACCGCGGCGGGCAACCACGTGGCCGCGGCGACGAGGAGGACCAGGCAGACGGAGGCGACCGCCGCGCCGCCGGCCATGACGCTGCGGGAGGAGCGATCAGCAAGACCGCCGGTCACGCGCCCGCCGACGAGTGCGGCGAGGCCCGAGGCGAGCACGAAGCCGCCGAGCCCGGTCAACGCCTCGGTGCCGGCCTGGAGCGAGAGCGTGACGATGAACGACGTCGACAGCGCCGAGACCAACAGCAGCGCGCGGACGTGGACGAAGGTGCGGAAGCGGCGGTCGCCGGTATACAGGTCCCAGGTGTCGCGCCACCACGCCTTGTCGATGCCCTGTTTCTCCCCGTCCGGAGTCGGCTCCGCGATGCCGGTAAACACGCCGGCTGCGACGAACCAGGTCAGCGCCGCACCGAAGGAGATGGTCGCCAGCGCGGCTACGGACAGGTCGTCGGCGAAGTAAAGCGCGATGCCGACCAGCAGGGTCACCGCGCCGCCCAGCGCCGTGGCCCGCCCGGTGACCTTGCCGCGCGTGCCCTTAGAAATGGTGCGGCCTTGGACGTCCTTGCCCGCCACCGAGCACAGAGCGCGGCATAGCGACAAAACGCCGAGGAACACCACCGCGGCGATGCCCAGCGCCGCCCCGCGCAGAAGGAACGCCGACAGCGCGATGAGCACGCCCGCGATGCCCTGGCCGAGCGAGCCCAAGATCCATAACCGCTTGCGCGAGTTGCGGCTCGTAATCCACGGCGAGAACGCCGCCTGCGGCAGCATGGATCCAGATTCTCGGATGGGCACGAGCAGGCCGGTGAACAGGTGCGGCACGCCCGCCGCGGAAAACAGCCACGGCAGCACTGTCTTGGCAGACAGAATCTGATCACCAATGTTTTGCAGGCCGTTGGCCCACACAAAACGGTTAGCGTTGCGCTTTTCGGCCGCCTTGGCCGACGTCTTCTCTGTATTCATCTCTGTGCTCGTACCGCGATTTTCCACGAGGGGAGTCTAGGCCGGGCCGGCGCGGGCGCGCCACGAAGTAAAGGCTTGCCTTCTCCCCGGGCGTGGCTTTCCCTGGCGAGGATCAGCTCGCATAGGACGTTAGGGGTTTTGCACAGGTCATCGCGCGGTTTAGGCTTAAATCTAAGAGTTGGTGCGCAGTTTCGAAAGGCAGTGTTGCTGGTTATGGGAAACGCGGAATTTTCCCGGCGGACGTTCGTGCGCGGCATGGTGGTCGTCGGCGCTGCGGGCGCGGGAGCGAGTGCCGTCGGGGCGCTGGCAGGCTGTGACGCGGTGGGCGGCAAGGCGGGGTCGGGCATCGGCACGCAGCACGCCCGGAAGGACCAGCCGGCCCCGCGCGGGTACGACGGTGAGCCGCGCGAGCTTCCCATCCCGGAGCTCTACCAGGGCACAAAGGATGGCGATACCCGCCGCTTCGAGCTCGAACTGATGGAGGGAAACGCCGAGATCCTGCCCGGCGTGACCACAAAGACGTGGGGCTTCAACGGCCCGTACCTGGGCCCGACGCTCATGGCGAAGAAGCGCGAACACGTCTCGTTCACCTTGAAGAACTCCCTGCCGGAGATGACCACCGTGCACTGGCACGGCATGAAGCTGCCGGCGAAAGCGGACGGCGGCCCGCACCTGCCCATCGAGCCGGGCGGCACGTGGGACCCGGAGTGGAACATTGAGCAACCCGCGGCGAGCGTGTGGTACCACCCGCACCCGCACGAGCGCACCGCCCTCCACGCCTACCGGGGGCTCGCAGGGTTGTTCGTTCTCTCGGACGAGGTGGCCGAAAACCTCGACGTGCCCAGTGACTATGGCGTGGACGACATCCCGCTGGCCATCGTGGACGCGAAGTTCACCGATGACGGCCAGCTCGACGAAGAGGTCGACGAGACGCTCGGCCTGCAGGGCACCACGCCGGTGGTCAACGGCATCGCCAACGCCTACTTCCAGGCCACCACCCGCCGGATTCGCCTGCGCGTGCTCAACGGCGCCAGCATGCGCTTTTACACGCTCGCGCTTGACGATGCCTCCCCGCTCACCGTCATCGCCACCGATTCCGGTCTGCTGGATAAACCCCACGAGGTCGACGACATCCTCATCGGGCCAGGCGAGCGCGTCGAATTCCTGGTGGACCTCGAGCCTGGCAAGACCGTGAACCTGCAGTCCATGCCGCGGAAAGACAATTTCGGAATCCCGGATGACGAGGGCGCGGTGGATTTCGGGTTCCGCGACCACTTCCAGCTGCTGGAGATCCGCGGGCCGGAGGAGTCCGCCCCGGAACCGGGCGCGCTGCCGGACGTTCTCGACCCGGCCGCCGCTGCTGACCTCGACCTGGACGGGGTGAAGGAGAGGAAGTTCGTCCTCGACACCTTCAGCATCAACGGCCAGATGATGGACATGGCGCGGGTGGACGAGGTCATCGATAAGGATGCTCCCGAAATCTGGGAGGTCACCAACGACAACAACGACTGGCCGCACAACTTCCACATCCACGACGCGCGGTTCAAGGTGCTCTCGCTCGAGCCGGGGGAGGGGACCGACGAGGTGGTGGTGCCCACGTATGGCTGGAAGGACACGGTGGCGCTACCGCCGAAGGCCACCGCGCGGCTGGCCGTGGACTTGGGGTACTACCCAGACCCAAAGGTGCCGTATATGTACCACTGCCACATGCTGCTGCACGAGGACAGCGGGATGATGGGGCAGTTTGTCATCGTGGGGCCGGGTGAAAAGCCGGACGTTTACGTCCCGCCGGAGGCGCATGCGGGGCACGGGAAGACGATGCCCGGGGAGGCTGGCGCGGCTGGGCACGGTCACTCTACCGGCGCACGCGGCAACCCGGGCGGGTTCCAGGACAACCTCGACGCGCGGTAGCTCGACGTGCGGTAGCCCTCGTTTCGGCTGCGCGGGGTGAGTCCGCTACGATGATCATGCACCGAGCACACTCGGTGTGGTTCCCCATGGTGTAATGGCAACACTACGGTTTTTGGTACCGTCATTCCAGGTTCGAGTCCTGGTGGGGAAGCAACTCTGACCAGCGCAAACGACGCAGCGTTGCCCCAATCCCACGCGCGCTATTACTTCGCTTCCGAACCAGTCGCCGCACAGGTAATGTCCGCTAATTAACCCGCCCACTTACCGCTTCGGTGGGTGGGTTTGGCGTCCGCGATAAAGTAGCGGCCATGGCGCGAAAGAGAATGACCGGCCGCGAGCGGCGAGAGCAGCTCATCGCCATCGGGCGCAAGGCATTCGCGGAACTGGGGTTCGACGGCGCGAGCGTGGAGGAAATCGCCGCGCGCGCCGAGGTGACCAAGCCGGTGGTCTACGAGCACTTCGGTGGCAAGGAAGGCCTGTACGCCGTGGTGGTGGACCGCGAGATGCTCGCGCTGGAAAAGCGCATCACGCAGTCGCTGGAAAAGGGCAAGTGGCGCGAGAAGATCGAGCAGGCCGCGCTGGCCATTCTGACCTACGTGGAGGAAGAAACCGACGGGTTTGTCATCCTCGCGCGCGATTCCAAGCCGACCGGCGAGCAGACGTTTGGCACGCTGCTCAACACCGCGGTCGAGCAGGTCGCCCACATCTTGGGCGAGGCGTTCGAGCACCGCGACATTGACCCGCAGCTGGCGGTGGTCTACGCCCAGGCGCTGGTGGGCATGGTCGCCATGACCGCGCAGTGGTGGCTGGATAACCGCTATCTGGACAAGGAGACGGTGGCGGCGCACATCGTTAACCTGTGTTGGAATGGCCTGTCGCGCATGGAGAAGGTGCCCAAGCTCGCCGACCGGGACGCAGCCACAGACGACACGATGAAGAAAGAGACGAAATAAGTGAGCGCAGCCGGAAAAGACACCCACGCTGAACCGCCGATGCTCGCGGGGCTGCTCAAAGTCGCCGCGTCCGATCCGAAGCTCAAAGGGCTTGTTGCTCAGGTGGGGGAGAAGACCCTGCACCTGACGGGGATTGACCAGACGCGTCCGTGGGTCATCGGCACGCTGGCGCACCACGCGCCGGTGTTAGTGGTCACCGCCACCGGGCGCGAAGCGGAAGACCTCACCGCGGAGCTGGCGGCCATGCTGGGCGACAAGGTGGCCTACCTGCCGGCGTGGGAGACGCTTCCGCACGAGCGGCTTAGCCCCGGCGCGGACATCGTGGGTGGGCGCGCGCAGGTGCTCGACCGCATCGCGCGTGACGATGACAACCTCCAGGTCATCGTCACCGCCGCCCGCGGCTACTCGCAGCCGGTGATCAAGGACGTCGCCGGCCGCGAACCCATCCGCCTGGCAGAGGACGCCGAGTTCGAGTTCGACGCGCTGACCCGAGAGCTCGACTTCCGCGCCTACACGCACGTGGACATGGTGGCCAAGCGCGGCGAGTACGCCATCCGCGGCGGCATCCTCGATGTCTTTCCCACCACCTTGAACTACCCGGTGCGCGTGGAGTTCTGGGGCGACGAGATCACGGATATCCGCCAGTTCTCCGTGGCGGACCAGCGCGCCATCGACGATATCGACGTCGGCGAGGTGGCCATCTACCCGGCGCGGGAGCTGCCGATTACCGATGCCGTGGCTAAGCGCGCCGGCGAGCTCGCCCAGAAGCACCCGGGCAACGCGGCTTTGGTGGAGCTGTTGACCAAGGTCTCGGAGAAGATCCCGGCAGAGGGCATGGAGGCGCTCCTGCCGGAGCTCACCGACTCGCCCATGGTCGCCCTGCCGGAGCTTCTGCCGGCAGATACCCACGTCGTCCTGGTCGCGCCGGAGAAGATCCGCACCCGCATTGCGGACTTGGAAAACACCGACCGCGAGTTCTTGGAGGCCGGGTGGGAGGCCGCCGCCATGGGTGCGGACGGCCCCGTCGCCGTCGAGGGGCTCGACCTGGAGCCGTCGAGCTACCGTTCCTTCGACGACTTGGAAGATACCGTGCGCGACGCCGGTCTGCCGCTGTGGACCTTCGCCCCGCCGGGGATGTTCGCCGCCGACGAGTCGCTCACCCTGCCCATCGACTTCGAGCCGGGCCCGACCCCGCGCGGCGACATCAAAGAAATCGACGCGATGATGGCCCAGCTGCTCGCGCACACCCAGGCCGGCGGCCGCGCGGCGTTCATCGCCCCGGCCAAAGGTGCCATCAAGCGCATGGTCGACCGCTTCGCCGAGAAGGGAATTCGCACCAAGACCGCCACGCCGGGCTGGGAACCCTCGCCGGGGGAGGTGACGCTCTACCAGGCCATGAGCCATGCCGGCCTCGTCTTTCCCAAGGTGCGCAAGCTCAAAGACGCCGAGGCGCTGCCGCTGGTGGTCATCACCGAAACGGATCTGACGGGCAACCGCGTCGGCGACATCGCCAAGGCCAAGCGCAAGCCCGCCAAGCGCCGCAACAAGGTCGACCCCCTGGCCCTGAAGACGGGCGATTTTGTGGTGCATGAAACGCACGGCATCGGCAAGTTCGTGAAGATGGCCGAGCGCACCATCAAGTCCGGCGACGAGACCTCGCGGCGCGAGTACATCGTGCTGGAATACGCCGCCTCCAAGCGCGGGCAGCCGGGCGACCAGCTGTGGGTGCCCATGGACTCGCTCGACCTGCTGAGCAAGTACACCGGCGGCGAGGCGCCCCGGCTGTCCAAGATGGGCGGCTCGGACTGGAAGAACACGAAGAAGAAGGCCCGCGCCGCTGTGCGCGACATCGCCGGGGAACTGGTGCAGCTCTATGCCAAGCGCCAGTCCGCGCCGGGCCGCGCCTTCGGGGCGGATACCCCGTGGCAGGCGGAGATGGAAGATAACTTCCCGTTTGTCGAGACCGAGGACCAGATGAGCGCCATCGAGGCGGTCAAACACGACATGGAATCCACCGTGCCCATGGACCGCGTCGTGGTGGGCGATGTCGGCTACGGCAAGACCGAGGTGGCCGTGCGCGCGGCGTTCAAGGCGGTCCAAGACGGCACTCAGGTCGCGGTGCTTGTGCCCACGACGCTTCTGGCGCAGCAGCACTTCGACACCTTCACCGAGCGCATGGACGGTTTCCCCATCTCGGTCAAGGTGTTGTCGCGCTTTACCTCGCAGAAAGAGGCCAAGGAGATCATGGCCGGGCTTGCCGATGGCTCGGTGGACGTCGTCATCGGCACGCACCGCCTGCTGCAGACCGGCGTGCATTGGAAAGAGCTGGGCCTCATCATCGTCGACGAGGAGCAGCGCTTCGGCGTCGAGCACAAGGAGCACATCAAGGCGCTCAAGGCGTCGGTGGACGTGCTCACCCTGTCCGCGACGCCGATCCCGCGCACCCTTGAGATGTCCATGGCCGGCATCCGCGAGATGAGCACGATCCTCACCCCGCCGGAGGACCGGCACCCGGTGCTCACCTTCGTCGGCGCCTACGAGGACAAGCAGGTCACCGCCGCGATTCGCCGCGAGCTGCTGCGCGAGGGCCAGGTGTTTTTCGTGCACAACAAGGTCGCGGACATCGAAAAGAAGGCTAAGGAGCTGCGCGATCTGGTGCCGGAAGCGCGCATCGTGGTGGCCCACGGGCAGATGAGCGAGGAGCTTTTGGAAAAGACCGTCCAGGGCTTCTGGGACCGCGAGTACGACGTGCTGGTGTGCACGACGATCGTGGAAACCGGACTGGATATCGCGAACGCGAATACGCTCATCGTGGATTCCGCCCACCAGATGGGCCTGTCGCAGCTGCACCAGCTGCGCGGGCGCGTGGGCCGCTCCCGGGAGCGCGGCTACGCCTACTTCCTGTACCCGAAGGGCGCGACGCTGAAGGAGACCTCCTACGACCGGTTGTCCACCATCGCGCAGAACAACGACCTGGGTGCGGGCATGGCCGTGGCGATGAAGGACCTGGAGATGCGCGGCGCCGGCAACGTGCTCGGCTCGCAGCAGTCCGGTCACATCGCCGGCGTGGGCTTTGACCTCTACGTCCGCCTGGTGGGCGAGGCCGTGGAGGCGTACAAGGCGATGGCGCGCGGCGAGACCGTCAAGGCCACCGACGAGGGCCCCAAGGAGATCCGCATCGACCTGCCTGTCGATGCCCACATCCCCGAGTCCTACATCAACTCCGAGCGGCTGCGCCTGGAGATCTACCGCAAGCTCGCCGCCTCGCAGGACAACAAGGACCTGCGCGCCGCGGTCGAGGAGATGGAGGACCGCTACGGGCCCGTGCCGGAGGAGGTCGAGCGCCTGCTCGCGGTTGCGCGGCTGCGCCACCAGGCGCGCCGGGCCGGCGTCTCGGACATTACGGTGCAGGGCACGCGCATCAAGTTCCACCCGGCGCAGCTGGGGGACTCGAAGCAGGTGCGCCTGAAGCGCCTGTACTCGGGGTCGATGTACCGCGCGGCCGCCCAGGCCGTGCAGGTGCCGTTCCCGAAGGCTGGGCGCAACATCACGTCGCCGAAGCTTCGCGATGTCGAGCTGCTGCAGTGGGCCAGCGACTTCCTCGCGGCGATGTTCGACGTGGACGAGCACGACGTCACTGGCGGCGGCAAGACCGCCGCCAGCAAGAGCACGCCGAAAAAGAAGACGATCTCCGTCTCGGAGTAGGTCCGCTTAGGCGCGCTCCGTCGCTTCAAAAAGCGCCCGGCCCCACCAGTCGTCCTCGCCGGAGGTGCCCGGCGGGCAGGCGAAAATGGACGATGACTCGTAGCGCACGTACTCGTTCAACTTGTCGTGCTTGCCCAGCCGCGTCTGGATGGGGATGAACCGCTTCTCGGGGGAGTTCACCAGCGCGATGAAAAACAGCCCCGAGTCGAGGTGGCCGAACTCGTCGATGCCGTCGCTAAAGTTGTACGCGCGGCGCAGCATCCGCATGCCGCCGTTTTCGGCCGGGTTGGCCAGCCGCGAGTGGGCGACCTCGGGGATCACCGGCCCGGAGGTGCCGTGGTACTCGTCGAGCGGGAGCTCGTCGAATTCGTCCTCGCGGCCCAGTGGTGCGCCCGACAGCTTCTGGCGGCCGAAGGTTTCTTCCTGGTCGGCCAGCACCTGTCGATCCCAATTTTCCAGCAGCATGCGGATGCGCCGGGAGATGAGGAACGCGCCGCCGTCGAGCCAGGTATTGGTCCCGGAGACCCAAACGTGCTCGTTGAAGTCGTCGGTGTCTTCGGCCTTGAGGTTGTTCGTGCCGTCCTTGAAACCGAACAGGTTGCGCGGCGTTTCCTGGTTGCGCGTCGTGGCCGAGGCGTGGCCGAAGCCCAGCTGTGACCACTTGTAGCGCACCAGGCCGCTACCGGCGCGTGCCAAGTTGCGCACCGCGTGTACCGCCACCTGTGGCTCGTCCGCGCACGCCTGAATGCACAAGTCGCCGCCGC
Organism: Corynebacterium massiliense DSM 45435; assembly: GCF_028609805.1. Classification (NCBI taxonomy): domain Bacteria; kingdom Bacillati; phylum Actinomycetota; class Actinomycetes; order Mycobacteriales; family Corynebacteriaceae; genus Corynebacterium; species Corynebacterium massiliense. The sequence goes on from NZ_CP063189.1 coordinate 767,141, forward strand.
ATAAGTTGTCCTGCAGCTGGTCGGACGGGAAGTGTGGAAGCTGTGTCAGTTCTGCTGGGCGGGCGGATTTCAGGCCGAAGCGGTCATCGAAAAGCGTCGGCCCGAATCCGATGGTGATGGTGAGGTTGGCCGGCGGCAGATCCCAGGCCTCCCCGGTGTCCTCGGGCACGGCGTACTCGCTCATGTCCTCGGCGCTCGCGGTGGCCGGATCACCCTGCGTCATGCGCCGCGCCATCTGCGTCCAGGTCTTGAGCAGTCCGATGAGTTCGGTGCGGTCGGTGGTGGTCACGTCAAAGGCGGCGAAGTGCAGCCGGGACTGTTGCTGCGTGGCGATGCCCGCCTGGTGCTCACCATCGAAAGGCACCGTCGAGTCCAGATTGGCCCCGCCCTCGCCGGTAGTGCTGCCGCGCGAGCAGCTGGCCAGCCCGGCCGTCGCCGCCACGGAGGTGGCCACCGCCGCCGACAAAAAGCCCCGGCGGCTTACGGAATTGCCCCGCATTACTGAGCCACCACCTCTTGGACGCGCGCGACTTTCTCGGTCAGCACGTCGATGGAATCGGACAGCTCGCGGCGCTTGTTCTGGTCCACGTCGTTGTAGTCCACGAAGCCGTCGCCCTCGCGGTACTTGTCCAGCAGCTTTTGCACGTCGTCGAAGCGGTCGTTGATATCGCTGAGCAGCTGCGGATCTTTGTCGTCGATGACCTTTTCTAGGGATGCGATCGCGGCCTTGGATCCGTCCAGGTTGGCCTGGAAGTCGTAGAGGTCGGTGCCGGAGAAGATGTCTTCTTCGCCGGTGATCTTGCTGGTGGCAATCTCATCCAAAAGCCCCTGCGCGCCGGACGCAATCTGGACCGGGGTGAAGGTGAAGTCGTCGCTGCTGACGCCATCGACAAGCTCCGCCAGGTCGTCTTCGAGCTGCTGCGCGTCCTTCTTGGTCTGGTCGGTGATCTTGCCGTCGTCGAACAGCTGCTTTTCAATCTTGTGGAAGCCGGTCCATTCCTGACCTTCCTCCAGGTCGGCCTCGCGGACGTCGATGCGCGGATCCAGATCGTCGGGGAAGGATTCGGCGACCGGCTCGATGCGCTCGTACGGGATGCGCACGATGGGGAAGAGCTCCTTGGCCTTGTCGATGTCGCCTTCCTCGATCGCGGCCGTGAAATCCTTGGTCTGATCTTTCAAGGTCTGCGTCTGGTTGCGCACGTAGGACAGGTAGCCGTCGACGGCCTCCCGGGCGGCCTCGTCGCCTTCGACCACGTCGATGGCCTCACCGGTGACCGTGAGCGGCTGCGAGATACCTTCGCCCACCATGCCGGGCTTGCAGGTTAGTGTGTAGTCGCCGGGATCGGTTAGCTGCACGACCAGCTTGCGGGTGGCGCCGGGGCCGATGTTTTCCACCTCGCCCACCACGCGGCCGGCGTCGGTGTAGGTGTAGAACTCCGTGACCTTGGAGCCGTTGTTCGTCACGTCGAAGGACGCGGTGCCGGTTTCCGCGGTCTCGCCGCTGACCTCGCAGGTCTGGTCGTCGGCGGTGACCTTGAACTGCTGCGCGTCGGCCTCGTCGACCTTGTCGGCGCAGCCGTAGAGCGCACCGGTGGTGGTGGCTAAAACGACGGTGAGTAGGCCGATGCGAGCGGGGCGGGAAGAGATGCGGGAGTTAAGCATTAGTGGAGGTTCCTTTCTGCGCGGAAGAGGGCGCGGGGAGGGGGCGGAGGAAGAGCCAGAGGGCGACGATGAGGTAGATGGCCCAGGCGATCATCGACAAAAGCGTCGGGGCCGGAACCAGGTTGAACATGCCCTCGAGGAAGACGGCGAGCGGGCTGCCGGGAGGAATGACGTCGGCGACGTTGAACGCCAGGGTGTTCAGGCCCGGAAGGACGCCGGCTTCTTGCAGGTCGTTGATGCCGTAGCGCAGGATGCCGGCGGCAACCACGATGAGGAGCACGCCGGTGATGCGGAAGAAGACGGAGAGGTTGATCCGGATAGCGCCGCGGTACATCAGCAGCGTGACCACGATTGCGATGGCAATGCCCACCGACAGGCCCAGCGCGGGCTTGACGGTGTCGCCGTAGGCGAAGGTGTCAAAGACGAGGAGGGCGGTCTCGATTCCCTCGCGGGCGACCGCGGTGAATGCGAGAACGATGACGGCAAGCGGTCCGGAGGCGGCCGCGGTCTCCATCTTGTCGTTGAGCACGCGGGACATGTTCTTGTCGGCGCCGCGCATCCACAACAGCAGGTAGCTGACTAAGCCAACGGCGATGAGCGACGAGATGCCGCCCACGAGTTCTTGGCCGAGGGAGGTGAGCGTCTTCGTGCCGAAGTGGATGATGAGGAAGGCGCCGACGGTGACGGCCAGGGCCGCGAGGACGCCGACCCACACCCACTGGAGCAGTCTTCGCTGGCGGGATTTTACGAGGAAGGCCGCGAGGATCATCACGACCATGGAGGCCTCGAGGCCCTCGCGCAGGCCTATGAGCAAGTTAGCGAACAACACACAGCAATTATTTAGGCAAGGCTCACCGAAATAAAACCTCGTTAAGGAAAGCGGGGGTAAGGGTCGACTAACCCGAAGAAAACTGGCTGGTTGACGTGGCTCCCGCGGTGGCGGGGCGGGGGTGTGTTTACAGGCTCAGCGTGCCGCGCGCCAGACCCCACGCGGCCGCGATGGCCGCGACGACGATGATGGCGACGATGACCCACTCGAAGGTGTTGAACACGCGCTCGCGCTTGAACAGGCGGGTAGCTACGTACGGGATAAGCCCCGGGATGATGGCGATGGCGCCGAAAAGCACGTAGACCAAGTCGGCGGCGTAGATGAGCCACATGGAGTAGGCGAACGCCAGCACCGCCACCGCGAGGTGGCGCCGGTTGTCGCGGCGGGACACCTCCGGGCCGGACAGGTCGAAGTTCACGCCGGCTTTGGGGTGGGACAGCCCGCGCCCGCGGCTGGCCAAAAGCACTAGGTAGAGCGAGGAGAAGATGTAGGGCAGCAGGTACATGATCGTCGCCAGCTGGACCATCGCGTTATACGAGGTCTCGTTGGCAAAGAAGACGATGACAAAGCCCTGAATCGCGATGGTGGAAATCAACTGCGCCACCCACGGCGCACCGGCCTTGTTCGTCCTGCCCACGGTGCGCGGCAGCAGGCCGTCGAGCGCCATCAACGTGATGGGCTCCGCACACAGCATCTGCCAGGAAACATAAGCGCCCAGAACCGACAGGCACAGTCCGACGGAGATGAGCAGCCCGCCCCAGTCGCCGACCACGGCGGTGAGTACGGACGCCATCGAGTTGTCTGGCAGGGCGGCCAGCTCCGCCTGCGTAAGCACGCCGTAGGACAGGGTGGACACCGACACCAAGAGTGCCAGCACCGAGATGAAGCCGATGATGGTGGCGCGCCCGACATCGGTACGCTTGCGCGCCTGCTTGGAATACACCGACGCACCCTCCACGCCGATGAAGACCCAGACGGTAAAGAGCATGATGCCCTGGATCTGCTCGAAGGCAGTCTGGCCGGAATCGCGGCCCCAGAAGTCCATGGTGAACTTGTCCCAGCTAAAGCCCACAAACGCGATGAGCACGACGAACGCGACGATGGGCACCAGCTTGGCCACGGTTGTAATCAGGTTCATGATCGCCGCCTGCTGCGTGCCGCGCGTGAGCACGGCGAAGATGCCCCACGTCATCGCGGAGACGGCGATGGCAGAGGTCCAGCTGTGGGAGGCATCGAAAAGCGGCAAGTAATGCCCCAGGGTGTTGAAGAACAAGGTGGCGTAGCCGACCTGAGCGATGACGGACCCGAGCCAGTAGCCCCAGCCGGAGGCAAAGCCGATGAAGTCACCGAGGCCCGCGCGCACGTAGGAGTACACGCCGGAGTCAAGGTGCGGCTTGCGGCGGGCGAGGATTTGGAAGACGAAGGCCACGGACAGCATGCCCACGCCAGCAATCGCCCAGCCGATAAGCATCGCGCCGGGCGCGGCGACGGACGCGATGTTTTGGGGAAGCGAAAAGATGCCCGCGCCCACCGTCGAACCGATGATGAGCGCGACCAGCGTCCATAGAGATACCGAATGGCTGCGCCCGCTGGCTGAATCAGCGGGCGCAGTGCTGGGAACATCCGTATCTGTCATGCACATAAAAATACCGCCTTGAAGCCTGCGCACGAAACTCACGCGATGTATGCCACAGGCGTCGGCGCGGCGCGTTTCCACTTCCTTCCGGCCGCGCGCATCCCTACTTCTATACTGTCCTGCATGACCGTCCTGCTGCTCGATGAACGCTGGCCCACCCAGATCCCGATGGAGGCCCTCCGTCGCGTCTTGCGGCCCGTGTCCTATACCAGTGAGGTCCCGGTAAAAGTGCGGTGGGACCTGCCGGATCTCCTGCCCGGCGACGATCCGGCGGGCCGCGGCGTTCTGGTAAGCACCAACGCCGCCGACCCGGAGGTTAAGGCCCGGCTAGCCGCCGGCGAGGAGGTCATCGAGGCGCCATCGCGTGCCGATGCCGTGCTCGCCGCCCGCCAGGTCATGGCCCGCGCCCGCAGCATCGGGGAGTGGGAGACCGCCCACACCCACGAAAGCCTGCTGCCGTACTTGGACGAGGAGGCCGCCGAGTTCGCCCACGCCGTGCGCGCGGGCGCGGACCCGGAGACTCTGCGCAGCGAGCTGGGCGATGTCCTCCTGCAAGTCCTCTTCCATGCCGAGATCGCCTCGCGCCGCGGCGACTTCGACTTTGCCGACGTCGCTCAGAGCTTCGTGGACAAGATGCGTGCCCGCGCGCCCTACCTGTTCGACGGCACGCAGGACGTGGTCCCCGCCGAGGAGCAGAAGCGCCTGTGGGAGCTGGGTAAGGCGCGCGGGGTTCGGTAGGCTCTGACGGCGATATGAACGTACAGCGCGTACTCGGGCTGGGGTGTGCCGCCGCCCTGGCAGTCATCGTGATCGTGTCCCTGGCCCTGTGGGGGATCGTCGGGCTGACCACCTCGCCGACACACCGCCAGTTGGAGAAGATCCCGGAGGACATCCCGCCGCAGGCGCCGGCCGAGGTGCCGGACATCGACGTCCACGGCGAGGGGCGAACCGCCGACAAGCTGAAGTACTGGTCGGGGGATATTTCCGAGCAGACCGAGATCCCCGGGCAGGCGCTGCGCGCGTACGGCAACGCGGAGCTCATCGCCCGCGACGCGTGGCCGGAGTGCCACCTTAGGTGGAACACGCTGGCCGGCATTGGCTGGGTGGAAACCCGCCACGGCACGTATTCCGGCAACCGCCTGCACCCGCCGCACCTCAACGACGCAGGGGTGGCCGATCCGAAAATCATCGGCATTCCGCTCGACGGGGACAACGGCACCCAGCGCATCGAGGACACTGACGACGGCGTCTTCGATGAGGACACCGAGTTCGATCGCGCGGTCGGCCCCATGCAGTTCATCTCCGCGTCGTGGGACCAGTTCGGACTCGACGCCAACGGCGACGGCGTGGCCGACCCGCACCAGATTGATGACGCCGCGCTGAGTTCGGCGAAGCTGCTGTGCTCCGGCGAGCGCGACTTGAGTGACGAAGACGACTGGGCTGACGCCATCTTCGCCTACAACCACTCCTCGGACTACCTGCAGCGGGTCGCCGGGGCGGCGAACTCGTACGCCATTGGGCAGCCAGCGGTGAGTTAACCAGCTTCCAGCGAATCCACGGGAGCAGTGGCCGCGGGGGCGGGGGACTTCTGCCACAATGAGTGAGGAAACCGCAAAGTATCACTGCAAGGAGTGTGACTTCAGCATGGCTGACATCATCCACGTCTTTGGCCGCGAGATCATGGATTCGCGCGGTAACCCCACCGTCGAAGCCGAGGTCCTGCTGGACGACGGCTCCCACGGCCGCGCCGGCGTCCCGTCCGGCGCCTCCACCGGCGTCCACGAGGCCCACGAGCTGCGCGACGGTGGCGACCGTTACCTGGGCAAGGGCGTGCTGAACGCGGTAGCCAACATCAACGAAGAGATCTCGGACGAGATTGCCGGCTTTGAGGCGGATGACCAGCGGCTCATCGATAAGGCCATGATCGAGCTCGACGGCAGCGACAACAAGTCCCGCCTGGGCGCTAACGCCATTTTGGGCGTGTCCATGGCCGTCGCCCGCGCCGCCGCGGAGTCCGCCGCGCTGCCGCTCTACCGCTACATCGGTGGCCCGAGCGCCCACGTGCTGCCGGTGCCGATGATGAACATCTTGAACGGTGGCGCGCACGCCGACTCCGGCGTGGACGTCCAGGAGTTTATGATCGCCCCGATCGGCGCGGAGACCTTCTCCGAGGCGCTCCGCCAGGGTGCCGAGGTCTACCACGCGCTGAAGAAGGTCATCAAGGACCGCGGCCTGTCCACCGGCCTGGGCGACGAGGGCGGTTTCGCCCCGTCGGTCGACTCCACCCGCGCGGCCCTCGATCTCATCGTCGAAGCCATCCAGGCCGCAGGTCTCAAGCCGGGCGAGGACATCGCGCTGGCCCTCGACGTCGCCTCCTCCGAGTTCTTCCGCGACGGCACCTACCACTTCGAAGGCGGCGAGCACTCCGCGGAGGAGATGAGCAAGGTCTACGCCGAGCTCGTGGATGAGTACCCGATCGTCTCCATCGAGGATCCGCTCCAGGAGGACGACTGGGACGGCTACACCCAGCTGACCGCCGCCATCGGCGACAAGGTGCAGATCGTCGGCGACGACTTCTTCGTGACCAACCCGCAGCGTCTGCAGGAGGGCATCGATAAGAAGGCGGCCAACGCCCTGCTGGTCAAGGTCAACCAGATCGGCACCCTCACCGAGACCTTCGACGCGGTGGAGCTTGCGCACCGCAACGGCTACCGCACCATGATGTCCCACCGTTCCGGCGAGACCGAGGACACCACCATCGCGGATCTCGCGGTGGCCCTCGGCTGCGGCCAGATCAAGACCGGTGCCCCGGCCCGCTCGGAGCGCGTGGCCAAGTACAACCGCCTGCTCCGTATCGAGCAGGAGCTTGACGATGCCGCGGTGTACGCCGGCCGCTCCGCCTTCCCGCGGTTTAAGAAGTAGCGGGGTAGTTCAGGCGCGCCGCGCGGGCGGGCGGTAAACCACAGGGGTTACACTGTGGTTCCTATGGCTGGCGCGAACAAGGCAAGAAACAAGGACGCGGGGACTCGCTCGAAGCGGCGTCCCCGCACTGTCCCTGTCGCCTCGCGCGCCCACACCCAGGGGGGAAAGCCTGCGGGCAAGGGAAAGTCGCCGGCGAAGGGGGCGTCGCCGAAACCGCCGCGGCAGCGCGGCCGGGTCGACCTGCTCGGCTACGCCATTATCCTGTTTGTCCTCCTCGCCATCCTGTGGGCGGTGGCTACCCCGCTGCGCAACTACTACTCGGGCCGCGCGGAGATCGCCCGCCTGGAGGAGTCCATCACCGCCAAGCAGGCGGAAAAGGACCGGTTGTTAGAGGAGATCGACAAGTACAAGTCGGACGCGTACGTCGAACAAGAAGCGCGCCGCCGCTTGGGCCTCGTCGCGGAGGGGGAGACCGCCTACCGCATCATGGATCCGCACATGAACAGCGACGATAGCGTGACCACGGACCGGCGCGCGGAAGAGGACAAGCGCCCGTGGTACGAGGTGCTGTGGGATTCCATCGCGGATGACCCGGCGCTGTTGGATGGCTCCGAGTCCACCACTGGTGACCGCGGCCCGGGGCTGAACCTGCCGGAAGAGGAAGGTACGACCGGCGGTGGTGACGATGCCGGCGGCGAGGATGGACAGGGCGAACCCGCGCCCGCGCCGGAGGGTGCGCCCGTGCCACAATAGTGGCCATGACAGTCTCCGACGCCGATCTGCAGATCGTTTCTCACCAACTCGGCCGGACCCCGCGCGGGGTCCTCGAGATTTCCTACCGCACCCCGGATGGGGAACCGGCGGTCATTAAAACCGCGCCGAAGCTGCCGGACGGCACGCCGTTTCCCACACTGTATTACCTCACCGAACCGCGCCTGACGGCGGAGGCGTCGCGCCTCGAGGTCGCCCACGTCATGAAGTGGATGGAGGCGCGCCTGGCCGAGGACGAGGAGCTGGCCGCAGATTACCGCCGCGCCCACGATCACTACCTGGCGGAGCGCAACGCTATCGAAGATCTGGGCACGGATTTCTCCGGCGGCGGCATGCCAGAGCGAGTCAAGTGCTTGCACGTGCTCATCGCCTACGCGCTGGCCGAGGGGCCGGACCGGGTGCGCCTGGGCACCGAGGCGGTGGCGATGGCCGCTGACCGCGGCGGTCTGCGCGGCGACGTCATCCCGGAAGACTGGCCGACGACCGCTGAGCTCGGCATTGACTTGAACGACTTTGATTTCTCGAACGGGGTGTCCTCATGACTCGTGTAGCCGCGGTCGATTGCGGTACGAATTCCATCCGCTTGCTTATTTCCGATGTCCGCGACGACGGCACCGTCCGCGACGTCACCCGGACGATGGAGATCGTGCGCTTGGGCCAGGGCGTCGATGCGAACGGGAAGCTCGCGGCGGAGGCCATCGAGCGCACCCGCAAGGCGTTGACCGGATTCGTCCAGCAGATGCGCTTTGAGCAGGTGGTGCGGGTGCGCATGGTCGCGACCTCCGCGACGCGTGATGCCAGCAACCGTGAAGAGTTCTTCGACATGACCGCCCAGCTTTTGGGTGAGATCCAGCCGGGCGCGAAGGCGGAGGTCATCTCCGGCGAGGAGGAAGCGAAGCTGTCGTTTACCGGCGCGGTGGCGGACTTGGACCCGGTGCAGGGGCCGTTCTGCGTCATCGACTTGGGCGGCGGTTCTACCGAGTTCGTGGTCGGGGATACCGACGGCACCATCTTGGGCGCGACGTCGAAGCAGATGGGGTGCGTGCGCATCACCGAGCGCATCATGCGCACCGATCCGCCGAGCGAGACCGAGCTGGAGATCGCCAAAGATTTCGTGGCGGAGAAGATGGCGGAGGTCGAGCGAGACCTGCCCATCGATAAGGCACGCACGTTCGTCGGCTGCGCCGGCACCTTTACCACGCTGTCTGCCCTGGCGCAGGGGCTGGAGCGTTACGATGCGGACGCCATCCACAACACCGAGCTGCGCTTCCCGGGTCTGCGCACCATCACGGGCGAGCTGAAGACGGTCTCGGCGGATCGTCGCAAGCTCAACCCGGTGATCCACCCGGGTCGTGCAGATGTCATCGGCGGCGGGGCAGTGGCCGTGGAAGGCATCATGGATCTCGCCGAACGCGCCGCCGGCGTGGACACGTTCGTCATCAGCGAAAAGGACATCCTCGACGGCATCATCGCCAGCATCGTCGCGGACATGCGCGGCACGCAGGCGGACTAGGCACCAACTTCGCGCGGCCCCATTTCCGGGCGCGGGTGGCAGTGCCATAAAATAGTTGTCCGGCGCGCACACTCCTCTCGTGCCCGCCGGGTGTTACGCCCCCATAGCCCAATCGGCAGAGGCAGTCGACTTAAAATCGATTCAGTGTGGGTTCGAGTCCCACTGGGGGCACCGTTGCTTTAATGAAATCGCTGGTTGTGGCGCTTTTTCGCTCACAGGAACCGTACAGCGATCACTCTGGAAGCTGTCCGCGATTGTGGTGACAGCTTTCCGCTGCAGTGCGGGGACGTCAAAGTTTGGCGCCTTACATTTACTCACCATGAGTAAGCCACGATTTTTCGAAGGGCGGCGCCTTGACCGCCCGAACGAGGACGTTGAAGATCAAGGCCTTGCATTCGACATGGGTACCGTGTTGAGCCGTCGGCGGCTGCTGGGTGTCTTAGGAGTCGGCGCGGGAGCGACCGCCTTGGCGGCGTGCGGCGCCTCCGGCACCCAGAAGACTGGCGCAGGCGCGAATGGCACAGCAAGCACGGAAAGCACCACGTCCGCCAACAGCAACTCCCTAACGGAGATGAACACGGAGACTGCCGGCCCGTACCCGGGCGACGGTTCGAACGGCCCAGACGTCTTGGACGAAACGGGAATTGAGCGCCGGGATCTGAAGAACTCGGTCGATGGAAACGGGTCGGTCGAGGGTGTGCCCATGACGCTGACGATGCGGCTTGTGGATATTTCGAACGATAATCAGCCGCTGGTCGGCGCGGCGGTCTACGTCTGGCACTGCAACGCCGAAGGCGAGTACTCGATGTATTCCAATGGCGTGACGGACCAGACGTGGCTGCGCGGTGTGCAGGTTACCGACGACGATGGGGCGGTCACTTTCGATTCCATCGTGCCCGGTTGCTACGACGGTCGGTGGCCGCACATTCACTTCGAGGTGTTCCCGGATCTGGATGCGATCACAGACGCCACCAACGCGGTGCTGACCTCGCAGCTGGTGATCCCAGAAGAGGTGGGAAACAAAGTGTATGCCGACGCACGATATGCCGGTTCTGCGGAGAACCTTGCCCGGGTGTCGTTGGACACCGACATGGTGTTTTCCGATGGCTGGGACCAGCAGACCCCGTCTGTCATCGGTTCCGCTGAAAGTGGCTACACCTTCACCATCAAGGTGCCGGTGGATCCGACAACCAAGTCGAGCCCGGCCGAAGATGGGGCGCCGAAACCGCCGGACGGTCAAGGCAGGCAGGGCGGTCCAGCACAACCGCCCCCGGAGGGCAGCGGACCCAGCGCTCCTCCAAATATGTCCTAGGCAGATCAACGGTACATCGCATGCCGGAATTTTGGTCGGTAGCCTGGACGGTTAATGCGTCTGAGTGCGGAATTCCGTTTTGATGGGGAACTCCTGAACGGTCAGACGCGTTGTACTTAGTGGAACTTCCCCTAGTGAATAGTCGACCGAAGCAAGAAAGGATCGGGGTTCATAGTGCGCTCTAGTAACCCGGTGATGAGAAGCCTGACCGACGGTGAGCAGCGTGGCCAGCAAAGCGGCTACGGCGCTCCGGGTGTTCAGGACAGCCCTTACGGCCAGCAGTCCACCTACCAGTCCGGCTACGACGCTGCCTCCGGCCAGCAGGCACGGCCCATGACTGTCGATGATGTGGTGACCAAGACCGGTATCACCCTCGCGGTCATCGTTGTCATGGCGATTGTGAACTTCGGCTTGGCCCTGATGGGGCACGAAGGTGTAACGATGGCTCTAACTGCCGTTGGTGCCATCGGCGGTTTCATCATGACGCTAATTTCCACCTTTGGTCGCAAGTTCGGCTCCGCGTGGGTCACGCTCATCTACGCCGTGTTTGAAGGCCTTTTCGTGGGTGGCATTTCGATTGTCTTCGCTGGTTACTCGGTGGGCGGATCGAACATGATGACCATGATCGGCCAAGCCATCATCGGCACCGTCGGTGTCTTTGTGGGCATGCTGTTCGTCTACAAGACCGGTGCGGTGAAGGTCACGCCTCGGTTTAACAAGATCATGATGGGCGCGATCATTGGCGTGGTCGTTCTGGCGCTGGGCAACCTGCTGCTGTTCATGTTCACGGGCATGAATCCGCTGCGTGGTGGCGGCACCCTGGCCATCATCTTCTCCCTGGTCTGCATCGTGCTGGCTGCGATGTCTTTCCTCACTGACTTCGACCAGGCGGACCGCCTCGTTCGTGCTGGCGCTCCGGCCAACTACGCCTGGGGTGTGGCTCTGGGCCTGGCCGTTACCCTGGTCTGGCTCTACACGGAGATCCTGCGCCTGCTGAGCTATTTCAATAACCGGTAAACGCCGGGCTGCTCAGCGGCTGGATTCAACCCCGCGCACTCACACACGATGTGTGGTGCGCGGGGATTTTTCATGCTTTGGGGGTGGTGAACCGGACGTGCGGACTACCGCTCTTCCGGACAGAAGGTCACACTTACACCGTTGTGATTATGGGGGTAGGGGCTACCCCCTCTTGTGATCGGTCACAATATTCACATTTCCATTGCTACCAGCGGTTTATGTGAGCAAAAACTTATTGGTGATGTCACAACAAACAGTGGCCTCCATGTGAATTCACAACTTGCCGCGACAAACGGTCAGGAACCATGCAAGATGCTATGCGGGAACGGTAAGCGGATGAGGAGAAGAGCTTCTCAACGTGAATCCAGAGCCACGCTAAAAACTGGGGTGGGTTTGTGGTTCCGGAGCCGTTCCTGGGAAGGAAAGTAAATGAGTCGTGCTGAGGCCGCGCTGCTGGTAACGGTATCTGGGCTGCTTTTGACCGGTTGCGTGTCGATGGGGGATAGCGATGCGCAGGTCAGCCCTAATAGCGCTACGGATGAGCGAGGTCTTAACACGGCCAAGGGGGAAGAGGTCGAGGTCGTTGCCGAGGAATCGTCGCTGCCACCAGTGGGTGGCTTCGATTACGCTGCACCCGACTTCGATCTCTTCGACCCTTGTACGGAAATCTCCGAAGAGTCGCTTCGGCGCGCCGAGCTGGGGCGACCTGAAGAATTCTTGACACCGACAAAGTTGGACATGGCATGCAGGTTCGACGATTACGGACACTCGGGGGTATTTGTCAGCGTCAACATCGTGTCTACGGTTGTTTCGTTAGACGACCTACCGTCGAACTTTGTCGATGTCCCGGGAGTAGCTGTGCCTGATCGGAACTGGAAAGCATTCCGATTGGCGGGGGAGACCGAAAGTACTTGTCGGGCAGCGGTGCAAACTCAACAAGGCACGATTGCTGTTGATTTGTACGAACCGACCGGTGCAGTTTCACCATCGGAAATCTGTGAGCATGGTTTTGACATTCTGGAAAGTCTTTAGCGGGGGAACATGCGACTGCAAACTAGTGACTTACGTAAACACGCGACCGAAGTACAAACGATTGAACGAAATTTGGGAGGGTTGGCAAACCATGTTGGCCCGGTCATCAGCCACGGTTTCTCGCAGGTAGCGGGTGTTTCCGAGGCGGGAGGAATTCATGGCCGGGCGGTTCAAATGGATCCGGCATCAGCGTCGGAGACGTTAGGAAAACTGCAGGAACAGGTGAACTGGCTCAGCGAAACGCTGGGTACCCACTCTGAGGCCTTTGGGCAGCAGGAGTCTGATAACAGTCGGGCAATGGATCTTGCTGATATCGGCGGTTCGGTAGAGATGGCTGCCATGCCGGTGGTGGACCAGCCGGAGCCGGGTTACAGCCCGTTCTCCTTCACTGAGCCGGTCGTGTCGGTGGGGTCCGACTTGGATCTTCTAGCCGCGCAGTTGAATGGCTCCGACATTCAGTCGGGTGCGGCGACGGCGCAGCGGTGGCGGGACTTAGCGGAAAAGGTCACGGAGATAAGCGACCAGTTGGACTCCGTGGCTGACGGGTTGATTTCGGCGAACGATAGCGAAGCCACCGAGCGGGCGGCGAGCAAGATTCGCGAAGTAGCAGGCACTGGCAAACAGTTCGCGGCGAACTCGCGGGTCATGGCCCAAAAGGTTGTCACGCTGGGCAACGGGGTGGCGCTTGCCGGTTTCGACGCCATGCTGAAGTCGGTCAAGGTAAACGCAATTAAGGATCCAGTCGCACGTAAGGCCGCAGAGATGGCAGCACTGTCCGAATTGCAGACCAAGCTGCAAACCACTGTGACGAAGTCGATGCCGATGCAGGCGTCACTCATCAGTGACTACGCCGCAACCGGTGGCGGTGATATCGAAACCGGTGTGGGGGACATTGCCGGCCAAGGAGAGCGCTACACCACCGATGGGGTGCAGTGGCCGAAAGAATTGGTGCAGAAGGTTGTAAACGGGACTCTCGGCCCAGGTGATTTCGGCGCGGTGAAGCAGGCAGCCCAGGCGCTGACCGGTATTAATGACGAGACCGCTTTGAACCAGGCGGCGCACAGCATGGTGCAGGGATCGCAGTCGACGCTTCCGAACGCGACCGACCTGCATCCGGCGGGTGAGGCCGCAGGCGCGGGAGCGGGGCTTAATCTCCCGGCAGCGAACCTGGGTACGCAAAGTGCATCGGCGCTGGACCTCGCGCCGCACCCAGGCGCGGGCACTCCCGCGGGCGGTGCGGTGGCTGGCACCACCGGTGGAACGCTCAACAGCGCCGGGGTCGGCCCCGGTGGAGCGCTGCCAGGGGGACTGCTCAACGCCGGTGGTAAAGGAAACGGCTTTGGGATGTCACCGCTGTCCGGCATCGGCCAGCGCAGTGCAGCCGACATGCGCACGCAGGCCAGCGGCCTGGGGACGATGGGTGCGCGTCCGTTTGGTGGGCCGCACAGCATGAACGGTGTTTCCGGGCTCGGTGGGCCGAGCATGCTCGGCGGTCGCCGGGGTGCTGGTGCTCTGGGTGCTGGTTCCCTCGGTGCTGGTGTTGGTGCGGGCAGTGCGGGTGCGTCGGGAGTGAGCGCTGGTGGCCTGGGCGCTGGCGCAGCGCCTGGAAATGGTGTCGGTGCCGGTGGAGCCGGCGGCCGGGTTGGTGGAATGGGCGCCGCGCCGGGCATGGGCGCGGGCTCTGCTGTCGGTACTACGTCGGGCGCTGGTGCCGCCCGCGGCGGTGCGGGTGCTGGTGCACGCGGCATGATGCCGATGATGGGCGCTCGCGGCGGTGACTCAGCCAAGAGCAAGAAGGTGAAGTCGGTGGTCACCCAGGTCGAGCTCGAGCCGAACAAGAAAGCTCTGCTGGGCGAGCCGCCCCTGGTGGTCCCCGGCGTTATCGGCGCCTGGGTCCGCGAGTAGGCAGGGCAGGGGAGAACACACACCTGGATAAAACAAAAGCGCCCCGGCGCTAGGAACCTCGTGGAGGTCTCCTAGCGGCGGGGTGCTTCGCGCGTGTTCGGGATTACTGCTCGACGGGCTGGCCGTCGACGACGATCTCGGTGAAGGCGAAACCGTCGGCGGTCTCAGCCGGGGTGTGCAGTTCGACGTCCACGTCGTCGTCGCGCTCCTCGTGGCCGTTGGCGTTGGTCACGCGGGTGCCGGTGCCGTGTGCCTCGTCAGCCTCCCACGACTCCCACTTGATGTTCTCCACGCGATTTGCGCCGTCCGCGCAGTTGAGCGTGACGGTCGCCGGCTCAGTGGCCGGGGCGGCGACGCAGTCCTGGAACTGCGGCTTGTCGCCAGCCTGGCGCGCCTTGTTGCCGGCCGCCTGCTCAGACGGGGCAGTGGTAGCGGAGGCGGACTCCTTCTCGCCTACCCCCGGCTTCGGCTCACCGGTGTAGGTCGCGGCGTTGGCCACCTTCTCGTCGGACGGCTGCTGGTGCGGCGGGTGGCACCCGGCGAGGGTGGCAGCGGCAACGGCGACCAGGCCGGCGGCGGCAGTGCGGGAGAACTTCTTCATGGGCGTGCTCTTTCTCCGAAAGGGGTGTGTGGGTAGGTGAGTGTGGTCGGGTTAGGACTTGCGCTCGGTGGCGGCCTTAGCCGAATCATACGGCGCGGCGGACTCGATGGTCACCGAGATGGTCTTGCCGCTCGGGGCGGAGTAGGTGCGGGTCTCACCCTCCTGGGCACCCAGGATCGCGGCGCCCAGCGGGGACTGCTCGGAGTAGGTCTCCAGGTCCTTGTTGTCCGAGGCCGCCGCACGGGTGCCGATGAGGAAGGTCTCCTTATCGTCCTTGTCGTCGTTGTAGTAGACGTGCACGACGGAGCCGATGTTGGCCACGCCTTCCTCGACGCCCTCACGCTCGGTGGTGGAGTTAGCCAGGATCTCCGAAATCTGCTTGATGCGGGCCTCTTCCTGGTCCTGCATCTCACGGGCGGCGTCGTAGCCCGCGTTCTCCTTCAGGTCGCCCTCTTCGCGGCGCTCGTTAATTTCCGCCGCGACGACGGGGCGGTGATCAATAAGCTCCTGCAGCTCGGTCTCGAGCTTTTCCTTGGTCTCGGGGGTGATGTACTGCTTCTGCTGCTCAGCCATACTTCCAACCTTCCCTGTCTAAAAGAACATCGCGGTCTTATAAAAATGGGGCGGCGACGCGAGTTGGGTAAAAGTTGCGCATCTGCCGCCACACGGTGCGCACAGGATCCTAACACAACAGCGGATGCATCTCCCCGCCTTCTCCTGCGCTGTTTACCCCTAACGCGTCAGGAGTTCTGGTACGACTCCACGTAGTCGGGGTGGTCGGTGTCCAGGTAGTCCGGAACGTTGCTCGAGCAGCCGTACGCATCCCCCGAGACCGCGCGGTGGTTCGTGGGAATGTCCACCGCGATGCGCTGGGTGTCCACCCCGTCGGGGGCGAGCGGGATGTCGCGGCGGCCCACCTCCGCCTTGTTGTAGTTAAACGCCTGCACCACGCAGTAGGCCGGCTCGTCCGGCCGGTTGCGGGTGACGTCCACCCACACACGCAGCGTGTGGTCATCGATAACCTGCTGGGTCA
Source organism: Corynebacterium massiliense DSM 45435 (assembly GCF_028609805.1). NCBI lineage: Bacteria > Bacillati > Actinomycetota > Actinomycetes > Mycobacteriales > Corynebacteriaceae > Corynebacterium > Corynebacterium massiliense. The sequence continues at coordinate 783,374 of NZ_CP063189.1, forward strand.
CGTAGCTCATGCGGGCGTTGACCTCGCGCTGCTGCTGCACGTAGCGCGCCGCGTAGATGCCGGTGACCACGACGATGGCCACCATGAGCAGTACCAACAGACGGCCGGTGAGGTTGGAGCTGCGGTCGTGCGACTGGGCATCGTCACGCGCGGTGCCCGGCCCCTGGCCGTAACGGCTCGCGCGAGAGTGCGGGACAGAAGAACCAGCGGGAGTCATGCTGGACATGTTATCCAACTGCGTAGTTAGTCCACGTATCACCTAAGATAGTTCGGGTTAGTGAGCCGCTTTTCGGCGGTAAGAATGAAAGCTTTTGCAAGGGGATGGTTCGGCGACCATGAGCACGATGCGTCTTCTAGCTGTTCACGCCCACCCCGATGACGAATCGTCCAAGGGCGGGGCAACCATGGCGCGCTACGCCGCGGAGGGTCACGAGGTTATGGTGTTGACCTGCACCGGCGGCGAGCGCGGGTCCATCATCAACCCAGCGATGGACAAGCCGGGGGTTATCGAAAATCTGCCGCAGGTGCGCGCCGAGGAAATGGCTGAGGCCGCCCGCGCGCTGGGCGTGGACCACCGCTGGCTCGGCTACGAGGATTCGGGACTGCCGGAAGGCGATCCCCTCCCGCCGCTGCCGGAGGGCTGCTTCGCCCGGCTTGACGATGCCGCGGTGGCCGCCGACATCGTCAAGGTCATCCGCGAGTTCCGCCCGCACGTCATCATCACCTACGACGAAAACGGCGGCTACCCGCACCCGGATCACCTGATGGTGCACCGCGCGTCCATGATCGCCTGGGACAAGGCCGGCGACCCGGACTGGCACCCAGAGCTCGGTAAGGCATGGGAGCCGCAGAAGCTCTACTACACGCACGGTTTCATCTACCAGCGCATGGAGCTGCTCAATAAGTGGCTGGAAGACAACGGCCACGACAGCCCCTTCAGCGGGGTGCTGGAACGCTGGAAGGACGGTGCCGAGGACCTGATGCAGCGGGTGACCACCCGGGTTGAATGCGGTGACTACTTTGAAAACCGCGATAACGCCCTACGCGCCCACCGCACCCAGATCGATCCAGATGGGTTCTTCGTCATTGTTCCGTCCGAGGCGCAGAAGGAGATCTGGTCCACCGAGGAGTTCGAGCTGGCTTCTTCCCGCGTGGAGACCACCTTGCCGGAAGACGATCTATTTGCTGGTATCGAGGGATACGAGCCCACCAAGGAGGCGTAAATTCCCGCAATGATTACTTCTGCTGTGCTTCGCGATGCCCCGCTGGCCATCAACCACGTCGCCGTGCTCGCCCAGACCTACGGCGACAAGCCGATCGGCCCCGAGTTTGGCAAGGCCTCGCCCATCGGCCTGCTCATCATGGTCCTGCTCGCCATCGCGGTCATCTTCGCCGGTTGGTCGTTCCACCGGCGCTACTCGCGCTTCCGCCGCCGCTCGCTGTTCGCCCAGCGCCACGGCATCGATCCGTTCGATGAGGAAAAGCTGGACGCCGCCATGCGCGAGGCCGGGATCTACGATCGCCGGAAGAAGTCGAAGTTCTAGCACCCCGGGTGAAGACGTCTAGGATTTAGCATCGTGGAACTTTTGCCTCGCCTCCTGTACCCGCTCTACGAGGCCCACCTGCGCCGTGGCCTCAAGGGCAAGCCGCAGCCGAAGCACGTCGCCATCATGGCCGACGGCAACCGTCGCTGGGCGCGCGAGGCCGGGTTCACCGACATCAGCCACGGCCACCGCCAGGGGGCGAAAAAGATCAGCGAGATGATCTCGTGGTGCGAGGAGACCGCCATCGAGGTGGTCACCATCTACCTGCTGTCTACCGAGAACCTGAAGCGCTCGGAGACCGAGGTGGCCCTGCTGTTCGACATCATCGCGGACGTGGTGACGCAGCTGGCGGACAAGGCTCACAACTGCGAGGTGCGGCTGGTGGGCCACCTCGACCTGTTGCCGGAGCAGATGGCCGCGCGCATGCAGGAGGACGCGGCGACAACGAAGGACAAGGACGGCGTCATCGTCAACGTGGCGGTCGGCTACGGCGGCCGGCAGGAGATTGTCGATGCCGTGCAGAACCTCATCCGCTCCCAGGCGGACGCGGGAGTAGCCGCGGCGGATATGGCGGAGACGGTGACGGCGGAGTCCATCGCCAAGCACCTGTACACCCGCGGGCTGCCGGACCCGGATCTGGTGATCCGCACCTCCGGCGAACAGCGCCTGTCCGGGTTCCTGCTGTGGCAGGCTGCCTATTCCGAAATCTGGTTCACCGACACCTACTGGCCGGCGTTCCGCAAGATCGACTTCCTGCGCGCACTGCGGGACTTCTCCCAGCGTTCCCGCAGGTTCGGCAAATAGCCGGCCGGTTTAAATCTTGCGCATTCGTACCTTCTGCACGAGGTGATTGTCGCCCTTGCGCAGCACCGCGGAGGCGCGCACGCGGGTGGGCAGGATGTTTTCCACCAGGTTGGGCAGGTTCACCGACTGCCACACCTCGCGGGCGAAAGCGATGGCCTCATCGTCTTCCATGTCCACCAGCTCGGCGAAGTGGGCGCCCGGTTTGCGGAAGGCGGTCTGCCGCAACTTCATGAACCGGTTCATGTACCAATCCTCGATGGTGTCGGTGGGCGCGTCGACGTAGAGGGAGAAGTCGATGAAGTCCGAGACCATGAGGGTCGGGCCGGTTTGCAGCACGTTGAGGCCCTCGAGGATGAGGATGTCCGGCTGGTGGACCACCTGGAACTCGTCCGGCACGATGTCGTAGGAGATGTGGGAATACACCGGCGCCTTGACCTCCTTGTGCCCCGACTTCACGTCGGTGACAAAGCGCAGCAGCTTGCGGCGGTCGTAGCTTTCCGGGAAACCTTTGCGGGCCATGAGTCCGCGCGATTCCAACACCTCGGTGGGGTAAAGGAAGCCGTCGGTGGCCACGAGCTCGACGTCCGGGTGGGTGTCCCAGCGCTGGAGGAGGACCTGCAAGAGGCGCGCGGTGGTGGATTTGCCTACGGCCACGGACCCGGCCACGCCGATGATGAACGGCACGTGGGTGGGCTCGCTGTCCAGGAATGATTCGGTCGCGGCGGTCAGCTCCTGGCGCGCCTTGACCATCAGATGGATGAGGCGGGACAAGGGGAGGTAGACCTCTTCGACCTCGTTCAAGTCGAGGTGTTCGCCCACGCCGACGAGCTGTTCGACTTCGTCCGCGGACAGGACTTGGGGCATTGAGCGCCCGAGCTCGTGCCAGGAGGCGCGGTCGAAGTCGAGGTAGGGGCTGGGGCCGGGATCGTGCGATCGGGACATGGCCACCATTGTGACACCCCGCCCGTTAGCGGGGAGATATCGGATCGCGGCGCAACCAGCTTAGATATGATGAGGGCCACTGCGATTAGGCGACAAGGCGATAAGGAAGGAAGCCGATGACTGCCCACGATTCCACCGATGTCCGCTACCAGGACCTGCGCGAACTTGACCCCGACGTCTTCGAGGCCATCCAGGGCGAGATTTCCCGTCAGCGGGACACCCTGGAGATGATCGCCTCCGAGAACTTCGTGCCGCGTGCTGTCTTGCAGGCGCAGGGCTCCGTGCTGACCAACAAGTACGCCGAAGGCTACCCGGGCCGCCGCTACTACGGTGGCTGCGAGCACGTCGACGTGGTGGAGGACCTCGCCCGCAATCGCGCCAAGCAGGTTTTCGGCGCGGACTTTGCAAACGTCCAGCCGCACTCCGGCGCGCAGGCGAACGCGGCCGTGCTTGCCTCTCTGATTAACCCGGGCGACAAGATCATGGGCCTGTCGCTCGCGCACGGCGGCCACCTCACCCACGGCATGAAGCTGAACTTCTCCGGCAAGCTTTACGATGTCGCCGCCTACGAGGTCGACGAGGAGACCAGCCGCCTGGACATGGACAAGGTCCGCGAGCAGGCGCTGGCGGAGAACCCGGACGTCATCATCGCCGGCTGGTCCGCGTACCCGCGCACCATCGACTTCGCGGCGTTCCGTTCCATCGCTGACGAGGTCGGCGCCTACCTGTGGACCGACATGGCCCACTTCGCCGGCCTGGTCGCCGCCGACCTGTACCCGTCCCCGGTCCCGCACTCCGACGTGGTCTCCACCACCGTGCACAAGACCCTGGGCGGCCCGCGCTCCGGCATGATCCTGGCCAAGCAGGACTACGCGAAGAAGATCAACTCCAACGTCTTCCCGGGCCAGCAGGGCGGGCCGCTCATGCACGTCATTGCCGCGAAGGCCATCGCCATGAAGATCGCCGGCACCGAGGAGTTCCGCGAGCGCCAGCAGCGCACCATCGAGGGCGCGCAGATCCTGGCCGAGCGCCTGACCGCCGACGACACCAAGGAGGCCGGCGTCAACGTGCTCACCGGCGGCACCGACGTCCACCTCGTCTTGGTCGATCTGCGCAACTCCGAGCTCGACGGCCAGCAGGCCGAGGACCTCCTCCACGAGGTGGGCATCACCGTCAACCGCAACGCGGTGCCGAACGATCCGCGCCCGCCGATGGTCACCTCCGGCCTGCGCATCGGCACCTCCGCGCTGGCCACCCGCGGCCTCGACGCGGAGGCGTTCAAGGAGGTCGCCGACATCATCGGCACCGCTCTGGCCGCCGGCAAGAACGCCGACGTGGACGCTCTGCGCGCCCGCGTGGACAAGATCGCCGAGCACTACCCGCTCTACGACGGCCTGGAGGACTGGAAGCTCGTCTAACGGCTCGCCGTCAACGCGCTCACGCGCTAGAAAGGGCCCGCGTAACACCGTGCGGATTCTGGTTGTAGATAATTTCGACTCGTTCACATACAACCTGGTCGACTACCTCCGCCACGGGGCGCGGGCCCTTGGGCTGTCCGCCGACACCACGGTGGTCACCAATGACGTCGAGCTGGATAGTGCCGAACTAGCCGCGTTTGACGCCGCGGTCATCTCACCCGGGCCGGGCACCCCGCACAACCCGGATGACATTGGGCTCAGCGCCGCCGTCTTGGATTCTTTTCGTGGCCCCATCTTGGGCGTGTGCCTGGGCATGCAGGCGATGGTCACGTGGCTGAGCGGCGCGGTGGGACTCGCCCCAGAACCGGTCCACGGCCGCACGACTCCCATCCGGCACACCGGCGGCGCCCTCTTCGCAGGCATTGACTCCCCGCACGAGGTGGTGCGCTACCACTCGCTGTGCGCGGTCGAGGTGCCCGCCGAGCTGGCGGTCACCGCAGTGACTGACGATGCCGCCGCCATCCCCATGGCCGTCGAGCACCGCGCACGTCCGTGGTACGGCGTCCAGTTCCACCCGGAGTCAATCGGGGATAGTGCGCGCACGCGGCTGGTGGAAAACTTCCTCGCCATCGCGCGCGATCACCAGCGGGCCCTGGCCAACGGCGCGTTTAGCGTACGCACGCTGGGGCGCGCGGTGGATCCGGCGGCTGTGGCTCAGCAGCTGCGCCCGGGGAACTCGTTCTGGCTCGACGCGGGCGGTTTCATCATCCTCGGCGAGGGTGCGCGCCACCTCACCTACGACGTGGAGAGTAACTCCGCGGACTTCTTCGACGCGTGGAACGACGCCTTCCGCGCCCGCCGCGTGGACGCCAGCGCGGAGCCCATCCCTGGTTGCCCGTTCGCGCTGGGGTGGGTGGGCTACCTCGGCTACGAGCTGGGAAAGCTCTGCGGGGCAGGTGAGATGCCGCGCTATCCCGGCCCGGATGCGCAGCTCATGTTCTGCGAGCGCGCGATAGTCATCCACCCTGACCGCGACGAGACCTACCTGCTGTCCTTCGCCGGCGACGACGAGTGGGAGATAGCCGAACCCGTACGCCGCCAGCCGCCGCGCCCAGCCGCAGCCGCTCGACCGACGCCAATTCCCGTCCACCCCGAGACCGACTACCTCGCGCTTATCCGGCGCGCGCAGGAGCTTATCCGGCGCGGCGAGTCCTACGAGGTGTGCCTGACCAACCGGCTGGAGTTGCCGCAGCTGGCCGACCCACTCGCGGCGTTTGCGACCCTCCGGGAGAACAACCCCACGGGGCGCACCGGTTATCTCGACTTCGGGAACCTGCAGCTGCTTTCCACCACGCCCGAGCTCTTCCTCGCCGCCGATGCGGCCGGCACGGTGACCTCGAAGCCAATCAAGGGCACCCGGCCGCGGGGAACCGCGGACACGGACGCAGACATTGCGGCGGAGCTCGCTGGGTGCGAGAAGGACCGCTCGGAAAACCTCATGATCGTCGATCTTGTGCGCAACGACCTCGCGCGCGTGTGCGACGACATCGCCGTCCCGCAGCTGTGCGAGGTGGAAACCTACCCCACGGTGCACCAGCTGGTCAGCACAGTTACCGGGAAATTGCGCGCCGGGCACACGCCTATCGATGCCCTGCGGGCCGCCTTCCCCGGCGGTTCCATGACGGGCGCGCCGAAACGGCGCACGATGCAGATCATCAGCGAACTCGAAGGCACCTGGCGCGGCCCGTACTCCGGGGCCTTCGGCTACCTATCTCTCAACGGGGCGGCGGATTTCTCCATGGTCATCCGCACCCTGGTTAACACGGAGGCGGGAGCGTCCTACGGGGTGGGCGGGGCCATCCTGCACCTGTCCGATCCGGCCGAGGAGTGGGAGGAAACGCGTGTCAAGGCGCGGGTATTGGAAGGACTCGAGCCGTGACCCGCGTGCCCATCGTCGACTCTTTCCTCCTCAAAGAGGGGAGGGTGGTCCGTCCCGACCTGCACCGAAAAAGATTCCACCGTGACGCCGTGTGGGCGGGCGCGCCGGGGCACGACGTGGACCACTACTTCGCGCACGTCGGGCGCGAGCTGCCTGTGCACGGCGAGTGGTTCCCCAAGCTGCAGTGGGACGGGTCGGACTTTCACCTCGACGTCCGGCCGGCGCCGCCGCGCAGAGACACAACGACGCTCGCGGTGCTCCCTGGTCGGGAGACGGACCCGCGGCGCCACCCCGCGGTGAAGGGGCCGGATTTACACGTGCTGGGCGATATGCGCAACGCGGCGAGAGAGCGCGGCGCGGACGACGCTGCGATCGTTTCCGGCGGCTGCGTCCGCGAGGCGGCAAACGGAACATTGATATTTGCCACCGATACTGGGCTGGCGACCGCGCCGGACGATTATCTCCTGCCCTCGGTGACGTGGCAGGCCACGGTGGATGAGGTGGGCATCGTCAAGCACACGCGGGACATACCGCTCGACGAGGCGCTGCGCACCCCGGCCTGGTGCCTGAGCGCACTGCACGGTTGGACCGCGGTGACGCGGTGGGTGCTGCCCAGCGGCGAGCAGGTCCCCGCGCCGGACGTGCCGTGGAGGGGCTTTACTCGTCGTCTGTGGACTCGGGCTGAGCGCTGGTAGCGTCACGCTCTTCGGCGTGCTGGCGGCGCGCATCGCCCAGCCACCGCGGCTGGTCTTCCAGGAGGGCTTTGATTTCCTCGGTAGTCAACGGCTTGTCCATGTCGTTCTTTTTCAGCGCGTTGACCGAAATGCCGAGCTTCTGCGCGACGATGGGGCGCGGGTGCGGGCCGGTGCGGCGCAGCTCGTTGAGCCACTCCGGCGGGTTGTGCTGCAGTTCCCGCAGCTGTTCGTGCGTTACGGCCGATTCCTGGAACTCGGCAGGCGCGGCCGGCAGGTAGATTCCGAGCTTCTTCGCGGCAGTCTGGGCACGCATCGCGGTGCCGGACGGGGTCTGTGCTTGGTCACTCACGCGGTCTACGGTAGCACTGTCGATACACTGCACAGCATGCTCCGCATTAGCTTTGTTACGGGAACCGAACCGGGGAAGTGGTTTCGCCGCTTTTCCGCTCACACCGCGCACGGGGAACTGCACACCCGCGGCGTGGACGATCCGGTCGCGGAGTTGCTGGCCGGCGCGGCGGATGTGGCGCTGGTGCGCAGCGCTCCGGGAGGACTAGACGCACGGCTCGACCCGGACTCCTGCCACGTCGTCCGGCTCTACCGCGAGGCCCCAGGCATCGCGGTCCCGAAGGGCTCGGTGTACGCGGAGGTGGGGGAGAAGGTGCGGGCCGCCGACGTGGCGGATGAGCACGTGAACTACCGTGCGGAAAGCGCCGCTGACCTGGACATCGTCGAGTTGCGCACCGCGTTGTCGGTCGTGGGCGCCAACGTGGGCGTGGCGTATGGGCCGTGGCCGCTGCTCAAGGTCTTAAGCAAAAAGCAGGTGGTGGCTCTGCCGTACGTCGGCGACGACGCCGTGGCGACCGAGGTGTCCTTGGTCTGGCGGAAGGCGGACGATGGCCCGGCGATTCAGGATTTCGTCGGGGTGGCCAAGGGGCGCACGTCGAACTCCTCCCGGCAGGAAAAGCCGAAGGCGAACCGCAGCGCGCGGGAGAAGACGCTGGCGAAGCAAAAACGACGTGCGGAAAGGGCAACCGGCGCGAAAAGCAAGGGTTCGCGCAAGTCGTTATCGAAAAGTAAGAAATCGCGTCACCAGCGCAAACGTGGTCGCTGAACGGGGTTTGTGCCGTCGAAGGAGCGCCAAGTTGGATTTTCGTTGAAAGCCCACTCAGCGGATAGTTAGGGTGGGGGATCGACCGTTGCAGACCAGCGGTTGTCGCAATTTAGCCCGTGATTTTTCGACGAAAGGAATTGCCATGAAGAAGATCACTCGCGGTCTCATGAGCGGTGTCGCCGCTGCTGCACTTTCCGTGTCCCTCGTTGCTTGCTCCGAGGCTGACGACGCTGCCGACAAGGCTGGCGACGCTGCCGAGCAGGCCACCGACGCTGCTGGTGACGCCAAGGACAAGGCAGGCGACGCTAAGGACAAGGCTGGCGACGCTGCTGACGATGCCAAGGACAAGGCAGGCGACGCCAAGGATAAGGCTGAGGACAAGGCCGGCGAGGCCAAGGACAAGGCCTCCGAGAAGGCTGGCGACGCCAAGGACGGCGAGATGACCGACGTCGTTACCGCCGACGGCTCCAAGGAAGTCCCGGCCAAGCTGGCCGAGGCCATCGACGAGCACAAGGACACCTGGGGCGCTATCCAGACCGTCGAGCAGAAGGGCGACAAGTTCCTGGCGACCTTCGACGACGACAGCAACAACCTGGTGTACTCCGAGGACACCGGCGTCGTTGAGCTCGTCGGCCAGATCGGCGAGACCTGGAAGGCACAGGGCGGCATCGACTCCGAGATCGGCCTGCCCACCGCCGAGGAAACCAAGGCTACCGAGGGCACCGGCTGGACCCAGGAGTTTGAAAACGGCACCATCTCCTGGCTGAAGGGCACCGACGGCGAGAACTCCGACGGCATGTTCTCCGGCCACGTCGACATGAAGTAAGCACCGCGTGCTTACTGGCCCCGTGGGTTTCCCACGGGGCCTTTTTTGTATCTGACTGCGGCGTCTAGTGTGGCCGGTGTGACACGAGCGGTAGGCGTGCCGTGAGGTTACGTGAAGTTCATCTTCCAACCATGTAATTTCAACCTTTCCTGTTTAGGTTGAAGGTGTCCGATGAAGACGCTGCCACAGGGAGAGCCTGCATTCATGTTTGACTCCACGACCATCCGCCCAGCATCGGTTCCGGCCCCGGCCTCCGATTCCCTTTCTGATTCCCCACACACTCCCGACACCGAGGTCATCTCCTACGTCCTCGACACCTCGGTTCTCCTCTCGGACCCGTGGGCGCTGAAGAAATTCGCCGAACACGACGTCGTGCTTCCCGTCGTGGTCATCTCCGAACTGGAGGGGAAGCGTCATCACCCAGAGCTTGGCTGGTTCGCCCGCCAAGCTCTTCGTCTTTTAGAGGAGATGCGCAACACCTACGAGCGCCTCGATCAGCCCGTGCCGGTCAACGTGGAAGGCGGCACCCTGCGGGTGGAGCTCAACCACCAGGACCAGTCGGAGCTGCCGGTCGCGTTCCGCGGCACCGAGGGCGACCACCGCATCCTGGCGTGTGCGTACAACCTCGCTGCGGAGGGCCGCCACACCGTGCTGGTGACCAAGGACGTCCCGCTGCGCGTCAAGGCCGGCGCCGTCGGCGTCCAGGCCGACGAGTACCGCGCCCAGGACGTCGTGCTCACCGGGTACACCGGCATGGCCACGGTGCACACGACCAGCGAGGCCATCGGCGAGCTGTACCGCGACGGGGAGCTGCTGCTTGACGATGTCCTGACCGACCACGGAACCCCCGTCAGTGAGCTGCCCGTCCACTGCGGTGTGAAGCTCGTCCACCAGCAGCAGTCGGCGCTGGGGCGGGTGACTAAGGACGGCGCCATCCAGCTCGTGCGTGGCGATGCCAACGCGTTCGGCCTCCAGGGACGCTCCGCTGAGCAGCGCATCGCGCTCGACTGTCTTCTCGATCCCTCGGTGGGGATCGTCTCGGTCGGCGGCCGCGCCGGCACCGGTAAATCCGCCCTCGCGTTGTGCGCGGGTCTCGAGGCGGTCCTGGAGCGCGGCGAGCACCGCCGCATCATTGTCTTCCGCCCGATGTACGCGGTCGGCGGGCAGTCGCTGGGCTACCTGCCCGGCTCCGAGTCGGAGAAAATGAATCCGTGGGCGCAGGCGGTCTACGACACGCTTGAGGGGCTGGTCTCGGACAACGTCATGGACGAGGTCCTCGACCGCGGGCTCATCGAGGTACTCCCGCTGACCCACATCCGCGGCCGCTCGCTGCACGATGCGTTCGTCATCGTGGACGAGGCGCAGTCGCTCGAGCGCAACGTGTTGCTCACCGTGCTGTCCCGCCTGGGCAGCGGATCCCGCGTGGTGCTGACCCACGACGTCGCCCAGCGCGACAACCTGCGCGTGGGGCGGCACGACGGTGTGCAGGCGGTCATCGAAAAGCTGAAGGGCCACGAGCTGTTCGCGCACATTACCCTCCAGCGCTCGGAGCGTTCCGCCATCGCGGAGCTGGTCACCGACCTGCTGGAAAGCGATCAGTAAACCAGGGATAATGGTGCGCATGCCAGAAAAGGACTTTGTCATTCGTCCGTTCCGCAAGGAAGACTACGACCAGATCTGCGAGATCTACGAGGAAGGCCTGCGCACTGGCCACGCCACGTATGAGACCCGCGCGCTGACCTACGAGCAGTTCACGCGCTCGAAGATCACCGCGTCGGTGTCCGTGGCCGTGGAGGCTGACGACGACTCGGTGATCCTCGGCTGGGTGTCAGCGGCGCCGGTCTCGTCGCGCTCCGTGTTCCACGGGGTGGTGGAGGATTCGGTCTACGTGAGCTCCGCCGCCCGCGGCCGCGGGATTGCCGGCGCGCTGCTCGACCACCTCATCGAGACGTGCCAGGGGCTGCACAAATGGGCCATTCACGCCTGGATTTTCCCCGAAAACGAGGGCTCGAAGCGCCTGCACCTGTCCCGCGGATTTAGAAAAGTCGGTACCTACCGCCACCTAGCCAAGATGACCTACGGCGACTTGGCGGGAGAGTGGCGAGATACCGACGTGTACGAAAAGTTGCTGCCTAAGCCGGACGGGGCCTAAGCGGGATAGCGCTTAGTCCACCGTCTCCTTGAGCTTGTCCTCGCGCAGCGGCAGCATCACGAGCAACGCGAGGATGACCAGCGGCACCATGAGCCGCAGCACGGGCATGAGCCCGTCGTTGTAGCTGTCCAGGATGGCGTCGCGGATAGGCCCCGGCAGGTTGGCCACGAGCTCCGGCGTCAGGGAGTTCGTCCCAGCGCCGCCACCGCCGGCGCCATTGAGCTTCTCGGCGTACTGCGCGCCCTCCGGGCCCATCGACTTGATGGCGCCCGGCAGCTTGTCCGCCATCTCATTTTGCATGTTGTGGATGAACAGCGAGCCGGCCAGGGAAGCGCCGATGGCGCCACCGATCTGGCGGAAGAAGTTGTTCGCCGCGGTGGCGGTACCGACCTCCGCGACTGGGAAGGCGTTCTGCACGATAAGCACCAGCACCTGCATGACGAAGCCCAGGCCGATACCGAACACGAACAGGTAGCAGCCCAGGACGGTCAGCGAGGTGTCCTTGGACATCGTGGACAGCAGCAGCAGACCCACGGCGGTAATAGCCAGGCCGATGAGCGGGAACATCTTGTAGCGGCCGATGCGCGAGATGATGAAACCGACACTGGTGGAGGTGCCGATGAGGCCGACCATCATCGGGATCATCATCAGGCCCGCCTCGGTCGGGGTCATGGTGTGCACCATCTGCAGGTAGGTCGGCATGTAGGCGAGCACGCCGAACATGGAGATGCCCATGAACGTGCCGGCGATGGTGGTCAGTACCATGTTGCGCGTCTTGAACAGGCGCATCGGGATCAGCGGGTGCTGCGCGCGGTTTTCCACGAAGACGAAGATGATCGCGGAAATGAGGGCGGAAATGCCCAGGCCCCACACGTGCGGATCCGACCACTCGTACTCGGTGCCGCCCCACGTGGTCATGAGGATGAGCGAGGTGGTGGCGATGATGAGGAAGATGGTGCCCAGCCAGTCGTAGCCGGCGATACCGCTCTCGCCCTTGCGCAGGCGCAGAACCAGGGTGCACACGAGCAGGGCGAGCAGGCCCAGCGGGATGTTGAGCCAGAGTCCCCAGCGCCAGCCCGGGCCGTCGGTGATCCAGCCGCCCAGGACCGGGCCGAGCACGGAGCTTAGGCCAAAGACGGCGCCCATGATGCCCATGTACTTACCGCGGTCACGGGCGGGAACAACCTCCGCCACGATGGACTGCGAGGAGATCATGAGGCCGCCGGCACCGATGCCCTGGATGGTGCGGCCGATGATCAGAAGCTCCATGGTGTGGGCGAAGCCGCCCAAGGTGGAGCCGATCAAGAAGAAGATGATGGCGGTGAGGTAGAGCGGTTTGCGGCCCAGCCGGTCGCCCAGCTTGCCGAAGACCGGCAGCGCCACCGTCATGGCCACCAGGAAGGACGAGATGACCCAGCTGGTCTTATCCACGCCGCCGAGGTCGCCGACGATGGTGGGCAGGGCAGTAGCAAAGATGGTCTGGCCCAGCGAGCTCATCAGCATGGTGAGCATGAGGCCGGAGAAGACCGTGAGCACCTCGCGGGTGCTGTAGGTCGGCTTAGGCTGCCGCTTTGCGCGCGGCGCCTCCGGGGTTTCTACCATTTCATTCCTTTCGCGTAATCGGTGAGAGTTTGCGCAGCTGAAGCATGTGTTTCACCAAGTAGTCCGTGGAGCCACATCGCCTCGCGGACGAAGGCGGCAATGATGAATGCCTCCTTTCGGGCCGGCAGGTCCGGACGCCGTCGGTCGGCCGGGAAAGCCTCCAGGCGTGCCTCGACGGCATCGATAAGGCTCAGCACTCGGGTGCGGTGATGGCTGACCGCGATGGCGGCCGCCTCCGGTTGCTGCAGGAGGCGCTTGCGTCGCGCGGTGATGTCATCGCCCGCTCCCTGCTTGCGGTGCATTTCCGCGATGAGCTCGAGGGCGAACTTGATGAGGTTGTCGGTTTCTTCCGTGAGGAACCGCTCCCGGATGGCGGGATCGGGCGTGACCAGCGCGGTGCCGAAGACCGCTTCGTCTTTCGAGTCGAAGTAATTGAAGAAGGTGCGCCGGGAAATTCCGACGACCCCGCAGATCTCTTCGACGGTGACGTTGCTGAGTCCCTTCTCGTCCACCAGGCGGGTGGCGGCGTCCTCGATATTTCGAGTTGTTTCTAGGCGCTTCTTCTCCCGAAGAGACGTGTGACTTTCTTCTTGCACGCCATGCAACTTTACATGGAGTGCAAATTTGCGCCAACACTGAAAGGAAGTGATTTTAGGCAAACACGCAGAAACCCCGCCCTCGGTCACACACCGAGGGCGGGGCAGTGAGGGAGATCGCTGAGAAACTAGAAGTTATCGCGATCCGTGTTAGCCATGTCGAGGACGTCGAGGCGGCGGTCAAGCTCTTCCTCGGTGAGCTTATCGCCGTCGACGAAGCCCAGGTCGATGACGGCCTCGCGGATGGTGATCTTCTCCTTGAGCGCGTGCTTTGCCACCTTGGCGGCGTTCTCGTAGCCGATCGCCGAGTTCAGCGGGGTGACGATCGACGGCGAAGACTGCGCGAGCTCCTTCATGCGGTCGGCGTTGGCCTCGATGCCGTCGACCATGCGCTCGGCCATAATGGAGCTGACGTTGCCCAGCAGGCGTGCGGACTCGAGGATGTTGCGCGCCATGACCGGCACGAACACGTTGAGCTCGAACTGGCCCTGGGTGCCGCCGAACGCCACCGCGGCGTCGTTGCCAATGACCTGCGCGGAAACCTGAGTAGCGGCCTCACACAGGACCGGGTTGACCTTGCCCGGCATGATGGACGAACCCGGCTGCAGGTCCGGCAGGTGCAGCTCGCCCAGGCCGGTCAGCGGGCCGGAGCCCATCAGGCGGATGTCGTTGGCGATCTTGTACAGGGAGACCGCGACGGTGCGCATGGCGCCGGAGAACTCGACCAGGCCGTCGCGTGCGGCCTGCGCCTCGAAGTGGTTCTTCGCCTCGCTGAGCTCGTCCACGCCGGTGAGCTTCTTCAGCTCTTCGGTCACCTTCGCGCCGAAGTCAGCCGGGGTGTTCAAGCCGGTGCCGGCAGCGGTGCCGCCGATGGCCAGCTCGCCCAGGCGCGGCAGGGTTGCTTCCACGCGCTCGATGCCGAGCTCGATCTGGCGGGCGTAGCCGGAGAACTCCTGGCCCAGGGTGACCGGGACGGCGTCCATGAGGTGGGTGCGGCCGGACTTGACCACTTCCTTCCACTCGTGCGCCTTCTTCTGCAGCGACTCGTGCAGGGTGCGCAGGCCCGGCAGCAGCTGGTTGAGGGCTGCCTCGGTGGCCGCGACGTGGGTGGCGGTCGGGAAGGTGTCGTTAGAGGACTGGCCCATGTTGACGTGGTCGTTCGGGTGGATCTCCACGCCGTTGCTCTTAGCGATGGACGCGATGACCTCGTTGGTGTTCATATTCGACGAGGTGCCCGAACCGGTCTGGAAGACGTCGATGGGGAACTGGTCGTCGTGCTTCCCATCGGCGATTTCCTTACCGGCGGCGATAATGGCATCGGCCTTGTCGGCATCCAGCGCGCCAGAGTCCTTGTTGACCTGCGCGCACGCGACCTTGAGCAGGCCCATCGCGCGGATCTGGGCGGATTCCAGGCCGCGGCCGGAGATGGGGAAGTTCTCCACCGCGCGCTGGGTCTGCGCGCGCCAGAGGGCGTCCTTCGGGACCTTGACCTCGCCCATCGTGTCGTGCTCGATGCGGTACTCAGTCGAATCAGACATGGAAATAAAACTCCTTAAGTTCGTCCAGGTTTCGCTGGCTTATCCCAGTATGGCCAAAATAGCGGTGCGGTGCCGCCGATTTACTCCGCGGTGTAGTCGACGACGGAGTACTCCTGCAGCTTCGACAGCTTGTGGAAGGAGTCGATGTAGCGAATCGTGCCGGACTTGGAGCGCATGACCAGCGAACGGGTCTTCGCGCCGGCCGCGCGGTAGCTGACGCCCTCGAGCATGTCGCCGTTGGTCACGCCGGTGGCTGCGAAGTAGCAGTTGTCGGAGGAAACCAGATCGTCGAGGTGGAGCACCTTGTCCAGATCGTGGCCGGCGGCGCGCGCCTTGTCAGCCTCTTCCTCGTCCTTCGGCGCGAGCTTGCCCTGGATGGAACCGCCCATGCACTTGAGGGCGCAGGCGGTGATGATGCCCTCCGGAGTGCCGCCGGTGCCCATCATCAGGTCGATGGTGGAGCCTTCCTGGGCGGTGGCGATGGCGCCGGCTACGTCGCCGTCCATGATGAAGCGGACCTTCGCGCCGGCCTCGCGGATCTCGCGGACCAGCTGCTCGTGGCGCGGGCGGTCCAACACCACGACGGTGATATCGGCCGGGCGCACGCCCTTGGCCTTTGCCACGGCATTGATGTTGTCGGCCACGGACGCGTCCACGTCGATGACGTCGGCTGCCTCCGGGCCGGTGGCGATCTTCTTCATGTAAAAGACCGCGGAGGGGTCGTACATCGTGCCGCGCTCGGCCGCCGCGATGACGGAAATGGCGTTCGGGCGGCCCTCCGCCATCAGGCGGGTGCCGTCGACCGGATCGACGGCGATGTCGAGTGCCGGGCCCTCGCCGGTACCGACGTGCTCGCCGTTGAACAGCATCGGCGCCTCGTCCTTTTCACCCTCGCCGATGACGACGACGCCGTCCATGGCCACCGAGTTAATCAGCTGGCGCATCGCGTCCACGGCCGCGCCGTCGCCCTCGTTCTTCTGGCCGCGACCAACCCAGCGGCCCGAGGCCAGGGCGGCTGCTTCGGTGACGCGGACGAGTTCCATCGCGAGGTTGCGGTCCGGGGTCTCGTGGGACGTATTCGACATTTCTTCGCCTTCCTTACTTCCTTAAGGGTGTGTATCCCCCGTCAATCAAAGCACAACCGAAAGTGGGAAGGCAGTACCTGTGTGCGATACTTGGGCGCGTGGCTGCAGAGAAGAAACCGAAGCTCTTTGAGGGCGGCAAGGACATCATGCTGTCGCTTGGCGTCGTGGTCGTACTGATGTTGCTCGTCGTCGGCGGCACCGGACTGTGTTCGGTGGATTCGGAAAAATCGGATCTGGCCGTCAATCACGAGGTCGACCCGAAGCCGTTTCTGGAAATGGAGGCGCAATCCACGCAGACCGCCATCCGCATCCCTCACGTCCCGGAGGGGTGGTACGCCAACTCCACGCGCCGCAGTGATCTCGGCGGCGAGCCCGCTTCGATGGTGGGGTGGGTGACTGCCGATGAAGGCTTCGTGCAAAGTACCCAGACGGACTTGCCGCTTGACGATGCCGTCGCTGCCTACGACGAGCACTACCGCCCGGACGAGGAAACTCAACGCATCGCGGGCACGGACGTGCACATTTTCCACGCCGACGAGCGCAACGCCCGCGACGTGTGGGCCGCTGATTTAAACGACGCTCGCGTGCTTCTCAGCGGCTCCGCCAAAGATGACGACTTCCGCGCGCTGATGGAGGCGTTCATCAACGCGCAGCCGGTGTCGTAGCGTTTAGGAGAAAGTGAAGGTCTGCAGCTCTTCACCGAAGTGGACGGCGACGCCGTGGTTCTTCACGGCCTCCTCCAGCTCGCCCGGGCTCAGGCCGGTGAGCTTCTCCTTGCCCACGTACACCTCGATGTTCTCGTCCGACTTGCGCGGATCAACGGTGACGGCGGAGACCTTGCCGTCTTCGAAGTGGATGGTCACAGAGTTGTTGAAGTACTGGACTGCATCGTCCAGCTGGGTGTGCGACGGACCGAAGAAGTCCTCGACCTTCTTTTCCGAGTCGCCGAAGTAAATGGAATCCGCGGAGCCCGACTTGGATACGAAGTCGACGCGATCTTCCGGGTAACCGATAATCTGCATGTCTAGTTCTCCTCATCAGTGGAGCGTTCAGGGGAATTCTCGGCGCCGTCAGCCAGCGCCCGTTCCACTCTACGTGCGGCTCCGTCGAGGTGCTGCTCGCACGCCTTAGCCAAGGCTTCGCCCCGTTCCCAGTACTGCAGCGACTCGTCCAGGCCCATCTGGCCGAGCTCGAGGATCTTCACGGTCTCCACCAGCTCGTCGCGGGCTTCTTCGTAGCTCAGCTCGTTAACGGGGCGGAAAGCGTCGTCGCGCTGCTCGCCGGTGCCAAAGGTATCGGTGCTCATGTCTTCTCCTGAATTTTTCGTAGCTAGTCTGACGGTTAGTTAGTCTGCCGGTTTATTCTGCATCGCGGCGGCGGTAATGGAGCCGTCAGTAACGCGGATGCGCAACTGCGACCCTGGCGGCGACTGCTCGTGCGAGGTCACTACCTCCGGGCCGCTGCCATCGCGCGGCAGGACCTGGACGATGGAGTACCCGCGCTCGAGCGTGGCGGCCGGCCCCAGTGCGGACACCCGCGCCCGCAGCGAAGCGGTGTGGTTCTTCTCGCGGTCGATAAGGTGCGTGATGTCGCGGCGCATCAGGGTGCGTTGCTTGTCGATGTCCTCCCGGCGCCCCTCCACAGCCGACAGCGGGTCTGCGAGGACGGGGCGGGATCGGACATCGGCAAGCACCCGGCGTTCCCGCTCAACCCAGCCGCGCAGGGCGGCGGTGAGCCGGTCGCGGGCCTCCTCCAGAAACGCGCGCTCCTGGGCGGCGTCGGGGACGACGCGCTTAGCAGCATCGGTAGGCGTGGCGCCGCGCAGATCAGCCACGTTGTCCAGCACAGGGGTGTCCGGCTCGTGACCGATGGCGGAGACCACGGGGGTGCGCGCTGCCGCCACCGCGCGCTGGAGGGACTCCTCCGAGAAGGGGAGTAGATCCTCCACGGAACCGCCACCGCGGGCGATGATGATGACGTCGACCTCTGGGTCGTTGTCGAGCGTGCGCAGCGCGTCGATGACCTGGGGCACCGCGGTGGCGCCCTGGACGGCGGTGTTGAGCACGCGGAAATTCACGTTGTCCCACCGCGCGCGGGCAACCTCCAGCACGTCTCGCTCAGCGGCCGAGCCGCGGCCGGTGATCAGCCCGATTTTCTGCGGCAGGTACGGCAACGGCTTCTTTCGCGCCGGGTCGAAAAGCCCCTCCGCGGACAGGCGGCGCCGTAGTTCCTCGATGCGGGCGAGCAGTTCGCCGATACCGACGTGGCGGATCTCCGTCGTCCACAAGGAAAAGCTGCCGCGGCGGGTATAAAACGCCGGTTTGCCGCGCACGACGATGCGGTCGCCGTCCTGAAGCGGTGAATCCAGCGACTGCAGAAGATTAGTGGGGCAGGTCAGCTGCACGGAGGCTTCCTTTTCCACGTCTCGAAGCGTGAGGTAGGACAGCTTCCACGTGGGTTTGACGTTGATTTGGGTGAGCTGCCCTTCGACCCAGATGACCCCGAGCTTTTCTATCCACCCTTTGATCTGATCGTTGACCTGGCTGACCGGCCAGGCGGTTTCCGGGGTGTTGGCGGCTTGATTCACAGGCAGGTGTCCCTTTCGAGTTCACGATCCGGGTTCCCAGTGTATGGATATGGTCGGACATTCGATACCCTAGGGCGCATGACGGAAGCTGCGAAGAAGGTACTCCTCGCTGCTCCCCGCGGCTACTGCGCGGGAGTGGATCGAGCGGTAGAAACCGTGGAAAAGGCGCTGGAAAAGTACGGCGCCCCGATTTACGTCCGCAAACAGATCGTGCACAACCGGTACGTGGTCGAGTCACTGTCGCGCCGCGGCGTCATCTTCGTCGATGAGGCGGCGGACGCCCCCGAGGGCGCCCGGCTGATTTTCTCCGCCCACGGCATCTCGCCCGCAGTGCGCAACGAGGCCGGCGAGCGCAAGCAGCTCACCCTGGATGCGACGTGCCCGCTGGTGACCAAGGTGCACCGCGAGGTGCAGCGCTTTGCCCGCGACGGCTACCACATCCTGCTCGTGGGCCATGAGGGGCACGAGGAGGTTGAGGGCACGGCCGGCGAGGCCCCAGAGGTCACGCATCTTGTCGATGGCGTCGACGGCGTGGCAAAGCTCCCCGAGTTCCTCCACGACGAAAAGCTGGTGTGGCTCTCGCAGACCACGCTGTCGGTGGATGAGACGGTGACCATCGTCAATAAGCTGCGCGAGCGTTTCCCGCAGCTGGAGAACCCGCCGTCAGACGACATTTGCTACGCCACCCAGAACCGCCAGGAGTCGGTGAAGGCGATCTCGCCGAAGTGTGATCTCATGATCGTCGTCGGCTCGCAGAACTCGTCGAACTCCAAGCGCCTGGTCGAGGTAGCACTGGACGCCGGGGCGCGGGATTCGCACCTCGTGGACTTTGCTAACCAGATCGAGGAGGCGTGGCTCGACGGCGTAGAGACCGTCGGCGTGACCTGTGGCGCCTCCGTGCCGGAGCTGCTCGTCCGCGAGGTGCTGGAGTTTCTGGCCGAGCGCGGCTACACCGACGTCGAGCAGGTGACCACCACGACGGAGACCATCCAGTTCTCCCTGCCGCGGGAGTTGCGCGCCAAGCGCGTGAACAAGTAAGGCGCGACTACCGGCGCGGCTGGCCCGCGCGCACGTTCGGATCCGGACGGTGCGCGCGGGTTTCTTGCTCGTTGCGGGCGATGAGCTCGGCTACGGACAGGCGGTTGTCGCGGTTGCGGCGATCTGCCTCGGCGGTAGCGCGGCGCGTGTACTGCGCCTTCGCGCGGTCATTTTCGGCGCGTCGCTTCAGGCGCTTGAGACGCAGCCAGCCGATGACAACTGCCGCCAGGAAGGCCACCAGCAGCCACGGGAAGAGTTCGGCGGTGGGAAATACCGAGGTAATGAGCGTGGTCTTGGCAAAGGGCCGCTTGTCCTCGGAGCCGGCGCGGAGGGTCACCAGCCAGCCGGCGAGCGGCGTAATCAGCACGTACCACAGGGGAATCGTGGCGACGGAGACGAAGATCCCGCGCGGTTCCACGAACGCGGCGACCGCCACCGCGGAGACGATGAGGCACACCGCGTAGGGCCACGAGACATCGCCAGTCAGAAGCGATAGCAGCAGACCGGTGATGAGGGCAGCGATGAGGATCGCTACCGCGGTCCACACGGGTAGCGCGGATCGGTGGGGGCGATTTCTGCTCATTACGGTGTGCGACACGGCCACTTAGTCTACCCGGCGGGATTCGGAGGAGTGCCTGCCGGGCCTCGCCGGGCGCGTGTCGATGTATCGCGGCTCCACCGGAGCCCGATCCGTCCGTGTCGTGATGTCCATCTCCGATAGCCGGCGCGCGGTCACCGCCACCCGCGAGTCGAGGGACGCCAGAGTGGAGTTGTAGGCCTCCACCGTCTTATTGAGCTGGCGGCCCACCGAGTTGTAGTGCTCACCCAGCGTGTTCAGCCGCGTGTAGAGTTCGCGGCCTAGGCGCTGGATCTCGCGGGCTTTCTCTGAGACGTCTTCGTTTTGCCACCCGAGCCCTACCGTGCGCAGGAGTGCGAACAGTGTCGTCGGCGTGGCGATGACCACGTTGCGCCCAAACGCGAACTCCAAAAGCTCCGGATCGACGTTGAGTGCGGCGTCTAAGAACGGATCGGCGGGGACGAAGAGGACGACGAATTCCGGGGTGGGGTAGAAGGCGTCGATGTAGTCCTTGTGTGACAAAGCCACGACATGGTTGCGCAAGAGGTGGGCGTGGCGCCGCAAGTAGCCGGCGTGCTCTTCTGGGTCGGTGGTCTCTAGGGCGTCGAGGTAGGAGGAGAATGGCACCTTCGCGTCCACGACGATGTGGCGGCCGCCGGCGAGGTTGACCACCAGGTCGGGGCGCACCGTCGCGCCGCGGGAGGTGAGGTGCGCTTGGGGTTCGAAGTCGACGTGTTTGACCATGCCGCCCAGCTCAACGACGCGCTCGAGCTGCATCTCGCCCCAGCGGCCGCGCACGTTTGGCGAGCGCAACGCGGTCACCAGCTCTTCGGTGCGGTCGTTGAGACGTGCGGAAGTCCGCATCATCGTCTGCAGCTGGCTCGCCAAGGTGGCCATATCACCCGCGCGGTCCTTTTCCAGCGCGTGCAGGTGCTGGTTGAGCCCCGCCATGGCGTTTTCCAGCGGAACGAGGTCGTGCGCCGGCGGCGGGGTCTCGTCCTGCCGGCGATCCCGTACCAGCCAGCCGAGGACCGCGCCCACGGCTAGCCCGAGGAGAAGGAACACGACTGAAACCGCTGTGCTCACTGGCAGGTCTACCTCCGTTTTCCAAACAGTGTGTCGAGAGCTTCTTTGGCCCAGTTGCTTCCCGTGTCCGTACTGGTGGGCGCGGCGTCCATGTCGATGTTCACCTCGTCGGTCAGCGGTTTGTCCTCCGAGACCAGGTCCTCGGCGGCCGCCGCGCTAGCTGCCTGCTCGGGGGCCTGCCGCCACACCGCGCGGCGATGCTCGCCCTGGGCCTCCGAGTAGCGGCCGGCGAGGTAGCCGGCGGAGGTCACGAAGTGAATGTCGTCGACCCGCTTCTCGCCGGATTGCAGCATCATCTGGTCCTGGAAATAGCGGTAGCCTACCGCCACCATGGCGGCCGCGGGTACGGCGAGGAATGCGCCGACGAGGTTGAACAGAGCGGATCCCACGGTGACCGACACCAACACAATGACCGGGTGCAAGTCCATTGCTTTGGACTGCAGCCACGGGCTCAAGATGTTGCCTTCCAACTGTTGGACCAAAAGCACGAGGCCGAGCACCAAAAGCGCCTGGGTAAAGCCCAACGACACTAGCGCGATAAGTACCGACAGCGCACCCGCGACGATTGCGCCGATGAGCGGGATGAAGCCCGCGATGAACGTGATGATGGCCAAGGTCAGTGCGAGCGGCACCCCGATGAGGAGGAGGCCGAGGCCGATGAAGACGGCATCGACAAGCGAGACCAGCGCCTGCGCCCGAATGAAACCGCCGAGGGTCTTCCACCCGCGGGTGAGAAGCTCGGTGAGGTGCCAGCCGGTGCGGCGGCCCGTTGCGCGGCGCAGCCAGGGCAGGAACCGGTCGCCGTCCTTGAGGAAGAAGAAGGTGAGGACGGTGACGATGAACAGCGTGATGACGATGGACGTCGCCGTGCCGATACCCGTAAAGACCGAACCCGCGATATTGCCGGCGCGCTGCTGCAGCCACGACGCGATTTCGTCGACGTAGCTGCCCATATCCTCAGAGTTGAGGTTGAGCGGCGGGCCCTGTGCCCAGATCTGCAGGCGCTGAATGCCCTCGACCGATTGCAGGTAGAGCGACTGTGATTGCCGTGCAAAGCTCGGCGCGATCACAGCGATGAGCGCACCGACGAGCCCGAACGCGCCCAGCACCGTGAGGATGGCCGCGAGCGCACTGGGCAGCCCGATCTTCCGCAACCCCTGGGCGACGGGGGAGAGCACAGTGCACACGATAAGCGCGAGCACGACCGGCAGGATCCCCTGCCAGAAGTTGCCCACCAGCTGGGCGGCCAGGTAGAGCATCGCCCCGATGAGGACGAGCCGCACCGACCACAGGGCGGCGCTTTTGACCACTTCGCCGACGACAACCGAACGATCGACCTGATCGCCCGGCGGGTGTGGCGAGATGGAGTCGAGGTCTTCGTGTTGATTCACGCACACCATCTTGCCCGAACACCATCTAGCGGGTGAAAAGTGGTGCGTTAGGATTGCCAGCGTGAGTCTTACACTAGGTATTGTCGGTCTGCCCAACGTGGGCAAGTCCACTCTGTTCAACGCCCTGACCCGCAGCGAGATCCTGGCGGCCAACTACCCGTTCGCCACCATCGAGCCCAACGTCGGGCTCGTGGAGCTGCCTGACCCGCGCCTGGATCGCTTGGCGGAGATGTTCAACTCGCAGCGCATCCTCCCGGCGACGGTGTCGTTCGTGGATATTGCGGGCATCGTCAAGGGTGCCTCCGAGGGTGAGGGAATGGGTAACGCCTTCCTGTCCAACATCCGCGAGGCCGATGCGATCTGCCAGGTGGTGCGTGCGTTTAGCGATGACAACGTCGTCCACGTCGACGGCAAGGTCGACCCGGCGAGCGATATTTCCGTCATCAATACCGAGCTGATCCTCGCGGACCTGCAGACCATCGAAAAGGCTCTGCCCCGCCTGGAAAAGGATGCGAAGAAGAACAAGGACCTAGCGGAGGTCGTCGACGCCGCGAAGAAAGCCCAGGAGGTGCTGGAAGACGATCGCACGCTCTTCGCCGCCTCCAAGGAAGGCGAGGTCGATCTCGGCCTGCTCAAGGAGCTGCACCTGATGACGGCGAAGCCGTTCCTCTACGTCTTCAACTCCGACGAGGAGGTGCTTACCGACGACGCGAAGAAGGACGAGCTGCGTGAGCTGGTCGCGCCGGCCGAGTGCGTCTTCCTCGATGCCCAGACGGAGACGGAGCTGCTGGAGCTTGACGATGCCGCCGAGGTCCAAGAACTCCTCGAATCCGTCGGCCAGTCCGAGCCGGGCCTGCAAACGCTGGCGAAGGCCGGCTTTGAGACGCTGGGCCTGCAGACCTACCTGACTGCCGGCGAGAAGGAAGCCCGCGCCTGGACCATTCACCAGGGTGATACCGCTCCGCAGGCGGCGGGCGTTATCCACTCCGACTTTGAGAAGGGCTTCATCAAGGCTGAAATCGTCTCCTACGACGACCTTGCCGCCGCCGGGTCCATGGCAGACGCGCGTGCCAACGGCAAGGTCCGCCAAGAGGGCAAGGACTACGTCATGCAGGACGGCGACATCGTTGAATTCAAATTTAATGTGTAACGCGGAGCGTTAATGACGTTTCGCGTTATTGGGGGGGGGGGAGGTTGAAGAGCGCTGTCTCTAACTCCGGTTTTCGTTCGGCCTCGGTCCATTCCGCTACCTCGTGTGTAGAATCTGCAAGCGGTATCGGGCCGTTGAACTATTAGGTTCACCCACAGTTCCCGTGCCTGCACGCATCGAGAAGGACCAGGTGGTGAACTCGAATGACTCGCCTGGTCCAACGTGTGTGCGCTCGGCGCGTGGTTTAACTCTTATAAGACTTGCCGGTCACAGCCTCAGCGTTTCGCTCGTGCAGCCCGCAGGCCGTTCAAGATCACGATGACTTCAGCGACTTCGTGAACCAACACGACGGCGGCCAGGCCCAGCACACCGCTGATCGCCAGTGGCATCAACACGATGATGATGGCCAGAGACAGCACGATGTTCTGGTTGATGATCCTGCTGCCTCGGCGGGCGTGCTGCAGCGCCTGCGGGATCAGCCGGAGGTCGTGGCCAGTGAAGGCGACGTCAGCGGACTCGATCGCGGCGTCAGAGCCGGTTGCTCCCATCGCAATGCCCACCGTCGCGCCCGCCAGTGCCGGCGCGTCGTTGATGCCGTCGCCGATCATCGCCGTCGGCGTCTTGGAGGAAAATTCGGCGACGATGCTTGCCTTGTCCTCAGGGCGCAGCTCGGCGCGCACGTCGTCGATTCCGGCGATTTCAGCCAGCGCCCGGGCGGTGCGAGTGTTGTCGCCGGTGAGCATGCTCACTTCCACATCGTTGGCGCGCAGGGTCTGCACGGCTTCGGGAACCTCGGGACGCAGCTCGTCGCGGACACCGATCGCTCCGGCGAGAGCGTCATCGACGGTGACTAGGACGCAGGTCTGGCCTTCGGACTCCATGCGCTCAACGTCTGCCTTCAGTGGCCCGGCGTCGATCCACCGGGGGCTGCCCACCAGCACCCGTCGGCCTTCGACGGTGCCGCTGATGCCGTGCCCGGCTTCCTCGCTGATGTCCTGGGCGGCGGGCGCTTCGGGCCCCGCTGCCGCGATCGCCGCGGCGAGGGGGTGCGTCGATTGCTGCTCAACTGCCGCCGCGAAAGTAAGCACCTGCGCCCGATCAAACCTGTCTGCCGGGACCACGCCGGTAACCTCGGGCTGGTTGCGGGTGAGGGTTCCGGTCTTGTCCACCGCCAGGTGACGGATGCCGCCGAGCCGCTCGAACGCCGCGCCAGACTTGATGACCACGCCGAACTGGCTGGCCGCGCCGATCGCGGCCACGACCGTCAGCGGCACGGAGATTGCCAGCGCGCACGGCGACGCTGCGACCAGAACCACCAACGCACGGGTGATCCACGTCTCGGGGTCGCCCAGCAGCGAGCCGATCACGCCGACTAGCACCGCCAGGATCATCACCCCGGGCACTAGGGGTTGGGCAATCCGGTCGGCGATCCGGGCGCGGTCGCCCTTTTCCGCCTGCGCCTGCTCGACCAGGTCCACGAGTGTGGTCAGCGAGTTGTCCGTTCCAGCTGCGGTCGTCTGGACTTCCAGCACACCGGCGGAGTTGATCGCTCCCGCGGGCACCTCGTCGCCGGGCGCAACCTCCTCCGGAATGGATTCTCCGGTGATCGCTGAGGTGTCAAGGCTGGAGCGCCCAGACCGAATGATGCCGTCCGTGGCGATCCGCTCTCCGGGGCGCACGAGCATAAGCTCGCCAGCCGCGAGGTCCTTCGCTGCGACCTCGACCGACGTGCCGTCGCGCAGCACCGTCGCGGTCTGCGGTACCAACTTCAACAGTGCCCGCAGTCCGCCCTGCGCCCGGTCCATCGCCTTGTCTTCCAGCGCCTCGGCGATCGAGTACAGGAACGCTAGCGCCGCGGCCTCTCCGACGTAACCGAGGATTACCGCGCCGACCGCGCTGATGGTCATCAGCAAACCAATGCCGAGCTTGCGCTTCGTGACAAGGTTTCGGATCGCGTCGGGCGCGAACGTATACGCCCCTAGCAGCAGGCCGACCCAGAACAGTACTGTCGCGGGTGTCGCTAGCCCGGACCAGCCCAGCGCCAGGCCTACGCAGAGGGCTACGCCGGAGAAGATCGGCAGTAGCAACTCGGGGTCCTTCCACCATGGCCGATCGAGTTCTTCGATCTCCGTGGCGGGTTCGTGTTCGCATCCACACGCCGAGCTCATGCGTCCTCTCCCTTCTCGCCGCAGCCGGGCACCGAGCACTCAGGGTCGATGCACGGGGCGTTTTCGTCGACAGCCAACGTCGCGTTCACCAGCGCGTTGAGCGCTGCCGCGAGGTGCGGATCGGCGATTTCGTAGCGTGTCTTGCGGCCCTCCGGCTCGGCAACGACGATGCCGCAGTCACGCAGGCAGGTCAGGTGGTTCGAGACGTTTGAGCGGGTCAGGCCCAGGTCGCGCGAAAGTACGGCCGGGTAGCTCGGGCCGTCGAGTAGTGTCATCAGGATTCTGGAACGCGTCGGATCCGCCATGGCCCGGCCGAGCCGGTTCATGACGTCGAGGCGTGAAGCAATAGTCAGCATGTGCTGAACAATACATCGTGTGCTGAACGATTCAAAGTGTGCTGAACTGACAGTTACGCGAAGGTCCTGCGACCTGCAAGAATTAGTCGATGGGATAGCAGATGACTGATCCTTTGTGGTTCGGCTGCCACCCAACGCGGGAGCGACGTGGGCGGCGAGGTTCTCGAGAAAGTAACTTTGCAACTACATACCGTGGACTTCAAGTTCAACGTGTAAGTATCCCGCCGGTCCTTCCCGGGCCCCAGCTGCGCATATGGTGTGTGTGGCTGGGGTCTTTTCGTGTTTTGCGGATTGCGTGACGGCGGTTTGTAACGAAACGAATACGTGTTCGAGGTGGGGTTTGACTTCGGTTCTGGAACCGTTATGGTGGGTGGTGTGTAGAACACGTTAGCGAATACTTTTCGGGGGAGGGGCCCAATGGGTCCGTATTACACGGTGTCCACACCAGGAAACGACATAGCCACAACCGCGACACAACTACGCCAGTTCGAATACTTCATGCACCGTGAGTGCTTGCCGGAACCAGACGATGATTTCGATCTGGCCTGCACCCGCCTGGCCGGGTTGACGGGAAAATCACCAACCCGGGTGGCCAATATCTTCATGGCACTGTTCCGCCTGGATGAGCTACCCGGCCTGCGGGAGGTGCATGAGCGGTTGTTCCACCTGGATTTCTCCCGCCTGATCGTTATCGACCAGGTGTTGTGCAAACTCGGCACTCCAGATGAGGAAGCACTAGCGCGTATCGATGCCGCCCTAGTCAAGTATTTGACCCCCACCCGGGCGGGCCAAGTACTGCCGTCGGTGCGCAACTTACGCCGCAAACTCAACGCCTTAGTCGCTGCCGAAGACCCAGAACTTGCCGACGCGGTAAGCACAGAGGCAGAAAAGGAAGCTGAGAAACGTCGGAAGCGTAAAGGCCGGTATGACTGGTCGAGTCTTCCCGGCGGGGTGGGGTGTATCAGTGTTGAATACGACACGGAGACTGCCGCCCAGATCAATGGGGTGATCCGCCGGGTTGCCGACGAGTACGGGGTCAGCGCTTCGGAAGCGTTCGCGATGTTGGTGCTGACTGATATCAACCGGGATGTGGATGTGACACTGAATGTGTTTCAGGCGGCGGATCTTGCGCATGCGCCGGTGTTTGTCGAAGGTACTGGCTGGACCGACGCCGAAACAGGTGCCGAGCTTGCCGGGAAAGCATCCCGGCGTAAAGACATGAATGCGGCCGCCTGGATGGAAAGCACAAACTACTCCACCCCGGACAGGTTGAAGGCGTATCTCAACGGCAGGGACGGTACCTGCCGGTATCCGGGGTGTTGCCTGCCGGCGTATCGGTGTCAGAAGGATCATTGTGTGGATTTTGCGGACGGTGGGCCGACGGCAGCGTGGAATCTGGTGAATCTGTGCCAGCATCATCACAACAGAGGGTGTCAGGAAGTTTGTGTGTGAGGCTCTGATCTAGAAGGAGTTTCACCGATAATGACTACGGTGTCACCGAAGAAAAACCATGACCCGGCAAAGGTCAATGAGATCAGCGAGAAGCTGATGGAAAATCCTGAGCTCGCCAGCTTGATCAGCGAGCTGTCGGCTTCCGCTGATGATGCAAGCGAGCTGGTCAAAGGCCTGCTACAGGCATCAATCAACGCTGGTCTGCAGGCGGAGATGGATGCGCATTTGGGCTATAGCCATTCTGACCGCAAGACCAAAGCCCAAGTCGAATCCGCACAGGGCAACAATCACCGCAATGGGTCGTACACCAAGACCGTCAATTCTGGCTACGGCGCGGTGGAAGTGACCGTGCCCAGGGACCGTGCCGGCACCTTTACTCCCCGGATGGTGCCCAAGGGCGCACGCCGACTCACAGAACTCGACGACATGATCGTCTCGCTATACGCCGGCGGGATGACAGTGCGCGATATCCAGCATCACCTCGCGACCACGCTCGGGGTGGATATGAGCCCGGATACGATCAGCACCATTACCGATGCGGTGTTAGACGAGGTCATGATCTGGCAAAACCGCCAGCTCGACGAGTTCTACCCGGTGATCTTCCTCGACGCGCTACGCGTGAAAATCCGTGACGGCCACCGCGTGGTCAACAAGTCCTGCTATATGGCGGTTGGCGTCGACATGGACGGCATCAAGCACATCCTGGGATTGTGGATCGCTGAAAATGAAGGTGCCGCATTCTGGGCATCGGTCTGCGCGGATCTGGCCAACCGCGGTGTCCAGGACGTGTTCATTGTCTGCTGCGACGGGCTCAAAGGCCTGCCGGAAGCCGTGGAAGCCACCTGGCCGAATTCCATGGTGCAGACCTGTATCGTGCACCTGATTCGGGCTGCGAACCGGTGGGTGTCCTACCAAGACCGCAAAGGGGTCTCCCGGGCGCTGCGTGAGGTCTACACGGCCGCAAACGAGGACACCGCCCGTGCCGCCTTGGATGCGTTCGAAGCCAGTGAACTGGGCCGGAAATACCCGCAATCGGTCAAAGTCTGGCGCGACGCTTGGGAGCGGTTCGTGCCGTTTCTACAGTTCCCGCCGGCGGCACGCCGGGTGCTCTACACCACCAATTCGATCGAGTCGCTGAATGCTGAACTGCGTAAAGCTACCCGTAACCGCGGCCAGTTCCCGAACGATACCGCGGCGTTGAAAACGCTGTGGCTGATGATCTGCAACATCGAAGACAAGCGCGCCGCCCAGCGAGCCAAGAAAGCGAAGCGCGATATCGAATGCAACGGCTATATTGAAGGAGCGAAAGCCACCGGGTGGAAACAAGCCATCAACCAACTAGCCGTGGCTTACCCCGACCGATTCGCGGACTACTTGTAAACCAAACCCCCGCACACAAAGAATCGGACACTCTCTCACAACATCAAAACCGACAAACGGGCCCGCTACATCCTCGATCCCGCCACGGGTGATGTGGTGTGGCTATTTACCGACGGCACCTGGCAGTCCACTACTGCTGCCGGCCCGCTGGCACCCGAGACGTGCAACTGGTTGCAGACGGTCGACCAAGCGATTGCTACCCGCCGGGCCAACGCCCGCGAACGCGCCCTTAACACCAAACCAGAACCCGACACCGAACCAACCAACACCAACACCCACCCCGACACCGACCCCGACTACGAAGAGGAGCCGCCGCTCTAATCACAGCTCGGTCGGCGGTAAGTTTGGGATCCAATGTCTCCCGATAACATCCTGTTTCGACTGCCGGATGCGGAAGCGACCCGGATCCGTGAGGTGTTCGATGCCCTCGCGGCCGCGGGCTTTCCTCGCCAAGAGCAGCCCCCGCATGTCACCGTCACATTCGCACCAGAAATGGGCGAGCAAGCGGTTCGGCGGGCGGGAGAGCTTTTGGCGCCACTCACGCCAGTCGAGTTCCGGCGCACCGGCGTGGCCGTATTTGGGACAAAGAGTAAGCAAACTGTCACGTGGCTACTCGACGCGCCCCACGACGTGCAGGCGGCCGCCCGAGAAGTAAGCGCCGCGAACCCGGATGGGCGTGGCCCGGAGTGGACACCACATCTGACGGTGGGGCTGCGATTGCCGCGCCGGATGGTGGGCGACTACATCGCGGCGTTGGACGAAATAACGCCGCCGACACTGAAGACCTTTACGGGTCAACGAGTAGTCTGGCGGCGGCCGCGGTTAGGAGATGAAGTCGAGCTAGAACACGCTACTGGGCGTCCTCGTCCTCGGTGACTTCCTCGCCGTATCCCACCTGGGAGCCGGTGTCCTGTGCCATCTGGTCCTCGTCGCGGTCGATGGGCTCGTTGGTGCTGTCGGCGGAATCGTAGTTCGGATCGGTCGGGTCGTTGTTCATACCATCCATGTCGCCCCATCGTAGCGATGACGCCGGCTACTGCAATGCCCCGAAGTTGCCGTTCGTGGACACCTGATCAGTGGAGAAAAGTACGTCAAGTGCGGCAGCGACTCCGCGGTTGATAGTGTCCTGAGCCAGCGGCGTCCCGGTTGTCTCTGACGTCTCGTGGCCCAAAGCCTGCGGCACGTGAATGAACCCGGACAGAACGTCGGTGCCAGCGGTTTCATCCAACGCGGCATACATCACCGCATTGCACACGAACGTGCCGGCGGTATAGGACAGGGAGCCGGGGACATCGGCATCGGCAAGCGCTTGCACCAGACGTTTGACCGGCAGGGTGCTGAAGTAGGCGGCGGGGGAGGGGGCATCGGCAAGCGCGGTGTCCTGGGGCTGGTAGCCGGAATTGTCGGGGATGCGGGCCTCGGCGAGGTTGATGGCCACGCGCTCGACGGACAGGGTGCTGCGCGGTTCGGCAAGGCCCAGGCTGACGATGGCGTCGGGGGCGTGGTCGTGGATGAGCTCGCGAATGCGGCGGGTGGCGGCGCGGTACTCGACGGGCAAAATGGCCGTGATGACGTCGCTGCGCTCTGCGAGCGATTCCACCGCCCCGATGGTGGGGTTGAACGTGCTCTGGCCAAACGGGCCGAATCCGGTGAGGAGAATGCGGTGTGATGGCGCGGTCATCTTGTCGAGCCTAGGCGCTACGGTGGTCCGTATGAGCACGATTGATGAGGTAATTGAGCGCTATCCCACCACTTTCGCCGAGGAGGCTGGGATCACCGTGGCCAACGAGCCGGCGGCCCTCTACCAGGTCTTCGTGCTGGCAAACATGCAGGCTAAGCCGATTAATGCCAGCGTTGCGGCGCGGGCGGCGAAGGGGCTGTTCGAGGCGGGCATCGACACCCCGCAGGCGATGGTGGAGGCGCCGCGGTCGCGGCTGATTTCCATCTTCGGCGCCCACAAGTACGCCCGCTACGACGAAAGCACCGCCACCCGGCTGCAGGACGGTGCCCGCCAGTTGCTCGATGACTACGGCGGGGACCTGCGGGTGCTTTACGATGCCGCCACCAGCCGCACCGACCTGAAGAAGCGGCTGCAGGCCTTTCCCGGATTTGGGCCCGCGGGAGTGGATATCTTCCTGCGCGAGGTACAGGGAGTGTGGCCGGAAATCGCCCCGGTGGTGGACAAGAAGGCGCGGCAAGGCGCGGAGAAGCTGGGGATCGATATCGATGACGTTATGCGCGAGCCGGCGGAGTGTCCGCGCGTGGCAGGGGCGCTCGTGCGCTACGCGCTGGAGAAGTAGGGAAGGTGCTTAGTGCGATTTAGCCAGGAAGAACTGCAAAAGTACCGCGATAAGACGGTGGAGGATCTGTTGCCAGATCCGCTCAACCTGCTGTTCGTGGGCATCAACCCGGGGCTTTGGACCGCGGCGACCGGGGCCCACTTCGCACGGCCCGGCAACCGCTTTTACCCGGCTTTGTACAAGGCCGGGATCACCTCGCACCAGTTCGATGCGTCCGCCGGCTACACGGAAGCGGACTTAGCGGAGCTGCACCACAAAGGCATCGGGGTGTCCAATCTGGTGCCGCGGGCGTCCGCGCGTGCCGATGAGCTGACCACCGCAGAGCTCCGGGAGGCGCCAGAGCGGTTGGCGCGCATCGTGGACGAGCACCACCCAAAGGTGATCGCGGTGCTGGGAATCACCTCGTACCGGCAGGCTTTCAAGAAACCGAAGGCCACCACGGGCGAGCAGGAATCGCCTTGGGAGGGCACGCGGCTGTTTGTCGCGCCAAACCCGAGCGGGTTGAACGCGCACGCGTCCGTGGAGGATCACGCGGCGGCCTACCGCGAAGTGGCCCGTGCCGCAGGCATTGTGTGACGTATACGGTGGGAGGGCATGGGCGATAAGAACACTGTGAACGACATCGTTTCCCGCGCCGACGAGCTGTTGGAGTGGCAGGAAGACTTCTACAAAGACCTCCACAGCCACCCCGAGCTGTCGATGGAGGAAGAGCGCACCCGGGGTGTGATTGCGGACAAGCTGGATAGCCTGGGGATTTCCAGTCAGGAGATCGGCGGCGGTGTTGTTGGCACCGTGGAAAATGGCGAGGGGCCGACGGTGATGCTCCGCGCCGACTTCGACGGCTTGCCGGTGGCAGAAGAGACCGGCCTCGACTACGCCGCCGACCCGGACGCGGGCGTAATGCACGCGTGCGGCCACGACACCCACGTCACCGCCCTGATGGGCATGGCGCAGTTGATGGTCGAGAATAAAGACGCGTGGTCGGGCACGCTGCACCTGCTGTTTCAGCCGGGAGAGGAGACCGGCGCGGGTGCGAAAGCCATGCTTGACGATGCCCTCGTGGACAAGGTCTCTGCCCCCGACGTGGTGCTCGGTCAGCACGTCTTCGGCATGGAGGTACCCGCCGGCAGCCTCGCTATTGCCTCCGGCAGCGTTATGTCCGCCGCAGTGAGCATGCGCATCAAGGTCTATGGCGATGGCTCGCACGGCTCGATGCCGCACCTCGGCGTGGACCCGGTGGTGCTGGCCAGCAGCATCGTCACGCGCTTGCAGACGGTGATCTCTCGGGAGATCGCACCGGGTGATTTCGGCGTCATCACGGTCGGCAGCATTTCTGCTGGCAAGAAAGCCAACGTCATCGCGGATTCGGCGACGCTGGAAATCAACATCCGCGCCTACGATGAGGACAAGCGCGACTTCTTGGTCGACGCCGTGCACCGAGTCGTGGACGGGGAGTGCGCCATCTCGCGCAGCCCGAAGGAACCGGAGTACGAGCACTACGATCACTTCCCGCTGACGGTCAACGACGAGGACACGACGGAGAAGGTCAAGGCGGCACTGGTGGACCACTTCGGCGAGGACAAGGTGTTCCACACCGACCCGGTCACCGCGTCCGAGGACTTCTCGCACGTGCCCGACGCCTACGACGCCCCGTATTGCTACTGGTTCTTCGGCGGGCTGCCGGAAGGCGAGTCCATCCCGAACCACAGCCCGAAGTTTGCGCCGGTCATGCAGCCAACGCTGCGGACGGGCACCGAAGCTTTGGTCGCTGCCGCCTGCGCGTTTCTTGGGTAGCGTGGGTCACATGGCTATCAAATTTCCCCGCGTTAAAGGCGAACAGTCCCTGAAAATTTTGACCAAGGGTTACCTCATGCCGTCGGTCCTGCGGAAGCAGGCCGGTTTGAGTCCCGATTCCCACCGCCCGTTTACCACCCGTCTGCTGGGCAAGGGCGCGGTCATCGTGCGTGGCGATGAGGGCGTCGACTTCTTCTACGATTCCGACAACATCGAGCGCGACGGCGCGATGCCGAAGTTCGTGCAGTTCCCGCTGTTCGGCAACGGGGCGGTGCACACCCTCGATGGCGAGGATCACCGCGTGCGCAAGAACGCGATGGCCGATATGGCCTACGAAGACGACCGCGTCGCGCAGTTCGAGCCGCTGGTGGCCGAGGAAGTCGACCGCATGTACCGCCAGTGGGCCAGCCAGCACCAGCCCGGCGACGTGCACGCGGACATGGCACTGGCGTTCGGCCGCGCTGCGTTCCGCTGGGCGGGCATTCGGGTCTCGGACAAGGAGACTGACCGCGTCGTGCGCCAGCTCAACCGCCTGCTGGACACGTTTGGCAAGGTCACCTCGACGCCGATCGCGATTTTCGAGCGCTTCCGCACCAACAAGTTCTACCGCGAGTACATCGAAAAGGCCCGCGCCGGCGAGGTAGAGGTGCCGCAGGATTCCGTGGTTGAGCACATGGCCAACCTGCGGGATAAGAACGGCGAGCTTGTCGATGCCCAGGTTGCCGGCATCGAGCTGCAGAACCTCACCCGCCCGACCATCGCCGTGGGACGCTTCGCTGCCTTCGCTGCCGTGGCGCTGGTGGAACACCCAGAGTGGGCAGAGCGCATCCGCAACGGCGAGGGCCACGAAGCGGTCGCCTTCGCGCAGGAAACGCGCCGCGCGTTCCCGTTCGTGCCGATGCTCCCCGGGTTTGCCCGCAAGGACGCCGAGGTGTCCGGCTGCCCGGTCCACAAGGGCCAGCGCGTGATCCTGGACATCGTGGGCACGCTGAATTCCCCGAAGGAATGGAAGACGCCGGGGTCGTTCGACCCGGAGCGTTTCATGGACTACCCGGCCCAGAAGGACGCGGAATCCATCACGTCTTTCATTCCGCAGGGCGGCGCCGATGTCCGCAGCGGCCACCGCTGCCCAGGCGAGAAGATCGCGGTTGCCGCACTGTCCTCTGCGGTGGAGATGCTTTCCCGTCCTGACGTGCAGATTTCCACCGACCGCGAGGACACCACCTTCGACTGGACGAAGATTCTCACCCGCCCGGATACGGGCGTTCGCGTGACGGTCCGGTAACTGCTGTCGTTTGCACGACGCCCTCCGTGCGGAGAATAATGGCCTCCGCATTAGAGAACTCAACAAGAAAAGAGGGCGTCGTGACGGAGGCTGCGGCCAGAGACGAAAAGCTCATGACCCCGCGCTTCTTGCTTGCGTGGGTCATTAATTTCTCCCAGTATCTGGGTTTTTACATCCTCATTACCACCATGGCGGCGTATGCCGCCCACCAATTCGGCGCGAACGAGGCGATGAGCGGCCTGGCGGCCAGCTCCTTCGTCATCGGCGCCACTCTTGCCCGAGTGTTCTCGGGCTTTACTGTTGACACCATCGGGATCAAAAAGTCGCTGTACGCCTCGGTCATTCTGGTGGTTGTTGCGACGGCTCTCTATTCCGCTGCGCATTCCCTAGGCGTGCTCATCGCGGTGCGTGCCATCCACGGCATCGGCTACGCCTTCGCCAGCACGTCCATTATGGCTGTCGCACAGACGATCATTCCGCCCAAGCGGCGCGCGGAGGGGACCGGTTACTTCGCGTTGGGTACCACCGCCGCGACCGCGGTCGGCCCCGGGCTGGGCATCATGATCGCCGACAACTGGGGCGATGAGGGCCTGCCGCTCGCGGCGCTCATCGTGTCCGCAACTTCCCTCGCGCTTGCTTTCGTACTGCGCGTCCCGGCGTCGGCCGCGGACGAAGGATCGGAGCGCCCGAAGTTCAGCCTTAGCTCGCTGATCAGCCCGCGGGTCGTGCCCATCGCGTCGGTCATGCTGCTGGCTGGCGTGACCTACTCGGGCATCATCACGTTCTTGAACGAATTTTCCGCCGACCGCGGCCTATCCTCCCAAACCGCGGCGTGGTTCTTCCTTGCCTACGCGCTAGTGATGCTCATCTCGCGCTTCTTCCTCGGCCGTCTGCAGGATCGCCGCGGCGACAACGCGGTCTTCTACCCAGGGCTGGTCTCTTTCGCGGCCGGACTGATCTTGTTGGCGGTGGCGACCAGCCAGTGGCAGGTCATCCTGGCGGGTGTGTTTGTCGGTGGCGGCTACGGCACGCTCATGCCGGCCGCGCAGGCCATCTCGGTGCGGCTGGTTCCTGCGAAGAAGATGGGTACGGGAATTTCGACGCTGTTTTTGCTTCTCGATGTCGGCATCGGCTTCGGGCCGATCCTTTTGGGGCTCATCGTCTCGGCGGCCGGGTACAGCGCGATGTACTGGGCGCTGACCGGCGTCATCGTGTTGGCGGCCGTGCTCTACCTCGTCGTTCACGGGCGCAAATCCGTGGCCCAAGCCGGCCACTAGTCGTTACCATCGGCGGGTGGACGATACATAGACGACGCAAAAGGAGCGTGCATTATGGCTGACCTGTCCAACAAGACCATTGCCGTTATCGCCACCGACGGTTTCGAGGATTCGGAGCTGACCTCCCCGGTGGAGGCCGTGAAGGACGCCGGTGCGACCGTGAAGGTGCTGTCCACCAAGGGCGGTACCATCGAGGGCAAGAATGGCACCAAGGTGGATGTCGATACCACGACGGGCCTGGCCAAGGACTCCGACTTCGACGGCATTATCCTGCCGGGCGGTACGACCAACGCCGACACGATTCGCCTGGACGACGACGCCGTGGCCATCGTGAAGAAGCACATGGAGGCGGATCTCCCGCTCGGTGCCATTTGCCACGGTGCGTGGATCTTGACCGACGCGGACGTGCTGCGCGGCCGGACGATTACGTCCTTCCCGTCCCTGAAGACCGACCTGCGCAACGCGGGCGCGACCTGGGTCGATGAGGAAGTCGTGACCGATCAGGGCCTGGTGAGCTCCCGCACGCCGGACGACCTGCCGGCCTTCAACTCCAAGATCGTCGAGGAGTTCGCTGAGGGGCAGCACTAAACCTTCCTTCGCCGAGACCCCGCTAACCGATTTTGGTTGGCGGGGATTTTTTTACGTTTTCGGGCACCGGTGCGGGACGGATGTGGGTAGTATTGACACTCGTTACAATTTCGTTATTAACGTGTTGAGCTGGGGAGATAGGGGTGATTTGGGGGTAGTGGCGGGGGTCAATTTGCTTTCCCCGGATAGCGTTCCGAGCACTTTCCGTATGGTGGGGTCTCACACGCCTCAGGCGGGTGAAGGGCGGTGGAGATTCCGCACTGGAATTTCTGCCGCTAAGCAGCCCGCAGCACTCGCAAGTTGAGTGTCCGCGTGCTGCACATACACACCATCATGCGAAAGGAAAGCAGAAGAATGGCTAAGAACATCAAGGACCTGTTCGACGCAACTGCCTTCGACTCTGAGGGCGAGAAGATCGGTTCCGTCAAGGAAGTTTTCGTCAACGATGACAACGGCCAGCCGACCTTCGTCGAGGTCAACCACGGCCTGTTCGGCATGGGCAGCTCCCTGGTTCCGCTCCGCGGCCACAAGTTCACCGGCGAGGAGCTGACCCTGGCTTTCCCGAAGGACCGCATCAAGGACGCTCCGGAGTTCGACACCGATTCCGCTCTCACCCCGGAGCAGCAGTCCGAGATCTTCCGCCACTACGGCGTTGAGAACGCAACCGACACCACCGAGTACGCCAACGAGAACGCTGGCGCTGGCGTTGCCGGTGCAGGTGCTGGTGCTGCTCAGGACCGTGAGCGCACCGCTGCTGACCGCGAGGTTGCTGACCGCGAGCGCACCGCTGCGGACCGCGACAACCGCACCGCCGACAACGAGATCATCCGTTCCGAGGAGCGCGCTAACGTCTCCAAGGACCGCGTTGCCACCGGCGAGGCTCGCCTGCGCAAGTACGTCGTTTCCGACAAGGAGACCGTCGAGGTTCCGGTTACCCGCGAAGAGGTTTCCGTTGAGCGCACCCCGATCTCCGAGGCCGACGCCAAGAACTACGACGGCAAGATCGGCGAGGACGAGGCTTCCGTGACCCTGCACGAGGACAAGGTCAACGTTGAGAAGGAGACCGTCCCGGTCGAGAAGATCAACCTGAACAAGGACCAGGTTCAGGACACCGAGCGCCACACCACCGAGCTGCGCAAGGAGCAGGTGGACACCGAGGGTGCTCACCTCAAGGACGAGCGCACCGACCGCAAGTAAAAACTAGCGGCGCTAGCGCGTAAAGCCCCGGGCCATACGGCTCGGGGCTTTTCCCGTTTTTCATTCCCGCACGTCCGCCATGAATGTGGGGGAGCGGTCCACGGGGAGGCCGGCGGCACACCACGCCTCGAATCCGCCGTCGATGTCCGCCACGTTGTTAAGACCCATCAAGCCTAGCTGCCACGCGGCAAGCGATGTGGAAAACCCGTGGCGGCACATCAGTATGTAGCGCTGGTCGAAGGACGTCGCCTCCGGGATCCTCCAACCGAATTCCGGGTCGAGGCGCCATGGGAGGACGGTGAGGTCAATACAGTGTGCGCCGGGAACATGGCCGCCGGTGGCGCGGTGGGAGGCGGTGCGGACATCGATAAGCAGGGCGCGGGGATCGCGGGACAGCTCTGCGTGCGCTGCCGTGGGGGACAGCCTTTCTATGCGCGAGCGCGCGTAGGCGAGAAGTTCTGTGGAGCCGTGCATGGCGGGTTAGGGCAGCCTTTCTAGTGAAAAAGCCGGTGAGCCCGTAGTTTAGGGGATATGTCTATTAAGCCCCTGAACTGGCCGGTGTTCCGTCAACTCCGGTCAAAAGATCCCTTCGGTAGGGACGCTTCGACGAAGTCGAAAAAGTCGGAGGAAAAGATCGGGCGCACCGTGGAGGCGGACAAGGTCGTGCAGTCCGTGTGTCCGTACTGCGCTGTCGGCTGCAGCCAGCGGGTGTACGTCAAGGACGACCGCGTCATCCAGATCGAGGGTGATCCGGACTCGCCGGTTTCGCGCGGCCGGCTGTGCCCGAAGGGTGCGGCGTCCGAGCAGCTGGTGAACTCCGCGACGCGCTTGACCAAGGTCAAGTACCGCGCGCCGTACTCCACCGAGTGGCAGTACCTGGATCCGGACGAGGCGATGGACATGATCGTCGACCGCTTCCTCGAATCGCGCGCCAACGGCTGGGAAGACGCCGACGACGAGGGGCGGCCGCTCAACCGCACCATGGGCATCGCCGGATTGGGCGGTGCGACCCTGGACAATGAGGAGAACTACCTCATCAAGAAACTGTTCACCGCTTCCGGGGCGGTGCAGATCGAAAACCAAGCCCGCATATGACACTCCGCCACGGTTCCCAGTTTGGGAACCTCGTTTGGCCGCGGCGGCGCGACCCAGCCGCTGCAGGATATGGCGAATGCTGACTGCATCGTCATCGAAGGGTCCAACATGGCCGAGTGCCACCCGGTCGGCTTCCAGTGGGTAGCCGAAGCGAAAAAGCGGGGCGCCCGGATTATCCACGTCGACCCGCGGTTTACGCGTACCTCGGCGTTTGCGCACCGCCACATCGGCATCCGCGGCGGCACGGACGTCGTGCTGCTCGGCGCGCTCATCAAGTACATGATCGACAACGACTACTACTTCGACGAGTACGTCAAGGCGTACACCAACGCGCCGATGATCATCCACGATGAGTTCCGCGACACCGACGAGCTCGACGGGCTGTTTTCGGGATACGATCCGGAGACCGGAAAGTACATCACGGATACGTGGCAGTACGTGCCGGAAAAGGACGGCGCCTCGTGGAACGTGCGGCGCGACGACAGCCTGCAGGATCCGAACTGTGTATTCCAGATCCTCAAGCGTCACTACGCGCGCTACACGCCCGAGATGGTCGAGGACATGTGCGGTATTTCGCAGGAGGACTTCTACTACTTGGCGGAGTCCATCGCTAAGAACTCCGGCAAGGAGCGCACCACCTGCTTCGCCTATGCTTTAGGCTTTACCCAGCACACTTTGGGCGCGCAGTTCATTCGTACCGCCGCGATCCTGCAGTTGCTCATGGGCAACGTGGGCCGTCCGGGCAGTGGCATCATGGCGCTGCGCGGGCACGCCTCCATTCAGGGATCGACCGACATCCCGACGTTGTTCAACAACCTGCCGGGCTACTTGCCGATGCCGGCTGTCGAGCACGGCGGCTGGGACGATTTCGTCGCCGACATCGCCGCGAAGGACCAGAAGGGATTCTGGCAGCCGGGTGAGGACTACGCGGTGTCGTTGATGAAGTCGTACTTCGGTGACAACGCTCGCCGCGACAACAACTGGGGCTGGGACTACCTGCCGCGGGTGTCGGGCGCGCACTCGACGTACGAGACGTTGCAGGCCATGCTCAACGGCGTGGTCGAAGGGTACTTGGTCTTCGGCCAAAACCCGGCCGTCGCCCAGTCCAATGGCGGAATGCAGCGACGCGCTTTGGCCAACTTGAAGTGGCTCGTGGTTCGCGATTTCCAGGAAATCGAGACCGCTTCCTTCTGGTACGACTCGCCCGAAATCCGCTCCGGCGAGTTGAAGACCGAGGAGATCGGCACCGAGGTCTTCCTCATGCCGGCGGCCACCCACGTGGAAAAGGCGGGTACCTTCACCCAGACGCAGCGCATGCTGCAGTGGCGCTTCCAAGCCACCGAGGCGCCGGGAGAGGCGACCAGCGAGCTGCGCTTCTTCTACCAGCTGGGCAAGAAGCTGCGCGAGCGGCTGCAAGATTCAACCGATCCGCGCGACCGGGCGCTGAAGGCACTCAATTGGGACTACCGCGAAATTAACGGCGGTGAGCCCGATCCGGAGGACGTTCTGCGCGAGATCAACGGCTACTACCTCGACGGGCCGAAGAAGGGCCAGCTATTGCCGAGTTACACCGAGATGAAGTCCGACGGCTCCACCTCGGGCGGCTGCTGGATTTACTGCGGCGTCTTCAAAGACAACGTGAACCAGGCGGCGCGGAAGTCGCCGGGCAGCGAACAGAATTCCGTGGCGCTCAATTGGGGTTGGGCGTGGCCGGCGAATCGCCGCACCCTGTACAACCGCGCCTCGGCGGCCCCGGACGGCACCCCGTGGTCGGAGCGCAAGAAGTACGTGTGGTGGGATGCCGAGGTCGGCAAGTGGGCCTCCGACGACGTCGTCGACTTCCCTGCCGACACGCCGCCGGACTACCGCGCGCCGAAGGACGCCGTGGGGCCGAAGGCCCTGGACGGCACCGACGCGTTCATCATGAAGTCGGACGGGCGCGCCTGGCTGTTCGCACCGACCGGGCTTTCCGATGGCCCGTTGCCCACGCACTACGAGCCGCAGGAATCCCCGGTGCGCAACAAGCTCTATGGGCAGCAGCAGTCGCCGACGCGTCTGACCATCAAGCGCCCGGATAACCTGTCGCGTCCGGCGCCGGGAGAACCGGGCGAGGAGGTCTACCCGTTCGTCCTGTCCACCTACCGCCTGACCGAGATGTACACTTCCGGTGCGATGAGCCGCCGCGTGCCGTACCTGGCGGAGCTGCAGCCGGATCTGTTCTGCGAGGTGGATCCGGTGCTGGCGAAAAAGCGCGGGCTGGACAACGGCGGCTGGGCCACCGTGGTGTCGCCGCGCGGGGTCATCGAGGCGCGCGTGCTGGTCACTGAGCGCGTGGAGCCGCTCGTCATCGACGGCGCGGAGTTCCACCAGATCGGCATGCCGTTCCACTATGGGCAGTCCGAGACCTCCCCGGTCACCGGTGACAGTCCGAATGACCTGCTCAACCTCACGCTCGAGCCCAACGTGTTCATCCAGAACTCGAAGGTCAGCGCGGTGGACATCCAGCCGGGCCGGCGCCCGCGCGGCGCGGAGCGCTTGGACATGCTGCGCGAATACCAGGAGCGGGCAGGCCTCACCATCGACTCGGGTAACGAACTGCTCCAGGTCGGCGAGGAAGAAACGGCGAAGGGCAACCCAGAGGAAATCGGGTTCGGCTTCGACGGCAACGACGGATCGGGCAGTGAGAAGTTCGAGGAAGGACACAAGGGAAGCTAATGACAGCGAACGCGTTGACAGAAAACGCCGCGCACACCGCGTACCCGTCCTACGAGCGGATGGCCTTCTTCACCGACACGTCGGTGTGCATCGGCTGCAAAGCCTGCGAAGTGGCGTGCAAGGAGTGGAACCGCAACCCGGTGGAGGAGTACTCGCTGTCCGGCGACTCCTACGACAACACCGGCGGGCTGGGCGCCAACACCTGGCGCCACGTGGCGTTCGTGGAGCAGAACCAACAGCGCATCGATAAGGCCCGCGCAGAAGGCGCCCGGCTCGTCTCTCTGGGGATGCCCACGGTTGGCCCAGAGAAGGCCGAAAAGCAGGACACCACCCCGCCGGACACGGACGATTTCCGCTGGCTGATGTCGTCGGACGTGTGTAAGCACTGCGCGCACGCGGGCTGTCTGGACGTGTGCCCGACCGGCGCGCTGTTTCGCACCGAGTACGGCACCGTCGTCGTCCAGGACGACGTGTGCAACGGCTGCGGCACGTGCGTGGCGGGGTGCCCGTTCGGCGTTATCCAGCGGCGTGACGATGGCGGCGTGACCCTGAAGACCGACAAGACCGCCACCGTGGACAACGAGTACCGTCCGCACGCCGGGCAGAACCTGCTGGCCGGTCTGTTAGGCAAGCGCGATTCCCGCACCGACCACACCCCGGGTACTGAGATGCCGATCAAAAACATCGGCGTCGCCCAGAAGTGCACGATGTGCTACGACCGCCTCAAGATGGGCGAGCAGCCGGCGTGCTCGAAGACGTGCCCGACCGAGTCCATCCAGTTCGGCACCTATACCGAGATGTCGCGCCGGGCCCACGAACGGGTCGCGCAGCTGCACGAGCAGGGCTACACCGAGGCCCGCCTGTACGGCGCCAATGACGGTGACGGGGTGGGTGGAACCGGATCCATCTTCCTGCTCTTGGATTCCCCCGAGGTCTACGGCCTGCCGCCGGATCCGCGGGTGCCCACCTTGGACCTGCCGGAGCTGGGCAAGACCTTCGCCAAGGCGGTCGGCGGGATGGCGCTGGCCGCCGCGGCTTCGTTCGTGATTGGAGGACGCAAGTGAGTAAGTACGACGAGTACCGGCCTCCCCAGGAACCGCGCCGCCGCGGTGGCGGAAGGAAGAAAAAGCGCCGTGGCGCGGGCGCGATGGACGGGTCGAAGGAAGCCCGGATGTCGGAGGATTTCACCTTCGACTCCTACTACGGCCGTCAGGTGGTCAAGGCTCCGCCGTGGGAGTGGCCCATCGGCGCCTACCTGTTCCTCGGTGGCGTGGCCGGCGGGTCTGCGCTGCTGGCCACCGGCGCAATGGCGACGCGGAACCCGGTGCTGCTCACCCGGGCGCGGTTGACCTCGTTTGTCGCCGCGGGCGCCGGCTCGGTGTGCCTCGTCCTCGATCTCGGCCGTCCGGAGCGCCTGTTCAACATGTTCCGCGTGTTCAAGGTGACCTCGCCGATGTCCATGGGGTCCTGGCTGCTCGGCGCGTTCGGCGGCACCTCCGCAGTCGGGGCGGTTGCAGAGCTGCCCATCCCGTTTGCTTCCCTCCTCCGCAAGCTCGCGGGACCGACCACCGTCATCACCGGCATCCTCGGCGGCCCGCTCGCCGGCTACACGGCGGTCCTGTTCGCCGACACCGCCAACCCCACGTGGAACGGGGCGAAAAAGCACCTGCCGTACGTCTTCGTCTCGTCGGCATCGCTTGCGGCCGCGGGGATTGCGATGGCACTCACCCCGACCACACACGCTGGCCCCGCCCGTGCCTTGGCGCTTACCGGTGCGACAGGCGATCTCTACTTCACCCACGCGATGAAGGAGGGGATGGAGCCGGAGGAGCGTGCCCCGCTCGAGCGCGGCACGCCCGGAAAGCTCATGCAGGCGTCCGAATATCTCGTGGCCGCCGGCGGCATC
This sequence comes from Corynebacterium massiliense DSM 45435, assembly GCF_028609805.1. Classification (NCBI taxonomy): domain Bacteria; kingdom Bacillati; phylum Actinomycetota; class Actinomycetes; order Mycobacteriales; family Corynebacteriaceae; genus Corynebacterium; species Corynebacterium massiliense. Next base: position 826,971 of record NZ_CP063189.1, read on the forward strand.
GGCACCGCCGTGGCCAGCCTGACCAAGTCGCGGGCCGTTGCCGCCGTTTCCGGAATCGCGCTCGCGGCCGGCTCGCTGTGTACCCGATTCGGCGTGCTCAACGCCGGCAAAGAAGCGGTCAAGGATCCGTCGACCACCATTGGCCCGCAAAAGCGCCGCGCCGAGCGCAAGCGCCTGCGCGACATGGTCGTTAGCGTACGGTAACCCCGGATCCCTCGGTCGTCTCGCCGATGACTGGGTAGCCGGGCACCTCGCCGACAACGAGCAGCCCGCCCGAGGTCTGCGCGTCAGCGAGGAAGACGAGGGTGTCTTCATCCACCCCGTCTGCTTTAAGGTGTGGGCGCACCCAGTCGAGGTTGCGGCGCGAACCGCCGGGCACGAAGCCATCGGCAAGTGCCTGCTTGGCCCCCTCAACCGCGGGTACCTTAGCGGCGTCGATGACCGCACCCACCCCGGAGGCGCGGCACATCTTGTATAGGTGGCCGAGCAGGCCGAAGCCGGTGACGTCGGTGGCGGCGCGCGCTTCCGCCCGCAATGCCGCGGCCGACGCCTTATCGTTGAGCGTCGTCATCGAGTCCACCGCCGCCTGGCTTACCTCGCCGGTGGCCTTGTGCTTGTTGTTCAAGATGCCGACGCCGATGGGCTTAGTCAGGGTGATGGGCTGGCCGGCGGTGGCGGCATCGTTACGCATCAGCTTCGCCGGGTCCGCCGTACCGGTCACCGCCATCCCGTAGATCGGCTCCGGGGCAGTAATCGAATGCCCGCCGGTAATAGCAATGCCCGCCTGCGTGGCGATGTCCATCCCGCCGCGCAAAACCTCCGTGAGCACCTCGAGGGGAAGCTCCTCGCGCGGCCAGCCCACCAAATTGATTGCGGTCAACGGGGTGCCGCCCATGGCGTAGACGTCGGAGAGGGCGTTGGCCGCGGCGACCCGGCCCCAGTCATACGGGTCGTTGAGCATCGGGGTGAAAAAGTCGGCGGTGGAAATGACGGCCGTGTGATCGCTAATGCGCACCGCCGCCGCGTCGTCGCCGTCGTCAAGGCCGACGAGGACGTTCGGGTCCGTGGCACCAACGAGCCCTTCGACCGCCGACTCCAGCTCGCCGGCCGGGATCTTGCAGGCGCAGCCGCCGCCCGCCGCGTACGAAGTGAGTTTGATGTCAGTCATGGTGTGAATTCTAGGCGCGGTAAGGTGAACCGATGGAGGCGTACGTGTCCTGGTGGGCGCCCCGGTCTTCAAAACCGGTGAGGCCGAGTATCTCGGTCTGGCAGGTTCGATTCCTGTCCGTCTCCGCCACACGACTTTTTGCAAGGAGGCAGCGACCATCGTGGACGATCCCCGGCGGCGCATCCCGCGCACCGACGACCTGCTTGCACTTCCCGCGGTCACTGCCGCGCGCGACAGGCTCGCTGAACACGTCATTCGCCGCGTCATCCGGCGCTGTCAGGAGCGGGCGCGTCAGGGCGACGTGGCACCGGGCGCGGTGGCGGGGGAGGTCTCCCGACTACTGTCTGAGGCCGCGCCACACTCGTTGCGTCCAGTCATCAACGCCACAGGCGTTATCGTGCACACCAACCTGGGCCGGGCGCCACTGCCGCCGGCCGCGGTCGCCGCGCTTGCCGATGCCGCCGGGTACACCGACGTGGAGCTAGACCTCCAGTCTGGGAAGCGGTCCCGGGCGCGCGGGGCGGGGGCCGTGCGGGCGCTTCTCGATGCCTGCCCGGACGCCGAGGACGCCCTCGTGGTCAACAACGGGGCGGCCGCCCTGCTGCTGGCAACGACCGCGCTGGCGGAGGGGCGTGAGGTGGTCATCTCCCGGGGTGAGCTCATCGAAATCGGCGCCGGGTTCCGGCTGCCCGAGCTCATCGAGTCGGCCCACGTCCGGCTCCGCGAAGTGGGGGCGACGAACCGCACGCACCTCGCGGACTACGAGCGCGCCCTGACCGGCAATGTCGGAGCGCTGCTCAAGGTGCACCCGTCGAACTTCCGGATCGAGGGGTTCACGTCGGCGGTGTCCGTGCCGGAACTGCGGCGCCTGGCGGACGAGCACGGGGTGGGGCTCATCGTTGACCTAGGGTCTGGGCTGCTAAACCACGATCCGGTGCTGCCGGACGAGCCGGACATCGCCACGCAATTGGCGCAGGGGGCCGACCTTGTCATTGCCTCCGGCGACAAGCTCTTAGGCGGCCCGCAGGCGGGCATCCTGCTGGGGAAGGCCGCGGCGATCCAGAAGGTGAAAAGGCATCCGCTGGCGCGGGCGGTGCGCATCGACAAGCTTCGGCTCAACGCCGTAGAAGCAGCCGTCAACGCCCCCGACAACGCAGTCCGGCAGGCGCTGCACGCTGACCCGGATGCGCTGCGGCGTCGGACGGAAGGTCTGGCGGCGAAGGTCGGCGGCGAGGTGGTCCCACACGCCGGGCGAGTCGGCGGCGGTGGCGCGCCGGGATACCCGCTGGACGGGTGGGCGCTCAAACTGCCGGAGAGACTGGCGGAGGGGCTGCGCCGCGAACGGGTGCTCGCCCGCGTCCACGACGGGGCGTGCCTGGTGGACCTGCGCTGCGTGCCGCCGGAAAAGGACGACGACGTTCTGCGAGCGATTGAAAGGGCGCGGTAAATGTACGTTGTCGCCACCGCAGGCCACGTCGACCACGGCAAATCCACCCTGGTCCGGGCGCTCACGGACATGGACCCAGACCGGTGGAAAGAGGAAAAGCAGCGCGGGCTGACTATTGACTTAGGTTTTGTCTGGACCAAGCTTCCGTCGGGGGCCGATCTGGCGTTCGTCGATGTTCCCGGGCACGAGCGCTTTTTGAGCAACATGCTTGCTGGCGTCGGGCCGGCGTCCGTGGTGCTTTTTGTCGTCGCGGCGGACGAGGGGTGGCAGCAGCAGTCGGCGGATCATCGCGACGCACTCGCCGCTTTCGGCATCGAGCACGGCGTGGTGGCGCTCACGCGCTGCGACAAGGCCACGCCTGACCAGCAGGCGGCGGCCCAGACCTCGGTCCGGGAGGAGCTTTCCGGCACCGCGCTTGCCGATGCCCCCATCGTCCCCGTCTCCGCCCGCACCGGAGCCGGGTTAGACGACTTGCGGCAGGCACTGGACCGCGTCTTGGGACAGGCAGCGGTGGCGGCGCAGACCTCCCGTCTGCGGTTATGGCTGGACCGGTCGTTTACCGTCAAAGGCGCCGGCACGGTGGTGACTGGGACTTTGGCGGCGAGTGAGGTGACGGTCGGGGACAGTCTGGTTGTCGTCGGCGGGCCGACGGTCACTGTCCGTGGGTTGCAAAGTGAGAAACGTCAGGTGGAGACCATCGAGCCGGTGTCGCGGGCGGCGGTCAACCTCCGTGGGGTGACGGCGAGCGACGTGCGTCGCGGCGACGTTTTGGTTCGCCCGGACCAATGGCCGGTGGTGGAGCAGTTTGATGCCCGAAGAGTCACCGGGCGGGCGCTTTCCGATGTCCCTACCGAACTCGCCGCACACATCGGCACCGCCGCGTTGACTGCGCACGTGCGGCGACTGGATGATGATCACGCGCGAATCACGCTCTCACGCGGCCTGCCGCTTGAGCCCGGCGACCGGTTTGTCCTGCGCGCGCCTGGCTCCCACCAGGTGTTAGCCGGGGTGAGCGTGTTGGACGTTGCGCCGCCGGACTTCACGCGCCGCGGCGCTGCCCGCAGGCGAGCGGAGGATTTGGCACAGATTCCTCTTATAGGTGATCCCGCCCCGCTGGTGCGGCGGGATGGCGCCGTCAAGGTGTCACGGCTGCAGTTTTTGGGGTACGCGACCGACGCGCCGCCGAAGGGCATCATCGCTTTCAAAGACTGGTGGATTCACGCCCCGCAGGTCCGGGTGTGGAAGGAGGCGCTCCTGCGCGCCCTGGAGGAGCATGCCGCTGCCGAGCCGTTGAGTGAAGGCCTCGCTCGCCCGGCCGCGCGAGACGCGATCGGAGTCAGCAGCGACTCTCTGCTGAACCTCGCCATCGCCGCGGCGAAGGTTGAATCGTCAGGCGGCGTTGTTCGTCTGCCGGGGACAGCCGTGAATTTGGGGGCTGCCGAAAAAGCGGTCGCGGAGCTAGAGCAGCGCCTGCACAGCGACCCGTTCGCCGCGCCGGAGGCCCACGAGTTATCAGACCTAGGTCTGGGGGCGAAAGAACTTGCCGCAGCCGAGCGCGCAGGACGCGTGCTCCGGCTGGCCGGGGGAGTGGTGCTGCTCCCGAACGCCCCGCGACTCGCGGCGGCAAAGCTCAAGACTCTGGGCCCAAGCTTCACCCTGTCCGAAGCGCGCCGGGCTTTGGGCACGACAAGAAGGATCGCGGTACCCCTTTTGGAGCACCTCGATCAAACAGGAGTTACTCGTCGCGACGGGAATCTACGCTCTCTGACTTAGCCCACGTTCTTCCTGATTTTTGGGTGTGGATCCCGTCGTTGTATTGCGGTGGTCCGCCGTCAGGTGGGTGCCAGCATGGGTGGCCGTCGGGGTCTTTTCCTATTCGGCCGTTTCTGGGTGGGCTGTTGGGGTTGTCGTCGTTTCTGGCGTTGTGCGGCCCGCAGAGAGCGACGAGGTTGTTGAGGTTGGTTTTTCCGCCGTGGTGCCAGGCGTGTATGTGGTGGGCTTTGGCGTAGATGGCTTTTCTGCGGCAGCCGGGCCAGGCGCATTCGCCTTGGTCGATGGCCAGCATCGCGCGCTGTTTGGTGTTGGCGAAGCGTTCGAGGCGGTGGAGGTTGACTGGTTGGGCGTTGTGGTCGTAGATCATTGCCCACCCGTATCGGCCGAGCTGGCTATTTAGGTAGGACTGGGTGTCGATGATCGTGCCGTCGGTGGCGACGAGTTCGCCGTTGCCGTTGCCGACTAGGTCTTCGGCTTTGACCAGAAACGTCGGCTCCGGGGTCTTATCTTGGGCGCGGCTTGTGTGTGCGGTGCCTTTCAGTAGTGTCCAGATGGCGTTGCCCATGGCGATGTCTTCTGGCACGGTGCCGCGTTTGGCGGTCATGCGGCGGATCTTCTTTTCTAGCTGGGCCATTTCGGCGGCGGGTAGTTTCAGTAGGGCGGTTCGTCTGCCGGTGGCGTCGATGTCGCGGCCGATAACTAGGCTGCGTGTGGGGGTGGTGCCGGTTTTGCGGTTGAGTTCGCGTACGCGGTTGCGGGCGTATTCGCGCAGCTGGTCGATGGTCAGTTCGTGGCGTTGGGCGAGTTCTAGCCATAGTTGCCAGCGGGTGATGTTGGCGTCGCGGTGGAGTTGGCGGGCGGCTTTGTGGATCACCTGCAAACGGGTAATGGGAAACTCGGCGGCGTGCTCTAAGACTTGGGCGCGTATTTTCGGTTCGGAGCACGGTCCGAACAGGCTGCGGCCTATGGCTGTGTAGGACCGGGTGGTGGCAGCATCAAGACCCGCGGTGGCGTCAAGGCCGTGGCGAAAGGCCAGTTCGGCGACGGCGATTCCGAGCCGGGCCAGGCGGGACAGTAGGTCTGCTGCGTCATTCACGCCCTTGAGCTAAGACCGTCACAGTCAAGCTGGCAAGTCCACGAACCCCAGGCCTGTGGATAACCCCGCCACAGACGAAGAATTCCACAGAAACCGCCCTTTTCCCGCGCCACAACGCCTGACAAGTGGCGCGGAAGCGCACTATGCGCTAACGGCGGTGGTGCCCGCCTCGGCGCCGTCGCGCGTTGCGCCGGCGCCGCACTTCTTCCATCGCGGACCCCGGACCAGATTTCAGCGCCCGGAACTCGCCCGTCATCGACTCCTGCTTGGCCAGCTCACTGACGTCCACCGGCGCGGGCTCTTGTGCTTCGAACATGCCGGTGGGGAAGTCCACCGCCTGGAACGTCTGGGTGGGCGCGCCCGGCAGAATTTCCGGCTCGACGTAGGAGACGCTTCCCGGCCCCAGACCGTGGCGCGCACCCCGCGGTACCGACTTCAGCCCGATCTCTTCTGTGGGCGTGAAGTCCCACTCGGGGCTAAGCTCCGCCTTCTTCGGCCAGAGCGCCTCGTCACCTAAGGCAGGCAGCTCCTGCGCCGGCACCCTGTCACCGTCCAATACCGGCAGATCCACCGCCACCTGCCCGTCGGCGCAATACGCCCGCGCCGCCAGTGGCCCAGACGCCGAGCACAACCGCGCCAGCGCAGGCGAGGAAATGGTGCCGAGAACGCGGGCATCGGCAAGCGCCAGCACCGCCCCGTCCATCGGCTCGAGCGTAACCAGAATCTGGCGCGTGCCCAGCCCGCGCAGGTCCGCCTCCGTGACGTCGGCCGAGGCCTGCGTGTCGATGAGCTGGCCCAGACCCCCGGACAGAACCGGGACCGCGACGTCGTTGGCCGGCACCTGCCACGGCGCCAGCCCCAGGCCCACCGCGACCTCTACGACGCCGTCGACCAGCTCCACCGTCACGGTCACTGCCGGTGCCAGACCACGCCGCCGCACCTGTTCCAGCTGCGGGAATTCCGCGGCCTCGTGCGCGTCGAGCCAGCCGATGACTCCGACGGGAGTTACCACATGCCAGCCGCCAGACCGGTGGTCAGGGCGCAGGTGGGCGTCGAGGGCCACGGGGGCATCGTCAAGCTGGGGGATGCCCAGGGCGACCGCGGTGCACGGATGCTCCAACACCGCGGCGTGCCGCACGCCGAAGTAGCTGCTGGCCAAAGGGTAAGACTGCACTCGGTCGGACCTCCTTTTCTCGCCCTAGTCTAGGTCGCTGCCGCCGATCCCCCATATTGCGGGTCTGCGCGGGGAAATCGTTAGCCTCGTAAGGGTCTGTCCAGCTGTTTTTAAGGAGGAGATTCCTATTCCGGAGAAGCAGAAATTCCCCCGTCTGCTCTATCCCCACAACACCCACCCCGCCTTGGTGCCAGGCGTGTCCATCGAGGACCAGAAGGTGCGCTACGGCGTAGACAAGGTCATCCTCACCGCGGTGGGCGGCGCCGTGGTGGCCTTCATTGCCTGGGGTATTATCGCGCCGCAGCAGGTTTTCGATGTCTCGTCGGTCGCCCTTGACTGGGTCATGCGTAACCTGGGGTGGATTTTCACCCTGCTGGCAGCGGGCTTGATGTTTTTCCTTCTCATCCTGGCCTTTACCCGCTACGGCAAGATTCCGCTTGGCCTGGACGGGGAGAAGCCGGAATACTCGACCATCAGCTGGGCGGCGATGCTCTTTGGCGCGGGCATCGGTATCGGCATCATTTTCTTCGGGCCCTACGAGCCGCTGAGCCACTACCTGTCGCCGCGTCCGGGCGCGTACGAAGCGGGAACTTCGGAGGCGATGCTCAAGGCCATGGCCCAGTCTGCGATGCACTGGGGCATTAATGCCTGGGCGATTTACGCGATCGTCGGGCTGGCGGTGGCCTACGTGTCCTACCGCCGCGGCCGAGTGCCGCTGATGAGTTCCATCCTTATGCCGCTGTTTGGAAACAAAGATACGGACTCGTGGCAGGGCCGGCTTATCGATGGCCTCGCCATCATCGCCACCCTCTTCGGCACGGCGGCCACCCTGGGCATCGGCGCGTTGCAGATCTCGCGCGGCGTTGAGGTGGTCTCGGGCTGGTCGCCGGAGGGTAACGCGTTGGCGCTGGGCATTATCGTGGTGCTGTCTATCGGCACGATTGCCTCGGCGGTCTCGGGCGTGGCTAAGGGCATCCGCTGGCTGTCCAACATCAACTTGGCCTTCGCGCTGGGTATTGCCATCTTCTTCTTCGTCGTGGGGCCGACCGCCTTTTTGGCCAACATGGCGGTGCCGGTCGTTATCGAGTACCTGTCTGAGATGCCGGACATGCTCGCCGCCAACATGGGCGAGGGCGAAGAGATGCAGAAGTTCCTGTCGTCGTGGACCACCTTCTACTGGGCATGGTGGGTCTCCTGGTCGCCGTTCGTCGGGGTCTTCGTGGCGAAGATTTCGCGCGGCCGCACAATCCGCCAGTACATCCTGGGCGTGCTGTTCATTCCGTCGGCCATCATCGTCGGCGCCTACACCATCCTGGGCGGCACGGCCATTTGGATCCAGCACAATTCCCAGGCCATTGCCCCAGACGGGACGGCGGACTCGCTTCCCGCACCGGAAGAAATCTTCTTCGTCGTGCTGGATAACCTGCCCGGCGCGCACATCGTGGCGCCGATTGTCATCCTCATGCTCGTAGTCTTTTTCGTCACCACGTCCGACTCGGCCTCGTTGGTGAACTCTCAGATGACGCAGCGCGGCAATCCCAAGCCGAATCCATGGATCACAGTCTTCTGGGTGCTGTGCATGGCGGGCATCGCGGTGGTCATCTTGCTCGCCGGCGGGCGGGATGCGCTGCAAGGACTGCAGAACCTCATCACGATTACCGCGCTGCCGTTCGCGGTCATCATCGTGCTGATGACCGTTGCGTTGGTGAAAGAACTGCGCCACGACCCGTACACCATCCGCCGCCACTACGGCGAGGAGGCCGTCTCAAACGCCGTCGTGCGCGGCACACGCGAGCACGGCGATAATTGGGCGCTAGCTATCGAACCGACGGCCCCAGACTCCGAGTACGCCACCGGCAGCGACTTCGAGTCCACCGCGGACGAGTACACCGATTGGTACGCCCGCACCGACGAGGACGGAAACGCCGTCGGCTACGACTACCAGTCAGGGGAATACGTCGACGACGACCCGACGGTCGAGGACGGGGAGTTTATTTCCCGGAGCTAAAAAGCTTCGTCACCGCGAGCACGACCGCGCCGACGATGAGGCCGGCGACCATCGCGCAGCCGGTCTCCACAAACCACGAGGAGCCGAGCGAGGCAATGAACTGCTCCGGCTGGTCGATGCCGAACTTGGCCAGGCCACTGACGATGATGTGCCCGCCGACCCACAGCATCGCGGCGGTGCCCACAATGCCGATGATTTGCAGCAGCACGGGCATGGCCTTGACGAGGCCACGGCCAACCGCCGACTTCCCGTCGGAGCGCTCCAGCATGCCCATGCCGATGTCGTCCATCTTGACCAAGAGCGCGACCGCGCCGTAGACGCCGGCGGTCATGATGATGCCGACCAAGACGAGCGTGCTCACCCGCAGCCACAGCGGCTCGTCGATGATGGTGCTCAGCGAGATGATCATGATCTCGGCGGACAGGATGAGGTCGGTGCGGATGGCGGAGTTGACCATCTCGTCCTCGCTGGCGGCCGCCTCATCTTCCTCGTCCGCGCCGCCGGATATTTTCTCCCAGATCTTCTCCGCGCCCTCGTAGGTGAGGTAGGTACCGCCGACCATGAGGATCGGCGTGAGCGCCCACGGTGCGAGCCAGGAGAGCAGCAGCGCGATGGGCAGGATGATAAGCAGCTTGTTGCGCAGCGAGCCTTTCGTGATCTTCCAGATGGCGGGCAGCTCGCGGGAGGGCTTGATGCCGGAAAGGTACTGCGGGGTGACCGCGGTGTCGTCGATGACCACTCCGGCCGCTTTGGTGGAGGTGGCGGCGGCGGAGCGGGCGATTAGGGCGACATCGTCAAGCAAAGCCAAAAGGCCGCCGGCCATGGGCTACTCCTTACATAGGTGGGGTCAGTTGGACACTGTCGGCCCATGATAACCGCACCCCGCGCGAGGCGAGCCACGCCATGACGTCGTCGCCGTGGCGCGTGATTCCCTCTACGGCGTCGAGGGTGGTGTCGATGGCCAGCTCCGCCTCGCGGGCCGTAATCAGCCCGGCGGCGGTGGCCTCGGACAGCTCGTCGGTGTCGAGGACTTCGACAGGAGTGCCGGTCACGCTCACCAGGTCGAGGTAGAGGTCCCGGGTGGTCCAGGTATCGCCGTGCTTGGCGATGTCCGCGATGTCCACGTAGAAGTCCTGCGCGGCCGGCTCGCGGAAGTGGAAGATGCTCACCCGCAGGTTGAAGTCGGGCAGCAGCCACGACTCGAGGTAGCCGAACTTGGGGTGATCGGCGCCGCGGGCCATGTAGAGGCCGAAGTCGGTGACGCGGTACTCGTCGACGGTGCGGCGGAAACCTTTGGGGTCGACGTTGACGTGTGCTGCGACGTCGAACGTTTCCTCTTTGACGGGGTGGGTGCCCATGGGGTGGTGCGCTACTTGTTGTCGATGAACGCCGCGGTGGGCATGAACCCGCAGGTTTCTTTCTCGGTGTGCAAGGTGCCGTGCAGCCAGGCGATGGTCAGGCCCTTGCCGGTCTTGGCGGTCCCCGACACGGTGCCCGGGCCGTCCGGGTTGATGCCGTGGTTCTCCAGGGAGGTCTCGCCGCCTTGGAGGGTGGTCAAGTTGAACCACTGGACGCGCATGTCGCCCTGGTCCTTGGCCGCGGGAGCGGTGCCCAGACCAGTGAACAGGAACGTGGTCTCGCCCTCTGCGGCGCCGGGGGCGGGGATCTCGCTCGGGCCGGGGACGGCGATGGCGGAGCCGACCGCGTCGGACTGGCCGTCAATGCAGCGGCCGGAGACGGTGGGCCAGACGAACTGGCGGAAGTTCGGGCCGTTTTCGGGCAGCTTGGCGCCCGGTTCGCCGCCGCCGTCACCGCGGGCGAAGGCGAGGGCGCTGAGCGCGGCGTTGCGGAGGTCTTCCGGGACCCACGGCTGGTTGACGAAGTCGCGGATGGCCTGCGCGGTCTCGTCGGTGGGGCGGCCGAGCTCGTCCAGCGGGCTGGCGGGCAGCTGCAGCTGGGCGGACGGGGCGGGTGCGGGTGCTGCGGTGGCTGTCGCGGGCAGCACGAGGGCAGCGCTGAGGGCCAGCGCGGCGGTCATGGTCTTACGGCTCAAGCTCACGGCAGCGAATCCTAACACGTCTCACAAGTCACAGAAGTTATCTCAAGTACACAATATTCACTTTTTGGCGGCCGTCAAGGTGCGTCCGGGGAGTCGGGGAGTAAAATCGGCGCCCGTTGTTCCCTGCAGGGCACCGCTGTCTATACTGCAGGCGCTTCTACAGACCAAGGCAGTCAACGCTTATTGCAAGCAATCTAAGGAGATTTCCTTCAGTGACACACACCGAGTTCCGTAACGTAGCCATCGTCGCGCACGTCGACCATGGCAAGACCACCCTCGTGAACGGCATGCTGGAGCAGTCGGGCGCCTTCGGTGACCACGGCGAGGTTGCCGATCGCGCCATGGACTCCGGTGACCTGGAGAAGGAAAAGGGTATTACCATTCTGGCCAAGAACACGGCCATTACCCGTAAGGGCCTGGGCAAGGATGGCGCCGACCTCATCATCAACGTCATCGACACCCCGGGCCACGCCGACTTCGGCGGCGAGGTCGAGCGCGGCCTGTCGATGGTCGATGGTGTCGTCCTCTTGGTCGACGCCTCCGAGGGCCCGCTCCCGCAGACCCGCTTCGTGCTGACCAAGGCGCTGGAAGCCAAGCTGCCGGTCATCATCGCCGTGAACAAGACGGACCGCCCGGACGCCCGCATCGAGGAAGTCGTCACCGAGTCGCAGGACCTCCTGCTGGAAATCGCGGCCGGCCTGGACGATCCGGAAGCCGCGGCGGCCGCCGAGGAGCTTCTGGATCTCCCGGTTCTCTACGCCTCCGGCCGCGCCGGCAAGGCCTCCACCGAGAACCCGGGTGACGGCAATGAGCCGGACGCGCCGGATCTGCAGAAGCTTTTCGATGTCATCTACCACGTCTTGCCGGAGCCGTCGGCCACCGTCGACGCCCCGCTGCAGGCGCACGTGACCAACCTGGACTCCTCGTCCTTCCTGGGCCGCATTGGTCTGCTGCGCATCCACAAGGGTGTCATCAAGAAGGGGCAGCAGGTCGCGTGGATCCACTACGACGAGGACGGCGAGCAGCACGTCAAGAACGTCAAGATCGCCGAGCTGCTGCGCACCGTCGGCTTCGAGCGCCAGCCCACCGATGAGGCGATCGCCGGCGACATTGTCGCCATCTCCGGCATCCCGGAGATCATGATCGGCGACACCCTGGCGGACCCGGAGCACCCGGACCCGCTGCCGCGCATCAAGGTCGACGAGCCGGCCATTTCCATGACAATCGGCGTGAACACCTCGCCGATGGCCGGCCGCGGCGGTGGCGACAAGCTCACCGCCCGCATGATCAAGGCCCGCCTGGACCAGGAGCTCATCGGTAACGTCTCCCTGCGCGTGCTGCCGACCGAGCGCCCGGATGCCTGGGAGGTCCAGGGCCGCGGTGAGATGGCGCTGTCCGTGCTCATCGAGACGATGCGCCGCGAGGGCTTCGAGCTGACCGTGGGCAAGCCGGAGGTGGTCACCCGCGAGATCGACGGCAAGACCTACGAGCCGTACGAGATCATGGTCATCGACACCCCGTCCGAGCACCAGGGCGCGGTCACGCAGCTCATGGCCACCCGCAAGGGCCAGATGCAGTCCATGGACGTCCGCGAGGGCGACTGGATCCGCATGGAGTTCCGCATCCCGGCCCGCGGCCTCATTGGCTTCCGCACCACCTTCCTCACCGAGACCCGCGGCGCGGGCATCGCCAACTCCTACTCGGACGGCATGGACGTCTGGGCGGGCGAGATCCAGGATCGCCCAAACGGCTCCCTCGTCGCCGACCGCACCGGCCAGATCACCCAGTACGCGCTGCAGCAGCTGGCAGACCGCGGCGAGTTCTTCGTCGAGCCGGGCATGGAGGCCTACGAGGGCATGGTCGTCGGCGCGAACAACCGCGACGAGGACATGGACATCAACATCACCAAGGAAAAGAAGCTCACCAACATGCGTGCGGCGTCCGCCGACACCACGGTGACCTTGGCCAAGGCGCGGGCGCTCAGCTTGGACGAGGCCCTGGAGTTCTGTGGCCACGACGAGTGCGTCGAGGTCGGCCCGGACGTTCTGCGCGTGCGCAAGGTAGAGCTGTCCGCCACCGACCGCGCCCGCGCCCGCGCTCGCGCGAAGCAGAAGAACAAGTAAGCCGAGTCGGCTAGGCGTCATGCGCGCACCCATCCGTGTGGCGGCGGTAGGCGCCGTGGGCATCGTCACGCTCGCGGCGTGCGTGGCCAACCCCGGCCCGCCGCCAGTGGTGGAGCACTCGGACGAGACCCCGAGTTCGAGCGCCGCCGCCACCACCACGACGACTACCGAGCCGCCGGTGGACGATGCCGACGCCGGTCGCAGCACCGTTGCCATCGGCGTCGATCCGTTGAGCAGCGGTTTGAATCCGCATCTGCGGGCGAACAACTCGGAGCTGGTCAATGGAATCGCGGATGTGGTGCTGCCGTCCGCCTTTCACGGCGGGCAGATGGACACCGACGTCCTCGACTCCGCAGCGGAGGTCCCGGCCCCGGACGGGGTGGCGCAGCGCGTGCGCTATGTCATCTCGGACGCCGCCCAGTGGTCCGACGGCACGCCGATTACCGGCGCGGACTTCGAGTACCTCTGGCGCTCGATGGTGGACACCCCCGACGCGGTGGGGGCGTCGGGGTACCGCGCGATCAAAGACATCCGCACTTCGAAAGGCGGGCGGATCGTCACCGTGGACTTCGACCACTATGTCGCGGACTGGCGGATCCTGTTTACTCACCTCCTGCCGTCCCACCTGGTCAAGGACGAGGACTTTTCCACCGTGCTGGCGCAGGGAATCCCGGCCTCGGCCGGCGCCTTCCTCGTCGACTCCGTGGACCGCGGGCGCGGGGTTATCACCCTGAACCGCAACGACCGCTTCTGGGGCAAAGACCCCGCCAAGGTGGACGTGGTGCAGTTGCGGTTTATCCGCTCGTCGGCGCAAGCCGTCGACATGGTGCGCTCCGGCCAGATCGAGGCTGCCGATCTCACGCCGGGGGAGACGACGGTGGAGTCGCTGGAGCTCATCCCGGACATCGACACGCACGTGGTGCAGCGCCCGCGCCAGTTGCGGTTGCACATGGGCGAGCAGCTTGGCGATGTCGAAGAGCGCCGCGACCTTGCCAGTCTCGTCGACACCGAACAGCTCGCCCGCCTGGCCACGGGCCGGAGCAACCACCTGGAGCCCGCCCGCGGCGGCAAGGCCGTTATCGGCGAGCGGGATCTTAAAGCCCTGCGGGAGCGGGCGGAGAAGCGGCCGGTGCGCATCGCGGCGGACCCCAGCGACGCGGTGGCCAACGCGGCCGCCCACACGCTGGCCGATGTCCTCGCGCAGCACGGCATCCCCGCCACGGTGGAGGAGGAGCGGCTATCCACCATCACCTCGCGGCTTAACCCCGCCGGTGCGGTGGACGCGTACTTTTCGTGGGACGATACGTTCGCGACATCGTTTAGCGTCGGCGATGACCTGACGTGCGCGCTCGACCAGGACGCGGACTCGGCGCCGTGCCCGGCGGAGACCCCGGAGTACCTGTGGGACGTGCTCGCCGGCGCGGTGGGAGCGAACGAGGCGGCGCAGCAGGTCAACCGCTTCGACGAGGCGGCGGCGTTGCGGGTGCCCATCTTGAACGAGACGCGCCTGCGCGTGGGAGATTTAGATGTCCGCGGCGTCGCGGGCTGGGAAGGAGCAGACAAATGACGCGCGATCTAGTGGGCTACCGCGTGGTGGCGGTGCACGCCCACCCGGACGACGAGGCGCTGTTTACCGGCGGCACGCTGGCTGATTTCGCCCGCCGGGGCGCGGAAGTCACTGTCATCACGGCCACGCTGGGCGAGGAAGGCGAGGTCATCGGCGACCGCCTGCAGGGGCTCGTGGTGGACGCCGCGGACCAGCTCGGCGGCGCCCGCGTGCGCGAACTCGACGAATCCCTGCGGGCGCTCGGCGTCCGCGGCATCCAGCTCGGCGGCTTCGGGCACTTCCGCGACTCCGGCATGGACGGCGACGCAAGCCCGCGGTCGCTGGTCGGCCGCGTGGACGAGGCCGCCGAGCTGCTGCGCGCGGAGCTGGACCGGCTGGACCCGCACATCATCCTCACCTACGGGCCGGATGGCGGCTACGGGCACCCGGACCACATCGCGGTGCACAAAGCCACGCACCTGGCGGCGGGTAACACCCCGGTGTGGTGGTGTATTTACCATCGCCCGTCCTTCTACGCCGCGCTGGAGAACATCACCCCGCCGCCGCAGTGGGAGTTTCCGGACCAGGCGTACCTGGACAACTACACCAACGCGGACTTCGACGTCGAAATCCCCCTCGACGACGCCGCCCTGGATGCCAAGCGCCGCGCACTGGCCGCGCACCCGACCCAGATCTGGGTGGGCGACGGCACGGTGACGCCTACAAACCCGGAAGCGGCCTGGGCGGTGTGCCAGAACCCGGCGGAAGCGCCGTTCGCCTACGCGCTGTCGAACCGGCTAATGATGCCGGTGCTGCGCCGCGAGCACTACCAGTGGGGTGGCGAGGGGCCGGCGCCGGCATCGCTTGTCGAGGAGGCTGACCGTGGCTGATGCAGCTCGCCCGCGCCGTGACTACTCCCGCGCCGAGGCCGTAGGCGGGTTGTTTTGGCTCTGCCTCGGAGCGCTGATGTCGCTGCTTTTGGAGGTCGTCTACCTCGGCGCGACGATTCCGGTGGGAGAGGGCCGGCACCTGCCCTTCCCGGTGACCATCGTCATCGCCTTCCTGTTCAACTGGGTGCTTGCCCGGACCGCCCGGCTGTGGAGCGCGCACTTTTGCTCGGAGGCGCTCGTGACGGCGGTCCCGGTCATCGCCTGGGGCTTGGGGTTCCTGTTCTTCGTCTTCACCGAGGCACTCGGCGGCGATCAGATGCTGGGAAATAATATTCGCACGTTGCTGCTGTTATTGGCCGGCATCCTGGGTGGCGTTTGGCCTCTTTTGGCGCGCAAGTGACATACTGTTTTCCATCCCGATAACCTGACTTCAGGAGAACCACACCTATGACTTACACGATTGCCCAGCCCTGCGTGGATGTGCTGGATCGTTCCTGCGTCGAGGAATGCCCGGTCGACTGCATTTACGAGGGAAAGCGCATGCTCTACATCCACCCCGATGAGTGTGTGGATTGCGGCGCGTGCGAGCCGGCATGCCCGGTCGAGGCGATCTTCTACGAAGACGACGTGCCGGACGAGTGGATCGAATACAACGACGCCAACGCGGCCTTCTTCGACGATCTCGGATCCCCGGGCGGAGCCGCTGCAGTGGGCCCGCAGGACTTCGATGCGGAGTTCATCGAAAAGCTGCCCCCGCAAAACCAGGAGTAGTACCTCGTGACGGCACGCACGCCGCTTATCCAACGGCTGCCCGAATTCCCGTGGGACCTTATCGCGGACGCGAAACAGCGCGCCGCCGCGCACCCGGACGGGCTCATTGACCTATCCGTCGGCTCCCCGGTGGACCCCGTCGCCCCGGGCGTGCAGCTGGGGCTGACCGCCGCCGGTGGCAAGACCGGCTACCCGCAGACCGCCGGCACCCCGGAGTTGCGCGACGAGATCGCGGCGGCGCTGCAGCGCCGTTTCGGCATCGCCGGGCTGGGGGAGAAGTCAGTCCTGCCGGTCATCGGGCTGAAAGAGGCCATCGCCTGGCTGCCCACGCTGCTCGGCGTGACCGGCGCCGTGTGCTTCCCGCGGTTGGCGTACCCCACCTACGAGGTCGCCGCGCTCATCGCGGGCGCCACCCCGCGCCGCGGCGACACCCCGGCGGAATTCGGTGACGCCGGCTTGGTTTTCGTCAATTCCCCGTCCAACCCCACGGGCGCGGTGAAGACGGTGGAGGAGCTGCGCGACATCGTCAAGTGGGCGCGGGAGACCGGCGCCATCGTGGCCTCGGACGAGTGCTACCTGGGACTCGGCTACAGCGACGCGAATCCGCCCGTCTCCATCCTGGACGAGCGGGTCTCCGACGGCGATCACACCAGGCTGCTCGCGCTGCACTCGCAGTCTAAGACGGCAAACATGGCGTCCTACCGCGCCGGTTTTATCGCCGGCGACGAGGACCTGGTGCAGGAGCTTTTGACGGTGCGCAAGCACGCCGGCCTCATCGTTCCCGGCCCGATTCAGGCGGCCATGGTGGAAGCCTTGCGTGACGATGCCTCGCAGCAACTCCAGCGCCACCGCTACGCCTCCCGCCGCGCGGCGCTCATGCGGGCGCTTGTCGATGCCGGTTTCCGCGTCGAGCACTCCGATGCCGGGATGTATCTGTGGGCCACCCGCGGCGAGGACGGCCGCAAGAGCGTCGACTGGCTGGCCGAGCGCGGCATCCTCGTCGCCCCGGGAGCCTTCTACGGTCCGGACGGCGCGGAGTTCATCCGCGTCGGTCTCAACGCCGCCGACGACAAGGTGGCCGCTGCCGCGGAACGAATCGCGGGCAGGTAGTTTCCGCTTCTAAGGGGGCGGGGGAGTAAAGTGCGTGAGATAGGCGGGCTCGGTTTGGTCCGCCCAATCATGCTGTGTACGTGTAGGACGAACGGGAGATTGGCGTAAGCGATGGGCGTAGCGCGGGCGGTCGCCGGCGGGCGTAATCTGACTCAGTTCTTCAAGTTTGGAATGGTCGGCGCCAGCGGAGCCGTGGTTCAGCTGGTGGTGTACTCGCTGCTGCTCAAACTCGGGCTCTACGGCTTCGGCGTGACGGAACACGACGTCGTCTTCCCGATCCCGTTCACCGAGTTCAATATCCGCTGGTACAACGTGTTTACCGCGCTCGGGTTCTTGGCTGCGAACACGACCAACTACCAGCTCAACCGGATGTGGACGTTCAAGGAGTCCACCAAGGTCAGCTGGTGGCGCGGGTTCTTCCCGTTCCTTCTGACCGGCTTGGGCGCGTTTGTCATCCAGCAGTTCGTGCTGGTGTTGCTGATGAACCCGACCTCGCCGATTGGCCTGCCGTCCGACCTCCTCGATGACTCGTCCGGCCTGCGCCGCAAGTCCTACTGGGCTACGCTCATCGCCATCATCGTGGCCACGCCGGTCAACTTCGTCATCAACAAGCTGTGGACCTTCCGGTCTGCCCCCGACCCGCAGAAGGCGGCGGTGGTGGAGGAAGCCCAGCCGGCCTAGTCTTCCGCGTCTATCTCGCGGTTGAAGCGCTCCTCGTCGTTTTTCCGCTGGCGGTGAAGGATGCGCGGGGTGAATATCAGCGCTACGCTCACGCCGATGACACTACCCACGATGCTGCCACCTAGTGAGCCGAGCGCGTTGCTGTCGGCTCCCGGGCCCGTGGCGATGTTGAATGCCCAGCCGGCGAGTGCGACTAGCAGGAGGAGGAGAGCGGGGAGGATGGTTCGCTTATCGATAACCGGCCGGGGAGTCGGTGCGTAGTTGCGCATCCAGAGGTTCTTCACGGCCAGGAACGCGAATACCACGATGGGCAGCAGCGAATACAGGGAGAGCTCCGAGGGCAAGCCCCACGCGAGGAGCGCCACGGAAACGAGTACACCGTAATACATTGCGTTCACGGCGACGGTGTTGCTCTTGTGCTCGATGGATGCCTGGTATTCGTCGTCGGCGTTGTCTTCGACCAGTGCGACGTAGTGGTCGCCGAACTTCTTAATCAGGGACATGGTCTTTGTGTGCCTTCCTTATGGATGGGGGCGGTCTAGTCCTGTTCAGCGCCGAAGACTTCTTCGACGGTTTTTCCTAGTTGGTGGCAAATGTCCAGCGCGAGGTGCACCGATGGCGAGTAGTTGCCGCGCTCCACGTTCGCGATGGTCTGCCGGGATACGTTCACTTTCTCGGCGAGGTCCGCTTGCGACATCTCCTGCCAGCGCCGCCACTTGCGGACCATGTTCGGGCGCGGCTTACTCATTCGATCCCGCGGACCCTTGGTCTTTGTCGGAGAAGAGTCCGAAGACGAAAAACATCATTGCGAGAGCAATGTTGGTGGCTGCCGTTTGTCGGGTCACGTAAGTATTCCTTTCATCGTCCGGATAGCGCTAGTCAAAGTGTAAAGCATAGTTGTCACAATGGCAACGGATCGCCGTAGCTACGGGCAACGGATCGGATCCGGCGGCGCCGGCCTAGGCAGCGGCACAGCCTTACGCGAGGCGCTTGCGTGAGGCGCTTGCGTGATAACGGGATTTTTCACGGCTAAGACGCGGTTGTAGAGGCGAAAATTCCTGTTTTCAAGCGGGGGCGCTGCAAGGCAGGGGAATCCCACAGGCGTAAGGCGGGTGCCGAAAGGCGGGGGAGGCTTACGGCAGCGGCAGCGTCGAACGCGGGTCGATGCCGCGGGCGCGGGCGTTGATAGCACCGGCGACGGTGAGCACGGCGAACATGATGAGCGCCGAGAACAGCTGGGTGCGAGACGCCGGCTCGGTGAGCATGAGCAGCGCGAAGGCGGCCAGCGCGGCGAGCACGAACCACGTGAGGTAGGGGTAGGCCCACATCGTGATGGGCATGCGGCGCTTTTCTAGTTCGGGGCGCAGGCGCAGCTCGGAGACCGCGATGAACCCCCAGACGATGAGCAGGGAAGCGCCCGCCGAGTTCAGCAGGAAGGACAAAACCCACCCGGTGTCCAAGTAGTTGAGCAGCGCCATTGCCGCGGACAGCGCGGTGGACAAGACGATGGCAGGAACGGGTACGCCGCGCCCGTCGGCGTGGGCGAACACGCGCGGCGCCTCCTTCCGCTCCGCCAGCGAGTGCATCATGCGGGAGGTGACGTAAATCTGCGCGTTGAACGCGGACAGCAGCGCGATGACGATGACCGCTTCCATGAAACCGGTCGTATACGGCAGATCCGCGCGTTCCATGACGCGGGTAAACGGCGAATCGGCGGCTGTCTCCGCGGCGCCCAGGCTGGACCAGGGGACGAGGAAGATGATGACCAGGATGGAGCCCAAGTAGAAGACCGCGATGCGCAAGAAGGCCGAGCGCACCGCGCTGACCAGGGAGCGCTGCGGGTGCTCCGACTCGGCGGCCGCGATAGCCGCCACCTCGATGCCGCCGAAGGTGAAGGCGACGGACAACAGTGCGGTGGCCACCCCACCCAGCCCGTTGGGGAAGAAGCCGCCGGAAGCCACAATCGAGGTGCCCACGGCTGCGTGCCCCGGCCACAGGCCGAAGATGAGCAGGGCGCCGACGAACAAGAACAGCACGATGACCGCGACCTTGATGGACGCGAACCAGTACTCGAGCTCGCCGAACTTGCGCACGCCGAGCAGGTTGATGCCGCCGAAAATGACGACGAAGACCGCGGCGGGGATCCACGGCTCGATGTCGAACCAGTGCGCGACGATGGACGCGGACCCGGTGATCTCGGTGCCTAAGACGGCGACCGTGGCGAGCCAGTAGATCCAGCCCTGCGTAAAGCCCGCCCAGCGGCCAATGCCGTGCTCGGCGTAGACGGAAAAAGAACCGGTGGCGGGGATGACCGCGCCCATCTCACCGAGCATTTGCATGACCAGGATGGCCAGCAGGCCGGCGATGGCGTAGGCCACTATGACGGAAGGCCCAGCGGCGGAAATACCCACGCCCGTGCCCAGGAACAGGCCGGCGCCGATAGTGGAGCCGAGCCCCATCATCGTCAGGTGGCGGGATTTCAAGCTCGATCCAGCCGCGGATTCGTTCGAGGTCATTCCTAGATGTTACCTGCCCGCTAAAACGAGACATCCGGCCGGGACCTCGCGGCCGGCCGGATGCGGGGGAGTGGCGGGACGCGCTAGTTCTTGTGCAGGTCCTCGTTGAGCGCCACAGCCTCGGCCTTCCACTCGGTGGCCTCGATAGCGCCGGTGACGGAGTTGCGGCGCAGCAGCATGCCGGACGCGCCGGACAGCTGTGCAGCCTTGACGGTCGCGCCGTCGTCCACGCCCGCGGCCTCGGCCACGGCGCCGAAGACGGTTACTTTGGAACCACTGGTGACGTACAGGCCGGCCTCGATGACGGAGTCATCGCCAAGCGAGATGCCCAGGCCGGAGTTGGCGCCGAGCAGGCAGCGCTCGCCCACGGAGATGACCTCCTTGCCGCCGCCGGACAGGGTGCCCATGATGGACGCGCCGCCGCCGATGTCGGAGCCGTCGCCGACGACCACGCCAGCGGAGATGCGGCCTTCAACCATGGAGGCGCCCAGGGTGCCGGCGTTGAAGTTCACGAAACCTTCGTGCATGACGGTGGTGCCTTCGGCGAGGTGGGCGCCGAGGCGGACGCGGTCGGCATCGCCAATCCGCACGCCGGAGGGCACGA
Organism: Corynebacterium massiliense DSM 45435; assembly: GCF_028609805.1. Taxonomy (NCBI): domain Bacteria; kingdom Bacillati; phylum Actinomycetota; class Actinomycetes; order Mycobacteriales; family Corynebacteriaceae; genus Corynebacterium; species Corynebacterium massiliense. The sequence continues at coordinate 847,937 of NZ_CP063189.1, forward strand.
CGTAGTCGACCATGCGCGGGAACTTGTCCACCGAGTAGACGGTGACCGGCCCGCGGGAGGCGAGGCGGCCGCGCACCATCTGAAAGTCGGAGACGGCGCACGGGCCGTAGTTGGTCCACACGACGTTAGCCAGGTGGCCGAAGATGCCGTCCATGTTGAGCTCGTGCGGGCGCACCGCGCGGTGGGAGAGCAGGTGCAGGCGCAGGTAGGCGTCGTAGGTGTCGGCGGGGGCCGCGTCGAGGTCCTTGATGGAGGTCTCCACCGCCACGCGGGCGACGCCGCGCTCCTCGTCCGGGCCGACGAGTTCGGCGAACTGCTGCGGGGCATCGTCAAGCCGGGCGGTGCCCGACTCGGCGACCTCGCGGTCGGTATGGACGGAGGGGAACCACACGTCCAGGACGGTGCCGTCGTGGGTGATGGTGGCCAGGCCGCGCGCAAAAGCAGATGTCATGAGTTATTTTGCCTTACCAAACGGGTCGGGGAGGTCTAACACCGTCTGAGTATAACTAACTCACTTCCGCCTCATTCTTCACAGCCTTGGCGGATTCACCAGAGCCGCGCTTTCCGATGGGCAGCACCACCGCCAGCACCACCAGCAGCGCCGTCAGGATGAGGACGCTGACGATCTGCCCGCGCGAATTGTCGTCCCACACCATGAGCCCGACCAGGCCCGCAAACGCGACGAGCAGAACCCACGGGATGATGCGGCTGCCCTGGCCGCTCAATTCACCCGAGCGGACCATCTCCGGACGCAGCTTGATGTAGGTGGCCACCGTCCATACCCAGATGACCACCAGGCAGCCGCCCACGGCGTTGAACAAAAATTCCAAAAGTCCCGGCGGGTTCCACATCTGCAGGCCCACCGAGCCGAAGGCCACGATGGTGGACAGCACTACCGCCGCGTGCGGCGAGCCGGAGGCATTCGTGCGGCGGAAGATCCGCGGCGCGTTGCCGTTTCGGGCCATGGAAAACACCCCGCGCGAGGTGCCGTAAATCTGCGCGTTGAACGACGACAGCAGCGCGGTGACGATGACGACCTCCATGATGAAGCTGGCCGCCGGGATATGCGCCAGATCCAGCACCTGGGTAAACGGCGACTCGGTCGCGGTATCGGCATCCTGGATTTGGTCGAACGGCAACAGCAGCGCGATGACCAGCACCGAGCCCAAGTAGAAGATGAGCACGCGCACGATGAACGCGCGCAGCGCCTTCTTCACCGAGTTTGCCGGGTCCTCGGACTCGGCCGCGCCCACGGTGATGACCTCGATGCCGCCGAAGGCGAAGGCCACCGACAACAGGCCGGCGGCGAAACCACCGATGCCGTGCGGGAGGAAGTTCTCAGTGAAGTTGGACAGCTCCACCGGCGGCGTGTCCGGCCACCAGCCCAGCGCGAGCAGGGCGCCTAAGACCATGAAGAGGATGATCACCGCGACCTTGATCACGCTGAACCAGAACTCGAACTCGCCGAAGCCGCCCACGGCGGCGAAGTTGATGACGGTGAAGATGACGACGGCGATAAGCGCCGGGATCCACGGGGCGATGCCGAACCAACCGCCGATGATGCTGGCCGCGCCGGTGATCTCCGCGCCCATGACCATGACCAGCAGGAACCACCACAGCCAGCCGAGGACGAACGCGGCCCAGTTACCGAATGCCTGGCCGCCATAGGTGGAAAAGGAACCCAAAGACGGCCGCGCGGCCGAGATTTGGGCCAGAAGCGTCATCACGAAGGCCACGAGCAGACCCGCGAGGCCATAGGAGATGAGGATGGACGTGCCGGATTGTTGGATCCCCAGGCCCACACCCAGGAAGAGGCCGGCTCCGATGGAGGAACCGAGACCCATCATCGTCAAGTGCCGCTGTTTGAGCCGCGGCGCTGGCTGTGTGTCACTCATCAAAGAGCTCCTTTTCCATTTCGCTATGTCGAGCCCACGCGACCGCAACCGTGTGCCGGCCTGTGGGGGTTTGGGCGGCGAGTCTACACGGCTTTCCCGCGCGGGTCGGAGTCGGCGGGGTAAGGTGCCGGGCGTGACTACTTGCCAGAAACTCGACCTGCACGCCGACCCGGTGGAGCTGACCCGCCAGCTCATCGACATCCCCAGCCCCTCCCACAGCGAGGAGGCCATCGCCGACGCCATCGAGGCCGCGTTGCGTGCGCTTGCCGATGCCCCGGAAGAAGCATCCGGCCGCCTCGAGATCGCCCGCTTCGGCAACACCGTGTGCGCCCGCACCCACCGCGGAGCCAGCGACCGCGTGGTGCTTGCCGGGCACATCGACACGGTGCCGATTGCGGACAACGTCCCGCACCACATGGGAAAAGACGACTCCGGCGAGGACGTCATCTTCGGCTGCGGCGCGGTCGACATGAAGTCCGGCCTGGCGGTCTACCTGAACGCGTTCGCGCAGCTGTGGGACGCCGCGGAGCTCGCGCACGATCTCACCCTCATCGCCTACGACGGCGAGGAGATCGCCTCGCGCTACAACGGGCTGGGCCACCTGCAGCGCGATCACCCGGAGTGGCTGGAGGCGGACTTCGCGCTGTTGGGCGAGCCGTCCGGCGGCATGGTGGAGGCCGGCTGCCAGGGCACCATCCGCCTGCGTGTGACTGCCCACGGCACCCGCGCGCACTCCGCCCGCGCCTGGCTGGGCCACAACGCCGCCCACGACCTGGCGCCGGTGATGACCCGCATCGCCGAGTACCAGCCGCGACGGATCACCATCGACGGCTGCGAGTACCGCGAGGGGCTCAACATCGTGCACCTGGAGTCCGGCGTGGCCACCAACACCCTGCCGGATGAGGCGTGGATGTTCGTGAACTTCCGCTACGCGCCGGATCGCTCGCTCGACCAAGCCATGGACCACATGCTCGAGGCCCTGGGGCTAGACCGCGGGCAGGAAAACCCGGGCGGGGAGAAGGAGGCGGCCCCCGGTGAGGTGACCTATGAGGTCGACGACGCCGTCGGCGGCGCCCTGCCGGGGCTGGGGCAGCCGGCCGCGCAGGCGCTTATCGATGCCGTGGGAGGCAACGTCCGCGCCAAATTCGGCTGGACCGACGTCGCTCGCTTCTCCGCGCAAGGCGTGCCGGCGGTGAACTTCGGTTCTGGCGACCCGGGCTATGCCCACAAGGAAGACGAGCAGTGCCCGGTCACCCAGATCACCGAGCTGGCGCAATCCCTGCGGGACTACCTGACCGCCTAACATATTCGCACGTAAACGATCCGCACCACGAGGAGAACAATGGCCCCGGACGTCAACCACAACCGCACCCTGCGCGGCCCGCTTCTTCTGCGCAGCGACGGCGAGCAGGAATCGACCTTCGACCAGCGCCTGCTGGAATCCGGCGCGGACCACGAATGGCAGCACGCCGATCCGTGGCGCGTCCTGCGCATCCAGGGCGAGTTCGTCGCCGGCTTCGACGCGCTGTCCAAGCTGCCGAAGGCCGTCACCGTCTTCGGCTCGGCCCGCACCCCGGAAGGCGACCGTTACTACCAGCTCGCCGTGGAGCTGGGCCGCGCGCTGGCGCAGGCCGAATACGCCGTCATTACCGGCGGCGGGCCCGGCATCATGGAGGCGGCTAACCGCGGCGCCACCGAGGGCGACGGCATGTCCATCGGGCTGGGCATCGAGCTGCCCTTCGAGCAGGGGCTTAACGAGTACGTCGACTTAGGGATCAACTTCCGCTACTTCTTCGCTCGCAAGACGATGTTCCTCAAGTACTCCCAGGCGTTCGTGTGCCTGCCGGGCGGCATGGGCACGATGGACGAGTTCTTCGAGGTCGCCTGCATGGTCCAGACCGGCAAGGTGACCAACTACCCGATCGTGCTGTTGGGCTCGGACTACTGGTCCGGGCTGGTGGACTGGATGACAAACACCCTGGCCGAAAGCGGCTACATTAATCGTGAGGATCTCGACCTGTTCCTCACCACCGACTCGGTGGACGAGGCGGTCAGCCACATTAAAAAGGCTCACGCCATCATGTCGGACAAGCGGGTGAAAGACCACTCATGACCGATCTGCCGCGGGTCATGGCGATCATCAATCGCACCCCGGACTCCTTCTACGACAAGGGCGCGACCTTCGGGCTCGACGACGCGGTGCGCCGCGCCGGGGAGGCGGTAGCGAGCGGCGCGACGATTCTCGATGTCGGCGGCGTCAAGGCCGGTCCCGGTACCGCGGTGGACGCCGCGGAGGAGATCGACCGCGTCGTGCCGGCGATCGCGGCGATGCACGAGCGCTTCCCGGACGTGCTCATCTCCGTCGACACGTGGCGCTCCGGGGTGGCCGCGGCGGCGGTGGAGGCCGGCGCCGGCTTAGTCAACGACACCTGGGCGGGCTGGGACCCGCAGTTGGTGGAGGTCGCTGGCCACTACCGCGTCGGGTACGTCTGCTCGCACACCGGGGGCATCACCCCGCGCACCCGCCCGCACCGCGTGCACTACGACGACGTGGTGGCCGACGTCATCGCGGAAACCACGCGCGCCGCCGAGCACGCGGCCGGTCTGGGCTGCCCGCCGGAGCTCACGTTCATCGACCCGACCCACGACTTCGGCAAAAACACCTGGCACGGGCTCGAGCTCCTGCGCCGGGTCGACGAGCTCGTGGCCACCGGCTGGCCGGTGCTCATGGCGCTGTCCAACAAGGACTTCGTGGGCGAGACGCTGGACCGGGGCATCGACAAGCGCGTGCCCGGCACGCTCGCGGCGACGGCGTGGGCGGCCGAGCGCGGGGTGGCGGCCTTCCGCGCCCACGAGGTGGCGGAAACTGCCGATATAATCCAAATGATTGCCGCGATCCGCGGTGACATCCCGCCGCTGGCGACGACGAGAGGGCTGGCATAGATGAAGGTGTCCGTGGTCATCCCGGCGCTCAATGAGGAAGCAACCGTGGCCGACGTCGTGCGCGCCTGCCGCGCCGACGGCCCCGCCGAGGTGTTGGTCATCGACGCCGACTCGCAGGACGGTACCGCCCGGCAGGCCGCCGGCGCCGGGGCGACGGTGGTCAACTGGCGTGACCCGTTGCCCGACATTGCCCCGCGGCCGGGCAAGGGCGAATCCCTGTGGCGCGGGGTACACGCCGCCGGCGGCGACATCGTCGTCTTCGTCGACGCCGACTTGGAGTCCGCCGAGCCGGGGATGGTCCGCTCGCTCATCGCGCCGTTTGCAGATCCGGACGTGCAGATGGTGCGGGCGGCCTATCGCCGCACCTTTGAGGGCAAACCTGCCGGTGGCGGCCGCGTCACTGAACTTACTGCGAAGCCGCTGCTGCGCCACTTCTTCCCGGAGTTAAACGGCATCAACCAGCCACTTGGCGGCGAGTACGCGGTGCGGCGCGAAGCAGCGGTGCAGGTGCCGTTCGTCGCGGGCTACGGCGTCGAGTCGGGTCTGCTCATCGATTTCGCCCGCCGCTTCGGTGCGGACGCCATCGCCCAGGCGCAGCTCGCCCCGCGTGTGCACCGCAACCGGCCGCTGTCGCAGTTAACCCAGATGGCCGACGTCGTTTCCGGCACCATCCTCGCCCGGGCGCTGGAGCGCCCCTTGGAGGACTTCGACTTAAGCGAGCGCCCGCCGCTTGCGACCCTCGCCTAGAGCCTCAGTGGAAAGGAACCTCATGCTGTCCTGGATTTTCCTCATCCTGATCCTTGCCGCCTTCGTCGTCATCGGCACGTGGAGCTTTACCTACTTCTTCGGCGGCGAGAAGGTCATGCCGGCCCGCCCCGACCTGGAGGTGGATCTCAACGCGCACAATGCCCAGGCGGTACGGCAGGGTGATTTCGGCGCCGTCGCATTCGACGTCGTCCCGCGCGGCTACCGGCAAGACCAGGTGGATGCGCTGCTCCACGAGCTGGCCGCCCAGCGCAATCCACACGCGGCGGCCGAAAAGGGCTAAACTGGTCAGGGTACCTAAAACTCGGTCGGAGAGGAAACGGCAATGGCAGCAATGAAACCGCGGACCACCGGTGGCCCCATGGAGGCGGTCGAGGAATCGCGCAAGATTGTCATGCGCATTCCTTCCGAGGGCGGTGGACGCATTGTCCTCGAGCTCAGCCACGACGAGGCGGCGGAGCTTGGTTCTTTGCTCACGGAAGTGACCGGTTAGTCTTACATTCATGCTTGCTGATGTAATCCACGCTCTCGCCGATCCGAACGACGGAACCGATCTTCAAGGCGCGGATGACTTCCGCCGCTTGGTTTCTACCTCGGGGCATTCCTACGACGTGGCCAAGCAGGGCTACGTCACCTTGGCTCCGGGGGCTGGGCTCAAGCACGAGGGCGACGATATCGACATGGTCAACGCCCGCGAGGCGTACCTGTCCCGCGGCCACTTCGCCCCCTTCGTGGAGGCGGTGACGGACGCCGTGCAGGACGTGGTGGAGCACCGCGAGCTTGGCGATGCCGCGGTGCCGACCTTCCTCGAAGTCGGCGCCGGCACCGGCTACTACCTGTCGCACACCCTGGATTCCATCGACGGCTCGTGCGGCATCGGGCTGGACGTGTCCGTCCCAGCCGCAAAACACCTGGCTAAGTGCCACTCGCGGGTGGGCGCAGTGGTCGCCGACGTGTGGGAGCGCCTCCCGCTGCGCGACAACTCGGTGGACGCTATTACCGTCATCTTCGCGCCGCGCAACCCAGCCGAGTTCCAGCGCGTCCTTGCACCCGGCGGGGAAGTGGTGGTGCTGACCCCGGGCGCTGGCCACTTGGATGAGCTGCGCGAGCCGCTCGGCATTCTGGGCGTGGAAGACGGCAAGGTTGAGCGGATGTACGAGCAGGCGGCGGGCTACCTCGAACAGGCCGCCGAGCCGCAGGACATCTCGTTCCCCATCACCTTGGACCGTGAGTCCATCAAGGCCCAGGTGGGCATGAGCCCCTCGGCCCGCCACATTGAGCCGGCTGAGCTGGAGCGCCGCGTGCAGGCGCTGCCCGATCAGCTCACGGTCACCGCACACGCGCGGCTGGACCGCCTGCGCGCCGCCGCGTAATCACGCGCGGGAGCGTTCGTAATCACGTGCGGGAGCGTTTACGCTCCCGCACGTTCGAACTCGCGCAAAATCTCCGCGTCGCCCTCGGTGGTGACGCGGAAGCCGGAGCAACCGCCGACGAAGTACACGCGCGATGCCATGGCCACCTGGCCGCTGTCGGCGAAAACCTCGACGGTGGAGCCGTCGACGATGATGGTCAGCGAGTCGGAATCGCCCTCGTCCAGGTGGGCCTGGGCCTTCGGCTCGTTGGCGTAGCGCGCGTCGAACGCGACACCCATGGAGCGATCCAGGGTGAGGGTCTCGCCCACGTGCTCGATGACGGCGGCCGGGTTGCCGCGCTCGTTGAGCAGCTCGACGGTGACCTTGGAGCCCTCCGGCACGTCCATCAGCCCGGTCCACATGCGGGCGTACCGCGAGTCGGCCACCGCATCGGGAAGCCCGTTCGGCGGCGTCTGGAACAGCTTGCCGCCCTGCAGGCTCACCCGGCGGGGCAGCGACAGCGCGTTGGCCCAGCCTTCCGCGGTCAGCGACGGGTGCGCGGCCGGCTCGTCGCGGCGGCCGTGGCCGTTTAACAGGCCGAAGAGGAGCGCGGCATCGTAACGCGTGGCCTTGTCGATGGTGCCCTCGGTGTAGTTGACGTTGCGCGGGCGGGTGAAGTCGTGCCCGAAGTCCACGCGCTGGAACGGCTGGGAGACGTGGAAGACGGAGCCTTCCAGCTCGCCGACGACGTAGCCGGAGATCTCGCCCTGCTGATCGACCTCGAGGGTGACTAGCACGACGTCGTAGATCTTGCCGTCCACTTCGTCGCGCAGGCGCAGGATGCGCGGCGAGACCACCGGCGGCAGCGCGCCGTCGTGGGCGGCGAAGCCGGAATCGCCGTCGAAGGTCACTGGGCCCACGAACGACCAGTCCTTGCCGTCTTCACTCTTGAGCACGACCGGGCGCGGATCGTCGAGGTCGCCGGTCAGCGCGAGCATCAGCCAGCCGGAGTGCGGCTCCTGGCGGTCTTCGCCGGCCCAATCGGGCACGACGCAGGGGGAGCGGAACGAGTGGAAACCTTCGGCGGTGGAATCGTCGGCCACCACGGCGACGCGCTCGACGTTCTGGTCGAGGACCGTGCAGTCGTCCGACAGCTCGCAGGCGTCGTTGAAGTCGATGTAGCGGGCCAGCTCGATGCGGGTCTCGTCGGCGGTCACCGAGGTGTAGTAGAGGCACACCGAGTCATCGATAGCCGCCACCGAGCCGGCGCGGACGGTCTTTTCCTCCTCGTTCGGGCCGAGCGCGTCGTCGCACTCCAGCCAGTCAAAGGGAGTGTCCTCGGAGACGTTGTGTCCCCAGCGGAACGGGCCGTCCACGCTGCGGCGGTACTGGAACCACAGGTGCCATACCTTGTCGTTGAGCAAGACTCCGGCGGGTGCTTCGACCACACCCTCCTCCGGCGCGAAGTGCAATTCCGGTCGGTGAACTTTTCGATCCATCAGCGAAGCTTCCTACATCAACGATTCGTACACGTTCAAAGTCTGAGTGGCGATAGTACTCCAACTAAAGTTGTCTATCGCTCGTGCGCGCCCGAGTGTACCCATCTTCTCAGTCAGGCCACTTTGGCTTACTACGTCATTCACAGCCCCGGCGAGGCGCTCTTCAAATTCCGCAGGGTGGGACGCGTCGTAGTGGACGAGCCGCCCGGTGTCGCCGTCGCTGACCACCTCGGGGATGCCGCCGACATCGGAGGCGACGACGGCGGTGCCGCACGCCATGGCCTCCAGGTTGACGATGCCCAGCGGCTCGTAGATGGACGGGCACACGAACACGTCGGCGGCGGTGTAGACCTGCTGCACGCGGTCTTTGTCTAGCATTTCCTGAATCCACCACACGCCATCGCGTTCGGCCTGCAGGGTGGCCACGAGCTTTTCCACTCGGCCCTTGATCTCCGGGGTGTCGGGGGCGCCGGCGCACAAGATGAGCTGGGTGTCCGGGTGGAAAGAGCGCGCGGCCTTGAGCAAGTGCTCGACGCCCTTTTGCTGGGTGATGCGCCCGACGAAGGCGACAATGGGGCGGGAGCGGTCGACGCCGAGCGAGTCGAGGTAGGTGCCGTGGCGCGGCTGCCACACTTGCGTGTCGATGCCGTTGAGCACCACGTGGATTTTGTCTTCATCGATGTCCGGGTAGGCATCGACAATCGCGTTCTTCATGCCGCGCGAAACAGCGATAATCGCGTCAGCGTTTACCATCGCGTTCTTCTCCGACCACGACGACACGTCGTAGCCGCCGCCGAGCTGCTCGCGCTTCCACGGGCGGTGCGGCTCGAGCGAGTGGGCAGTGACCACGTGGGGCACGCCGTAGAGTGTGCCCGCCAAGTGGCCGGCCAGGCCCGCGTACCACGTGTGTGAGTGAGCGACGTCGATCTCGCTCGCCGCGTCCGCCATGCGCAGGCCCGTCGACAGCGTGCGCAGAGCGGGATTAGCCCCGGCTAGTTCCGGGTCCGCGGCGTGGGCGGTGACCCCGGCCTCGGTGCGGGGCTCTCCCCAGCAGTGAACGTCGACATCGACAAGCTGGCGCAGATGCCGGGTGAGCTCCGCGACGTGGACGCCGGCGCCGCCGTAGACCTCAGGTGGATACTCCCGCGTAAAGATTCCCGCTCTCATAACGTCACACTGTACCTGCAGGGCACAGGCCCCCGGAGGGAGAAAAATAGGCGAGTACAAGTGGTGCCAAGGCCGAATTTTTAGCCTAAGTTAAACACTGTGAAGAGCCAGCCGAATGTCCTTGCCATTGTCCTCGCCGGCGGGGAAGGAAAGCGCCTGTTCCCCCTGACCGAAGACCGCGCCAAGCCAGCCGTGCCCTTTGGTGGTTCCTACCGCCTCATCGACTTCGTTTTGTCCAACCTGGTCAACGCCGGTTTCTACAAGATCGCGGTGCTGACTCAGTACAAATCCCACTCGCTCGACCGCCACATCTCCCAGGCCTGGAACCTGTCGGGCCCCATCCCGCAGTACATCGCGTCCGTGCCCGCCCAGCAGCGCCGCGGCAAGCGCTGGTACAACGGCTCCGCTGACGCCATTTTGCAGTCGCTCAACCTCATCTATGACGAGCGCCCCGACTACGTCATCGTCTTCGGCGCCGACCACGTCTACCGGATGGACCCGCGCCAGATGGTCGACGAGCACATCGAATCCGGCAAGGCCTGCTCGGTGGCCGGCATCCGCGTCCCCCGCGCCGAAGCGCACGCGTTCGGCTGCATCCAGGCGGATGCGGATGGCACCATCACCGAGTTCGTGGAAAAGCCCGCCGATCCGCCCGCCACGCCAGATGATCCGGACTCCGCATACGCGTCGATGGGCAACTACGTCTTCACCACCGACGCGCTGGTGGAGGCGCTCCAGCGCGACGAGAACTTCGACGGATCCAAACACGACATGGGCGGCGACATCATCCCGTCATTCGTGGAGCGCGGCGAGGCGCACGTCTACGATTTCATGTCCAACGTGGTGCCCGGGGCCACCGACCGCGACCGCGGGTACTGGCGCGATGTGGGAACCATCGACTCGTTCTACGACGCGCACATGGATCTCATCTCCGTGCACCCGATTTTCAACCTGTACAACCGCAGCTGGCCGATTCACTCCACCGACAATGAGAACCTGCCGCCGGCCAAGCTGGTGCACGATGGCATCGCGCAGGCCTCCATGGTCGCCGCCGGTTCCATCGTCGCCGGCGGCACGGTGCGCAACTCGGTGTTGGCCACCGACGTGCACGTTGCCGCCGGCGCGACGGTGGAAAGCTCCGTGCTGTTTCCGGGCGTGCGCGTGGAAAGCGGGGCGGTGGTCCGCCACGCCATCCTGGATAAGAACGTCACCGTCAGCGCCGGCGAAATCGTCGGCGTGGACCCCGAGCGCGACAAGGCGCGCTTTCAGGTCTCTGCCGCCGGCGTGGTGGTCGTAGGTAAGAACCAGGTGGTCTAGCGCCAGGTGGTCTAACGCTTGGTCACCAAGGTCACGCCCGCGCCGAGGGGGAGGCGGGTGACGGTGGCCTGGGCGGCTGCGCCGGAGTCCGCCTGCGCCAGATCGCGCACGACAGCGTCAGCCTCACGGGCGCTGGCGGTGTCGCGGTCGGTGCGGGTGTCGTCGGCCACGGTGCCATCGAGAAGCGAGCCGGCGAGCACCAGCGTGCCGTGCGGGGCGAGCAGCGGCCACGCGGCCTCCACGGTGGCCTTCAGATCCGGGGCCGCGACGTCGGCGTAGATGACCTGGTAGGCGTCATTGGCCAGGCGGGACATCACGTCGAGCGGGCGGGAGGGCAAAAAGCGCACGCGGGAGGTGGAATAGCCGGCCGACCGGAACAGCTCGCGGGCGTGGTTCTGGTGCTCGGCCTCCGGGTCGATGCAGGTAAGCGAACCGGACTGCCCGAGGCCCTCCAGAAGATACAGCCCCGCGACGGAGACCGCCGGGGTGGCGGCGACCACTTGCGCCTTCTCCGTCTGGCCGCGGTGGCCGGTGGAGGCGGCGGCAAGGGTGCTGAGCAGCTGGCCGGTGGGGAAGTCGGGCACCGTCAGCGAGTATTCCTCCGCATGCGCGTAGGCGTCGCGCAGGGCCGGGGAACACTCGGTGGTGTGCTGGATGTAGTTGCTCAGTGCATCGAAGGCGGTAGTACTCACGCCTGCCTAGTCTAGGGGACGGGTGTGCTGGTCACGGCAGCCTATGCCCCGGCTGCCCGGAATCTGTGACGGCTGGGGCGAAAGTGGTGTATGCGCCGCCAAAAAGGAGTGGTGCTATCAGCGTTTTCCTAAGCTTCACAACTAGGAGATCCGGCACGGTGTGTTGCACAATACAGCTATGGACAACGTGACTCAGTCAAGCCACTCCGGCCTTACTGGGACCGCCGCGTTCGACGCGGGGGAAGGAGCACTGCCGTCGTGGAGCGAGCTCGTTGCCGAGCACGCCGACGGGGTGTACCGCTTGGCCTACCGGTTGGCCGGCAACCAGCACGACGCGGAGGATCTGACGCAGGAGACCTTCATGCGCGTGTTCCGGTCGCTCGACCGCTACGAGCCCGGCACGTTCAAGGGCTGGCTGCACCGGATCACCACGAACCTGTTTTTGGACATGGTGCGCCACCGGCAAAAGATCCGGATGGAGCAACTGCCGGAGGACTACGACCGCGTCCCCGGGGATGCGGCCACCCCGGAGGAGGTCTACTCCGAGGCGAACCTGGACCCGGCACTTCAGCGCGCGCTGGACGAGCTGAGCCCGGACTTCCGCGTTGCCGTGGTGCTGTGTGACGTGGTGGGGATGAGCTACGAAGAAATCGCGGCGACGCTCGGCGTGAAGATGGGCACGGTTCGCTCGCGTATCCACCGCGCCCGCGCGCAGCTGCGGGACTCGCTGGAGCAAGCGGCGCGTTCTAATGCCGAAACGCGGACGCTGCTGCGGATGCGTTAGCGCGCTGCGGTCTACACTTTCCCTCGCTCGACACACGTCGCTGTTGTAGGCAGGTGATCGAAATGTTCAGCCAGAAACCGCGCCAGGACGCGCCCGTATCGGATCCGATCGGCCACCTCGGCCCGGAAGCACTCGCCGCATACGTGGACGGGGAGATGGACCGCAAGTCCATGCGCCGCGCCGACTACCACTTCGCCCGCTGCGCCGAATGCCGCACGGAGGTGCTCGCCCAGAAGGGGGCATCTGAGTGGCTCAAGCGCTCCACGGACACCAGCCAAGTGCATGCGTCCGCGGAGCTTCTGGCCAAGCTCACCCACCTCGACGAGGCGGCCGCGCAGGACGCGCACCCCACCCAGCCGAAACCGCGGCGCTCCAAGTTATCTGCTCTGGGCGCCCTCGCGCGTGCCTTCACGAGCCACCCACGGCCGATCTCCGAGCCCCGCCGGCCCAAGGGCTAAAGTAGACCCCGTGTTTTCCAGTATCGGCTGGCCGGAGATCTTCACCATCGTGGTGATCGGCGTCATCGTTATCGGCCCAGAACGGCTGCCCGGCGTCATCCAGGACGTGCGGGCGGCCATTTACGCTGCGCGGAAAGCGATCAACAACGCCAAGGCAGAGCTCAACGGTGAATTCGATTCCTTCGGCGCCGAATTCGAGCCGCTGCGTGAGCCGCTGTCCAAAGCCGCCGAGTGGGGCCGCCTGGGGCCGCGGGGAGCGCTGACCAAGGCGCTTTTCGATGGCGACGGATCCGAGTGGGACGCCTTCAACCCGAAGAAGTCGGCACAGAAGTCCTCGGACAGCGAGGCTGCGCACGCCGCCTCACCCTCCGCGTCCCCAGAGGCCACGACCGCGGGTGCCGATGCCCCGAGCGCGACGAACGCCGCCGCCTCGCCGGTCTCCGCGCACGCGACCCGCGGCTTCGACTACTCGCAGATCTATAGCGAGCAACAGGCACAGGCCGAACCGGCTGCCCGGCCCTACCAGGGGATGCAGCCGCCGCGCCCCGGCTCCCGCGCGCAGAAGCGCCAGCAGACTGAGCAGGAGCGCGGGGCGCAGGGGAGCGCCGCCGGTGACGGGACGGGCGGCGGCTTTTCCTGGGCGGACATCACTTAGCGCGGTGGCGGCGATCGCCTGCCGCCCCGCTCAGTAGACGATCTACTTCACTCCCAGGCCCAGCGGCTTGCCGGCGAGCGAGTCCTTGCGCTTCGACAGCTTGTCGGCCACCTCGCCGAGTGCCGTGGAAGACGGCGAGTCGGGTGCGGCGGTGACGATCGGCTCGCCATCGTCACCCGCCGAGCGCAGCGGCGGGTCGAGCGGGATCTGGCCCAGAAGTGGCACGTCGTGGCCGAGGATGGTGCTCAGGCGGTCGGCGACGATCTGGCCGCCGCCGCTGCCGAAGACGTCCATGGTGGAGCCGTCTGGCATGACCATGGCGGACATGTTCTCAATAACACCGGCGACGCGCTGGCGCGTTTGCTGCGACATGGAGCCGGCGCGCTCGGCCACCTCCGCGGCCGCCGCCTGCGGGGTGGTGACGATGAGCAGCTCCGCGTTCGGGATGAGCTGCGCGACCGACAGGGCTACGTCGCCGGTGCCCGGCGGAAGGTCCAGCAGCAGGATGTCCAAGTCGCCCCAGAAGACGTCGACCAAGAACTGCTGTAGCGCGCGGTGCAGCATCGGGCCGCGCCAGACCACCGGGGCGTTGCCCTCCACGAACTGGCCGATGGAGATGTGCTTAATGCCGTGGGCGACCGGCGGCAGGAGCATCTCCTCGTCCAGCACGGTCGGCCCGGCGGTGGAGCCGAGCAGGCCGGGGACGGAGTGGCCGTAAATATCGGCATCGATAATGCCCACCTTGAGGCCGCGCTCGCGCAGGGCCGCCGCCAGGTTCACCGTGACGGACGACTTGCCCACGCCGCCCTTGCCGGAGGCCACCGCGAACACGCGGGTGGTGGAGTCCGGCTGGGCAAACGGGATGACCGGCTCGGACCGGCTGCCGCGCAGCTGCTTTTTCAGCTCCAGGCGCTGCTCGTCGCTCATCACGTCCATGGTGATGGTGACGCGGCCAACGCCGTCGATGTCCTCGACGGCGGCCTGGGCGTTGTGCTGAATGGTGGACTTCATGGGGCAGCCCGCGATGGTCAGGTACAGCTCAATGTCGACGTCGGAGCCGTTGACCTGCACGGATTTGACCATGCCGAGCTCGGTGAGCGGCTTGCCAATCTCCGGGTCTTCCACCCGGGAAAGGGCGTCCCGGACTGCGGATTCTGTAATTTCGTTAGACATACTGCGCGTCATTTTAGTCTCCTTTAAATCAAAGTAAATCCGCACCTGTAGCATCAGATCCGAATGTCTGCTCCAGACACACACCCGTCTGCCCACAAGGAGAAAGGACGCCGCATGCGCCAAGGCCCGGCTACGCTGCCTGCCCGCCGACTCGCCGCCACGCTTCTGGGAGGGGCCATGACGGTGGCCGCCCTTGCCGGGTGCGCCGCGGCGCAGCCGCAGGCCGCCGAGCCGGCGATTGCGAACGCGCCGGTGCAGATCCTCGTGCCCACCTCGGACACCGAGGATCGGGTGGTGGCGGAGATTTTCCGGCAGTCACTGCGCAATGCCGGCCGCAGCGCGGAACTCGTGGACGCGGCCGCGCTTGGCGATGTCCCTGCTGACCGCCCCGGCGACGCCCTGCGCACGGGCGAGGCGAATCTGTGGCTCGCGTGTACCGGCGAGGCGCTCGAGGATTACAACCCAGAAGAGGCCGAAGAGCTCGAGCCGAAGTACAAGGCGGCGCAGGAAGGCGAAAGCGATTCCGACGAGGACTACCTGGCCACCACGCACGTGGCGCTCATCGGCTCGCTGCCGCCGGAGCTCATCACCACCGATCCCTCCAGCGCGGAGGGATGCCCCAACGACGCGGACGTGGAGTTGCCGGAGAACTACACCCCGATCTTTAACAAGCAGCTTTTCGACCGCGACGAGCGCAACGTGGTCTCCTCGGTGGCGAAGTTCCTCACTGCCGACGACATCGCGGACATCACCGAAGACGCCGACGACCGCGGCGCCAGCAAGGGTGATGCGAAGGCCGCCGCCAAGGCGGTGCGCGAGGCGGTCAGCGAATGGGTCGCCACCGAGATGCCCGCGGCGGAGATCAACGAGGGCGGCGACTCGGACGACTCCTCCGACGCGGAGTTGTAGCTGCACCGAAAAAGGCCCCCGCCTCCCTGTGGGAAGGGAAGCGGGGGCCGAGACGCTGTATCGGATGGGTGCGAAAGCACCCATCAGCCAGCGTGAGCGCTAGTCGTCGAAGTCAAAGGCCTCTTCGATGAGCGCCTTCTGCTCCATCTGGTGCACCTTGGCAATGCCGGTCGCAGTCGAGGACTGCGCACGGCGGGAGACGCGCTCCATCTTCGGCATGTCCGGCACCAGCTCCGGCAGGTGCTCGTGCAGGAACGGCCACGGGCCCTGGTTGGCCGGCTCGTCCTGGACGAAGCGGACCTCTTCGGCGTTCGGGAACATCTTGAACGCCTCGTCGAGGCGGTTGAACGGAATCGGGTGCAGCATCTCGATGCGGACGATGGCGACATCGTCACGCTCCTGCTTCTGACGCTCCTTTTCCAGATCCCAGTAGATCTTGCCGGAGCACAGGATGATGTGCTTGACCTTGTCCGTGTCGCCGACCTTCTTGTTGTTCCGGTCGACCAGGTTCGGGTCGTTGATAACCGAACGGAAGGCCTTGACGTCCGTGAAGTCCTCCACCGCGGAGACCGCTGCCTTGTTACGCAGCATGGACTTCGGGGTGAAGACGACCAGCGGGCGCTTCATCTTGCCCAGCGCCTGACGGCGCAGCAGGTGGAAGTGGTTGGCCGGCTCCGACGGCTGCGCGACCGTCATGGAACCTTCCGCGCACAGCTGCAGGTAGCGCTCGATGCGGGCGGAGGAGTGGTCCGGGCCCTGGCCCTCGTAGCCGTGCGGCAGGAGCAGCACCAGGCTGGACAGCTGGCCCCACTTGGCCTCGCCGGAGGACAGGTACTCATCGATGATGGTCTGCGATCCGTTGGCGAAGTCGCCGAACTGCGCCTCCCAGGCCACCAGGGCGTCCTGGTTGCCCACGGAGTAGCCGTACTCGAAGCCCATGCCGGCGTACTCGGTCAGCGCCGAGTTGTAGATGAGGAAGCGGCCGCCGTTGCCCTTGGATTGCGCGAGCTCGTGCAGCGGGTTGTACTCCTGGCCGGTGGCCGGGTCGAAGAGCACGGCGTGGCGCTGGGTGAAGGTACCGCGGCGGGAATCCTCACCGGCGACGCGGACCAGCTTGCCCTGGTCAGCCAGGGAGCCGAAGGCGAGCAGCTCGCCGAAGGCCCAGTCGATCTTGCCCTCAGTGGACATCTTCTCGCGGGAGGTGGCCACCTTCTTCACGCGCTTGTGCAGCTCGAAGCCGTCCGGCACGTTGGTAAATGCCTTGCCAATCTCGGCGACCTCATCGGCCGTAATCGAGGTGTCCAGGCCGTGGGCGAGCTCCTGCGAGTCGGTGATGCCGGTCTGCTTCTTCGGGCCGTCATCGTCGGCGTTTTTGACCTCGGAGAAGACCGACTCCATCTGATCGTTGAAGTCGCGTGCTGCCTTCTCGGCGTCCTCTTCACTCAGGTCGCCGCGGCCGACCAGTTCGTTGGTGTAGCTCTCGCGCACGCTCTGGTGCTTGCCGATGCGGTCGTAGAGGACCGGCTGGGTCATGGACGGATCGTCGGCCTCGTTGTGGCCGCGCTTGCGGTAGCAGATGAGGTCGATGAAGGCGTCCTTGCCAAAGGCACGGCGGTACTCCGCAGCCATCTGGCCGACCCACACGACGGCCTCCGGGTCGTCGCCGTTGACGTGGAAGACCGGGCAGTCGAAGCCCTTGGCGATGTCGGTGGAGTAGAAGGTCGAACGGCCCGAATCCGGGGTGGTGGTGAAGCCGACCTGGTTGTTGACCACGATGTGGATGGTGCCGCCGACGGCGAAGCCGCGCAGGCGGGACAGGTTGATGGTCTCCTGGACCACGCCGAGGCCGGTGAAGGAGGCGTCGCCGTGGAGGAGGACCGGCATGACCGGGTAGGCGTCATCGCCGTCGCCACCGTTGTCGATCTCGTCCTGCAGCGCGCGGGTAATACCGACCGCGACCGGGTTGACGGTCTCCAGGTGCGACGGGTTGGCGGCGAGCTTCACCTTGATCTCGTTGTCGCCGAACATCTGGATGTGCTTGCCGTCCGCACCCAGGTGGTATTTCACGTCGCCGGAGCCGCCGAGCTGGCCGCCGTTCATGTCGCCCTCGAACTCCTTGAAGATCTGGGCGAGCGGCTTGCCCACGATGTTGAACAGGACGTTCAGGCGGCCACGGTGCGGCATGCCGATGACGACCTCGTCGAGGCCCTGGTCCGCACCGGTGTCGATGATGGAGTCCATCAGCGGGATAAGGGTCTCGGCGCCCTCGAGGGAGAAGCGCTTCTGGCCGACGTACTTGGTCTGCAGGAAGTTCTCGAACGCCTCGGCGGCGTTGACCTTCTGCAGGATGTACTTCTGCTCCGCGGTGGTCGGCTTCGGCATGCCGGCCTCAAGGCGGTCACGCAGCCAGGCGCGCTCGTCGCGGTCGAGGATGTGGGTGTACTCGGCACCGATCTTCAGCGTGTAGGCCGCGCGCAGGCGGGTGAGCACCTCGCGCAGGGTCATGCGCTCCTTGCCGCCGAAACCGCCGACGTTGAACGTGCGGTCCAAATCCCAGATGGTCAGCCCGTGGGTCTCCATGTCCAGATCGCGGTGATCCGGGGTGGGCAGGCCCGGCTGGTGCCAGCGCAGCGGGTTGGTGTCCGCGAGCAGGTGGCCGCGGGAGCGGTACGCCTCGATGAGTTCGATGACGCGGGTGTTTTTGTCGATGCCGGTGTTCGGCATGTCCTGCGCCCAGCGCAGCGGGGCGTACGGGACCTGCATGGATTCGAAGATCTGGTCCCAGAACTTGTCATCGACAAGCAGCTGGCTAATGGTGCGCAGGAACTCGCCCGACTCCGCGCCCTGGATGACGCGGTGGTCGTAGGTGGAGGTCAGGGTGACCAGGCGGCCCACGCCGAGCTCTGCCAGGCGGTCGTTGGACGCGCCGGCGAACTCCGCCGGGAAGTCCATCGAACCGACACCGATAATCGAGCCGGAGCCCTTGGTCAGGCGGGCGATGGAGTGGCGGGTGCCGATGCCGCCCGGGTTGGTGAGGTTAATGGTGACGCCGGAGAAGTCATCCATCGTCAGCTTGCCGTTGCGCGAGCGCTTGACGATGTCCTCGTAGGCCTCCACGAACTCGGCGAAGGACTTGCCCTCGCACTCCTTAATCGCGGCGACGACCAGCGCGCGCTCGCCGTCCTTCTGCGGCAGGTCGATGGCGAGGCCGAGGTTAATGTGCTCCGGCTGGACGACGGTGGGCTTGCCGTCTTCTTCCTCGTAGCGCACGTTCATGGCCGGGTGAATCTGGGTAGCCTTGACCAGTGCGTAACCGATGATGTGGGTAAAGGAGATCTTGCCGCCGCGGGTGCGCTTCAGGTGATCGTTGATCATCTGGCGGTTTTCCCACATGAGCTTGACCGGCATATCGCGCACGGTGGTGGCCGTCGGAATCTCGAGGGACTCTTCCATGTTCTTAGCGATGGCCTTGAACATGCCCTTGAGCTTCTTCGAGCCGGCCTCCGGCTGCTCGCCGATGCGGTCGAGCGGGGAGTCGGAGCCCTGCTTGGCGTCCGCCGGGCGGTTCGCCTTCTCAGACTTCTTGCGGGTCTCCGCGACGTTCTCGGTGACCTTGGTCTCGCGGCTTTCCTGCTTCTCCTTCATCGACGCGCCCTCGGTGCCGTCGGATTCCGCGTCGGAAGCGTTCGCCGCCTTCTTCGTCTCCGTCTTGGACGCAGACGTCTGTGCCGACTTATCGTCAGCGGAGTTCGGGGCGCCGTTTTTCTCGAAGTACTCGCGCCACTCCTTATCCACGGAGTCGGGATCCTTGGAGTACTGCTGGAACTGTTCGTCTATTAGCCACGCATTCGGGCCGTAGATGCTCGAGTTGCTCACGGCAGGTGCTCGCCTCTTTCCTTAACTTTCAGCTGTCTAAAGTGCTGCTTAAAAGCGGGTTTTAAGCTTGAAGAGCGCAAACGCTACAAGCGTCCGTCCCTATGATACGGCGGTGACCGCTACTGACAATGCGGTGGGGTACTAGCGCTCGTCGGCGTGCACGGTGGTCAGCTCGCGCAACTCGCTGTGCGCCAGCTCGATGACCTTCTTCGCCAGCTTGCGGTTGGCCATCGAGCCGAGCACGGCGCCGATGCCCAGCGGCATGAGTTTGGACACCCAACCCCACTTCAGGCGCTTGGTGGCCTGCTTCGTAAACATCGTGGACAGGCGCTTGTTCAGGCCGGTCAGCTGCGGACCGGAAAAGCGCGACAGGGTCGCCGCGCTGGTCAGCCCCTTGCCGGTGCCGAAATCGCCCACGAGCGTGTCCACCAGCGCGGTGCCCTTGGAGCCGGTGAGCACGAGCAGCACCAGCGCGCGGCGCTCCTCCTTGTCGTCGATGTCCACCCCGCGCAGGTAGGCCGAGGCCAGGATGTACCACGCGGCGGCCTCCAAGAAGACGAGGGACTCGGCGCCGATGGCGGCCACACCAGTAATAAGGCCAATGCCGGGGATGGAGGAGGCCACGCCCGCGCCCGCGCCGGAGCCGGTGGTCAGCTTGAGAAAGTGGCCATCGATAAGCTTCTGCAGCTCCTCCGGCGAGCGGTCTTTGTTCTTCTCCCGCAGCTGGTCGACGTACTTCCGGATGACGCCGGACTGCACGGACACGCCGCGGTCGAGGCTGCCGAGCAGGATCTTGGTAAAGCGGTCGGTGTTGTCCGGATCAATGTCGTAGACGTCGAGAACCTGCGCGCCGCTGTCCGCCAGGGACTGATCGTCCGCGGGCTGCGGGGCGTTTTTCTCGCGCTTTTTCGAGCCGACACCAAACATCTAAAAAGGTTCCTTTCGGTTGACGCGTTCGTGACCACAAAGTGTACGGCGGATGAAAGGTTCCGTGCTTAAGCTGGTGGCCATGCAGACGTCGCAGGCGCATCCGCATTCGCAACAGCATCCGCTTCGCGTACGCACGACCTCGGGCTGGGTGGAAGGCACCCTGTGCAGCGAGGGGGTGGGGGATAACCCTGCGTTGGTACGAGCCTGGCGCGGCGTGCCGTTCGCGGCGGAGACCTCCGGCGCCCGCCGCTACCGCGCGCCCGAGCCGGCGCCGCGCTGGGACGGGGTGCGCGACTGCACCGAGTACGGGCCCGCCGCACCGCAGCCGACGTACTCCTGGACCGAAAAGGTCTTAGGCTCCGAGGACTGCCTCCACCTCGACATCGTGCGGCCGAACAACGACGAACAACTGCCCGTCGTGGTCTACTTCCACGGCGGCTCGTTTATCTTGGGGTCGTCCCACATGCTCATGCTGCGCGGGCTGGAACTTGCCGCGAACATGAACTGCGTCTACGTCTCGGTGAATTTCCGGCTGGGCGCGCTGGGGTATTTAGACGTCAGCTCACTGGCGGGCGATGCCGAGGCCAACCCGGCGATGCGGGATCACATCGCCGCGCTGGAGTGGGTGCGCGAGAACATCGCCCAGTTCGGCGGCGATCCGGAAAGCGTCACCGCCATGGGCGAGTCCGCGGGTGGAGCGGCGGTGCTTGCGCTCATGGCCGCGCCTGCCGCGCGCGGGTTGTTCCACCGCGCCATCGCGCAGTCGCCGCCCATCGGCATCGTCCACTCCCGGGAGCAGTCCGCCGCCTGGGTGCGCGAGTTCCTCCACCGCCTGGCCCTACCGCGCCGCACCGCCGTGGACGAGCTGCGCAAGGAATCCGCCGCCGACTTGGTGCGCGCCGGCCAATCGATGCTGTGGCGCAGCGGCGCGCTCCTCAATCTGAACTCCTGCTACGCGCCGACCATCGACGGTGAGCTGCTGCCCGAACACCCCATCGCCGCCTTTGAGCGCGGCGCGCAGGCGCCCGTCCCGCTCATCATCGGCACCAACGCGGACGAGGCGAGCTTTAGCAAGTTCATGTACCAGCGCCGCGTGGCCCGTACCCGCGCCGGGGTGCGCATGCTCACCACCGTCGATGAGGACAGCGCCCGCGAGCTCGTCCACACCTACGGCCCCGGGGTGTCGCGAAAGAACTTCGCGGAGCTGATTGCCGATGCCCTGTTTTGGGCACCCGCCGTCCGCGTCGCCGATGCCCATGCCGCGCGCCACCCGACGTGGATGTACCGCTTCGACTTCGCGCCGAAGACCATGCAGCTCTTGGGACTCGGCGCGGTGCATTCCGCGGAGCTCGCCACCGTCTTTGGCACCCCACATGCGGCCCGCGCCGGACGTATCACCAGTTTCGGGGCGGAAGAAGACATGCGCGATCTCACCGCCCGCATGCAGTCCATGTGGGCGCAGTTCATCCACGGCGGCACCCCGGGCGCGCCAACCACGTGGCCGGCCTACACGCTGCCGGAGCGCCACACGCAGATTTTCGATGCCACAGACCGCGTCGTTTCAGACCCGAAAAAGACCAAGCGCGAGGCCTGGGCGGAATACACAATGCTGGAGTGGGCCACCGGCAAGCCGCAGCTGCTCAAACAGCTGGGGATGCTCACCGAATAGCCCACGGCCACGCGCACCGGCGTGGCAGTCAGTATTCCGACACGCAACTGACTTGGGAATTGCGCACCGGTGCACGCGCGGTGGCTGTAGGCTAGGCCGCGACCGCGACTTCTTCTGCAAGGACGGATTGCCTGTTATGAGCTTTTTCGAGGACATTGCTGCTGCTTTGGACGCGGAGGGAATCGAGTCTCGCGTCAACGATGACGTGCTGTTTGTGCCGATCACCTCGGAGCTGGAAATCCAGTTCGTGGAGATCGATCCGCTGCTGCCGGCCGCGAATGTCTACATCGCCGCCGCGGACGTCGACGAGGACGACGACGACTTCGAGGCGGTGCTGGTCTCGGTCGCGTTCTCGGTCGAAGCAGCCGTCGACGCCGTGTCGCGGCACATCGCCACCGACCAGGTGGTCACCGTCCTGCGCGACCTATTAGAGGGCACCGACGAGCGCATCGCGGAGCTGGAATTCTCCCAGGACGAGTTCAACCCGCACCTCGTGGTCGCCGACGTGGCCGAGGACTCCGAGCTGCGTGTGCTCGTTGAGGTGGTCGATGGCACCCCGACCGCCGTGGTGCGGTTCCTGTCCTTCGACGCTGATTCCCTCGGCGACGACGATTGGGATTGGGACGAAGAGGACGAGCTGGCCGGCGAGGGCGACGATGACTACGACGTCGTCGAGGCGCTGGGCTACGCCCCGCTTGGGCCGGCCGACCACCGCGAGGACGACGCGATCTCCAGCGCCTGGCATCACCACGACGAGGACAACGAGCAGGATCGCCTCGATGCCTTCTCGGAGATGCTGCCCGGCCCGGTCCCGGTTCCCGTCCCCGGCCCGCCGCTCATCGAGCTGCCGGCCGAGACCCTCGAGCTGGGCACCTACACCGACTTCGACCGGCTTTTCGATGTCTTGGGTCTCGTCGCCGAGCAGGCCGACGACTGGGAGGCGCAGCTTATCGCCTTCAACGCCGACGACTACGACGAACCGGACGTCTACGACATCTTTGGCGAAGACGACGCGGAGTTCGACGAAGACCCCGACGCCCTCGACAGTGACGACGAGGACGTCGACGACGAGGACGTTACAGAAGACGACGGCGCTTAAGCCGCGTTGCTCAGCCCGGTGAACATGCTGATGGGGGAGTGCACCGGGCGGAAGTTGCGGTCCACGAGCCAGACGTAGCTGGCGGCGCGCTCGGTGGAGAACTCGTGGACCGCGTCGGCGTCCTCGCCGCCGATAAAGCTGCGGATCCAACCCTCGGTGGCGTCCGCGTTGAGGATCCCGCCGGACGGGTCCGCCAGGCGTGCGGTGATGAGGTAGGCCGGCTCTCGTGTTTCGCCGAATCCGCGCACGCGCGCCTTGGCCCGCGGGCCGACGCGGTGCCGGGTGACCGTCAGGCGCAGGGGGCTGCACCCGCTGACTGCGGGCAGTGTGATTCCCGGTGGCCGCCACGTGGGCAGTGGGCGCGCCAAGGATCGCGGGTGGTGGAAGATGGCGTGCACGCGGTCGATGACATCGCCGTGGCGCCGGGTGATGTCCGCGGCGATGTCGGTTGCGTCAGGCTGCGCGAATCGTGCACGGGCGTGGTGCGCGCGTGTCGGCTGGTGGAAGGAACGGTTGTCGCGGAGGTTCATGTTCGTTGTCTGCATGGCTCGCACCCTAAGGCGCACCCAGGACACATAAACCGGATATTCGAACATGCGTTCGTAAGCTATGGTCGGAGTGGCTATGCCCAGTGATTCCTTACATCCTCGCCCCGACTCCGCGCATCCCGCTCCCGATGCAGACACCGCCCGCCAAACAGCCGGCGGCCGGGCAGCCAGCGGCCCAACCTCCGGCAGCGATGGCCAGGCGGTGACGTACCGTGCGACCATTCCGCGGGAGATCTGGGTGCTGGTATCCGCCGCGGTCATCGTGGCGCTGGGCTACGGGCTCATCGCTCCGCTGCTGCCGCAGTTCGTGGTGAGCTTCGACGTCTCCAGCGGCGCCGCCGGGGCAGTGGTGGCGGTCTTTTCCGCCTCCCGGTTGCTCTTCGCCCCGGTGGCGGGACATCTGGTCAATACCTTTGGGTACCGGCGCATCTACCTCATTGGTTTGTTCACCGTCGGCGTGACCACGGGGCTGGTGTCGCTGGCGCAGAACTTCTGGCAGGTCTTCGGGCTGCGCGCGGCGGCGGGCATCGGGTCGACCATGTTCACCGTGTCCGCGATGGGGCTTATCGTCCGCCTTGCCCCGCCGAGCATTCGTGGCCGGGCCTCGGCGACGTATTCCACGGCGTTCCTTTTGGGCAACGTCGTCGGCCCGCTCGTGGGCGCGATGCTGGCATTCCTCGGGTTCCGCTGGCCGTTCTTCATTTACGGTGTGGGCGTCATCATCGCGGCCGTGACCGTGTGGCTGATGATGCCGAAGCACGTGGACAGGCGCGATGCCGGCACGCAGCTGCCGCCCATGCGTGTCCAGCAGGCGTGGCGGGATACGGCGTACCGCGCGGTGCTCACATCGAACTTCGCCCACGGCTGGATCAATATGGGCGTGCGGGTGTCCATCCTGCCGCTGTTCGCCGCGACGATCTTCACCCACAGCGGTGCCGTGGCCGGCCTGGCGTTGGCAGCCTTCGCCGCTGGCAATGCGATTGTTCTGCAGTTTTCGGGCACGCTTGCCGATGCCCACGGCCGCCGCCCCTTCATCATGCTCGGCCTGACCCTGACGACGGTGTTTACGGCCGCAATGGGCTTCGTCGACTCGGCTCCGGCGCTGCTCGTCGTGTCGTTCCTCGCCGGCGGCAGCTCCGGGCTTATCAATCCGGCCCAGCAGGCCACGCTTGGCGATGTCATTGGCAACCAGCGCTCCGGCGGCCAAGTCCTCTCGTCGTTCCAGATGGCGATGGATCTGGGCCAGATCATCGGCCCCATCGCCATCGGCGCGCTTGCCGATCTCTACAGCTTCCGCGTCGCCTTCCTACTGTGCGCCACCATCGCGCCCATCGGCGTGGTGGCCTGGGCATTCGCGCGGGAGCCGCTGAAGCGAACCCGCGTCGAAGAGACCGCTAAGTAGCTCGTGGTTTTCTACGCCACCGTTCGGCCGATGCGATAGAGCTTCGTCGGTATCTTTCGTTGGAGCTGCCAGTTGATCGCAACTGGCTTGCTGCCGCGGTGTGACACGTAATCCGCTTTCCCTAATAGCGTGTACGGCTCGGCGAGATCGAGCTCGTTCGTCTTTTCTCCGCGCGTGGCAAGAAGAATTGAATCGCCTTTATTTTTGTGGTTGATGTAGCGCTGAACCGTCTTGTGGTGCTCAGCTTGGTTCGATTGCGTCTCCCAATGGAAAAGGGATTCCGAGATGGGGTAGTCGTGGTAGTTGGTCGATTTGCTCACTGAAGTGTCTTTAACCAACGTCACCAGCAATAGGTCGGTGGAGAGGTGTTCGAAGTGCTTGACTCCCTCTCTGGGGAGACCGTTGATCTGACTAAGCGGTTGATTGTCCAGGACCGCGATCAGCTCGCCTAGTGAGTACGAAGCATGCGTGTAGAGGACACCCTGTCCGATCGCTTCATCGAGAAGGGCCGGCACAATTCTCGACGAATCCTCGACCAGATTAAGGACCTGCGTTAGCTCAGAAACGAATTGTGGGTATGACCGAAGAATATCCACAGCTTCGGCTTCGGATGCAGGAGATTGCTTAATGCTGGGTCCCCACACATTGAAGATCAACATGCGTGCGTATAGGCGGTCCGCGTGCGTCAGTTTTCGCGTATCGAGAGAAGAATCGTTGAGGATTCTGCGGTAGGCTTCTGCTCGCGCATGGTCGTTGACGTGAAGAAAAGCTGGGATGCGGGAGAGGAGCATCTTCTCCACAGACGAGTGATCACTGGGCTGCGGAAGGAGACCTGCATCCCGCAGATACCGCGTCCACGAGGAACCGTTGCTCTTGTAGACATCGACTATGTCGAATCCGCTCTCATCGAGGAATGCCCTCAGGTCGGTGGTCCCCACTTCCTTGGTGAGTGCCGAAATGCGTCGTTTGTTTCCCGAAGTTACTTTGCGAATGTTGCGCAGCACCCGGTCAGCTGCGACCCGATCGAACTTGATGCTCGTGCCGGGTGGGGCAGTGGGAAAGCCACTCTCAATTTCTTTCATGAGATGCTTTCCGCGTTTGCCTGACAGCGCGGTGTACCGGGCCTCGAAGTCAAAATTCTGATGTTGTACGCCGATGAAGTCGAAGACCGTGCACGCATCTTTTCCCTCCTGCAGGCGTAGGCCTCGGCCGAGTTGCTGGAGGAAGATCACTGGGCTCTGCGTCGGCCGCAGTAGCAAAAGGGTGTTCACTTCGGGTATGTCTACTCCCTCGTTGAAGAGGTCGACTGCGAAGATGAAATGAATGTCGCCGTTCGCGAGCTGATCCAAGGCGGCTTGGCGTTGTTTGGATGGCGTCGATCCATCCACCGCGGTCGCAGTCACCCCAAAGCGCGAGAACTCCTGAGCCATGTAGTGCGCGTGCTCCACCGACACGCAGAATCCAATCCCTTTAACGGTGCTTAAATCGTAGAGCCTATTGACCATTTGGCTGAGGATGAACTTGATGCGCTTTTCGCCAGCTTTGATGTAGAAGTCGGAAAGTTCTTGCTGGTCGTAGTCTTTAGTGCCGCGCCGCCACGTCAGAGAGGACAGATCCGTTCCGTCGTCGACGCCGTAGTAGTGAATGGGACAAAGAAGCTGCAACGCCAGTGCATCCCACAGTCTGAGCTCGTAAGCGGCGCGATAGTCGAAGTAAGAAAGCACGTTCTTACCGTCACCGCGCTCTGGCGTTGCCGTCAGCCCGAGAAGCTCCTGTGGGGTGAAGTGTTCCAAGACCCTCTGGTAGGTGGTTGCTTCGGCATGGTGGAACTCGTCGATGATAATGATGTCGAAGTGGTCCGGAGACAACTTGTTTAGCGTGTCCCTTTTGAGGGACTGAACTGAAGCGAATACGTGAGACCATTCCCGGGGCTTATGGTCGCCATTGAGGATCTCGCCGAAGTCAGTCGTACCTAAGATCTCCCGGAACGTACGCAGTGACTGTTGCAGGATTTCCACCCGGTGCGCAACGAAGAGTAAACGCGGTCGCTTTCCCCGGGCCTTCGAAAGGTCTCGGTAGTCGAAGGCTGCGACGACGGTTTTGCCGGTGCCCGTTGCGGCAACCAGCAGATTCCGATGACGGTCGTGCTCGAGGCGTTCGGACGTGAGTGCCTCGAGCATTTCCTTCTGGTAGGTGTACGGTTCTGCACGCAGGCCGGAAAGTTCCAGCGGCTGGAGCGTCTTAGACGAGTTCCACGAGGCGGCATCAAGGGCATCGAGAAGCGTGCGTTCATCTCGGCTCGGATCGAACTGTTTGAACTGGTCGCTGTGCCAATAGGTGTCGAATGTACTGAGAAATTTGTCCAATACCCCGGGCGTAGTGGTCGAGGTAGTGCGGACATTCCACTCCATGCCATCGACAAGCGCGGACTGAGACAGGTTCGAGCTTCCGATAAAGGCAGTATCAAACCCGGAATTGCGACGGAACATCCACGCCTTCGCGTGAAGCCGAGTCTGGTTGCTCTCGTAACAAACGCGGACTTCGGCGCCGAAATCCTCCACCAGTCGCCGTAAAGCTGTGGCTTCAGTGGCTCCGCAGTATGTGAAGGTGATGACTCGAAAAGGAACCCCTCGGTCCTGCAATTCGCGGAGATTGTCGGCGATGACCGCTAAACCAGACTGCTTGATGAAGGCACAGAGTAAGTCGACTTCGTCAGCTGTCCGTAGCTCGCGGGCGATTTCGTTATTGAGACTCACCTCTCCCGGGGCATTGGTAAACAATGCCTCTTGCGTAAGCGGTACCTCCGGCAGTTGCGGCGGGGTGGCATTGTCGGTTTCTTGCACCGAATACAGGAGTTGTTCTGCTCTTATGCTTTCGCCCGCCTCCAGAGTATTAAGCACAGTGTTGAGGAGGGCAACGCGATCGTCCGTATCGGACGTTTCCGCAAGACGGCGTTCAAGTTGCCGCGCGATGTAGTGCGTAATGGCGGAGGAATAGCGCGCCCTGTTCCCGGTTGACTCGCCTGATGCTACGCCGAATCCTGCAGCCGGAAACTGCTTCCGGGTCTCCTCGATTCGCTTCGCCACGCTTGCGGTCACGGGGGTTTCGTAAGAACCGAAGGGGAGTACGGAGTCAGTCGACATAGGTAGGGGAGGTGCTTTCTAGACGGGGTGGTGAAGGCTATCGGCAGAGAATTTCGACGGTGGGTATGTCAGCGGGAGCCCAGTTCAATTCGCGGGCTTCTTCCGCCGTCACCCAGCGGATTTCGTCGTGGTCAGTAAGCTGCGGCGTGCCATTGACGATGGTGCAGGAATAGGTAGCGAGCTCAATGGTCGCGTGGTTGTACTCGTACGTGGCCGTGGTGATGTGCGGGCCGATGTCAGCGTCGACTGCGAGTTCCTCATTGAGCTCTCGGCGCAGTGCCTGCTCTGGGGCCTCGCCAGGTTCTATTTTCCCGCCGGGAAATTCCCAGTAACCAGCGAGAGGTTTGCCCTCTCGTTTCCTAGCAGCCAAAAAGCGGGAACCGTCTACGAATACGGCTCCCACAACCGAGATTGATTTCGCCATACGCCACATTGTGCCTTTGAGACGCATCACGTGCCGGCGATCTGAAGATCGGATTGAGTTACCTCTCACCGCACGGGAAATAATGACGTAGGTTACACTTGCTCCACGCTCGCGCGAACGGTGCGCGAGATTCCTCAGTTTTATGGGCCGGCTGCGGAGCCCGTTTGTGCGCAACAGCGCTGAGGGTGGTACCCCGACCTCGGCTGGTGAGCTCTTAATAAAGGCAGGTGATGTGCGTGACCTACGCTGACTCGGTGGCCTACTCGGTCATGAACCATGACGACGACACTCCCAAGGTCAAGGGGGTGTGGCGGCTCTTTGTCTATAGCGCCATTGGCGCGTTCGTGTTCTTCTTCCCCATCTCGTACAAGGGGAATAGCTCCATTCCGCTGGACCACATTGTCACGATGCTCAAAGAAGCCATCCCCAGTGTGATCCCGTGGATCATCCTGGCGCTGGCGGCCTACGGGACAGTGCGCTCGATGAAGAACAAGAACTGGCGCGAAGGACCGCTGCAAGCGGTCTTCACGGTGCTCAACGTCGTGGGCCTGGTGGTCTCCGTGATGGCCGTGACCGGCAAGCTGCCGTGGGTGCTGGGCGATGACGACCTCGTGCCGTTCCTGTGGGAGAAAATCGCCACGCCGGTCGGGCTCATCGTGCCCATCGGCGGCGCGTTCTTGGCCCTGCTCATCGGCTACGGACTTCTAGAGTTCGTCGGCGTGTTCATGCAGCCGGTTATGCGGCCCATTTGGAAAACACCGGGGCGCTCCGCGGTGGATGCCGTGGCATCGTTCGTAGGCAGCTATTCGCTGGGCATCCTGATCACCGACCGTGTTTACCAGAGCGGCGGTTATACCGGCCGCGAGGCGGCCATCATCGCCACGGGCTTTTCCACCGTCTCCGCGGCGTTCATGGTCATCGTGGCCAAGACCTTGGGGCTGATGGACGTGTGGGGAATCTTCTTCGGCGTCACCCTCGTTATCACCTTCCTGGTCACCGCCATCACCGTGCGCATCCCGCCGCTGGCAACAATCGAGGACGACTACTTCCCAGGCGCGACCGCGGACCCGGAGCGCAAGGTCACCGGCAACCGCTTCAAAGAAGCCAAACGGGAGGCGCTCATGGCCCTGGACCGCGCGCCGTCGCTGGCTCGGGCGATCTGGGACAACTTTCTCGACGGGCTGCGCATGGCCGGTGCCATCGTCCCGTCCATCATGTCCGTCGGCCTCATCGGCCTGCTGCTCGAGCGGTTCACCCCGCTGTTTACCTGGCTGGGCTACCTGTTCTACCCGTTCGCCTGGCTGGTACGCCTGCCCGAGCCCGGCCTCGTGGGGGAGGCCTCCGCCATGGGGCTGGCCGAGATGTTCCTGCCCAGCACCGCGGTGGCAGACTCCGGCTCCATCGAGGTGAAGTTCGTCATCGGCGTCGTGTCCGTCTCCGCCATCATCTTCTTCTCCGCGCTGGTGCCGTGCATCATGGCCACGAAGATCCCGATCAAGCTCTCCCACATGGTCATTGTGTGGTTCGAGCGCGTCGTTCTTACCATCCTGCTGGCCGCGCCGGCGGCCTACCTCATCTTCTAAATCCCGGCGCTTAATAGGAAAGGCCCTCGTTCCAGCTCCGCGTTGTGGAGTCGTTGGAACGAGGGCCTTCGTGTGTGTCAGGCGCGGTGTTGAGCGCGCCCCGGGGGAACTACTTGGTGGCCTTGACGTGGGCGTCGACGACGTCGTGGATGAGGCGGGCGGCCGCTTTGGCGGTGCGGTTGTCCACGTCGAAGTCGGGGTTGAGCTCGACGACATCGACAAGCTTCAGCTTGCCCGTGGCGGCCACGGCGGTGGCCATGGCGCGATAGCGGTCGAAGCTCACGCCGAAGCCCGCGGGGGCGGACACACCCGGGGCGACGCTCGCGGCTAGGCCGTCCAGGTCGATGGTCAAGTGGACGGGCTTGTTCGAGTTCGCGACCGCCTTCGCGGTGAGATCGCCGGCTTCCTTCGGGGTGAGCTCCGCCAGGGTGGTGTCCAGGACGGTTTCCACGCCGAGCTTTTCCGCGGTATCGAACAGTACGCGGGTGTTGTTCGGCTCCGAGATGCCGAAGACGGAGTAGTCGAAGCCGTGGTGCAGCGCGTCGGAGTCGCTGTTTTCCGCAGCGAGGAACTCGGAAATCTGCAAAAACGGTGTGCCCGAGGTGGCGCGATCTTCTGCGCGCAGGTCGAAGTGCGCGTCGAGGTTCACGATCTTCAGCGGGCCACCGGTGGCGCGGAACGCGCCGCGGTGGGTGGCCCAGGCGGTCTCGTGGCCGCCGCCCAGAACGACGGCGAGGTTGCCGGCCGCAATGAGCTTTTCCACGCGGTCGGACAGCTCGCTTTGTGCACCTTCCAGGTCGTCGCCCTGGGTGGTCACGGTGCCGGCATCGTAACGCGGGGCATCGTCGTGGATGGCCAGGGAGCCGAGCGCGGTGCGCAGCGCTGCCGGGCCCGCGGCAGCGCCCTGACGGCCGCCGTTGCGGCGCACGCCCTCGTCGGAGGCGAAGCCGAGAACGGCGATGCTGTTTTCGGGGCTTTCCGCCGGCTGGACCACGCTGTGCCAGCGGGCGTGCTCCGGGCCGGGGCCGTCGTCGCGGCCTTCCCAGGCGCTGGCTTCTTCGTACAGAGGCTTATCGGTCACGGTGTTCATGGGCGCCCATCGTAGCGAGGTATCGGAAAGGGGAGGGACGAGTCGTCACGTGGTTACTCGGTCGCCGTGGCCTGGTTGGCGGCGGCTTCCTCGGCGGCGTGGTCCGCCTCGGAGCGGTGCACCTTCTGGCGGCCTGTGGCGTAGTAGCAGATGGTCATGATGGCCAGGAAGATCACGCCCACGATAAGGGCGACGTGGTACTCCGACTTCCACACCATGATGCCGAAGGTGCACAGGATGAACGCGATGGCGAAGTACTGGCCGAACGGCCAGAACGGCACCTTGTACTCCAGGTCGCGGACCTCCTGGCGCGATAGGTTGCGGCGGGAGGCGACGTGGGCGAGGAGGATCATCAGCCAGACGAACACGGTGGCGAAGGTGGCCAGGGAGGCGACGATCTCGAAGATGCGGTCCGGCAGCAGCGCGTTGAGCACCGCGCCGATGACCATGACGGACAGCAGGATGGCCACGGTCATCACCGGCACGCCGCGGGACGTGCGCGCCATGACCTTCGGCGCGAGGTTCTGGCGGGCCAGGCCGGTGAGCACGCGGCCGGCACCGAAGAGGTCGGCGTTGATGGCCGACAGCGCCGCGGTGATGACCACCAGGTTGAGCAGGCCAGCGGCCCAGTTCACGCCCAGGGTCGAGAAAATCTGCACGAACGGCGACTGGTCGCCGGTGATGCTGCGCCACGGGTTGATGAGCAGGATGACCAGGATGGACAGCACGTAGAAGATGAGGATGCGCATCGGCACGGTGTTGATGGCCTGCGGAACCGACTTGGACGGGTCTTCCGCCTCCGTTCCGGCGACGCCGATGATCTCCGTGCCGCCGAAGGCGAAGAGCACGAGGATGAACGAGGACACGAGCCCGCCGGGGCCGTTGGGGAAGAAGCCGCCATCATTGACCAGGTTCTGGAAACCGGTGGTCTCCGCGTGCGAGAGGCCGAAGACGAGCACGGCCGCGCCGCCCAAGATCATGGCGATGACCGCGCCCACCTTGATGACGGTGAAGGCAAATTCCAGCTCGCCGAACGCGCGGGCGGAGGCGAAGTTCGCCGCGCCCACGATGAGCAGGGTGGCCACGATCCAAACCCAGGATGCGACGTCCGGGAACCACATCTTCATGTACACGCCGATGGCTGTGAGGTCCGCCAGACAGACGATCACCATCTCGAAGGCGAACATCCAGCCGGTGATGTAGCCCGACCAGCCGCCGAGGTGCGTGCGCGCGTATTCCGCGAACGAACCCAAGGTGGGGTTGTGGACCGCCATCTCACCTAGGCCGCGGAGCATGAAGTACACGACCGCGCCGGCGATGAGGTAGACGAGCAGGACGGACGGGCCCGCCTCCTGGATGGCGCCGGCCGAACCGTAAAACAGGCCGGTGCCGATGGCCGAGCCCAGCGCGATGAACAAAAGGTGGCGGTGCTGCAGGCCCGACATCGCTTTGCGGGCGCCGGCGCGGGTTCTCTCGCCAACTTCGTGGGCCAGCCGGGGGCTGTGTGCATTCATAAACCAGTCTCCTGTGGTCAACGACGAATGAATGGAAACGCAGTGTAGTCTATATCACTAATCCGTGTGAGAGTTGATTTCCAGCACATCGGCAGCGGACCGAGGCGGTCCGCGGCAGGGAGCAGGCCGAAGCGCGGGTCGGGGTAGGAGGGGAGAGGGGGAAGTTTAGACTCTATGGGCGTGAGTTCGTCTCGAGTCCCAGCGGCGCGCAAGGCGCTGGAAATTCTGTTGCTGCTCTCGCGTATCGATGTCCCGGTGTCCGCCGCGCGTATCCGCAGCGAGCTCGATCTGCCGCGCTCGACCACGTACCACCTGCTCAACGAATTGATGGACGCCGGGTTCGTGGCGCGCGTGGAGGCGAACAACACCTACGGGCTGGGGCTCGCCGCCTACGAGATGGCCTCGGCGTATTCCACCCAGCAGCCGCTGGCGCGCCTGGCCAACCGGCCGCTGCATCAGCTGGCGGAATTTTTCGGCGGATCTGGCCATCTGTCGCGGCTGTCGGGCACCGAGATCGTCTACCTGCTCGAGGTGCGCCCGCCCGGCGCGGTCTCCCTGGTGACGGACGTGGGGGTGCGGCTGCCGGCGTTGCGCACCGCGTCCGGCAAGGCGATGCTCGCGCACCTGCCCGAGGTCGAGGCCCGCGCCGTCTTCGCCACCTCCGGCAGCGGTGGGAGCCTGCGGGAATTCCAGGCGGAGCTGCGCGAGATCCGCGCCCGCGGGTGGGCGAGTGAAAAGCAGGAGGTTTCGGCCGGGCAGTCGTCGGTGGCGGTGCCCATCGTGGACCACCTGCAGCGCCCCGCGGCGGCCCTGGCGGTCACCTTTAGTGCGGCGGGGGAGGTGCCGCACGGGGGCATCGCCAAGCTCCAGCACACGGCCGCGGCTATCTCCCGGAAGATGTATGGCCACACCGGTGGGTAGGCGCCGGGTGTGGGGGTAGCTAGAAAAATTTGTCCACTATGTCCTCGCTCACAACTACACTGTTGCACGGCCTAGTTCATTTGGAATTGAAGTGAGGAGCGAAAAATGGCTATTAGCTACCCGGATACCGTCACCGTAGGCATTGGTGCGCTGACCATCGACGAGGTGGTTGCAGTCGCCCGCTACGGTGCAAAGGTTGAGCTGGATCCGGCCGCCCTGGAAGAGGTGGGCACGACCCGGCAGCGCGTGGAGGAGCTGGCCAACGACCCGACGCCGGTCTACGGCATCTCCACCGGATTCGGCGCGCTCGCCCGCAAGCATATTCCGGAAGAGCAGCGTGCGGAGCTGCAGCTTTCCCTCGTGCGCTCCCATGCGGCCTCGTCGGGCCCAGAGGTCGAGGAAGAGGTTGTGCGCGCGCTGATGCTGCTGCGCCTGTCCACCCTGGCTACCGGCCGCACCGGCGTGCGCCCGGTCGTGGTGGAGACCTACGCCAAGGTGCTCAACGAGCGGATCACCCCGGTGGTGCGCGAGTACGGCTCCCTGGGCTGCTCGGGCGACCTGGCTCCGCTGGCGCACTGCGCGCTGGCGCTTCTGGGCGAAGGTGAGGTACGCGTGGCCGGCGGCGACATCCAGCCGTCCGCCGATGCGCTGTCCGGCGGGGATTGAGCCGCTGCAGCTGCGCGAGAAGGAAGGCCTGGCGCTCATCAACGGCACCGACGGCATGCTGGGCCAGCTCTGCCTGGCCATTACCGATCTGCGCGCGGCCGCCAAGGTGGCGGACATCGCCACCGCCATGTCCGTCGAGGGCCTCAACGGCTCCCTCGTCCCGTTCGCCGAGGACCTGCAGGCGCTGCGCCCGCACCCGGGCCAGGCCGCCGCGGCGGAAAACATCCGCACAGTGGCTGCCGGCAGCGGCATCCTCGACGCGGCGCACGCGGAGTTCACCCAGAACCACGTGCAGGACGCCTACTCGGTGCGCTGCGCCCCGCAGGTCGCCGGCGGCTTCCGCGACACCATTGAGCACGCCACCACCGTTGCCGACCGCGAGCTGGCCGCCGCGGTGGATAACCCGGTCGTGACCAAGGACGGCCGCGTGGTCTCCAACGGCAACTTCCACGGCGCGCCGGTTGCCTACGTGCTCGACTTTTTGGCCGTGGTCACCGCGGATCTCGCCTCCATCTCGGAGCGCCGCACCGACCGCTTCCTGGATCCGGCTCGCAACCGTGGCCTCAACCCGTTCCTTGCCTTCGATCCGGGCGTGGACTCTGGCCACATGATTGCCCAGTACACCCAGGCGGGCATCGTCGCCGAGCTCAAGCGCCTGGCGGTGCCGTCCTCGGCCGACTCCATCCCGTCGTCTGCGATGCAGGAAGACCACGTCTCCCTGGGTTGGTCCGGTGCGCGCAAGCTGCGCCGCGCCGTCGACGGCCTGCAGCGCGTGCTGGCCATCGAGATCCTCACCGCCGCCCGCGCGATTGACATGCGCGAGGTGGACGCATCCGGCGGCGCGGCTGCCGCGCTGGCCACCCTGCGCGAGAAGGTCGAGGGGCCGGGCAGCGACCGCTTCCTCGCCCCGGAGATCGAGGAGACCGTCCAGCTGGTTAAGGCTGGCGCGTTTGTCGATGCCGTGGAAAAGGCAGTCGGCGAACTGAAGTAAGCGAGCCGGCGTAGAGCCGCGGTGAGCGGCTTTGCGCGTCGGTTGATTGGGCGCGGTGTCTGCAGCCCCAAGGCGGTAAGTCTTGGATTTCAGACACCGCGCCTTCGTGTGTCCCGGCACACTCGGTGTGTCGCCCATTACATTGGTAGCGGTACTGACCGCCAACTAACACAGTTGTGAACGTAGAAAAGAAAGGGAGTGTCCCCACCATGTCTGAAGCTCGCGAGGTGCGCGCGCCGCGCGGAACTGACCTCAACGCCAAGTCCTGGCAGACCGAGGCCCCGCTGCGCATGCTGATGAACAACCTCGACCCGGAGGTTGCGGAGCGCCCGGAGGACCTCGTCGTCTACGGCGGCACCGGCCGCGCGGCCCGCAGCTGGGAGGCCTTCGACGCCATCGTCGAGACCCTCAAGGACCTCGAGTCCGACGAGACCCTGCTCGTGCAGTCCGGCAAGCCGGTCGGCGTGTGGAAGACCAACGAGTGGGCCCCGCGCGTGCTCATCGCCAACTCCAACCTGGTCGGCGACTGGGCTAATTGGGAGCACTTCCGCAAGCTCGAGGACGAAGGCCTCATGATGTACGGCCAGATGACCGCTGGCTCCTGGATCTACATCGCCACGCAGGGCATCCTGCAGGGCACCTTCGAGACCTTCGCGGCCGTGGCCAAGAAGCGCTTCGACGACACCCTCGCCGGCACGCTGACGCTTACCGCCGGGTGTGGCGGCATGGGCGGCGCGCAGCCGCTGGCCGTCACCCTGAACAAGGGTGTGTGCCTCATCATCGACGTCGATGAGAAGCGCCTGAAGCGCCGCCAGGGCAAGCGCTACCTCGACGAGGTCACCGACAACCTCGACGACGCCATCAAGCAGGTCAACGAGGCCAAGGAAGCCAAGAAGCCGCTGTCCGTCGGCCTTGTGGGCAACGCCGCCGAGCTCTACCCGGAGATCCTGCGCCGCCACAAGGACGGCGAGCTGACCGTCGACATCGTCACCGACCAGACCTCCGCGCACGACCCGCTGTCCTACCTGCCCACCGAGATCACCGTCGAGGACTGGCAGAGTGAGGCCAAGTCCGACCCGGAGACCTTCACCAAGAAGGCCCGCGAGGCAATGGCCGCGCAGGTGCAGGCCATGGTCGAGTTCCAGGACGAGGGCGCTGAGGTCTTCGACTACGGCAACTCCATCCGCGACGAGGCCCGCAAGGCCGGTTACAACCGCGCCTTCGAGTTCCCGGGCTTCGTGCCGGCCTACATCCGCCCGCTGTTCTGCGAGGGCCTCGGCCCGTTCCGCTGGGCCGCGCTGTCCGGTGATCCGGAAGACATCAAGGTCACCGACGAGGCCATCAAGGAGCTCTTCCCGGATAACGAGCACCTGCACACCTGGATCGATGCCGCCCAGGAGTTCGTCGAGTACGAGGGCCTGCCGGCGCGCATCTGCTGGCTGGGCTACAACGAGCGCCACAAGGCCGGCCTGAAGTTCAACGAGCTGGTCCGCGAGGGCAAGCTCAAGGCGCCGGTCGTCATCGGCCGTGACCACCTGGATTCCGGCTCCGTGGCCTCTCCGTACCGTGAGACCGAGTCCATGCTGGACGGCACCGACGCCGTGGCCGACTGGCCGCTGCTCAACGCTATGACCGCCGTGTCCTCCGGCGCGACCTGGGTGTCCATCCACCACGGCGGCGGTGTGGGCATGGGCCGCTCCATCCACGCCGGCCAGGTCACCGTGGCCGACGGCAGCGAGCTTGCCGATGCCAAGCTGCGCGCCGTCCTCACCAACGACCCGGGCATGGGCGTTATCCGCCACGTCGACGCCGGCTACTCCCGCGCCGACGAGGTGGCAAAGGAGCGCGACGTGCGCATCCCGATGGAGTTCAAGGCCCGCGACTAGCACCATCTAGCCCCGCGCACGCACACCGTGTGCTGTGACGGCCCCGGCTTCCTTCGCAATCACTACGCTGGCGGAGGTGGCCGGGGCACACCTGTCTCACGGCGTACATGTCTCACTAGGAAACTGAGGTTTTATCGCTATGACTACCGTCTTTACCAATATCTCTGAACTACGCACCGTCGCCGAGGCCGGCACGATTAATGATGCCGCGCTGGTCGCCGCCGACGACGGCACCATCGCCTGGGTGGGCACCGCGGACGCCCTCCCCACGGAGTATGCCGATGCCGAGCAGATCGATCTCGGTGGCCGTGCTGTCCTGCCCGGCTGGGTCGACTCCCACACCCACATGGTCTTCGACGGCAACCGCGCCGAGGAGTTCGAGGCCCGCATGGCCGGCGAGGACTACGCCGCCGGCGGCATCGCGGTGACCATGGACGCGACCCGGTCCGCCAGCGAGGAGCGCCTGAAGGAGCTGGTGCGCGACCGCGTCGCCGCCGGCCGCGCCGGGGGCACCACCACGTTCGAGACCAAGACCGGCTACGGCCTGAACGTCGAGTCCGAAGTCCAGGCGGCGAAGGTCGCCAGCGAGTTCGTCGACGACGTCACCTTCCTCGGCGCCCACCTCGTGCCGCCGGGAGCCGACGAGGCCGAGTACGTCGAGGAGGTCGCCGGCCCGATGCTCGAGGCCGTCGCCCCGCACGTGCAGTGGATCGACGTCTTCTGCGAGCGCGGCGCCTTCAACGAAGAAGAGTCCCGCCGCGTCCTCGAGGCCGGCAAGGAGAAGGGCCTGGGCGTGCGCGTGCACGGCAACCAGCTGGGCGAGGGCCCGGGCGTCGCGCTCGCCGTCGAGCTCGGTGCCGCGTCGGTGGACCATGTGAACTACTTGTCGGAGGAGGACATCGCCAAGCTCGCCGGCTCCGAGACCGTGGCCACGATGCTGCCGGCCTGTGATCTCTCCACCCGGCAGCCGCTCGCGCCGGGCCGCAAGCTTATCGATGCCGGCGTCACCGTCGCCATCGCCTCCAACTTGAACCCGGGCACGAGCTACACCTCGTCGATGAATTACTGCGTGACCACCGCGGTGCTCCAGCAGCACCTCACGCTGGACGAGGCCATTGAGGCCGCCACGCTGGGCGGCGCGAAGGCGCTGCGCCGCCACGCCGTCGATGGGGGCAAGGATGCTCAGGGCCGGCCGGCCAAGGGCCAGCTCGTCGTCGGCGCGGCGGCCGACCTGCACGTGTTGGATGCGGACAACGCCATCAACCTGGCGTACCGCCCGGGCATGCCGGCGACCTACCAGACCTACCTGGCGGGTAAGAAGGTGCACGGTTAGAGGTTGCGGCCGCGGATTGGCGGGGCGGCTTCCGCGCGCACGAAGACCGCGGGGATGGAGATGCCGGCGACCGCCGGCAGGTCTTGATAAGCAGTCTTGGGTAATGCTGGGTGTGCTAGCTCGGTACCGCAATGGATATCGGGGCGTGAATCGCGTACTGTTAGCCGGGCAATGAGCATTACCGATAACGCTGCCGGCAGCGAGAATCAGCCGGAAGAACAAGCAACTTTGTCGGAATCTCAGAACGAATCGCAGGGTGGGGCTTCGGCCCAGGACACCGGGGACGCGACAGCTTCTGAGGCTACCGGCGCCGAGGACAACAACTCGGCCACTGAAAAATCCCAGGGGTTCGCGGATCTCGGTCTTCCTGACGACATCCAGAAGGCCGTCTCCAAGGTCGGGTTCACCGAACCTTCCCCCATCCAATCCGAAACCATCCCGCTGCTGATGCAGGGCCGCGACGTCGTCGGCTTGGCACAGACGGGCACGGGTAAGACCGCCGCCTTTGCGCTGCCGATCCTGGCGCGTATCGATGCCGAAAAGCGCCATCCCCAGGCGCTCGTGCTCGCCCCGACTCGCGAGCTGGCCTTGCAGGTCGCCGACTCCTTCCAGTCGTTCGCCGATCACCTGGGCAAGCTGGAGATCTTGCCGATCTACGGCGGACAGGCATACGGCATTCAGCTGTCCGGTCTGCGCCGTGGCGCGCAGATCATCGTAGGTACGCCGGGCCGTGTCATCGACCACCTGGAGAAGGGCTCGCTGGACATCTCCCAGCTCGAATACCTGGTGCTCGATGAGGCCGACGAGATGCTCAACATGGGCTTCCAGGAAGACGTCGAGCGCATCCTGGAAGACACCCCGGAGGACAAACAGGTCGCGCTGTTCTCGGCGACGATGCCAAATGGCATCCGCCGCCTGTCCAAGAACTACCTGGACAACCCGGCCGAGGTGACCGTCAAGGCGCAGGCGCGCACGAACGACAACATCTCGCAGCGCTACCTGATGATCCCGCACCGCGCGAAGATGGCGGCGTTCACCCGCATCCT
Organism: Corynebacterium massiliense DSM 45435; assembly: GCF_028609805.1. Taxonomy (NCBI): domain Bacteria; kingdom Bacillati; phylum Actinomycetota; class Actinomycetes; order Mycobacteriales; family Corynebacteriaceae; genus Corynebacterium; species Corynebacterium massiliense. Next base: position 887,667 of record NZ_CP063189.1, read on the forward strand.
CGAGGTCATCGATTCGGACGCCATCATCGTCTTCTGCCGCACCAAGCAGGAGACCGAGGAGGTCGCCGAAAAGTTGAGTGACCGCGGGTTCAATGCTGCGGCCATCAACGGCGACATCGCCCAGAACCAGCGCGAGCGCACCGTCGATCAGTTGAAGGACGGACGCCTGGACATCCTCGTGGCTACCGACGTGGCCGCGCGCGGCCTCGACGTCGAGCGCATCACCCACGTCATCAACTACGACATCCCGCGCGATACCGAGTCCTACGTGCACCGCATCGGCCGCACCGGCCGCGCGGGCCGCAGCGGCGAGGCGATCCTGTTTGTCACCCCGCGCGAGCGCCGCATGCTGCGGTCTATTGAGCGCGTGACCAAGGCGCGCCTGGAAGAGATGGATCTCCCGACCGTCGAGGAGGTCAACGAGAAGCGCACCCAGAAGTTCCAGCAGCGCATCTCTGCGGCCCTGGGCGACAAGCAGATGGACTTCTTCCGCCAGCTCGTGCGCGACTACTCGCAGGACAACGACACCGCGATGGACGACATCGCCGCCGCGATTGCGGTCATGGCGCAGGACGGCAAGGACTTCCTCATGAAGGACGAGCCGCTGCCGAAGGCTGACCGGAAAGAACGCGGTAAGGGACGCGACCGAGATCGCGGGCCGCGCGGCGGCAAGGACCGCGGCGGCCGCGGCCACCACAGTGATGCCAACTTTGAGACCTACCGCCTCGATGTGGGCAAGCGCCAAAACGTCCGGCCGGGCGCCATCGTGGGTGCTATTGCCAACGAAGGCGGGCTGTCTGCGAAGGACTTCGGGCGCATCACCATCGCGGTGGGCCACACCCTGGTCGATTTGCCGAAGAACCTGGACCCGGCGGTGCTGGATCGCCTGAAGGACACCCGGATTTCCGGCCAGCTGATCAACATCCAGAAGGACCCGGGCCGGCCGCCGCGCCGCGACCGCGACGGCCGCAAGGACGGCCGCGGGCACCGCGGCGGCGGGCGTGGTCACGGCCACGGTCGCGACCACGGGCGCGATGGCGGCTACGGCAAGGGCCGCCGCGACTAACATCGCCGCGCCGTGCGTGGGCGCGCTTAAAACGCAGAAAAGCTCCCCGTGAGGGGAGCTTTTTCGTTGGGTGGGGGTTCTGGTGTTCTACAGGAACATCAGGATGGCGGTAATAACCCAGAGCAAATTGAAGATGCCGCCGAACATCGCCAGCTGCTTTTTGGCCTTGGCGTAATCGAACGGCTCCTGGGTCTCGCCCTCGAGGGCGGCTAGCGCCTTCTTCTCGCGCGGCACGATGACGAAGAGTAAAAGGCCCCAGGCGATGACAGACAGCAGGATGGCCGTGTGGAACTGCCACATCGAGCCGTAGGTGTCCAAGTCGGTGAGGAAGACCGCCAAGCCTAAGACAGGAACCAGGGCGGAGAACATGCTGTAGGTGCTCGTGATGCGGTGCAGCGTCTGGGCGGAACCCAAGGCGGTGGTGTCGCCCTTCTTCGCGCGCAGCATCTGCGCCGGGAACATGGACACGGCGACCACGACGGGGCCGAGCAGCACAATGGCCGCCAGCACGTGGAGAGCGGTAACGACTGTCGTCATAGTGAAACGAATACCTTTCACACGAGGTGACAAATGCAGGAAAAGAATGCAGCCCTTCTAGTGTGCGGGCTATGCTCCGTCCACACAGTGTAGCCGGGGATTTTACGGCCGTGGCCACACCCCGCACTGGCGGCGCATCGTGGCGATGTCGGCGTGGGGGAGCGGCAGCTCATACGTGCGTGCCACGAGTGCGATGCGGCGGGAGTACCAACAGCGCGAGCCGGGGTGCGGCGGCAGCCATTCGGACGGCAGGGAATCGGACTTGTCCTGGTTGGCTTCCCGCGAGGTGACCACGAGGTTTATCGGGTCGTTGGCAAAGCGGGTGCGCTGGTCCGGCTCCCAGGCGTGAGCGCCCAAGTCCCACGCCGCAGACAGTGGGATGACGTGGTCGACTTCAAGGGGATTGTCGGCGCTGCCGAGCGGTATCTGGGTGTGCGAATACGGGTCGAAGAGGACCCCCGCGGTGGCGCGGCAGGAGGTGGCCGTGTAGTCGGTGCTCTGCGCGCGCAGCGCCGCGTCGCGGGTGGAGCACCCAGCGTCGGGCCCGGGGATGGGCGCAGGGCCCCACCCGTGGCCGAACTCGTCGCGTTCGTATCCCAGGACGCGCTGCCGGGTGGGGGTAGAGGGGACATCGGCAAGCATGGCACGCAACCCCGGCAGACCTGGCTGGTCGAAGGTGTGTGCCCGCAAAATTGCCCACCGGGCGGCGAGCACAACGGTGGCCAGGGTAAGCAGACATAGAAAAAGCGAGCGGGCCGTGAGGGCCCACTCGCGGTGGAAGAAATCCCGCATGCCTTACTTAGACTGCGCGGGGCGCGTCATGGTTCCGGCGCCAGCGCGGCTGACTCCGGAACAGGTTGAGCGAGTTAGCTCTGTGCCTTTTCGGCAGCTTCCTCGAAGTCGAGGTTCTTGTTCTCCTCGACCAGGCGGGACAGCTCGGTGGCGTGGTCAAACTCTTCCTTGACGCGCGGATCCGGCTGGCCGGTGGAGATGGACACCACGTAGGTGACAATCGCGGACAGCAGGAAGCCCGGGACGATCTCATAGAGAACGTCGGACAGCGGCGACATGCCCCAGATGACGGTGGTCAGCGCACCGACGACCATGCCGGAGACAGCGCCCGGAACGTTGAGGCGGCGCCAGTAGAGGGAGTAGAGAACCAGCGGGCCGAAGGCGGCACCGAAGCCAGCCCAAGCGAAGCCGACGAGCGCCAGGATGGAGTCCGACGGGCTGATGGCCATCAGCGCGGCGATGACGGCGATGCACAGCACCATCGTGCGCGAGAGGTTGATCAGCGTGGACTGCGACGGGGTGCGCTTCAGGAAGATCTTGGCCAGGTCCTCGATGAGCGAGGTGGACACGGCCAGCAGCTGGGAGGACGTCGTGGACATGATCGCTGCCAGGACGGCGGTGAGCACCAGGCCGGCGGGCAGCGGGTGGAACATGACCTGGGCCATGTCCAGGAAGATGGTCTCGAAGTTCTCCTGGTCGGTGATCTTGTAGTCGTTCTGGGTGAAGAAGACGGTGCCGACCAGCGCGACGAAGATAGCGCCGATGACGGAGAGGAACATCCAGGTCACGCCGTAGAAGCGGCCCTGGCGGGCATCGGACGGGGTGCGCAGCGCCATGAAGCGGATGATGATGTGCGGCTGGCCGAAGTAGCCCAGGCCCCAGCAGAAGTTACCGATGATGACGCCGGCGGACACGCCCGCGAAGATGGAGAAGAAGTTCGGGTTCTCCAGGTGTGCGTGGCTGTACGGGTTCTCCGCAGCGAAGGAGAAGATCTCCGCCGGGTTCTGCAGGGAGACCGCCGCCATGATCGGCACGATGATGAGCGAGGCGAACATGAGCAGACCCTGGACCATGTCGGTGTAGGACACGGCGAGGAAGCCGCCCACGAAGGTGTAGACCACGGTGACCGCGGCCACGATGAACATACCCATCAGGTAGTTGCCGCCGAAGGTCGACTCGAAGTAGCGACCGCCGGAGACCATGCCGGAGGATACGTAGAAGGTGAAGAAGAAAATAATGATGAGCGCTGCGATGATGCGCAGCGAACGCGACTTGTCGTGCAGACGGTTCTCGAAGAAGGACGGGACCGTAATCGAGTTGCCGGCCACCTCAGAGTAGGCGCGCAGGCGCGGGGCGACGAGCTTCCAGTTCGTCCACGCGCCGATAACGAGACCCAAGGCCATCCAGATTTCGGAGAAGCCGTGGAAGAAGAGTGCGCCGGGCAGGCCCATGAGCAGCCAGCCGGACATGTCGGACGCGCCGGCGGACAGTGCCGCGACGAACGGGTGGAGTCCGCGGCCGCCGAGGACGTAGTCGTCGTATTCGTCGGTCTGTTTATAACTCCAGTAACCGATGGCGAGCATCGCGAACAGATAAATAATGATCGCGATGACGTACCAGGTTGAAGAATCCACTGATGCTCCTAGCCTGTCGTGTCATTGTCAATAGGAAAAACTGTGCGCGCCTGTACGGCAACTGAACGCGAACCTCCCTGAGCGTGGAGCGGGAACATCTCTCTTCAACCCGGGAAAATTGCAGTACACCTGCCGCGGCGCAGATAACTCCGCAGGTCATGACGTGCGGAACATCTAAACAATAACTATGACCAAAGTCATGTCCAAGTGAGACCGAAATCATTTGCGGCTGTGCTTGTGGTTAAAAGGTGCTGCGAATAGCGGGTTAACGGCTATGTAACGGAACGGTAACGATTAACTGTGTGTGGGCTTGGGCGGGGTTGTGACCGGGGTGTGGCCGGCGCGTGGTAGTGAGCGCGCGGGCAGGGGTGCGCGGGCAGGGGAGAGGCACGTGGCGCGCGTGGAAAAAGGCGCCCAGGCGGCTCGACGAGCCTGTGGCCGGCTGACTGCTACGATGTCCCTCATGGCTTCTTACCTCCTGCACGGTCTGTGGCTGCCCGTTTCCGGGCTGAGCCTGTGGATCGAGCGGGTGGACGGGCACAAGATCGTCACCCCGCAGGCCGTGCCGGAGGGCACCTTTCCCAGCGCGGTGGACGCGCTTTTGGCCAACAAGTCTTTCCGCAACCGGGCGCGGGTCTCCCTGCGCACGCCTAAGGGCAAAGATGTCTCGCTCATGGCGCCGATGGCCATGTTCGCCCCGGACGAATCCGTAGTGGCGCTGAGCCAGCTGAGCTTTCTCGATGACCGCTCGCCGGCGGCCAGCGCTGAACAGCGGGCAGCCATCGCGCCGGACCTCATGTGGCTCATCCGCGCCTACCGCGGGCTTACCCGCTTCGTGCGCGCGGGGCGGGTGACCATGCGCCTGTCCTACCAGGGCGGCGAATGGTTCCCCATGTGGCAGCTAGCCTCCGGGCTGGGAGAGCGCGGGTGGCTCGCGGAGATGATCTCCGCCGCGCCGGGGATACTTACCATTAACAACCGGTCGCTCTCCGAGGACTTGGCCGACGAGCTCACCCACTGGATCGCGTTCGCGGATCTCAAACACCTCACCGAAGAGTCGCGGCCGTACCCCTGGCACGACTTCGCCCAGGCGCTGTTGACCACCACGCCCATCAAACGCGGCAAGGCGCAGCTTCTGCGCGGGCTCAACGAGTGGAAAGACTCGATCACCTCGGTCGACCTCCAGCTCGTCTTGATCGTGGAAGAGCCGCCCCGAAACGCGGCGCTGGGCGATAACCCGGCCGCCGACAACACCTGGCGGATCCGGTGTGGCGTGCGGTCCGGCACGGCATCGCCACGGCCCGTGCGCCTCGACGAGTTGGACCGGGGCAGCGTGGAGAAGCTGCGCGATGCTCTAACCCGGGCGCTGACCATCGCCCCGGCGCTCAACCCGGCGCGCTCGTTGCCGCCCACCGGCTACTATGCCGACGCCGGCGACTGGGACGTGTTCGTCAGCACCGACACGCTGGTGGACTTCATCTCCCACGGCGCGGAGGCGCTGCGCAAGGCCGGGTTCTCGGTCATGCTGCCCAAGGCGTGGGCGCAGCTGGAGACCACCGCGAAGGTGGACACGCGCTCTCTGGACGATGCCGAAGGGGCCACCAAGGCCCACATCGGCCTAGAGAAACTGGTCGAGTACGACTGGCGCATCTCCGTCGGCGACACGGAGTTGACCGAGGAGGAGATGACAGAGCTGGTCAACTCCAAGTCGGGGCTCATTAAGCTGCGCGGCGATTGGGTGATGGCCGACACCCAGGCGGTGGGCCGCATCGCGCAGTACATGAAGGAGCTGCAAAAGTCGCGCGAGAAAGGCGACGCCGGCAAGCGCGAAGACGGGCTGGGCCTTTCGGGCACGGCCAGCATGTCGGAGCTGCGCGAGCTCGCGCTCGAATCGGCGGGCAAGGACCCGATTGAGTTCACCGGCTCGACGTGGCACGCCTCGCTGCTGGGCGGAATGGAGACCCCGGCGCCGGAGCGGGTAGACATTCCGGACACCGTGCGCGCGGAGCTGCGCCCGTATCAGCGCCGCGGCGTCGATTGGCTGTACTGGATGTCTTCCAACAACATCGGCGCTGTGCTTGCCGATGACATGGGGCTGGGCAAAACCCTCCAGCTGCTCAGCCTGCTCGCCGTGGAGCGGGCGGAGGCGAAGGCGAATGCCGCGCCCGATGAGCTGCCGGAGGACTACCGCGTCGGCCCCACGCTCGTGGTGGCGCCGACCTCTGTGGTGGGCAACTGGGCGCGCGAGGCGGATAAGTTCGTGCCCTCGCTCAAGGTACTCGTCCACCACGGCACGAACCGGCTCAAAGACGACGATCTTCTCACCGTGGCCAACGCCGCCGACTTGGTCATCACCTCTTACGGCACCATCGGCCGCGACTTCACTCTTTTGGGCCAAGTCGAGTGGGACCGCGTGGTGCTCGACGAGGCCCAGGCGATCAAGAACTCGGGAACCCGTTCGTCCAAGGCGGTGCGCTCGCTCCCGTCGCGCCACCGCCTTGCGCTGACCGGCACGCCGATTGAAAACCGCCTGTCCGAGATGCGCTCCATCTTGGACTTTGTCAACCCCGGCGTGCTGGGATCGGCGAGCTTTTTCCGCAACCACTTCGCCAAAGCCATCGAGCGCGAAGACAACGAAGAGATGGCGGAGAAGCTACGCCAGCTGACCGGCCCGTTTATCCTGCGCCGGTTGAAGACGGACCCGAATATCATCGACGACCTGCCGGAAAAGACCGAGCAGATCCTTTCAGTGTCGCTGACCAGCGAGCAGGCCGCGCTGTACAAGGCGCTCGTCCAGGACGTGGAGCGGCGGCTGGAGGAGACCGAGGGCATCGCCAGGCGCGGGCTCGTGCTGGCCACGCTCACGCGCATTAAACAGATCTGTAACCACCCGGCGCACTACCTGGGCGATGACTCCCCGGTGACTATCAAGGGCAAGCACCGCTCCGGCAAGGTCGCCGAGCTGATGCGGATCGTGTCCCAGGCGGTGGAAAACGGCGAGCGCGTGCTCATCTTCACCCAGTACAAGGCCTTCGGCGCGATCTTGCAGCCCTACCTGTCGGAACAGCTCGGCCGCGAGGTGCCGTTCCTGCACGGCGGCGTGACCAAGGCCCGGCGCGATTCCATGGTCACCGAGTTCCAGCACGCGGACGGCCCGCCGGCGATGCTGCTGTCGCTCAAGGCCGGCGGCACGGGCCTAAACCTGACGGCCGCGAACGTGGTGGTCCACATGGACCGGTGGTGGAACCCGGCGGTGGAAAACCAGGCCACCGACCGCGCGTTCCGCATCGGGCAGAACAAGAACGTGCAGGTGTACAAGATGATCACCGAGGGCACCCTGGAGGAATCCATCCAGGACATCCTGGACGGCAAGACCAAGCTCGCCGGGTCCGTCGTTGGCGAGGGCGAAGGCTGGATCACCGAGCTCGACTCGGAGGACTTCGCGCTGCTGATGAGCTACCGGGGGAAGGAGTAAACCATGAGCGTGCACGGCACTGGCTCCGGCGACGACAACGTCATCTACGCCAACTTTGGCACCCGCAAGCGCGTCACCTCGCCGGATGAAACCGGCTCGGTGGAGCGCGTGGACAAGACCGTGGGCGCGGTGCCCCCGGCCGCGCAGCGGATCATCAATCTGGTCAACAACCGCGCCGACCACGGCCGCATCACCCGCGGCAAGCAGTACGCCCGCTCCGGGAACGTCGTGGACTTAGACGTGCGCGTAGGGGCCATCCACGGCCAGGTGGCCGGTTCCCAGAACACGCCGTTTGCCGTGCTCATCCGCCTGCCGTTCCGCGACAACGACGACATGGCGGAGGCCGCCACCATCCTGGCGCGCCGGGCGGGCAGCATGGCCGCGGCCCGGGAGGGGAAGCTGGCGCCGGAGCTTCTCGATGTCCTCATCGCCGCCGAACCCGATGACGTCAAGGTCTCGTGCACCTGCCCTGACCCGGAGGAGGTGTGCAAGCACATCGTCGCCGTGGTCGACCGGCTCGCCGCGCGTATCGATGCCGACCCGTCCACCGTTTTCTCCATGCGCGGCCTGGACTTCCACCGTCTCGAGCAGATGGTCATGGAGCAGTCGCAGCATGCGGCGGCTGAGTCGTATACCGCAGGCACCGGGCTGAGCGTGGACGAGCAAAACGATCTGTTCTGGTCGGGGCGCACACTCCCGGAGGTGCCGCGGCCGCAGGTGGCGCCGGCGCTCGATGATTCGGATATGGACCTTTTGCGCAAGGCGATGCGGCCGGTCTCGCACACCACCATCGACCTTCTGCGCGCGGTGTCCGACATCGAGGATCTCTACCACGAGCTAACTAAGTAGTCCCAGCTAGCGGTACGTGTCCGGCGGGCATGCTAAGACTGCATTTATGCCTTCTACCACGTTCATCCACACCTCCGACCTCCAGATCGGCATGACCTTATGGTTCCTCGCCGGCGAAGCCCAGGCGCGGTTTAGCGCGGCGCGGGTAGCGGCCATCGACAAGCTGGGCCAGCTGGCGCGCGAAACGGGCGCCGAATTCATCGTCGTGGCCGGCGACGTCTTTGAACACAACGCGCTCAACCGGCAGACCACCGGCCGGGCGCGCGAGGCCCTCGAGCGGTTGCCCGTGCCGGTATACCTTCTGCCGGGCAACCACGACCCGCTCGTGGCGGACTCGGTGTTCTTCCACGCGCTCGATGGGAACTCGCGCGGCGGCGCGACGGAGGAATCGGGGGTGCGGGTACTAGACAGCACCGAACCGGTACAGGTGGCCGACGGCGTGGAGGTCGTCGGCGCGCCCTACATGTCTAAGCGGGTCAACCGCGACCTGGTGGCAGAAGCCATCGAACCGCTCGAGCCCACCGATGACATCCGGATCGTGGTCGGGCACGGGCAGGTCGAATCGCGCAGCAGCGATCCCGCGCCGGACCTCATCGACCTCGCCGGGGTGGAGCGCGCCATCGCGGATCGCCGGGTGGATTACCTGGCGCTGGGGGACACGCACTCGACGACGGACTTATCGTCCACGGGCGCGGTCTGGTTTTCCGGGGCGCCGGAGACCACGGACTACCACGAGCTGCCCGCAGGCGGCGGGGAGAATGATTCGGGCAACGCGCTCGTGGTCACGGTAAATAAGGCCGCCGGCGCGAGCACGCCCGCCACGGTCGAGGTGGAAAAGCACGCGATCGGGGAGTGGACCTTCGACGCCATCGATATGGACGTCAACACCGCCGCAGATGTGGAGAAGTTCGTGGAGACGCTACGCGCATACCCGGACAAGGACCGCACGGCGGTGAAGTACTCGCTACGCGGCACGGTGAGCCTGACCGAGCAGGCCGAGCTGGAGCGCGCTTTAGAGGAGCTGGAGCCCATTTTCGCCTCCCTGCGCCCGCGGGAGAGGCTGCATGACCTTCATCTCGCACCCAACTCGGACGAGCTCGCGGACTTGGACGTTGCCGGCTACGCCGCCGACGCGCTTACTGAGCTCGTCGCCGACCTCGAGACCGATCCGACCGCCCGGGACGCGGCGAACTTGCTGTTCCGGCTCAGCTCGCAGGGAGGGAAGTAAGCCCATGCAGATCCATTCGCTTGAGCTCACCGATTTCAAAGGCATCGGCCACCTGCGCCTGGCAGATCTCCCGGAGCGCGGGGTGGTTGTCGTCCACGGCAACAACGAGGCCGGCAAGTCGACCGTGCTCAACGCTATCGACGCGGTGCTGTGGGAAAAGCACAGCAGTAAGAAGAAGTCGATTAAGGCGCTCAAGCCTGCCGGCGGGGGCGCAGCCGGCGCCGGTGCCGGCACCGCTAGCTCTCACGCCGGCGGTGACCGCAACGGCGGCCCCACCGTCGCTATCGAGATGACCGTGGGGCCGTACCGGTTCACGCTGTCCAAGCGGTGGCTCAAGGCACCGTACGCTCGGCTCACCATCACCGCGCCGCGTCCGGAGAACCTCACCGATGAGGACGCGGAAAACCGGTTGAAAGAAATCCTCGACGAGCACCTCGATGAGAAGCTGCTCCACACTCTTTTCCTGCGGCAGGGACAGGAATTCGCCGCCCGCATTCAGGCCGCCGGCATTCCCAGCCTGTCCACGGCGCTCGACGCGCGTTCCGGAGCCGGCGAGGCGGGCGGAGCCGGTTCCGCTTACGCTGGTTCCGATTACGCTAGCTCCGCTCAAACGAGCTCGGCTCCATCGAGTTCGGTGCAGGCGGACAACGACGCGCTCATGCAGCGCGTGGAGGCGGAGTACTCCCGCTACTTCACGCAGAAGGAAAACAAACCCGCCAAGGAGCTGAAGTCCGCCAAGGCGGATCTCGATGCTGCCGAGGCCGCTGCCACCGAGGCAGAGGCGAAGTTGCGGGAATTGGATTCGTTTGTAGCGCGCTATGAGGACGTGGAACGCCAACTTGCCACGACGGAGGAGAAGCTCCCCGCCGCGCGCGAGGAGCTTTCTGTGCGCCGGGAGGAGGCGGAAAAAGCCCGCGCTGCCGCCGAGCAGGCAGCGGCGCGCCGTGACGAGTACCGCCGCGCGCTCGAGGATCTGGAACGCGCCCAGCAGGCGCAGCAACAACGCCAGAACTTAGCCGTCGAGGTGGAGAAACTTACCGCGGAGGCGGAATCTGCCCGGAACGTTGCAGCCGAAAAGCAGGAGCAGGCCGCGGACGAAGAAAGCCGCATCGCGGAACTGATGGCGCAGCTCGACGAGGCGAAGCAGGCGCACGCCACCGCCCGCCAGGCGGTGCGCGATGCCCGTGCGGCGAAAGACCAGGCGGCCGACCGCCAGGAACTTACTGCGCTCGACACATTGCTCGCCGACGTCGCGCTGGCCGAGTCGAACCTGGACTCCGCCCGCGAAGCAGTCGCCGCCTGCGGGCGCATCATCGAGGATTCGGACGTCACGGCAGTGGATGACGCAGCCGGTGAGGTGCGCGTGCAACGGGCGCTGGCGGAATCGGCGGCTGCCAAACTGTGGGTCTCGTCCACCGCGGACGATGAGATCCGCGTCGACGGGAAATCGACCCCACTTAGTGCCGATCCGCACCCGGTCGAGCTGCGCGAGGGCACCACGGTCGAAATCGGGTCGGTCACGGCGCGGTATGCCGCCGGCGCTGCCGCGGCGGGCAGCGCGGATGCTGGCGCCCAGCTGGAAAAGGCGGAGGCCCGCCTTGCGGATCTGCTCCACGATCTCGGATGCACAGACGCCGACGAGGTCCGCGCGCGCCGGGACGAACACCGCGAGCTCCTCGCTACCCGGGACGCCGCCGTCCGAGAGTGGGAAGCGGTCATCGGCGCCAAGGACGTCGGGGAACTGCGCGCGAAGCAGACGGCTTTGCGGGACAAGCTGGGCAGCGACGAGGAGACCGTCGAGCACCAAACTGCCGATGCAATGGCTGCTGCCGCGGAGGCACTAGCGAACGCGGAGCGCGCGGAAGAAGAAGCCCAGGCGGCGGTCGATAACGCCGATGCCGCTCTCGCGCCGCGCCGGGAGCGCCCCTTCGGGCGCGACGCCGCTATCGTGCAGAGCAACGTTGACAACGTCGAACGCATGCTCGCGGCGAAAAAATCCGAGTTCGAGCACGCGGTGGCGGGGAAGTCCGACGACGAGTTGAACGCGTGGATCGAGTCCGCCCGCGCTGCTGCTGATAAGGCCGGCCGGGATGTGGAGGAGGCCGAACGGCAGGTCGCCGCGGCGGATCCGGACATGGCGGAAAAGCTCCTCGTCGGAGCGCAAGCACAACTAGAGACCCTGGACAAGCGGCGCAGCGACGCGGAGGCGGAACGTTACCGCCTGACCGGTTACATCGAGCAGGCCGCCGGTGCCGCCGAGACAGTGGAAATCGCCCAGGCCGACCGACAGGCCGCCGCGGACACATACGCCGCGGTGAACCGCCGTGCCCAGGCGGCGAAACGGCTGCGGGACTTGTTGGTCACCCATCGCGACGCGGCGCGCCGCCGCTATGCCGAGCCGTTCGCCACGAAGCTGGGTGCGCTGGCGAGTTCGGTCTTCGGCGGCGACGTCAGCTTCACCCTCGACGCGGATCTCGCCATCGAACAGCGCGTCCATGATGGGGTCGCTGTCCCGCTGGGCGCTTTATCGGGTGGCGCGCAGGAACAGCTGTCCATTCTCACGCGCTTTGCCATCGCGGATCTGGTGGCCGATCCGGATTCCGAGTCCGTGCCGGTCGTGGTCGACGATGCGCTGGGCTCTACCGACCCGCAGCGCTTGCAGCTGATGTCGACGCTGTTTGCCGATGCCGGACGTCAGTCCCAGGTGCTCGTCTTCACGTGTGACCCGGATCGGTTCTCTCGCGTTCCGGGACGCACGGAGATCGACATCGAGTCAATGAAATTAAACTAACAGTGAATCTGATTCTTTCGATAATTGAACACGGTGTAGTGTTCTCGGCATGGCAGTAGAGACGCGCTGGTTGAACGACAACGAGCAGGAGATGTGGCAGCTCCTGCTCGCGGCGAGCCGGAAGATTCGTCGTGGCATCGACGAGACTTTCCAGGCAGAGGCCGACATTTCCTCCTCTGAGTTTGCCGTCCTAGTGACACTCGTGGAGGCGGAAGACGAGGCGTTACGTTTGCGCGATATCTGCGATCACCTCGAATGGGATCGCTCGCGCGCGTCGCACCAGATCACTCGCATGGTCAAACGCGGCCTGGTGGAGAAAAAGCCGTGCGGCGGCGACGGCCGCGGCGTGCTCATCGCCCTGACCAAGGAGGGGCGGGAGAAGCAGGTTGCCGCCGCGCCGGCCCACGTCGAGTCCGTGCGCCGGTTGATTTACGATCACCTGCCCGCCGAGGACATTCAGGTGATCAAGAACTTCTTCGCCGGCGTGCTGGCGGTGGACAACATTCCGGGCTACCCGGGCTACGTTCCGGACGAATACCTCTCGGCTATCCCGAAGAAGTAAACCAGCTGCATCGCGGTGCGCGTTCGTGTTGAATGGTGGGCATCGTTTCAACACCGTGTACTTGATAACGAAGGAGTTTCGACATGTCCGAGCCAACGAGCGAGTCGCGTTCTGACGAACCGTACAAGGGCTACTTCCGCCACCAGGACCAGCCGGGCCAGCCGGCTAGCAACTACGGCCCGTACCGCCCGGGCCCGGCGGATGGCTTCCGTCAGGAGTCGCCGCTGAGCCGCAAGCTGCACCGTTCCTCCCGGGATAAGTGGGTGGCGGGTGTCTTCGGTGGCATCGCGGAGACCTACAACCTGGATTCCAACCTGCTGCGCATCCTGTTCGTCGCCAGCTTCTTCCTGCCTGGCCCGCAGCTCATTTTTTACTTCGTCATGTGGTTCTTCATGCCGCACGACGAGGATCTGCAGTACTAGGGACGTAGACTTGTAGCCCATGATGGGCCAAGAGTTATTCGAAAACCCGCACCGCCAGTACGAGCTGTACCGCTTAACCGCGCACGAAACGCTCTCGCAGACCCTCGGTGATCCGGAGGAGTTTCCTGCCGAGGGGCCAACCGCGGAGCAGGAAGCGGCGATGGAAGACGCGCTTGCCGCTGAACCGGAAGCAGCGCTGACGTACGATGCCGCCACCGAGTTGTGGATCAGCGGGGCCGAAGACGACATCAACCGCCTGTTCGCGGACCGCGAAGAATTCGTCGACGCGCTCGAAAACGGCGAGGATCCCGGGGCGTAAAAGCACCGCGCGCCCCGCGCCGTCCCTTCCTGGCAGCGCCGCCGGCGGGGCCAGGGTGGGGAAGTGCTAGTATCTCCCTGTGAGTCATGCCCCGTTTCGGCGGCGGGGATCCAGTGCCGCCACGGGGTAGAAGTGACAAGAAAGGACGATGGCGCACACTATGAGCGAATCCACCAGCAAAGCACGCCCGCTGAGCGAGCAGCTCGGCGATACTGCCGGCGCAGAGCGTACCGATGCCGTGCGTGACGATGCCCCGCGCACCGCGACCACCGTGCGCACCGTTGAGCCGCAGAGCAACGAGCGCGTGCGCGACGAGCGTGCCCGCGACACCCGCGATGACCGCGAGTACAGCACCCGCAACGAGGAACGCGATCCGAACTACGTCGGTCTGAACGAGCGCCTGGAGCGCGACAACAAGGAGCTCGAGGCCCGTAATAAGGACGATGGCTGGTTCCCCGTCTTCCTGGAGTGGATCCCGTTCGCCATCATCTCCTTCATCATCGTGTCCCTGCTGATGGCCGGCATGCTCGCGCTGGATCCGCACAAGCCGTTCCCGTTCTTTAACTAGATTTTCTGGCCTCGCCGCGCGAGGATCACGCGGTCTGTGGAGTGACCGGCACCCCGGCCTGACGTGACTGTGCGCGCACGATCCTCTGCCACCTCGACGCTCCATTCGTCCGCGTGCGCGGTGAGGTAGTCGCGCACAGCGTCGACGGACAGCACGTGGGCAAACTCCGGATGCTGGCGCAGGTGCTCGGGGTCGACGACGTGGTGGACGAACAGCAGGTGCCCGCCTGGAGCGACCAGCTCGGTGAGGTACTCGACGCCCGTATCGGGATCCGGCGCCTCAATGACTGGGTACATCGCGCTGACCAGATCGAATGATTCGGCGCGCTCACGTGCTGCAAACTCCTGGATGCCGGAGTTTATCCACGCCACCGATGTGTTCGCACCGTGGGCGCGGGCGCGCTCCAGCGCCACGCTCGACGGGTCGATTGCGGTGACCTGCCACCCGTGGGAAGCAAGCCACACGGCGTCCGCGCCCTCGCCGCAGCCGACGTCGAGGGCACGGCCTGGGGCAATATGCTTGGCGATGTCCACCAAGGCCCCATTCGGGTTCCCACTCCACATGCGGTCGGATTCGGAGTACCGGCTGTTCCATTCAGCTGCGTTGGCCTCGGCATCGAAGGTGCTCATGGCACTCTAAATTACCGCTCGGTAAGAGCGGAAGTTACACGGCGCGGTAGAAGACTTTCGTGGCTGGGCGGTCACGCCGAAAGCGGAGCTGTGAGACAAGATGATTCCCGTCCGCTGCGGATTTCGGCCATGCCGTGCTTGCGCATCTGTGATGAGGCTCGGCTACTTCGCCTCCCCGGGGTGCCCGCCGTGGGCTGGCTCGGTGCGGGCGCGGACGACATCGGCAAGCGTGGCCAGCACCGGGGTGGCCACGCCGGCCTTCTCGCCCGCGGCGGCCACGGCACCGCTGATGGTATTGACCTCGGTGCGGCGGCCCGCCTCAACGTCTGCGGTCATGGACGTCTTGTGCCCGGCGGACTCGGTGCCCACCTGTTCCAAGTGCTCGCGGATGACGTCTTCGCGCACTGGGATTTCGAGCGAGCGCACCACCGCCATGGCCTCGGAGTAGACCGTCTCGGCCAGCCGACGGCTGGGTTCGCGCTCGAGGGTTTCGCCGATGGTGAGGTCAGTGGCCGCGCCGACGGTGTTGTACACGGTGTTGAGGATGAGCTTTTCCCAGATGGGAACCCGTACGTCCGCGTGAACCTCGGCGTTGAACCCGCAGCGCTCGAAGAGATCGCGCACCTTTTCCGCGGCGGCGCTGGCATCACCGTCGACGCTCGCGCCGCCGATCCGGATCGCGCCGTACGCCGAGGAGGAGACAGTATTCTTGCCTGGGCGGTAAGCGGAGTAATCCGTGACGCCGTCGAGGGCGCGGTCGGGGCCGAAGGCGCGGACCAGCACCTCGCCGTTGCCCAAGCCGTTCTGCAGAGTCAGCGCGATGGTGTTCTCGTTGAACAGGTGGCGTGCGCTCTCGATGGCGTCTTGAGTGTAGAAGCCTTTGACGAAGAACAGGGCGAAATCGACCGGCTCGTTCCAGTTCGCGGGCTGGCAGGCGGTGGCGGAGACCTTCACTGTGCGCTCGCCGGCGGTATTGACCACCTCGATGCCTTCGTTATTGAGGGCGTCGACCGTGCGCTGATCGACGTCGAGGAACACGACGTCCTCGCCCGCGTCCACTATCTTTGCGCCGAACAGCTGTCCCATGGCGCCGGCGCCGATTATCGCTACCTTCATGACTATCCCTCCGGTTGAACATGGACGATTCCTGTTTCTCACGAGGGTACGGAATTAGGAGGGCAAAAGTGGCGCGAATCACTTTTCGCGGCCGTAAAGGCACGGCCTATTGGGGGTTGACACCACCGATATCGAAGACGAGGAACCGGTGCAGCCACCACCGAATTTCCTTCAACGTTGTGGCGGTGACGGCGCCGTGAAAACCCGTGATCCGGTCGATCGACAGGGCTCTGACCTGCTCGGTAAGGGCAAAGGAGTGATCGAGCTGGCCCTGAGCCATCTCCACACTGACATGGTTGTCCCATCCGCGATTACGACGCGTGATTGGGACGGTGTGGATTAAGGGCGAGCCGAGTGAATTAAAAGCCTGAGTAGAGACGACAATATGGGGGCGATGGCCGGACTGCTCTCTGCCGACTACTGGGTCGAGGTTCGCCCACACGACCGCCCCGGGGAATAGCTGTTCGCGGGAAACCTTCATCCGGGATACCCAGGCACGTCGCTGAAGTCTTCTGTCGGCAGTTCGTCAAGGAGATCGTGCTGGTGGACCTCGTGCTCCTCTTCGTACTCACGCATCGACTCTGGGGGCGTGTTTGCGATTTGCTTGCGGAGGCGAGCAAACTGGACGCGGTTGAGCTCCCGTTCCAAAAGGAGCTCGATCATGCTCGATATGGTGCGGCCCTCGCGAGCTGCGGCATCCTTGAGCTGATCCCGCAGGTCGACCGGAACTTTGATGGTCGTTAAGTTGCGTGTCATTGGGTGTACCCCTTGGTATGACGAAAGGTATCCATAACGGTATACCTCTCGTCTGCGGACTTCAATCGCCGGTTTTCGGGAGGTTGACGCCGGCGATGTCGCGGATGGCGGTGGCGAAGGCATCGTCAAGCAGGTGCGTGTGTTCGAAGCTGAGGTCCGGCTCCTCGGCGGCGCGCACGCCCGTGACCAGCACATGCTGGTCCGGGGTAAGCGGCTGGGTGAGCAGCGGGACGGTGGCGCGGGCCCAGCCCAGGGACGTGTTCGGCTGCAGGGAGCTAGTAGAGGCCGCTCGCTCGCCGGCCAGGTCCACCAGCAGGGACGTGGCTTTCCCGTTGCGCACCCGGGCGTGGGTGTCTTCTGAGTCCTCCGAGTAGTGGTTGTGCGCTGGGTCGAAATTCTCCGCGATGGCGAAACCACCCTCCACGGCAGTGACGGCGAGATCGGTATCGACCACGTGGACGCGCACGTGAGCGTCGCCCTCGCCACGCATAAAGGTGGTGACCCGGATGTCCTCGCCGAAGGCCTCCCACTTTGACCAGGCAATAGTGTCATCGGGGTCAGTCAGGCCACTATCGGTGACCAGACGGCGGGTCTCGCGGCGCATGGTCATCACGTCCACGAAGGCGAGCTCAGACTCGGCGGTGAGGTAGGACGCAATGTCGTCCGGCTCCAGCGCGAGCGGGAACGCGGACGAGTAGGCGAGCTTGCCGTATTTGGCCACTGCCTGGCGGACGAACCACGCGCCGTTGCCGCCGGCGTTGAGCATCTGGGACTGGTTGTCCGTGCGGTTGACCACCACCTGCGCGTGAGGTTGGGCGCTCACCAGCGGCGTGCTGCCCGCATCCGGATTTTCCTCTGCGGTCCAGAACGGGTGATCCTCCGGGAGCGCTAGGGGCAGCAGTGCCTTCAGCGCCCAGTAGGGCGAGCCGGGCGAATTGTACGTCTCGCTCATGAGCAGGTTGGGATAAGCCCAACCGATAGACAGCACCCCGTCCGGGGTGTAGATGTCCTGCTTGGCGAACCACCGCAGGTGCTTCGCCCACAGAGCGCGGATTTCTGCCCACGGCAGCGCCTCCACGTCGGCGAAGGCCAGCGCGCCGAAGAAGGCTGCGCCGCCGGAGCGGTAGGTCAGCGACCGGCCGTAGGCGATGACGCGCCCGGTGGCATCGAAACGCGCGGCCCAGTCAGAGGCAAAGGCGCGGGCGCGACCCACGGCGGTGTGGGCACGCTCCGGATCCTTATCCCCGCGCAGCCGTGCGTAGATGAGCGAGTAGAAGTGGAACGCGAACGCAACGTAGAAGTCAGTGTTTTGCAGCGCGCCGTCGCGGTACCAGCCATCGCCCAAGTAGTAGCCATTGAGGATGTTGAAGGACTCTTGGGCGGCCTTCTCGTTGAAGGGCGCGCCCACCTTCTCCAGACCGGCGTCGACCATGATGCGGAAGAACCACCAGTTGTTCGGGTTGGTGTCGGTCTGATTGATCTGGCTGAGCCAGCGGACGACGTTGTCCTTTTCTTGCTGGGAAAGCGGCTCATAGATGTGCTCCGGGGCAATGGCCAGCGCGAAGCCGATGGCGGCCATCTCTACCAAGCGTTGGTCAGCCGAGGCGTCGGTGCCCGGCGGTGCGCCGACCACACCCCAGTACTCCGGGGAATTGGGGTCCGTGCCGGCCACGAGCCCGCGGCGCACGAGATCCCAGTGTGCAAACTCGCCACCGCCGGCGGCGAGAGCCGCGATCCCCCACAGCGGCCGGGAGAAGGACTCGAGTCCCTCTGCGGCGGCATCGAAACCCGCGGCGGTGGGGCCAAACTTCGGCCGGCCAGGGGAAGCCTCGAAGTGGGGGACGAGTGGCTCAAAAAGCTCGCGCGCGAACTGTTGGAAGTCCGCGCGCGTTTTCAGTGGGTTGGTGGTTTCAGAAGCGTTTGGGGAAGTCACCTACGCGAGTGTAACCACGACAAAGCGGGCTTTACGCCTTAACGGCAGAGCCCTCGATTTCGAGAGTGATGTCCTTCGACAGCAGCACGCCGCCGGAGTTCATCGGGGCGTTGAAGTCGATACCGAATTCGGTGCGGTCGATCTTGGTGGTGGCCTCGAAGCCCAGGCGGGTCTCGCCGGACGGTGCCTCCTCCGGGCCAAAGGTCTCGACGGTGAAGGTGACCGGCTTGGTTACACCCTTGATGGTCAGATCGCCTGCGACGGTGCCGTTGCCGTGCTCGTCGACGTCGAAGCCGGTGGAGGTAAACGTTGCCTCCGGGTGGTTGGCGGTGTCAAAGAAGCGTCGGAGGCCAGGTGCTTGTCGCGGTCGGCGTTGCGGGTGTCCACGGAATCGATCTTCACGGTGGCGGTGGCCGTGGATGCAGCCGGGTTCTCACCATCGATGGTGATCTCGGAGGACCACTCGTTGAAGGTGCCGCGGACCTTGGTCACCATGGCGTGGCGCACCACGAAGCTCAGGGTGGAGTGGACCGGGTCGACGTTCCAGGTGCCGGACAGGTTGCTCATGACTTCTCCTTTGAAGATGGATTGCTTAGGGAGTGTTCTAGGCCGCGTCATGCGGTGTAGGGTTCACTCTACACCGGAAAGGTGACATCTCAACTATATGGGCGGATCTATCTCATCTGCCGCGGTAGGAGGGTGATTTCGCACCGGTAAGGTGGTTTCTGGGGTCGCTGGGAGGCGTCAGTGGAGTGTCCGTAAACAATCCGGACCTGCCGCCGAAGAAGACGATCAGTGCAGTGGCTGCAGAAGCGGGAAACATTCTCGGCGAAGTGCTCCGCGCGAATTCAGTACAGAAAAGCAAAGGGCGCCCACCGCGAGCATAACGCTGGTGAGCGCCGATAAGATCAAGGCTATCGCCTTGAGATTTGGTGTCCCCGACAGGACTCGAACCTGCGACCTTCGGTACCGGAAACCGATGCTCTAATCCACTGAGCTACGGAGACATCTCGTTGCCGCGCATGACGTGTGCGCGAACAACGCCGTAATTCTAACCCATGGGCCGGCGCGGAGTTAAATCAGTGCCGGCCGTGTGGGGGAGGAGGCTCGTTAGCCGAAGAAACCGGGCGCATCGGTGGCGTCGGTGTGGCCGGTGCGCAGGTATTCATCGACAATCTTGCCCACTTCCTCATTGCCAAAGCCGACGTGGCCGTGGCCCGGTCCGTGCACGGTGACCAGGTGCGCGCCCATCATCTGCTGTAAGTCACCGTGGTACTTGTACGGCGTCTGCGGGTCATCGGTGCCGCTGATCTGCAGCGGGCGGGTCGCCAGCTTGTTGCCGTTGACCTGGATCGGGGCGGTGGTAGCCGGGCGGTCGTAGCAGTTCACGCCGGACTCCCACATGGCCGGCGCGGCGGTGAAGGGATCCTCGAGCACGTAGCCGGACCAGAGGTACTTCGGCAGCGCCAGTGGGTTGGCGGGCACCGCATTTTCGTTACACACGAGCAGGTTCTGCATGAACTGCATGCGCCCGGTGTCTTCCGCGTACTTTTCCAGCTCCTCTTCCGGAAGGTCAGCCATCTGTTCGTCCGGGTTGGGCAGCGGCTCAATGCCCGCGACGTGCTTGGCGTAAGCGTCCCACTGCTCCGGCCGGGGGATAACGCCCTGGGCTGCCTGGAGGGTAAACGAGTTGGCTTGGCTGGCATCGGGGTTCAGCGCCTTGTGACCCAAGTAGTCGGCCTGCACACGCAGCTCACCAGAGCCGGAGATGAGATCCGCGCCCGGCTGACCGGCGAACTCGAGCCCCGGGGGAAGGTCACCAATCTGTGCGTTTGGCGGCAGCACGGTCGGGGTGATCCCCGCCTCGGAGGCGACCTTCTGGCTCCACTTCTCGTAGACAGCCAGCGGGGTGGTGCCCAGGTGGTATTCCTCGTCGCGGTCGGCCATGAACTGGAACATGTCGTGCAGCGCGTTCCGGAAGCCCTCCTCCTGGGCCGTAATCACGCCGTTCCAGGCCAGGTTGGGGCTCATCGCGGAATCCAGCACCACCTTGTCGGTGTGCTCGGGGAAGAGGGTGGCGTACACCGAGCCGAGGTAGGTGCCGTAGCTCAGGCCCAGAATGGAGATGCGGTCCTCGCCCAGCGCGCGGCGGACCATGTCCCAATCGTGGGCGGTGTTTTCCGTGGTCAGCGACGCGGTGTAGCCGGGCGTGGAGTGCTCGCAGTTATCGCGTACGAACGACCCTGGGCGCAGCTCGGCGTCCAGCAGGTTGGCGTTGTCGTTCTCGGTGCATTCGACCGGAGTGGAGCCGGACAGGCCACGCGGCTGGACCGCGACGCGGTCGTACTCGTTGACGATCGACTCGGGCAGATCCACCGCCGAGTTACCGAAGTAGCTGTAGGCCTCAATACCCGGCCCGCCCGGGTTGCCAAAGATGGTGCCGCGCTTAGCCTCCGGATTTGCGGCCGGGACGTGGACAAAACCGACCGAGATGGAGCCCTTCTCCGGCGAGTCGTAGTAGGTGGGCACCTCAATGCGGCCGCAGCGGGCGTTCGGCAGATCGACCTGCTCCGGGCACTCCTCCCAAGTGATCTCCGGGGCGTCCTGGTCGTCTTCCGCCAGGGCACGGCCAATCGCGCCCTGGTCTGCGTCGGCAGCGCGCTCGGCGTCCTCGGCAGCGATGCCGGCGTCGGCAGCAAAGGCGGTGGCGGTCAGAGGGGACAAAGAAACCGCCGCGGCCGCAAGAAGTGCGGCGCAGCGGCGGTGAAGGCGTGAATTAGTGGCCACGAATCATATCCTTATGAAGTGTTTTTACGGATTTACAGCCACACCTTACAACTTCCGTAAGTCACTGGCAGAGATATGAATGCGTGGGCGTGTGCGAGCGCACTGGGGTGTTTAGCCCTGCTTGACGATGACCACGATGAGATCCCGCGGACCGTGCACCCCTTCGACGCGCTCGAGCTCGATATCTGAGGTGGCCGAAGGGCCCGAGAACAGTGTGGTGGGGCGCTCCGGATCCAGCCGCGAGATCATCTCCGGGACGGTGTAGACGATGTCCTCATCCCGCACGATGCACACGTGGCGGTCGGGCACGAGCGCCACAGCGCGGCGGCCGTTGGACTCGCTGGACTCCAGGGCGATGGTGCCGGTCAGCGCGCAGGAGACTTTCGACTCGGTGACCACGGCGTCGATGTCGCCGAGGTCGCGGGGATCACTGGCGGGGTCATCGGCACGCGCGGAGCCCGCAAAAGAGGTCAGGACGTCTTCGCCCAGGCCCGGCGCGTGCACGATGTCGGTGCACTCACGGTCTTTAAGCACGTCCGCGACGGTCTGCGCGAGCCCGTCGGCGTCGGTGACGTGGACCTCGGCGTGGTAGTCCTCCAGGCGGTCAACCAGCACGTCGCGTACCTCGTCGGCGGGAAGCGAACTGGTCTGCTGGTAGTCGCGGGGGATTTCCACGTCCTTCGGCAGCTTGGCCATCTTTTGCGCGCGCTTGATGCGCTGCAAGATTTCCTTCTTGGCTGCCCGGGAATCAGCGGCGGTGCGGGCCCCGCCGCGAGAGGTGCTGCGGGAGGCGGTGTGTGCGCTCATTTAGTTGTCCTCCTCAGAATCGTTCGTGGATTCGCCGGGCTTGCGGGATTCGCCTGCGCCCGGGGTCGAGGCCTGGCCGGCGGTGGCATCCGGTTCGGCATCGCCCAGCTTCGCGTCGCCGGCCTTCTTCTGCACCGGGACGCCGTTCTCCCGCGCCTCGGCCAGCAGGTTCTTCGCCTCGTTGGACTCGAACCACTGGCGGAAGGTCTGCTTCGGCGGCACCGCGGTATCGCGGCCCTCTGACCAGCCGGACATGAACAGTGGCAGCGACTCGATGGTCTGGTTGAATCCGCCCAGGATGCGGCCCATGAACACCACGCGCATGAGCTGGTTCCACAGGGTGGAGTTGCCCATGGCCACCCGCATGAGCCCCATGAGCTTCGACTCCACCGGCGGGGTGGCGTGGGTGACCTTTTGGTAGCGGTTTTCCAAGATCACGTCGGACAGCGGGATTTTGACGGGGCAGACCTCGTCGCAGCGCCCGCACAGCGAGCAGGCATACGGCAGCGAGGCGGACGGATCCTTATGATCCTTCATGCCGGTGAGCTGCGGGGTCAGCGAGATGCCGATGGGGCCCGGGTAGGTCGAGCCGTAGGCGTGGCCGCCGGCGCGCTCGTAGACCGGGCAGACGTTCAGGCAGGCCGAACAGCGGATGCATTTCAGCGCCTGGTGGCCGATCTCGCTGGACATAGCGGCGGTGCGGCCGTTATCCAGAAGCACGATGTGGAAGTTCTGCGGGCCGTCGCCTTCGGTCACCCCGGTCCACATGGAGGTGTACGGGTTCATGCGCTCGGCGGTGGACGAGCGCGGCAGAAGCTGCAGGAAGACCTCTAAGTCCTGGTAGGTGGGCACGAGCTTTTCGATGCCCATCAGGGTGATAAGCGTCTCCGGCATCGTGACGCACATGCGCCCGTTGCCCTCGGACTCGACGATGTTGACCACGCCGTTTTCAGCCACGCCGAAGTTGGCGCCCGAGATGGCGACCTTCGCCTTCATGAACTGCTGGCGCAAAAACTTCCGGGACGCCTCGGCAAGCTCCGGCGGGTCCGCCTCCAGCGAGTCGTCGGTGTCCGGCATCTTGTCCACGAAGATGTCGCGGATCTCGGCGCGGTTGCGGTGGATGGCCGGCACCAGGATGTGCGACGGCTTGTCCTCGCCGAGCTGGACGATAAGCTCCGCCAGGTCAGTCTCCTGGGCGTGGATACCGGCACTTTCCAGGTGTTCGTTGAGGCCGGTTTCCTGGGTGGCCATCGACTTCACCTTGACCACGTCGGTCTCACCGGTTTCGCGGACAAGATCGGTGATAATCTCGTTGGCTTCCTTGGCGTCGCGGGCCCAGTGGACCACGCCGCCGCGGGCGGTGACCGCCTCCTCGAACTGCTCCAAAAGCTCCGGCATGTTGGCCATGACGGACTCCTTGAGCGCCGAGCCGGCGGCGCGCAGCTCTTCCCAGTCGCCCATCTCGCTGACCACGTTCTGGCGCTTGGCGCGGATGCTGGTGGTGGCGTGCTGCAGGTTGCGGCGCTGGGTGGCCTTGTTGAGGTCAACGTGGGCGTTTTCTACGAAGCCGCGCTCGCCGCGCAGGTTGCCGTAGCCCTCCGGCGCGCGGGGCGGGGTGGTGTCGGAGAAGACAGCCATTACAGCATGACCTCCTTGGAGTAGGCGGCGGAATCGGGCGTCCACGGGTGCTCGCGGGTGGAGGCGAGGATCTCCGCCATGTGGACCGCGCGGATACCGGTGCGCTGGCGGTGTAGTGTGCCCGCGATGTTCATCAGGCACGACGAGTCGCCGGCGGTGACGTACTCGGCCTCGGTGTCCTTAATGTGGCGGGTCTTGTCGGAGACCATCGCCTGGGAGACCTCCGGGTTCTTGATGGCAAAGGTGCCGCCGAAGCCGCAGCACTCCTCGGAGTTGGCCAGCGGGACCAGCTCGATGCCGTCGACATTCTTCAGCAGGTCATAAGGCCGCGCGCCGAGTTTGAGGAAGCGCAGGCCGTGGCAGGACGAGTGGTAGGTCACCCGGTGCGGGAAGAACGCGCCGAGCTCCGTCGTCTGTGCCACGTCGATGAGGAACTCCGGCAGGTCGTAGGTCTTGTCCGCCGCGCGCCGGGCGCCGTCCTTGTCGGCGGCGGAGCCGAATCGGTCCGCAATGCGCTCGTGGTGCTCGCGCACCGCGCCCACGCACGAGCCGGACGCGGAGACCACGTAGTCAATGGACGGGTCGGCAAACGCATCCGTGTACGTGCGGATCAGCGGCAGGGCCTGTTCTTGGTAGCCGGTGTTGATGTGCATCTGGCCGCAGCAGGTCTGCTCTTCGGGGAAGACGACCTCGTAGCCGAGCCGGGCGAGGATGAGGGCCGTTGCCTTGTGGGCATCCGGGAAAAGTCCGTCGCCGATGCACGTGGAAAACAGTGCGACACGCATCGCAGCTCCTTAAAGTGTGCAGGATTTGATTGAAAAGCTTCGTGCCCAATTTTAGGGAACGAGAAAACCTGGTGCCCCCGAGAGGGCGAAAACGGTCAGGCACACCAGCGCAAGGAGGATAAGGGAGTAGCCGACCACGGAGGTGAAGATCTTCGATTCCTGCCCGTTCATCTGCACGGCCGTAGCGCCGATGGCCAACGACTGCGGCGAGATCATTTTGCCCACCACGCCGCCGGTAGTGTTCGCCGCGAGCATTAGGTCGGGGTTGGCGCCGATGCGGTCAGCGGCGGTGACCTGCAGATTCGCAAACAGCGCGTTGGCGGAGGTGTCGGAGCCGGTCACGGCGGTGCCGATCCACCCCAACACGGGGGCGAACAGGGTGAAGATGCCGCCAGCAGAGGCCACGAACTCGCCGATCGCAATTGTCTGGCCGGAGTAGTTCATCACGTACGCCAGTGCCAGCACGAGCACGATGGTGAGGGCGGATAGTTTCATGCGGCTGGCGACATCGGCAAGCGCGTGCAACGGCGTGGCAGCAGGCAAGCGGTAGCGGCCGTCCCCGCGGCCGGCAATGGCCAGTACAGCCCAGACGATGAGGGCGGAAATCGCCATCAGGGAGCCCGGGTTGCCCAACACGGACAGCGAGTACGAGGTATCCATCGGGCTGCCGGTGGGCGCGATGACGCGATCGCCGAGCCCCGGCCAGGGGAAGTGGATGGTCCAGAAGTTGAACAGGGCGGGCGCGGCGGTGGCCAGCCCGAAGACCGCGACGACGATGGCGTAGGGCACCAGCGCCATGGCGATGCGCCCGCCGGTCAGATCGGTGGCCGGTTCGGCGTCCCCGAGCCCCATCCGGGTGCGCAGCTCGCCCACGCCCTTTGGCTTCCACCAGCGCAAAAAGGCCACGGTGACGGCCAGCGAGACGATGCAGGCGATGACGTTGGTGAGCTGGTAGACGAAGAACGTGGCGGTCAGCCACTGCGTGATGGCGAAGGAGATGCCAATGACCGCGGCTGCCGGGCCGGCCTCGCGCACGCCGCGCAGCCCGTCGAGGATGAACAGGATGACAAACGGCACGAGCGCCGCGATGACAAAGACGATGACGGAGACCAGCTGGGCGATGTCGCCGACCTGCTCGGTGGTTCTGCCGCCCACCTCGCCGGCGGTGGTGATCGGAATGCCTACGGCACCGAAGGCGACCGGGGCGGTGTTGGCCACCAGGACCGTGGTAATCGCCTTGCCCGGCTTGATGCCGAGCGCCAGCAGCATCGTCGCAGTAATGGCCACGGGAGCGCCGAAGCCGGCGAGGGCTTCTAGCAGGCCACCGAAACAGAACGCGATAAGGGCCGCCTGGATGCGCACGTCGCCCTCGCCGAGAAGATCGAAGGTCTTGCGCAGGTCCTCAAACCGGCCGGAGGCGACCGTGATCTCGTAGAACCAGATGGCCATCACGATCACCCAGACGATGGGGAAGAGGCCGAACAGCGCGCCGCGCCCGGCGGCGGACAGGGCCATCGACGCGGGCATCGAAAAGCCGAAGACAGCCACCGCGAGGCTGGCTAACAGCGCCACCGCACCGGACAGGTGCGCGCTGGCTTTGAGGCCGAGCAGCATGGCGAAAAAGACGATGAGGGGCACCAGCGCGGCCAGTGCCGAGAGACCGAGGCTGCCGCCAACAGCGTCGGTGACGATCTGAAATGTATTCACGGTCTTTAACTTAATTCTCATGGCAGCGCGGCAAATCGGTTTCGATACACTTTCTGCCATGACAGATTTCAACGACGTGCCCGCGCACGTGTGGCCGCGCGGCGCCCAGCGGGAAGAAGACGGGGTCATCACCGTCGCCGGGGTTCCGCTCCCGGAGCTCGCCGAGGAATACGGCACCCCGCTCATGGTCTTCGACGAAGACGACTTCCGCTCGCGGTGCCGCGACATGGCCGCCGCGTTCGGCGCGCCGGAGCGCGTGCACTACGCCTCCAAGGCCTTCCTGTCCAAGAAGGTGG
Source organism: Corynebacterium massiliense DSM 45435 (assembly GCF_028609805.1). Lineage (NCBI taxonomy): Bacteria > Bacillati > Actinomycetota > Actinomycetes > Mycobacteriales > Corynebacteriaceae > Corynebacterium > Corynebacterium massiliense. The sequence goes on from NZ_CP063189.1 coordinate 914,364, forward strand.
CCCGGTGGGTCGACGAGGAGGGGCTGTCGCTGGACGTCGCCTCCATCAACGAGCTGCGCATCGCGCTGGCGGCCGGGTTCCCCGCCGAGCGCATCACCGTCCACGGCAACAACAAGTCCGCCGGATTTCTGGCCTACTGCGTCGACAGCCAGGTCGGCCACGTAGTTATAGACTCGCCCCAGGAGCTGGAAACGCTCGATTTCGTCGCGCGCTCGCTGGGCAAGGTGCAGCCGGTGATGGTGCGCGTGACCCCGGGCATCGACGCGCACACGCACGAGTTCATTGCCACCAGCCATGAGGACCAGAAGTTCGGCATCGCGCTCGCCGGCGGGGAGGCCTTCGCGGCGGTCAAGGCGTGCCACCGCGCGGAGAACCTCCAGCTGGTCGGCCTGCACTGCCACGTCGGCTCCCAGGTCTTCGATGCCGAGGGCTTCAAGCTCGCCGCGCAGCGCGTGCTGGGGCTTTACCGCCAGGTCTACAACGAGCTGGGCATCGCGCTCGCCGAGTTGGACTTGGGCGGCGGCTACGGCGTCCCGTACACCGCGCACGACACCGCGCTGGACGTCGCCGCGCTGGCCAAGGATCTGCTGGCGGCTGTCGGCCAGATCGCCGACGACCTGGAGATTACCCCGCCCACCATCCTCGTTGAGCCCGGCCGGGCCATCGCCGCGCCCGCCGCCGTGACGGTCTATGAAGTGGGCACGGTCAAGGACGTGGCCACCGGCGACGGGGAGGTGCCGGTGCGCCGCTACGTCTCGGTGGACGGCGGCATGTCCGACAACATCCGCCCCTCGCTCTACGGTGCGGAGTATGACGCCCGCCTGGTCGGCCGGTATGCCGACGGTGAGACCGTGCCGGCGCGCATCGTGGGCTCGCACTGCGAGGCCGGGGATATTCTGGTCAGCGACATTGCCTTGCCTGCCGATGTCCGCCCCGGCGACCTCATCGCGCTCGCCGCGACCGGTGCGTACTGCTACGCCATGGCCTCGCGCTACAACGCGTTCGTGCGCCCCGCCGTCGTCGCGGTGCGCGCCGGGGAGAAAAAGCCCATGCTGCGCCGCGAAACTTTCGAGGATCTTGTGGCCCTCGAGGTGGACTAGCATAAAAATCCGCAAACGGATGGAAGTAGACAGCTAGGTCTGTACACTAAGTCACATGCTTACTTCTTCCGTCGCTCAGGCTCCCATCCGCGCTGGTAAAGGCGAAGGCGAAACCGTGGGCATCGCCCTTCTCGGTTTCGGCACAGTCGGTTCCGAGGTCTTCCGCCTGCTGCAGGAAAACGCGGACGCGTTCACCCACCGCATCGGCGGGCCGGCCGAGGTGCGCGGGGTCGCCGTTTCCCACGTGGGCAACAAGCCGCGCCCCGGGGTGCCGAAGGATCTGCTCACTGACGATGCGGCCGGCCTAGTCACCCGCGACGACATCGACTTGGTCGTCGAGGTCATCGGCGGCATCGACTTCCCGCGCGAGCTCGTGCTCACCGCGCTCAACGCCGGCAAGTCCGTGGTCACCGCCAACAAGGCGCTCGTGGCCGCCCGCGCCGATGAGCTCGCCGCGGCCGCCGAGGCCACCGGCGCGGACCTCTACTTCGAGGCCGCCGTCGCCGCCGCCATCCCGGTCGTGGGCATGCTGCGCCGCTCGCTGGCCGGCGACCAGGTCGAGCGGATCAGCGGCATCGTCAACGGCACCACCAACTTCATCCTGGACGCGATGGAGGCCACCGGCGCCAGCTACGACGACGCGCTCGCGGAGGCCACCCGCCTCGGCTACGCGGAGGCCGATCCGACCGCCGACGTCGAGGGCCATGACGCGGCCAGCAAGGCGGCGATCATGGCGTCGCTGGCCTTCCACACCCGCGTGAACTTCGACGACGTGTACTGCCAGGGCATCTCGGACATCACCGCCGGCGACATCCAGGCGGCGAACGAAGCCGGCTTTTCCATCAAGCTGCTCGCCATCTGCGAGCGGCTTCGCCGCGACGACGGCACCGAGGCCGTCAACGCCCGCGTGCACCCGGCGCTGGTGCGCAAAGAGCACCCGATGGCGAGCGTGAGCGAGTCCTACAACGCCATCTTCGTCGAGTCGGAGGCCGCCGGCGAGCTGATGTTCTACGGCAACGGCGCCGGCGGCAACCCGACCGCGTCTGCCGTGCTTGGCGATGTCGTCGGCGCCGCCCGCAACATCGTCCACGGCGGCCGCGCGCCCGGGGAAAACACCTACGCCAACCTGCCGATCGCCAGCTTCGGCGAGGTGCGCACCAAGTTCCACATCGACATGGAGGTCAGCGATAAGCTGGGCGTGCTGAAGGAGGTCGCCGGCGTCTTCGCCCGCCGCGACGTCTCGCTGCGCACCGTGCGCCAGGAAGATGGTGAGGAGACCGCCCGCCTCATCGTGGTGACCCACTCCGCCCGCGAGGAGGTCCTCGAGGCGATCATCGACGAGCTGCGCGCGCTCGACTCCGTCCACGCGGTGCACTCGGTCATCCGCTTAAGTGAGTAGAAATAAAACGCATGAGTACCGAACTTCGTCCCGGCACGCGCGCCCGCGTGCGCGTGCCCGCCTCCACTGCCAACCTGGGCCCTGGCTACGACACGCTGGGCCTCGCCCTCACCCTCTACGACGTAGTGGAGGTGGAGGTCACCGATCCGCACGGTGGGGTGCCGGGCACCGTCGGCGCGGACACGATGGGCGCCAGCGTCCGCGTGGACATCACCGGCGAAGGCGCCGACGAGCTGCCGCGCGACGAGTCCAACTTGGTGGTGCGCGCGGTGCGTTCCGGGCTGAAGGCGGCGGACGTGACCGCGCCGGGGCTGAAGGTCACCTGCACCAACGCCATCCCGCAGTCGCGCGGGCTGGGGTCGTCGGCGTCCGCGGCTGTCGCCGGGGTGGCGGCGGCGAACGCGCTGGCGGGCTCGCCGCTGTCCGCCGCAGATCTGGTGCAGCTGTCGTCCGAGTTCGAAGGCCACCCGGATAATGCGGCGGCCTCCGTGCTGGGGCAGGCGGTGACCTCGTGGACGAGCGTGCCGGTCGATGGCCGCTCGCTGCCCACGTTCCGCGCGGTACAGATCCCGGTTCACAAGGACATTAGGGCGACGGCCATCGTGCCTGACTTCCACGCCTCCACGCGCGAGGTCCGCCGGGTACTGCCGTCCCACGTCACGCACCAGGACGCGGCGTTCAACGTCTCGCGCGCGGCTTTGCAGACCGTGGCGCTGCGCGATCACCCAGAGCTGTTGTGGGAGGGCACCCGCGATCGCCTGCACCAGCCGTACCGCGCGGACGTGCTGCCCGTGACCGCCGAGTGGGTTAACCGCCTGCGCAACCGCGGTTTCGCCGCGTTCCTCTCCGGCGCCGGGCCGACGGTTCTGGTCCTGCACACCGAGCCCATCCCGGACGCCGAGCTTGCCGATGCCCGCGCGCAGAACCTGCGCATCATGCAGCTGGGCATCGCCGGCCCCGTGGAGACCTCCGCCGATTTCGCAGGCTAATACCCGGAGGTTAATAGGCGGTTGCCGCACCGCTTTCGACGGAGACAGCACAACTGTCCCCGGGGTGGATGCCGCCGAGATGGATGTCGCCGGCGCTCGCCCAGGGAAGGTGTGCGACGAGCTGCGTGTCCAGCGCATCAACGGTGACCTGCAGCGACGCGGCGGAATTGGCCGTCACGGCGACTACGGTGCCAGGTGCGCCCTCGGCGTCGGTGTGAAGGCGTAGTGCTTCCGGCGGAAAGACGACGAAGACGCGGCCGCCGGGGGTTAGATCCGTCGCAGACGCGTGGGTCCGGGCGTAAAGGACCGCGCTGTCCGCGCCCTCGCCCGCCCGGACGCACACCAGATCCGTGTTGGCGGCGGGGGCATCGACAACCGTGCCCGCCACCCGGTTGAGGCCGGCGAGCGCGGCCACAAAGTCGGTCGGGGGAGCGGCCATCAGCTCGGGCGCGGGGCCGTGCGCGACCACCTCGCCGCCTTCGAGGACTGCGAGGTCGCTAGCCAGCATCCGCAAATCCACCGCGTCGTGGGTGACCATGAGCACGGTGCGTTGGCTGCCGTCGGTGTCGGCCACGTGCCGGATAAACTGACGCCACCGCGCCGCCCCGGCGACGTCGATCGCCGCCAGCGGCTCGTCCAGGATGATGACGTCGGGGCGTGCGGCCAGCGCGCGCACGAGCGCGACCTGGGCGGCCTGGCCGCCGGAGAGGGCGGGTACGCGGACATCGGCGAGCTCTGCCAGCCCCGCTGCGCCCAGCAACGCCGCTGTCCGGGCCGCATCCCGGGTCACCATCGTGATGGCCCCGCGCACGGTCGTCGTGCGCGGCAGCCCCGGGCGCTGGGTGAGCAGCACGATCCGGGCGTCTTCTGGGACACGCACCGGCAGGCCGGTGAGCCGGCCGGCGATCGTGCCCGCGAGCGTGGTCTTGCCCGAGCCGTTCGGCCCGGCGATCGCGGTGACCTTGCCGGGGCGAAAACGGGTGATGGTGTCTCCGTCGCCTACCTCGATGGCCGGGTGCGGGATGCCGGACTGGGGAAGGGGACGGGTGAGTTCCGCAAGCTGTGGGATGTCCATCTCCCGGATGGTCCGAGCCGTGGGCCGCGGCGAGCGCCGCCATAGCGCGGGCAGGGCGGTGAGGGCGAGGCAGGCGACCGCCAAGCCGATGAGCACCGCGGAGAGCGCGTAGGCGTTGTCCTCGCTGACTTCGCGGGCGAGGTAGATGCCCAGCGGCATCGTGCGGGTGACCCCGGGCATGGAGCCGGCGAAGGTGAGCGTAGTGCCGAACTCACCCAGCGAGCGGGCGAAGGCGAGGCAGCCGCCGGTCAGAAGCGCCGGGGCGACAGCGGGCAGAATGATGTGGCGCAGCATCCGCCAGCGTCCCAGCCCGACGCTACGGGCGGCGGCGAGGATCTCGCCGTCCAGCTGGCCTAATGCCGAGTCGGCGGTGACCACCACGAACGGCAGGGTGATAAACACGTGCGCGGCCACCACACCGGGGAAGGCGAACCCGAACTGGAGGCCTAGAGCGTCGAGTATGGGTGCGAGCAGGCCGCGCCTGCCCAACAGGGCGGTAAGCGCCAACCCGCTGACCACCGGCGGCATGGCCAGCGGCAAGAGAACGAGCGCGCGCACGACGGCGGAGCCTTGCCGCAGCCGCTGCAATGCGAGCGCGAGCGACACGCCGAGCAGCAGCGCGATGGCGGTGCTCCACACCGCGGCCCGTAGCGTGAGCGACAAAAGATCGCGGGTCTCCGGGGTCGCCATCACCGCGGTGATATCACCCCACGGCACCCGGGAGGCTAGCGCCACGATGGGCGCAACGAGGTAGACCACCGCCATAGCTGCGATGGCCCACAGCGGCCCCGGGATGGGCCACAGCGCCGCGGGGTTGACGCTCGGGGCGCGCTTGGTGAGTGGGGTGCGCTCGGTGCGTGGAGCGCGACTAGGGCGGGCGTTAGCCCTCATTCGGCTCAAAGCCGTGGTCGCGCCACTGGACGTCAAAGTCCTTATCCAACAAATCCAGAACGCGCTCGGCGGCGTCCTTGTGCGCCGCGTCCTTGGCCACGGCGCCGACGATATCGTTGCGGTGCTCGGCGGAGTGGTCGATCTTTATCACTTCCACCTTGTCGCCAGCTGCGGCGGCGTCAGTGGAGTACACCCAGCCGGCGTCGGCTTCACCGGTGGACACGCGGCTGAGAACGTCGGCGACCTGGTGCTCCTGCGAGTCCGGCCGGGCGGTGACGTTGTTGTCCTTCATCAGGTCTTCGGAAATATCGCCGCACGGCACCTGCGGATCGCACACGACGAAGTTGGTTTCGTCGGTGATATCGCGCACCGACTTAATGCCTGCCGGGTTGCCCTTGGGCACGACCATGACCATTTCGTTGGTGGCCAGCACGCGGGGATCGCTGACCGTACCGCGCTCGACGGCGTCATCCATCGTCTTCTGGTTGGCGGTGATGAGCAGGTCGCCCGGCGCGCCGTCAGACAGTTGCTGGACCAGGGTGTACGAGCCGGCGTTTACGAACGACAGTTTCGCGTCTACGCCGGCGTCATCGGCGGCCTTCTGTAGGTCATCGTTAAGCACACGCGTCGACGACGCAGCCAGCACGTTGAGGGTGTCCGCCTGGGAGGATTCCGGGGCGTCGCTTGCAGCGCCCTCGGAGGCGGAGTCGGAGGCCTGGCAGCCAACGAGCGCGGCCGCCGCGCCCGCCGCGATGGCGGCAATGATTGGCAGCTTTTTCTTTTTTAATACGCCGAAGTTCATAGGGGTTGATTGTAGCGGTGGCAGCAGGCTATCGGAGGCGAAATGAGCGCCCGGATGGTTCCCAGGATTGCGGCCTTGACCCACGCGCCACCTGACTTGCGCCCGCGACCATAATGAGAAACAGAACCGCTGGCCGTCTGTCCACTGCAAAGGGAGTATGTATGGACACCCCACACCCTGAACCGAACCGGAAGGCGCAGGCCGAGAAGGCGCAGGCCGAGAAGGCTCCAGCCGAAGGCGTCACCCCGCACACGGCACGCCGGGCCCCGGCTCCGGACGTGTCTGAGGTGGAAGGCAGCGCGGCGCCCACGAACAAGGGCGGCAACCAGCTGTGGTCGTGGATCGTGGTCATCGTCGCCGTGGTGTTGGTGGCGCTGCTCGCGCTCGCGTCCACGCTCGGGTGGGGGCCGTTTGGGAAGTCCGGGTCCGTCAGCAGTGACGATAGCGCCGCGTCGGCGGGATCTGATTCCGGTTCTGCTTCGGCGCAGACAGTGACGAAGGAAGTCACCGTCGACGGAATGGCGTTCGTGCCTAACCGCATCGAGGTGCCCCGCGGCGCCCACCTGGTCATCAACTTTAAAAACACCGGCGACCAGGCCCACGACCTGAAAATCGGCGGCCAGGAGACCGGCCGCGTCAAGGCCGGCGAATCCGCCTCGGTGGACGTGGGCACGGTGGACAAGGACATGCAGGGCTGGTGCACCATCGCCGGGCACAAGATGCAGGGCATGACCTTGGACGTGGTGGCCTCCGACACCGCGGGTGCGAGTGGGGATGTCTCCCAGGGTGGCGGCACTGGCGCCGGGGCGGTGACACCGGCGGACCTTACCGCCGACCCAGGCGAGGGCTTCGAGGCGTTCGACCCCACCTTAAAACCCGCGCCGGACGGTGATCTCCACGAGTACGACTGGGAGATCACCTCTGAGACCCGCGAGGTCGCGCCGGGCAAGGAGCAAAAGCGTTGGCTGTTCAACGGCCAGGCGCCGGGACCGGTGCTGCGCGGGCGCGTGGGCGACACGTTCCGCCTGCACCTGAAAAACAGCTCCGACGAGGCCCAGTCTTTCGATTTCACCGGTGGGCACATCGACGGCGACACCGTGGTCGAGCCAGGGGACGAAAAGACTGTCGAGTTCACCGCCCACCACGCCGGGGCGTGGATATACCGCAGCATTACCGAGCCGCAGGCGTTGAACACGGCCAACGGTCTTTTCGGTGCCGTGCTTGTCGATGACAGCCTGCCGGACGTAGACAAAGAAATCGGCCTTGTGGGCAGCGAGGTTTACCTCGCCGACGACGCCGACTCTGGCGCCGACTCCGGCGCCAACGCCGATCGCGTGGCCCGCGGCGAGGCCGACCTGTGGGCGTTCAACGCCTACCCGGCGCAGTACCTCCACGACCCGATTGAGGTGAAAAAGGGCGAGACCGTGCGCATGTGGGTGCTCAACGCTGGCCCTGGGGACCCGCTGACCTTCGGCATCGACGGCGCGGTGTTCGACCGCGTCTACGTCGACGGCCGCAGCGAGCTTGGCGAAAACCGCGCCGCCCACGCGCTCACCCTCGGGCCGTCGCAGGGCGGCTACGTCGAGGTGACCTTCAACAAGCCCGGCACCTACACCTTCGGCAACCAGTCCCCGGCGCAGGCGGATATGGGCCAGCGCGGCACGATTCTCGTGCGCTAGGCGACAGCCAATCTTTAATGCTTCGTGGCCTGCTGGAGAGCGCGGAGGTCGGCGGGGGTGTCGTAATCGCGCTCGGCGCCGCGCGCGTCGCCGCCCACAGCGATCCACCGCGTCTGGCGGATAAGGCGCATGGCGGAGGCGTTGCGGGGCGAGCCCACTGCCGCAAGCGCCCCGGCGAGGCAGTCCGCGCGCCACACGGCACACAGCGGCTGGAGGTGGCCGTCCGCGCTGCGGATGAGTGCGGCCCCGGCCTCGGGGGCGCGGCGGAGCGCCGCGGTGAGCCGGGGGAGAAGCTGCGGTGAATCGGGGGCATCGACCGCCACGACAGCCACGAGCTGGTCGCCGCCAGGGTGCATCCCGCGGGATTCGAGCTCGGCGAACCCGCGGGCGATGCCCGCCGCCGGCCCACCAAACAGGGGGTTCTCGCACACCTGCGGGACCCCGAGGAAATACGGCGAGACCACCACTGTTGGTACTCCGTAGGGCAGCTGGCGCAGCAGCCTGTCCACGAAGCGCTCGCCGCCGACGGTCAGCGCCGCCTTGTTGACCCCGCCCATGCGGGTGCCGCGGCCGCCGGCGAGCACAATAGTCCCCGCCAGCGGGGCGGTGCTGCCCTGCGCTGTGTCCGTGCCGGACCGCGTGTGGCGGCCCGTCACTGCGGCAGTTCCCGCGACCAGTCGCCCGACCGCCCGCCGGATTTGGCGGTGATGCCGCAGCGGCGGATATACGCGCTGCGGTCGACGCCTTTGACCATGTCGATAACGGCCAGTGCCGCGACGTTGACCGCGGTCAGCGCCTCCATCTCCACGCCGGTGCGGTCCGCGGTACGGACGGTGGCCTGGATGGACACGTGGTCATCGCCAAGCTCCAGCTCCACCGCGGCGCCGTGCACGCCGATGGTGTGGGCCAGCGGGAGAAGATCCGGCACCTTCTTCGCGGCGGCGATACCCGCCACGCGGGCAACGGCTAAGACGTCGCCTTTCGGCACCGTGCCGTCGCGCAGCGCGGCGAGAACCTCCGGGGAGCAGGCCACCTCGCCCTGGGCAGTGGCGCTGCGTACCGTCGGCTGCTTTTCTGTCACGTCCACCATGTAGGCGGCGCCGTCGCTGTTTAAGTGAGTGAACTTCATAGCCCTACTTTTTACGTGCCATGCCGCGGTAGGGGAAGTCGTAGATGGTCAGCATCTCGCCGGGCAGGATGGTCTCGGAAGGCTCCAACATCGCGTAACCACGCGTACCCACCATCCCGCCGATGCGGTGCGAGCCGAAACCGCTGCGGTGGTACGGGGTGGCCACGGGGGCCGGCGCTTCCGCGTCCCCAAAGTGCAGGTGGACCGGGACGAACGAGGTGCGGTTTTTCGCCGGGCGGAACTCGCTGCCGGCCATCGCCTCGAAGTGCGGGCGCACCGTGAGATCAGTATCGGGGTCAAGCCCGCGCAGCCGAGCGATGGCGGCGGAGGCGTAGAGCTGGAAGCCCATAAACGCCGCCACCGGGTTGCCCGGCAAACCGATGACCGGGGTGCCCTTCCACGCGCCGAGCCCCTGCGGGGCGCCGGGTTTCTGGCTCACCTCGCCGAAGAAGACGTCCTCGCCCTGCTCGGAAAGCACCTGGTGCACCACGTCGTAGGCACCGGTGGACACACCGCCGCTGGTGACGATGAGATCGTGATCGGCCGCGAGCCGGTCGAGCAGCTCGCGCATGCGCTGCGGATCGTCGTCGCAGCTTTCCCGGGTGACCGTCGCGGCCGCCAGGCCCGAAGCCAGCGATTCCAGCATGGGCCCGTTGGAATCCGGCAGCATTCCCGGCGTCATGTGCTCCACCTCTGCAGACGGGGTCGCGCCGTCGAAGGTGATGAGCTCGGCGCCGCAGGAGACCACGGCCACCCGCGGCGCGCGGTGGACGGTGACCTCCGGTACGCCGGCGGAGAGCAGGGCGGCCTGCGTAGCCGCGTCGATGACCGTGCCCGCCCGGGCGACGATGTCGGCCGGGGTGATGTCGTCGCCGAGGCGCCGGATGTTGCGGCGGCGCGCCACGGTGTGCACGGCGACCTCCGCAGGCAGCGCGCCGGGGCCGGGCGCGGCATCGGTGTACTCGACCGGGACCACGGTGAGCCCGTCGAACTCGCTGGGGACCGGCGCGCCGGTCATGATCCGCACGGCGGTACCCGGCTCCGGGCGCTGCGCGCGGCCGCCGGCGGCGACTTCGCCGGACACAGCCAGGGTGATCGGGGCATCAAGCTTTTCCACCGTGACCTCTTCTGCCTCAATAGCCGGAAGGTCGGCGGAGTTGACCAGATAGCCGTCCATCGCGGAGTTGGAAAACGGCGGGATGGCCAGGCGCGCCTCGACATTGGTGGCTAGAACTAAGCCGGCGGCATCGACCGTGGGCGCCGAGATCGTCTCCAGCGGGGCGACGCGGCGCAGCACGTCTTTGAGGTGTTCTTCTGGGCTACGTTGCGGATTGAACACGGCGGGTCAACCGATCCTTTCTGTCGCGGTTGTGGCTTTCGGCTTCTCCCGTTTGCCTCACACGACCATTATCCACCTATGGCTGCCATAGGACGGTCGGGTTGGAGAAAACCTTCGTCATCGATCCCGTGGCCCGGCTTCTTGCGCCACATCTCCCCGGCCCAGGCTGCGGCGATGTCCGCGTCGTTCGCGCCGGCGCGCAGCAGGTCGCGCAGGTTGGTCTCCGAGTTCCCGAACAGGCAGTTGCGGACCATGCCGTCCGCGGTAAGCCGGGTGCGGTCGCAATCCGCGCAGAACGGGCGGGTCACCGAGGCGATAATGCCGATCTGGCCTATCGTCTCGCCCGCGCCTGCTGCGCCCGTGGCGGCGCCGGCAGGGGCTGCCACGTCCCACAGGGCGGCGGGGGCAGAACCCCGCGGCGCGACCGCCGGGGACAAGCGGAAGTGGTCGCGCAGGCGGGCGAGGATGTCGTCGGCGGTGATCATCTCATCGATGTCCCACTGCTCGCGCGGGCCTAGCGGCATCTGCTCGATAAACCGCAGATTAAGGCCGCGGTCCAGGCAGAACTGGGCGAGGGGGACGATGTCGTCCTCGTTGACGCCGGGCATGACCACCGCGTTGACCTTGATGGGGTGAAGGCCGGCCGCGGCCGCCGCGTCGAGGGAGGCGATAACACCGGACAGCCGGTCGCGCCGGGTAAGCGATTGGTAGCGCTCGGCGTCGATGGTGTCGAGGGAGACGTTGATGCGATCCAGCCCGGCACCGGCGAGGACCTGGGCCTTCTTGTCCAGGCCCAGCCCGTTGGTGGTCAGTGCGGTGGAGGGGGCGGCGCCCTCGTCGGTGGTCAGGCTCTTTGTCGCGGCGATGATGTCCGCGAGGCCGCGCCGGAGCAGCGGCTCGCCGCCGGTGAAACGCACCTGCCTAATGCCCAGCTTTTCCACCCCTAGGGTGATGAGACGGATGACCTCGGCATCGGAAAGCGTCTGCTCCTTGGGCAGCCACTCCAAGCCCTCTGCGGGCATGCAGTATGTGCAGCGCAGGTTGCACTTATCGGTCAGGGAGACGCGCAAGTCGCGCGCCTGGCGGCCGAAGCGATCGAGCAAGGCGCGGCTGCCATCCGGGCGTGCCGGCAGAAGATCAACCGGCTGGGCGGAAGAATCCGCGTCGGTGTTCCGCAGGCGTGGGGTGGGAAGAAAAACCTGCTGTGTCATTGGAACGCCATTTTAGGAGCAGGCTGAATGGAACCGAAAGCGTCCGCAACGGGGCTAGTCGTCGTATTCGAGGAAAGCGCTGTCGTCGTCGCGCTGTCCCTCGCCGGGGCCGGCGAGGCGGATGATGTTGAAATCGCCGGCGGCGAGGTGGCCGCGCAGATCTTTCTTGTCGAACTTGCCCACCGAGGTCTTGTCGATGAATTTTACGAAGGTCCAGTACTCCGGCAGCATCCAGCTGGGAAGCTCGTCGCGCATGCGCTCGCGGAGTAGCTCGGCGGTCTCGATGGTGCCGGAGACCCCGTCACGCAGGACGGTGACCGCCAGCGGGCGCTCCACCCAGCGCTCGTCCGGGTAGCCGATGACGGCCGCCTCGACCACCTCGTCGTTGGCCATAATCAGGTTTTCCAGCTGGACGGAATAGATCCACTCGCCGCCGGAGCGGATGACGTCGCGGGCGCGGTCCTCGACGGTGAGGAACCCGTCCTCGGTCACCGAGCCGACGTCGCCGGTACGCAGCCAGCCGTCGGAGGTGAACTTATTGGTCGCGTCCTCGGTCGGCTTGCCGCGGAACTGGCTGGCGGCGCCGCCCGCCTCAGAGGTGGGCGAGTGGTAGTAGGAGCCGGTGACCAAGTTGCCGCGCACCTGGATCTCGCCGGCATAGCGGTCGGTGGGCGCGACCACCTGGCCGTCGTTAACCACGCGGTACTCCAGCGAGGAGGGGAAGCGGCCCTGGCTGACGCGGTAGGCCCAGCGGGCGTCGCCAGATGCGCCGCGGGGCGGGCGGGCCACCGTGCCGGCCGTGCTGGTTTCCACCATGCCCCACACGTGGACGACGTCGACGCCGTACTGTTCCTCCCACACCTTGATAAGCCGCGGCGGGACGGGGGAGCCGCCGGCGTAAATTTCGGTCAGCGACATGCGGCTCGGCGGGTGCTTCAGGTAGTAGACAATGAGCTGGAGCCAGATGGTGGGCACGCCGTGGGCCACGCGCGGGTGCGTGGTCTCAATGAGCTGCGCCAGCGTCGGGGCGGACACGTCCGCATCCGGCAGGATGAGCGGGGTGCCGGTCATAAACGCCGCGAAGGGAACGCCCCAACTGAGCACGTGGTAGATGGGGATGCAGCACAAAAACGGCTCGCCGTGGGTAATGGCCAACGAATCGGAGCTGCGCAGCAGCATCGCCTCCAGGTAGATGGAGCGGTGCGAATACAGCACGCCCTTCGGCGCGCCCGTGGTACCGGTAGAGTAGCACAGCGCGGCGGCGGTGCGCTCGTCTAACTCCGGCCACTCGTACACCGTGGAGCGGCCGTCGAGCAGTTCTTCGTAGGAGTGGACGGCCACCGAGGCATCGAAAAGCGCACGCACGCGCTTGACGGACCCGGACCGCGGGCCGACGAAGACGACCGCGTCGACGCACGTGACCCCCTCGAGCACCTCCGCAAGCTGGGCAGCCATGCGCGGATCAGCCACGATGACCTTGATTTCCGCGTGGTTGATGATGTGCCGGATCTGGTCGTTCATCAACTGCTTGTTCAGGGGAGTAAACACCGCGCCCTTGCAGGCCGCGGCGAACATCACCTCGAGGTGCTCCGCGCAGTTGTAGAGGAAGGAGCCGACGCGCTCGTCGCCAGTGACCCCGAGCTCGTCGTGCAGGACGTGCGCGAAAGCGGCGGCCCGGGCGCCGATGGTGGCGAAGTCGGTCTGCTCCGCGCGCTGGTCTGCCTGCGTGTCTGGGTCGTCGGCATCAGTGGCGAAGCTGGAGCTGCTCATCGGCACCGCGTTGGCACTGGGGTGTGGGCCGGACCCCGAGAAGGCGCCGGCGCTGGTACGGGAATCCGCGGACTCAGCGGTGCGCTCCCCGTGCCACGTGGTGACCGGGGTAGTGCCGTGCACGGAGGCGCCGTAGGTGAGGATGCGCGTGATCGACAGCGGGATGTCCTGCATCGACGAAAGCATGGCGATCAGTCTAGCCGCCTGCGCCGACACATTTGGCCGCATTGAGGGGGCGGTGGGTGATGAGTCTGGCGCGGCGGTGGGCTATACTGTCGAGCGACTGCTGGGTGCGACGACGAAACGACTGAAGTCCTTCGCCGCATCTAGGACTCCGCAGCTCGCAGTGTGGGGCCGGACGTCGAAACGCCGGAAGATAAATTTCCACGGCTCGGCCAGGCCCCGTCGCGGAACGCCACACAGTCACCTCTCTACTTCAAGACAGTGACTTACGGTCTTTGTCGCACGCTGTTTCTCCCTTTCTTCCTCGTTTCGCACAGGTACTTTCCCAACGCGAAAGCGGGGCGGGACGCAGACAGCAGCAAAGGCTTTTGGGTTACTGCACATACTCGGCCAATCGAGCCGCCAGGCCATCTGCGCCTGGAGGCGAAACGGGCCGTATATACCGCGAATTTCACATATGGCTTCCACCCGCGCCAACGCCGTCATCGTCGGTGCGGTATCAGCTGGTCAAGCGACGAAAGGACATCCGTGAGCGAGACGGACAATAACGCAGCCAAGGACTTGGCATCGCTGAAACTGCCGGAACTGCGCAAGATGGCCGCCGACAAGGGACTCCGCGGCGTCTCCGGTCTGCGCAAGGGGGATCTCATCACCGCGATCAAGACCGGCAAGGTCCCGGCGAAGAAGATCGCGGCCGCCGCGGCTGCCGATGCGGCAGCGGGCGAGGCAGACGCAGAGCCGAAATCCCGCGGCCGAAACCGAGGGGATAAGGCGCCGGCCGCCGACTCCGACGGCGGCGCTCGTGACAGCAAGGGCCAGGACGCCAAGGGCCGGGACAACGGCGACGGGCACGACGGTGGCGACCGTGAGGGGCGCGATCGCGATGGCAACGACCGCGATGGCAATGACCGCCCGCGCTATGAGACCCGCGCGCAGGCCCGTCGCGCCCGCCGCAACCGCATGCGCAACAACCAGGCTGGGGACAACCACGACCACGGCGCCGGCGACAAGGTTGGCAATGACCACCACGGTGACCGGGGCGATCGGAATGACCGGAACAACCGGAACAACCACGATGACCGCGGTGGCGACAACGGCGACAACGGTCAGCAGAACAATGGTGACGGCAACGGGAACGGGAACGGCAATGGCCACAATGGCAATGGCCGCGGCGACCGGAATGACCGGGGTGACCGTAATGACCGCGGTGGCCGCCGAGGTCGCCGCAACCGCCGTAACCGTCGTAACCGCGGCGGCCGGGGTGGCGGCGGAGACGATCTGCAGATCCGCGAGGGCGATGAGCTGCAGGCCGTCGGCGGCATCCTGGAAGTGGTGGACAACAACGTTGCGTTCCTGCGCACCGGCGGCTACCGCGCCGGTGCCAGCGACGTCTTTGTCAACCACAACCTCGTGCGCAAGCTGGGGCTGCGCTCCGGCGATGCGCTGACCGGCCAGGTCAAGGTCGGCGCGACCCACACGCACGGCAACGGCCGCAACCGCCGCAAGTACAACCAGCTCGTGCGCGTCGATTCCGTCAACGGGATGGATCCGGAGCAGGCCAAGCAGCGCCCGGAGTTTGGCAAGCTCACCCCGCTGTACCCGAACAAGCGCCTGCGGCTGGAAACCGAGCCAAAGGTGCTGACCACGCGCGTTATCGACCTCATCATGCCCATCGGTAAGGGGCAGCGCGCGCTGATCGTCTCCCCGCCGAAGGCCGGTAAGACCACCATCTTGCAGAACGTGGCCAACGCGATTGCCACGAACAACCCGGAGTGCTACCTCATGGTTGTCCTCGTCGACGAGCGTCCGGAAGAGGTCACCGACATGCAGCGCTCGGTCAAGGGCGAGGTCATCGCCTCCACCTTCGACCGCCCGCCGTCAGAGCACACGTCCGTGGCGGAGCTCGCCATCGAGCGCGCCAAGCGCCTGGTGGAGCAGGGCAAGGACGTCGTGGTCCTGCTCGACTCGATAACCCGCCTGGGCCGCGCGTACAACAACTCCTCGCCGGCCTCCGGCCGCATCCTGTCCGGCGGTGTGGACTCCAACGCGCTCTACCCGCCGAAGCGCTTTTTGGGTGCTGCCCGCAACATCGAGGAGGGCGGCTCGCTGACGATTATCGCCACCGCCATGGTGGAGACCGGCTCCACCGGCGACACGGTCATCTTCGAGGAGTTCAAGGGCACTGGTAACGCGGAGCTCAAGCTCGACCGCGGCATCGCCGAGCGCCGCGTCTTCCCGGCCGTGGACGTCAAACCGTCCGGCACCCGCAAGGACGAGCTGCTGCTCGTGCCGGAAGAGGCGCGCATCATGACCAAGCTGCGCCGCATCCTGTCCGGCCTGGAATCCCAGCAGGCCATCGATCTTTTGATCAAACAGCTGAAGAAGACCAAGTCCAACGGTGAGTTCCTCATGGGCGTGGCCAGCTCCGCGCCGATGGCCGCCGATAAAGACGAGGAGGACTACTCCTAATGGCTAGCCAGGTTTCCCTCGTAGACGACATTGTCTCCGAGTACGAGGGCATCGAGATGCAGATGGCTGATCCCTCCATCGCGGGTGATCAGTCCCAGTTCCGCAAGCTGTCCAAGCGCTACGCCGAGCTGCGCCCGATCATCCAGGTCAATAACGACCTAACCCAGGCGCGCACCGACTTAGACGACGCGAAGGAAATGGCCTACGAGGATCACGATTTCCAGGCCGAGGCCGACCGCCTGGAAGGCGTCGTGGTGGAGCTGGAGGAAAAGCTCGCCGATCTGCTCGCTCCGCGCGACGAGCAGGACTCCGAGGACGTCATCATGGAGATCAAGGCCGGCGCCGGCGGTGAAGAGGCCGCCCTGTTCGCCGGTGAGCTGGCGCGCATGTACGAGCGTTACGCCGATAAGGCCGGGTTCACCTGGGAGGTACTCGGCATTACGGACTCCGACCTCGGCGGTGTCAAGGACATGACGTTGTCCGTGAAGTCCAAGACCCCGTCGCGCGACGGTGCGTGGTCGGTGTTCAAGTTCGAGGGCGGCGTGCACCGCGTGCAGCGCGTGCCGGTCACCGAGTCCCAGGGCCGCATCCAGACCTCGGCCGCGGGCGTGCTCGTCTTCCCCGAGCCGGAGGAGCCGGAAGAGGTCCACATCGACGAAAAGGACCTGCGTATCGATGTCTACCGCTCGTCCGGTAAGGGCGGCCAGGGCGTGAACACGACCGACTCGGCCGTGCGTATCACCCACCTGCCCACCGGGCTGGTGGTCACCTGCCAGAAAGAACGCTCCCAGATCCAGAACAAGGCCCGCGCCATGCAGGTGCTGCAGGCCCGCCTGGAGCAGATGGAGCGCGAGGCCCGCGACGCCGAGACCGCCGATCAGCGCGCCTCCCAGGTGCGCACGATGGATCGTTCCGAGCGCATCCGCACCTACAACTGGCCGGAAAACCGCATTACCGATCACCGCATCGGCTACAAGGCCAACAACTTGGACTCCGTTCTGGACGGCGACATGGACGCGCTGATCACCGCGCTGCAGGCGCAGGAGCGCGCCGATCGCCTCGAGGCGGAGGGCTAGTCGGTGGCGGACGCCGACACCGCAGGCGAGAGCGGAGCCGGGGAGCGGGGCGGGAAGGCTGCGGCCGCGCGCCCCGAGACACTTCCCGCCGCCCTCCGGCACGCGGCGGCCGAGCTGCAGGCGGTGGGAGTCGCATCCCCGCTTTACGATGCCCGCCTCATCGCCGCCCACCTTCTAGGCTGCGCTCCGCTGGACACCATGTTCTACGACGACGTGCCGGAAGGCTTCTGGGCCGCGGTGGACCGCCGGCTGACCCGCGAGCCGCTGCAACACATCCTGGGCCAGGCCCCTTTCGGGCCGCTGGACATCGCAGTGGGCCCCGGCGTGTTCATCCCGCGCCCGGAGACCGAGTCCTTGGCGGACTGGGGCGCGCGCCAAGCGCAGGCTTTAGCGGCGGGAAGCGACGCGGCGCCGGCGCCGGTCGTGGTGGATCTGTGTTCCGGGTCGGGCGCCGTGGCGGCGTATATCGCCCACGCTGTACCGGCGGCGCGGGTGCTGGCGGTTGAGCTGTCCGCGGACGCGCTGCCGTATACCCGCCAAAACGCTGAGCCACACGGCGTGGAGGTCATCCACGGCGATGCGACCGACCTGATGCTGCTGGACACGTTGCACGGGCAGGTGGACGTGGTGGTGGCCAACCCGCCGTACGTTCCGGAGTCGTCGGATCTCCCGCCGGAGGTCTACGCGGATCCGGACATGGCGGTCTTTTCCGGCGCGGACGGTATGCGGCTTATCCGGGGGATGGTGCCGGTCATCGCCACGCTCCTGCGCTCCGGCGGTTATGCGGCGGTGGAGCACGATGACACGACCTCCGCTGCGGTGCGCGACTGTTTCGCTGCCGGTGGGCAGTTCACCGACATCGCGCCGCTGGCGGACCTCACCGGGGTCGACCGCTTTGTCACCGCGCGTAAACTTGAGCGCCGACTAGGCACGGACATTTAGGCAAGGGGAGAGAGTAAGTGCAAGGCAAGATTTACGATTGCTCGGATCCACAAGAGCGCGCCGCCGGGATGGCCGCGGCGGTGAAGTCCGCCAAGTCGGGCCGGCTTGTGGTGACCCCGACGGACACGCTCTACGGCATTGGTTGCGACGCCTTCGATAACGAGGCAGTGGCCAACCTCCTCGCAGCGAAGGGCCGCGGCCCGGATATGCCGGTGCCGGTCCTGGTCGGTTCGTGGGATACCGTGCGCGGCCTGGTGGCCACGTACCCGGAAAAGACCCAGCGTCTCGTGGAAGCCTTTTGGCCGGGTGGGCTTTCCATCGTTGTGCCGGAGGCGCCGTCGCTGCCGTGGAACTTAGGCGATACCCGGGGCACGGTGATGCTGCGCATGCCGCTGCACCCCATCGCCATTGAACTGCTCCGCGAGGTCGGACCCATGGCGGTCTCCAGCGCCAATATCTCCGGCCAGACCCCGCCGACGACGGCCATCGCTGCGAAACAGCAGTTGGGTAAAGCCGTCAACGTTTACTTGGACGGGGGAGAGGCGGCCATCGGCAAGCCGTCGAGCATCGTCGACCTGTCCGGCCCGCGCCCGTACATCCTCCGCGAGGGCGCGATTAGCGCCGAGCGGCTGGGCGAGGTCTTAGGCATGGACGCCGCGGAGCTGCGCACCCGCCCGGGCGAAGGGCGGTAACCTGTGGGCAGTGCCGGCGTCCCGCTTCGGGAAATCGGGCTGGTCATTCTGGTGGCCGCCGTCCTGACGTATCTGACCACGGGCATCGTGCGTTCCTTTCTGGTGCGCAGCGGCCGGGTGGCGGAGATTCGTCAGCGCGATAGCCACTCCCAGCCGACCCCGCGGCTGGGTGGGCTGGCCATGCTCTTCGGGTTCGGCGGCGCTATCTTCCTGGCCGCGCAGCTGCCCGCCCTTACCCGCGGGTTCATGCCCGTCACCCCGGAGATGACCGCGGTGGTGTGGGCCGCGCTCGCCATCGTGGCGGTGGGCGTGGTCGATGACCTCTTTGAGCTCAGCGCCGTGGTGAAGCTGCTCGGCCAGCTCGTGGCCGCGGCGGTGTTGGCGGGGCTTGGTGTCTCGTGGACCCTGCTCTTCGTGCCGGTGGGCGGCGGCACCACGGTGGTCCTGGATCAGTTCCAGTCCACAATCTTGACCACGGTCTTCGCCGTGATCCTTGTCAACGCCATGAACTTCGTCGACGGGCTCGATGGGCTCGCCGCCGGTCTGGGGCTTATCGCCGGCGCCGCCATTCTGGTGTTCTCGCTGACGGTGTTGCACGACCAGGGCGGCACGGTCTCGGCGTACCCGCCGGCCATCATTGCCGCCGGCTTGGTCGGTGTGTGCGCGGGCTTTTTGCCCCACAACTTTGAACCCTCGCGCATTTTCATGGGCGATTCCGGCTCCATGCTCATCGGGCTGCTGCTGGCCGCGGCGGCCACCTCGGCCTCCGGGAAGATCAACATGTCCCTGTACGGCGCTGCGGATCTCGTGGCGCTGATGAGCCCGCTCATCGTGGTCGCAGCCGCGGTGTTTATCCCCGTGCTGGATCTGGTGTGGGCGGTGGTGCGCCGGCTCGCGCAGGGCAAGTCACCGTTCGCGGCGGACAAGCTGCACATCCACCACCGGTTGCTGTCTTTGGGGCACACGCACCGCCGCACGGTGCTGGTCATCTACCTCTGGGTGACCGCGGTGGCCTTCGGTGCGGTGAGTTTCTCTTTGGTGCCAGCGCCCATCGCGGCGGCCATCAGCCTGCTCGCCATCCTCGCGGCCATCGGCGTCACGCTCATCCCGCTGCGGGCGGGCAAGATCGGTCGGCATACCCGCGCGCATTCGGTGCGGTAGGGTAATGGCCCGTGAATTCGACTACTAATACCAGCCTGGATACGGACACCGACTTCGAGGATCAGCGCCGTCCGCTGGTGCGGGCGGTGAAATTCGGCGCCTTAGCGCTCGCGGCTTTTACGGTCATCTCTCTCGTGGTGTGGGGCCTTGTCGGCGGCGCGCCTGGCCTGTGGGGCGTGGTGATAGGCGCCGCCATTGGCGGCGGCTTCGTGCTGCTCACCGCGCTGTCAGTTCTGCTGACCGCTGGCACATCCCCGTCAACCACGATGGCGGTGGTCTTGGGCGGCTGGCTGCTCAAGATTGTCCTGCTCGTCATCGTCTTGCTGTTCATCCGCGATCTCGACTTCTTCCACCGCGGGGCGCTTCTGACCACGGTGGTCCTGGCGCTTGTCGCAGTGCTCGGAGCAGAGGTGTGGGCGACAGTGTCTACCCGCACGACCTACGTGTCCTCCCAGTAAATTCTTATGGTGCCCCCGGAAACCAAAAATCGCGGGCTGACTGCTAAGATGTCCTGCGGGTTACCGCGGAAATCATACACAGCGTCGGCGCAGGAACTATGACCTGCAATGACGGTGTGATTGAGCGTGATTAAACGTCGCGGTGAAACCCTGCCGCAGCTTCGCTGATGTGCGACGGAGTCTCGTTGCTGCGGTAGAGAGTTTGAGACGTCCATCGCACCGTACTGAAGGTTCTTCGGTACGGCCCGAACACGGGAGAGAACGCTGAGCGTTACAACATTGGCCATGAAGGGTGACTTCCACTCGCCCGAACTGGATCCAGAACTTTTCCCGGGGCAAACTTTCGGCCACATCCTGTTTGGTGACGTAGCCAACGGGTGGTTCGCGCTGGATCGCATCATGATCGTCCGCCTCATTATGACGGCGATCTTGGTGCTCCTTTTCGTCGCAGCCTTTTGGAAGCCCAAGCTGGTTCCGAAGGGTCTGCAGAACGTCGCTGAAATCGCTCTCGATTTCGTGCGGGTAAACATCGCCGAAGACATTCTGGGGAAGAAGGAAGGCCGCCGCTTCTTGCCGTTGCTGGCGACCATTTTCTTCGCCGTTCTGTTCATGAACGTTTCGACGATCATCCCGTTGCTCAACATTTCGCCGAACGCTCGCATCGGTATGCCAATCGTCTTGGCTGCCGCGGCGTACATCGCCATGATCTACGCGGGCGCTAAGCGTTATGGGTTCGGTAAGTTCATGAAGTCGTCGGTGGTTATCCCTAACCTGCCGCCGGCGCTGCATGTACTTGTTGTGCCGATCGAGTTCTTCTCGACGTTCATCCTGCGACCGGTCACGCTGGCACTTCGTCTCATGGCGAACTTCCTGGCTGGCCACATCATTCTGGTGCTCCTCTACTCGGCGACCAACTTCTTCTTCTGGCAGCTGAATGGGTGGACCGCACTGTCTGGTGTTACCGTGCTCGCCGCAGTCCTGTTCACGCTCTACGAGATCATCGTCATCTTCCTGCAGGCGTACATCTTCGCCCTGCTGACGGCGGTCTACATTGAGCTTTCCTTGCACGCGGACGAGCACTAATCACGCGCGAACAACGCGGCCAACTGAATAACCCCATTTTCACCATCACGCCGCCTCGGGCAGTCACGCCGGGGCGGGAAACATCGAAAGGGAACGACTTTCATGAACGACATCATCCTGGCTCAGGCAGCAGACACCGCCATCGACCTCCGCGCCCTCGGCTACGGCGTCGCCACCATCGGCCCGGGCCTCGGCATCGGCATCCTCGTTGGCAAGACCGTTGAGGGCATGGCACGTCAGCCGGAGATGGCTGGCCAGCTGCGTACCACCATGTTCCTGGGTATCGCGTTCGTTGAGGCACTGGCCCTGATCGGCCTGGTTGCCGGCTTCCTGTTCTAAAAAGCGGAATTTCCTAAGAAACCCCTTTTACTGACAGGAGACTCATGAACAACGTCTTTTTCTTCCTTGCGGCGGAAGGAGGGGAGGAGCTCCCGATGGAGGGAGGCAACAACCTCCTTTTGCCCAAGGGCTATGACATCTTCTGGTCTCTCGTCGCGTTCGTCATCATCCTGCTCGTCTTCTGGAAGTTCGTTCTTCCGAACTTCCAAGAACTGCTGCGGGAGCGCGAGGACCGGATCGAAGGCGGCATGAAGCGTGCTGAGGCTCAGCAGGCCGAGGCAAAGGCAGCGCTGGAGAAGTACAACGCCCAGCTTGCCGATGCCCGCGCTGAAGCCGCCGAGATCCGCGAGCAGGCACGCGAGCGTGGCAAGCAGATCGAGGCAGAAGCTCGAGCACAGGCCGAGGAAGAGGCACAGCGCATCATCGCCGCCGGCGAGAAGCAGCTGGCCGCTTCCCGCGCTCAGGTGGTCGGCGACCTGCGCAACGACATTGGACAGAACTCCATCAACCTGGCAGAGAAGCTGCTGGGTGGCGAGCTGTCCGATTCCTCGAAGCAGTCGCAGACGATCGACAACTTCCTGTCCGAGCTCGACAACGTGGCACCGGCCGGAAAGTAGGGATCTATGAAGGCAGCTAGCCGCGAAGCACTCGCTCAGTGCCAGGAAAAGCTCGACGGATACCTGCGCGAGCACGACGTCCAGGCTGCAGCACAGACCGGCCTCGATCTCTTCGAGGTCGTCGGTGTGCTGGACGATCACCGTGACTTGCGTGTTGCGCTGACCGATGACGCCGCGCCCGCGGAGGCCCGCCAGTCTCTCGTCCGCGAGCTCTTCGGTTCGAAGGTCGCCGAGTCGACCCTGCAGGTTTTGAACGACGCTGTCGCGCAGAACTGGTCGACCGGTAAGGAATTCGTCAACGGGCTTTCCACCATCGGTCACCGCGCCCTGCTGCGCGGCGCCGAGGCACAGGGCCAGCTGGAGCAGGTCGAAGACGAGCTGTTCCAACTGTCCCGCGTCCTGGACCGCGAGGGTGAGCTGACCCAGCTGCTTTCCGACCGCACTGCCTCTTCCGCGAAGAAGCGCGGATTGCTGGCAAACGTTCTCTACGGCAAGGTTTCGATGTTCGCCGAGGCGCTTGCGCTGCAGGCCATCGGCCGACCCGAGAAGAACTCGATCGACGACGTGGCCGCGCTGGCCGCGCAGGCCGCAGACCTGCGTGACCGCACCATCGCCCACGTGGCAGTCGCTCGGGATGTGAATGACAACCAGCAGGCAGTACTCGCCGAGAAGCTGGGCAAGATTTACGGTCGTGCGGTCTCCATCCACACAGAGGTTGATCCCAGCCTCCTCGGTGGAATGAAGATCCGCGTTGGCGACGAGGTCATCGACGGTTCCATCCAGGGCAAGATCGCCCGCCTGCGGACCGCGATGAGCGCCTAGGGCACTCGCTCGCACACCTGGTGCGGACGAGCGGGTAGCCCCTAGGAAAGGTTGCCGACAGTCGTCGACTACGACAGATTTAATTAAGTAAGTGCTGGACGAATCTACCGAGAGTAGGAAGAACATGGCGGAGCTGACGATCTCCTCTGACGAGATCCGTAGCGCGATTGCGAACTACACCTCGAGCTACTCCGCGGAGGCCTCCCGTGAGGAGGTCGGCGTGATTACTTCGGCAGCAGACGGTATTGCCAACGTCAGTGGCCTTCCGTCTGTCATGGCGAACGAGCTGCTCGAGTTCCCGAACGGCGTCATTGGCGTCGCACAGAACCTGGACACCAACTCCATCGGCGTCGTGGTTCTGGGTAACTTTGAATCCCTGGCCGAAGGCGACGAAGTTCGCCGCACCGGCGAGGTCCTGTCCATCCCGGTCGGCGATGACTTCCTCGGCCGCGTCGTCAACCCGCTGGGTCAGGCCATCGACGGCCTGGGCGACGTCAAGGGCGAAGAAGACCGCGTCCTGGAGCTGCAGGCACCGTCCGTGCTGCAGCGCCAGCCGGTCGAAGAGCCGATGCAGACCGGTATGAAGGCCATCGACGCGATGACCCCGATCGGCCGTGGTCAGCGTCAGTTGATCATCGGTGACCGTAAGACCGGTAAGACCTCGGTGTGCATCGACACCATCCTTAACCAGAAGGCGAACTGGGAGTCCGGCGACAAGGACAAGCAGGTCCGCTGCATCTACGTCGCTATCGGTCAGAAGGGCTCGACCATCGCCGGCGTGCGCCAGACCCTCGAGGAGCACGGCGCGCTCGACTACACCACCATCGTGGCTGCCCCGGCGTCTGACTCGGCCGGCTTCAAGTGGCTCGCACCGTTTTCCGGTGCCGCCCTGGGTCAGCACTGGATGTACCAGGGCTACCACGTCCTGGTTATCTACGATGACCTGACCAAGCAGGCAGAGGCCTACCGTGCCATCTCGCTGCTGCTGCGCCGCCCGCCGGGACGCGAGGCTTACCCGGGCGACGTCTTCTACCTGCACTCCCGTCTGCTGGAGCGCGCGGCCAAACTTTCCGATGACATGGGCGCCGGCTCGCTGACCGCCCTGCCGATCATCGAGACGAAGGCAAACGACGTCTCGGCCTTCATTCCGACCAACGTCATCTCGATTACCGACGGCCAGGTCTTCCTCGAGTCTGACCTGTTCAACCAGGGCATTCGCCCGGCTATTAACGTCGGTGTGTCGGTGTCCCGTGTCGGTGGTGCCGCACAGACCAAGGGCATGAAGAAGGTTGCCGGTAACCTGCGTCTTGACCTCGCTGCTTACCGCGACCTGGAGGCGTTCGCCGCCTTCGCCTCTGACCTGGACTCCGCGTCCAAGGCTCAGCTGGAGCGCGGCGCTCGCCTGGTCGAGCTGCTCAAGCAGAAGGAGCACGCACCGCAGGCCGTTGAGTACCAGATGGTCTCCATCTTCCTGGCGGACCAGGGCATCTTCGACTCCGTTCCCGTCGAGGATGTGCGCCGCTTTGAGACGGAGGTCCAGGATCACCTCAACGCGACCGTTCCGGAGGCTTACGACCAGATCAGCGGCGGCGTTCCGCTGAACGACGAGTCCAAGGAAAAGCTCACCGCCGAGGCGAAGCGCTTCCTGTCCGGCTTCCGCACCTCCGAGGGCAACACCCTGGGCACGGAAGCACCGGTCGAGGCCATGGACGAGAGCGAAGTCAACCAGACCGAGCTCGGCGTCTCCCGCAAGGCGACCAAGTAGAAAAGTCTCGGACTGCTCTACATCAATCGCCGAGAAGAATAAGAAGGGAGGAGCACTACCATGGCAAGTCTTCGTGAGTTGCGCGACCGCATCCGGTCGGTGAACTCGACCAAGAAGATCACCAAGGCGCAGGAACTTATCGCGACCTCGCGCATTACCAAGGCGCAGGCGCGCGTCGAGGCTTCGCAGCCGTACGCCCAGGAAATGGGCAACGTCATGCAGCGCCTCGCAGCGAACAGCTCCCTTGATCACCCGATGTTGAAGGAGCGCGAGAACGCCCGCGTGGCCGCGGTCGTCATCGTGTCCTCTGACCGCGGCATGTGCGGCGGCTACAACAACAACGTGTTCAAGAAGGCTGCGCAGCTGGAGGCTCTCCTCGAACAGCGCGGCCTGGAGGTCGTCCGCCTGGTCACCGGTGCCAAGGGCGTCGGCTTCTACCAGTTCCGCGACGAGCACATCGAGGGACAGTGGACCGGGTTCTCCCAGGATCCGTCCTGGGAAGCTACCCACGACGTCCGTCACCACGTGGTCGACGGCTTCCTGGCTGGCTCCACCTCGCAGGCGAAGGACCGTGCGGGCGTTTCCAACCCGCGCGGCTTCGACGAGGTGCACGTGGTCTACACCGAGTTCGAATCGATGCTGACCCAGACCGCTCGCGTGCAGCAGCTGCTGCCCGTGAAGCCGGTTAAGGGCGATCACGATGCTGCGGACGCGGCTGGGGATTCGGCCGCTGCGGCCGAGACCGGTTCGGACTTCGAGTTCGAGCCGGACGCCGATACGCTGATGGACGGGCTGCTGCCGAAGTACGTTTCGCGCGTGCTGTACGCGATTTTCCTCGAGGCATCCGCCTCGGAGTCCGCATCCCGCCGTACCGCCATGAAGTCTGCTACTGACAACGCCTCCGAGCTGGTCACGGATCTCTCCCGTGTGGCCAACCAGGCACGTCAGGCGCAGATTACTCAGGAAATCTCAGAGATCGTCGGTGGCGCTGGCGCGCTCGCCGAAAGCGCAGAAAGTGACTAAATTATGACTTCAGCTACTGCTGTAAAGCTTGAGGACGACAAGTCCTCGGCCGCCGCTGGGCGGGTAGTGCGTGTCATCGGTCCGGTCGTCGACGTGGAGTTCCCGCGCGGCGAGCTGCCGGAGCTGTACAACGCGCTGACCGTCGAGGTTCACCTCGCGGCGGTGGAAAAGACCATCACCCTCGAGGTCGCTCAGCACCTCGGTGACAACCTGGTCCGTGCCGTCTCCATGGCACCGACCGACGGCCTGGTTCGCGGCGCAGAGGTGTCCAACACCGGCGGCCCGATCTCCGTTCCGGTCGGCGACGTGGTCAAGGGCCACGTCTTCAACGCCCTGGGCGACTGCCTGGATGAGCCGGGTCTCGGCCGCGACGGCGAGAACTGGGGCATCCACCGTGACCCGCCGCCGTTCGACGAGCTCGAGGGCAAGACCGAGATCCTCGAGACCGGCATTAAGGTCATCGACCTTCTGACCCCGTACGTCAAGGGCGGCAAGATCGGCCTGTTCGGCGGCGCCGGCGTGGGCAAGACGGTTCTCATCCAGGAGATGATTACCCGTATCGCCCGCGAGTTCTCCGGTACCTCCGTGTTCGCCGGCGTTGGCGAGCGCACCCGTGAGGGCACCGACCTCTTCCTGGAAATGGAAGAGATGGGCGTGCTGCAGGACACCGCACTTGTCTTCGGCCAGATGGACGAGCCGCCGGGAGTCCGTATGCGCGTGGCCCTGTCCGGCCTGACCATGGCGGAGTACTTCCGCGATGTGCAGAACCAGGACGTGCTGCTGTTCATCGACAACATCTTCCGTTTCACCCAGGCCGGTTCCGAGGTGTCGACCCTGCTGGGCCGCATGCCTTCCGCCGTCGGTTACCAGCCGACCCTGGCTGACGAGATGGGTGTTCTGCAGGAGCGTATTACCTCGACCAAGGGTCGTTCCATTACCTCCCTGCAGGCGGTCTACGTGCCGGCCGATGACTACACCGACCCGGCTCCGGCGACCACCTTCGCCCACCTGGATGCGACCACCGAGCTGGACCGCTCCATCGCCTCGAAGGGTATTTACCCGGCGGTGAACCCGCTGACGTCAACCTCTCGAATCCTCGAGCCGGGCATCGTCGGCGATCACCACTACGAGGTTGCGCAGCGCGTCATCGGCATCCTGCAGAAGAACAAGGAGCTGCAGGACATCATCGCCATCCTGGGTATGGACGAGCTCTCGGAAGAGGACAAGATCACCGTCCAGCGCGCACGCCGCATCGAGCGCTTCCTGGGCCAGAACTTCTTCGTGGCGAAGAAGTTCACCGGCCTGGAGGGCTCCTACGTGCCGCTGACGGAGACCATCGACGCCTTCGAGCGCATCTGCGACGGCGAGTTCGACCACTACCCGGAGCAGGCGTTCAACGGCATCGGCGGTCTGGACGACCTCCACGCCGAGTACAAGAAGCTGACCGAGAAGAAGTAGGGAGCGGCACATGGCTGACATCACCGTTGAACTGGTGTCTGTGGAGCGCATGCTGTGGTCGGGTACCGCCAGCATCGTCACCGCGGAAACCGCCGAGGGTGAGATCGGCGTGCTTCCGGGCCACGAGCCGATGCTCGGCCAGCTGGTCGACAACGGCGTCGTGACTTTCCGCCCGACCGATGGCGACCGCCGCGTCGCCGCGGTCCAAGGTGGCTTCCTCTCCGTGACCGATGAGAAGGTCACCGTTCTCGCCGACTGGGCCATCTGGGCCAACGAGGTCGACGAGAAGCAGGCCACCGAGGACGCGCAGTCGGACAACGAGCTGACTCGCTCCCAGGGCGAAGCCGCACTCCGCGCGCTCCGTCGTTCACGCGAGGGTTAACTAACCGGGCGGCGCCGCCGCCCTCTACTCTCACAGCACTTTAGAAAAATCCTCCCCGCACAACTCGCGGGGAGGATTTTTCTATTCGCTAGCGAGGTCTCCAGGCGAGCGATAAAATCTGACCCATTACTTTCAACTCTTACGTGGCGCTGGGAAAAGGAGGCGACGTAGCTGTGCGGCACATGGTGATTTTCGGTCTCATCGGCGCGTTACTGCTGGCCGTCGGCATCGTCGTCTTGCTCGCGGCCATCCGCTTTTTCTCCCACCGCTCCCGGGGCACCCAGGTGCTGGTGCGCACGTTGCCGGCGGGGGACACCCGCGGCTGGCGCCATGGGGTCATCCGCTATAGCGGGGAAGACATGGAGTTCTACAAGCTGCGATCGCTGAACCCGTCGTGCGATATGAGATTTGACCGCCGAGTTGTCACCTACGTGGGCACCCGTCCGCTGGATGATGACGAGGCGTCTTTTATTGTCCAGCCGGCGGAGGCTGTGCACCTTCGCATCGGCACGCAGGACGTGGAGATCGCCCTAGAGCCGGACTCGGCCTTGGCGCTCAACGCGTGGATCGAATCCGCGCCCTCGCCGCGGCAGGAGCGCACGGATCTGGCCCGCCTGCGTGCCCGGTCATACCGCGGGCGGGGCACCACGGCAACCGGATCCACGGGCACCCGCTCTACGGGCACCCGCACGGCGAGCTCCCGGGACAACGGTGCTGGTGCTGTGTAAGTCCCGCATATCCCGCGCTCGCATAGCCATCCACCCCGCGCTTCGGTCAGTACGGGCCCGGGAAGTAGGGTAGGGCGCATGCGTCTTGTCATCGCCCGCTGCTCGGTTGACTACGTCGGTCGGCTCGCAGCCCACCTACCGGAAGCAGACCGTCTCATCCTCGTGAAGGCCGATGGGTCCGTGTCCGTCCACGCCGACGACCGGGCCTACAAGCCACTTAACTGGATGTCGCCGCCGTGCACGCTGACGGAGTCGAGCATCACCGATATCGATGACGCCGATACCGGTGAGCGCCTGTGGCTGGTGGAAAGCCCCAAGGGCGAGCAGCTCCGCATTACCCTGCACGATGTGTACCAGGACTTCTCCTACGATTTGGGGGAGGATCCGGGCCTCATCAAAGACGGCGTGGAGTCCCACCTCCAGGAACTTCTGGCCGAGCACATCACCACGCTTGGCGATGGCTACTCGCTCGTCCGCCGCGAATACCCCACGGCGATCGGCCCGGTCGACATCATGGCGCGCGACGACAACGAGCGCTTCGTCGCCATCGAGGTCAAGCGCCGTGGCGGTATCGACGGCGTGGAACAGTTGACCCGGTACCTCGATTTGCTCAACCGCGATGAGTTGCTGGCGCCGGTGGAGGGCGTCTTTGCCGCCCAGGAAATCAAGCCGCAGGCCCGGACTTTGGCAGAGGATCGGGGGATCCGGTGCGTGGTCCTAGACTACGAGGACCTACGCGGCATCGAGACGAACGAATTGCGGTTGTTTTAAATGCCACGCCGGAATCGTCGCGCGAAGCCCAAGCCCCGCGGGCGAACTCTGCCGCGTGATGGCGGCGCGTTTTTCGGCGCCCGCCAGGTGGAGGGGCCGCGGTGGGATTTCGGTCGGCCCTACATTGAACGGACGATGGGCGCGGCGAGCGCGCAAAAGACGTATATCTGCCCGGGGTGCAACTCGTATATCCCGCCGCGTATGAGCCACATCGTGGCCTGGCCGGTAGATCGCGGCGAGGACCGGCGGCACTGGCACACCCGGTGCTGGCAGAACCGGTAAAGGAACCCTGGCAGGTAGAATCGCCGCCATGATTGTTGCATTTTCCGTAGCGCCGACCGTGGTGGACTCACCCACGGCGGAGATGTCGGAGGCCGTCGCCGAAGCCGTGCGCGTGGTGCGCCGCTCGGGGCTACCCAACGAGACCAATGCGATGTTCACGCTCGTGGAGGGTGAATGGGACGAGGTCTTCGCGGTGGTCAAGGAAGCGACCGCGGCAGTGGAGAAAGTCTCCCCGCGCGTCTCGCTGGTGATCAAGGCGGACATTCGGGCCTCGCACCCGGAGGGCCAGCTTTCTCACAAGGTCGATGCAGTGAACCGCCACTTGCAGGAGGATTAAATGGTTTTAGATCTCAGCCAGTTGAACTCGTCTGCCGGGAAAGGGCAGGGCAGCGGCTCCGGTAACGGATCTGGCGCAGGACAGGCCGCAGGTGCCGGCCAGGGCCCAAGCGCCGGCCAGGGCGGCGCGAACTTCTTCACCGTCACCGAGGCGAACGTCCAGGACGTGGTGATGAAGAAGTCGGCGGAGGTCCCCGTCGTCGTTCTCATCGGCTCGCCGCGCTCGCCGGCTAGCGAGGAGCTCAAGCAGACGCTGCAGGAACTCGCCGGCGAGGGCCGCGGCACGTTCGCGGTGGGCTACCTCGACGCCGATGCCACCCCGCAGGTCGCGCAGCTCTTTGGCGTTCGCGACCTGCCCACGACGGTGGCGCTGGGCGCCGGCCAGCCGCTGACGTCGTTTGTGGGCGCGCAGCCGATAGACGCGCTGCGCCAGTGGGTCAACGCGCTGGTTCAGCAGGTGGGCCCGCAGCTATCCGGTCCCGCCGGCGGGGCAGAGGACGCGGCGGAGAACGAGCCGCCGGCCGATCCGCGCATTGCCGCGGCAGAGGATCAGCTCGCCTGTGGCGATGTGGACGCCGCGATCGAAACCTACAACCAGGTCTTGGACGACGACCCGGACAACACTCCCGTCAAGCAGGCCCGCGATTCCGCGGCACTGATCAAGCGCGCCCGGGACACCGAGCCGGCTGCCGACGATGAGATCGGGCAGGCGCTGCACAAGGCTGATATGGCGGTGCTGGGCGGCAACGTTGAGGCGGCGTTTCAGGGACTTATCGGCGCCATCTCCACCGCGGCAGGCGACGACAAAGAGACACTCAAGCAGCGCCTTTTCGAGCTCTTCGACCTGTTCGAGGCCAACGACCCGCGGGTGCTCAACGCCCGCACGAACCTGGCCAGCGCGCTCTTCTAGCGGCCGGGTTTTCACTCACGCTCAACACACATCGAAGCGCCCTGCCTGCCCCGGGGTGGACTTTCCTGCACGACGCTGATCACACGGACGGTGTCTGCAGGGGGAGTCGCGGGGTCAAGGCGGGGTTTTGTTCCTGCGGGCCCCGGCAAGCATAATGCTAGGCAACACGGGAACTATGGTTTGTATCACAGAATGGAGGAGTCATGGCGACAGCCTCTCCGGTTAGCCGCGGTCCGCAGATCGCGAAGTCAAAGAAGCCGCCGCGGGATCGCACCCACTGGATGTACGCGGCCGTCATCGTCGCGCTCATCGGCGGCGTGGCCTTCGGCCTTATCGCCCCCGATGCCGCGGCGACCCTCAAGCCGATCGGCGACATGTACGTCAGCCTCATCAAGATGATCATCCCGCCGGTCATCTTCTGCACCATCGTGCTGGGCATTGGTTCGGTGCGCGCGGCGGCGTCGGTGGGCAAGGCTGGCGGCATCGCCCTTATCTACTTCATCGCGATGTCTACCTTCGCGCTCGCTGTGGGCCTTTTGGTGGGCAATATCATTGAGCCGGGCGCGGGCTTGGACGCGCAGGCTGACGCCGACAAGGCCAGCCAGTTCACCGACCAGGGCGGGGAGAGCTCTCACGGCCTGTTCGGGTTCATCGAAAGCATCATCCCGGACACGTTCTTCTCCGCATTCACCTCGGGTTCTGTGCTCCAGGTTCTGTTCATCGCCCTGCTGGTCGGCTTTGCGGTCCAGCAGATGGGTGAGCGGGGCGAGCCCATCCTCGGGTTCATCGCACACCTGCAGCGCCTGGCGTTCAAGGTGCTGGGCATGATCATGTGGGCCGCCCCGGTCGGCGCGTTTGGCGCCATGTCCGGTGCCGTGGGCAAGTCCGGCTGGTCCGCAGTCGTGTCCCTGGCCACCCTGATGCTCGCGTTCTACATCACCTGCTTCCTCTTCATCTTCGTGGTCATGGGCGGCGTGCTGCGCCTCTTCGGCGGGGTAAGCATCTTCCGCTTGGTCAAGTACTTAGCCCGCGAGTTCCTGCTCATTGTCGCCACCTCGTCCTCCGAGTCGGCCCTGCCGAACCTCATGCGCAAGATGGAGCACGTCGGCGTGGACAAGTCCACCGTGGGCATCGTCGTGCCCACCGGTTACTCGTTCAACCTCGATGGCACGGCCATTTACTTGACGATGACCGCCCTGTTCATCGCGGAGGCCATGCACAAGCCGATGTCGCTTGGCGAGCAGATCGGCCTGCTGGTCTTCATGATCATCGCGTCCAAGGGCGCGGCGGGTGTCTCCGGCGCGGGGCTTGCCACCCTGGCGGCTGGCTTGCAGTCGCACCGCCCGGATCTCCTCGGCGGCGTCAGCATCGTCATGGGCGTGGATCGCCTCATGTCCGAGGCGCGCTCGCTGACCAACTTCGCCGGCAACGCCGTCGCCACCATCCTGGTGGGTCGCTGGACCGGTACCGCCGACATGGATCGCGTGCACAAGGTGCTTGCCGGAGAGATCCCATACGAGGCCTCGGAGGACGACAGCACCGTCGACATGCGCCGCCCGGACGTGGAAAACCCGGCGACCGAGCACCTGCAGCCGACCCCGCAGGTGGACCTCAGTCAGTACGAGGGTTCCAGCGGTACCACTGGCAAGAATTAGCCGGCAGGTGCAGGTTTAACCAGCCTGCGGATTCCGCGTGGTGGCTCGCCACCACGCGGCGGGGGAGCGGGTTGGCAGCGCCCTGGTATACGCCGTCGTCGGTGTTGATCACCATCTCCCACTCGCCGGCCCGCGGCGTGCGGATGCCGTAGTCCACGTGGGACGCGCCCGCGAGGTTCACCACACTGAGCAGCACCGACCCGTCGGTGCCGTAGCGGGCATAGGCAAGCACGTTGTTTGCCGCGTCGTCGGCGACAACCCACTCGAATCCGGCGGCGTTATCGTCCTGGGTCCACAGCGCTGGGGTGTCGCGGTAGACCGCGTTGATATCGCGCACGAGGCGCTTGATGCCGTGGTGCCACTCGGAGCCCCAGCCCGCAAGGTTGTCCCAGTCCACTGAGGACGCCTCCGCCCACTCCGTGACTTGGCCGAATTCGCAGCCCATAAACAACAACTTCTTGCCGGGGTGGCTGAACATGTAGCCGAACAGCGTGCGCACCCCGGCCGCCTTGTTCCAGTCGTCGCCGGGCATCCGGGTCCACAGAGTGCCTTTGCCGTGGACCACCTCGTCGTGGGAAAACGGCAAGACGTAGCGCTCCGAGTGGGCGTAGACCAGCGAGAAGGTCAGCTCCCCGTGGTGGTGGGAGCGGTGAATGGGATCGTTGCCGAAGTAGCGGAGGGTGTCGTTCATCCAGCCCATGTTCCACTTCAGGGAAAACCCCAAGCCGCCCTCGGTGGTGGGGCGGGTCACGCCGGGCCACGCGGTGGATTCCTCCGCGATGGTGAGCACCCCGGGGTGAGTGCGGTGCAGGGTGGCGTTCATCTCCTGTAAGAACTGGATAGCCTCCAAGTTCTCGCGGCCGCCGTGGATATTGGGCACCCATTCCTCGCGCGAGTAGTCGAGGTAGAGCATGCTGGCCACGGCATCGACACGCAGGCCGTCGATGTGGAATTCCTCCGCCCAGTACAAGGCGTTGGCCACCAGGAAGTTGCGCACCTCGTTGCGGCCGAAATCGAAGACGTAGGTGCCCCAGTCGGGCTGCTCGCCGCGGCGCGGATCAGGGTGCTCGTAGACGGGGTGGCCGGTAAAGCGGCCGAGCGCCCATTCATCGCGCGGGAAGTGGGCCGGCACCCAGTCCATGAGGACTCCGATGCCGGCGGTATGCAGGGCATCGACAAGCGCGCGGAACTCGTCCGGGCTGCCCCACCGCGCGGTCGGGGCGTAGTACCCGGTGACCTGGTAGCCCCAGGAACCGCCGAAGGGATGCTCGGCCACCGGGAGGAACTCGACGTGGGTAAAGCCGTGCTCGGTGACGTAGTCCACCAGCTCGCGGGTCAGGCGCGCGTAATCGGCCCCGGCCTTCCACGAGCCAATGTGCACCTCGTAGACGCTCATCGGCTGCGCGCTCAGGGCATAGGCGCCGGAGGTATCCCGCGCCGCCATCCACTGAGCATCGCCGTCGGACCAGCGGTAGGACGAGGACTCGACTATCGATGCCGTCTCCGGCGGGCACTGCGTGCGCCGCGCCATGGGATCGGCTTTGTCGGTGCGGGTGCCGTCGTGGAAGACGGCGAACTTGTACAGCGCGCCCGGGCCCACATCGGGGACGAAGATCTCCCACACGCCGGATGACCCCAGGGTGCGCATGGGAAAGCGCGCGGGATCCCAGGAACAGAAATCGCCGATGACGGCCACGCCCTCGGCGCCGGGCGCCCACACGCTAAAGGCGGTGCCGTGCACCTTGCCCATCGCGGTGTCGTAGGAAATAGGGTGCGCGCCGAGCATCTCCCACAGGCGCTCGTGGCGGCCTTCACCGAAAAAGTGCAGGTCCTGCTCGCCCACGGTGGGCAAAAAGCGGTAGGCGTCGGCGGTCTCGTCCGGGTTACTTCCCTCGCCGGAAAAGACGCGCAGGCGGTAGTCGATGTCCTCGTCCAGCTCGCCTTCCCACACGCCGTCTGCTTCCGGCGCGCAGCGGGCGAGGTCGATGCTCCGGCCGTCGACGGTGCGCACAACAACGCGCGTGGCGCCGGGCTGGCGGGTGCGGATGCGGCCTGCGTGCCAGCCGTAGAAGCAGTGGGGATCGTGATGCCGGCCCGCGAGAAGGCGGGCGCGATGGTCAGTCATGCCGCTTACGCTACCAATCTCCGCTGGTTGGCACGGGTTGTTTCACCCAGGCCGGCTAGGCGCGGTATTCGCCGACCTGGCGCCACGCCATCTGCTCGCGCAGGCGCGGATCCGCGGGCGGGAGGATGAAGATGTGGGCGACGTCGCGCATCGGCTCGAGGCGGACAAAGTTGCGCTCGCCCCACTGGTAGCACGCGCCGGTGATCATGTCCTGGATGGGATAGGACTCGCCGGCGGGACGGCCCAGCGCCGTCGTGTCCACGGCGACCGTGGCTTCCTGCGGGTTGCGCGGATCGAGGTTCACCACGACCAACACGACGTTGCCGCTTAACGGATCGGACTTGGAGTAGGCGATCACCCGGTCATTGTCGGTCGGGTGGAAACGGAGGGTGCGCAGCTGCTGCAGCGCGGAATTCTCGCGGCGGATGCGGTTGAGCATCCCCAGGTAGGGCGCAAGCGTTTCCGCTGTGTCAAAGTTGCGGGGGCGCAGCTGGTATTTCTCCGAATCGAGGTACTCTTCGCTGCCCGGCTGGACCGCGGTGTGCTCGAAGAGCT
This sequence comes from Corynebacterium massiliense DSM 45435, assembly GCF_028609805.1. Lineage (NCBI taxonomy): Bacteria > Bacillati > Actinomycetota > Actinomycetes > Mycobacteriales > Corynebacteriaceae > Corynebacterium > Corynebacterium massiliense. Next base: position 949,580 of record NZ_CP063189.1, read on the forward strand.
CGTAACCGGAGTACACGCCCCACAGTGGCGAGAGGGTCGCGGCCAGGGTAGCGCGGATGGCGAACATCGCGCGCCCGCCGGTCTGCAGGCTCTCGTGGAGGATGTCCGGGGTATTGACAAACAGGTTCGGCCGGCAAATGTCCGCCTGCGCGACGTGCTCCTCGGCGAATTCGGTGAGCTCGGCCTTCGTGGTCTTCCAGGTGAAGTAGGTATACGACTGGGTGAACCCGTGCTTGGCCAAGCCGAACAGGCGCGCCGGGCGGGTAAACGCCTCCGCCAGGAAGATGACCTCGGGGTGGGTGGCGTGCACCTTGGCGATGAGCCACGCCCAGAACTGAGTCGGCTTGGTGTGCGGGTTGTCCACGCGGAAGGTGGTGACGCCGGCGTCTACCCACGTCATGACCACGCGGTAGAGCTCGTCGTACAGCGCAGCCGGCGCGTTGTCGAAGTTGATGGGGTAGATGTCCTGGTATTTTTTCGGCGGGTTTTCGGCGTAGGCGATGGAACCATCGGCAAGCACGGTGAAATACTCCGGATGCGCCTTCGCCCATGGGTGATCGGGCGAGGCCTGCAACGCTAGGTCGAGGGCCACCTCGAGGCCAAGGTCCGCGGCGCGGTGTACGAGGCGGCGGAAATCCGCCAGCGTGCCGAGCTCCGGGTGGGTGGCGGTGTGATCCGCAATTGCCCACGGCGAGCCCACGTCGTCCTTCTCCGCGGTCAGCGAGTTGTTCTTGCCCTTGCGGTGGGCGGTGCCGATGGGGTGGATGGGCGGGAAGTAGACGGTGTCAAAGCCCATGTCGGCCACGCGCTGAAGGGCCTGCGCAGTGGTGTCGAACGTGCCGTGGACGGGCTCGCTGTTCGCGTCGCGGCCGCCGGTCGAGCGGGGAAACAGCTCGTACCAGGAGCTAAACAGCGCCTTGCGGCGCTCGACGTACACCTCGTATTCGGCCCCGGTGACCAAAAGATCGCGCAGGGGAGTAACCGTCGAGGTCAGCGCGGCGCGGGTGCGCTCGGACAAAGACGCGGTGGCATCGGCCAGCTGGCGGGCGATGTCACTGTGGCCGGCGCGCGCGAATAAGTCGGCGCCGTGCGCCAGATCGTTGGCCAGCTCGGCGGTGCCCTGGCCCGCGGCGAGCTTCTTATCCACCGCGGTGCGCCACGTGGTGAGGGGATCCGACCACACGTCGATGCGAAAGAGCCACATGCCCTCCACGTCCGGGGCGAACAAGCCGTGGACGCGGTCGACGTTGTCCGGATCCTGGGTCATGCGCACCGAGATTCGCTTGCCCGGGTCCTGGACCGGCCACGCCACCAAGGTCGCGCCGAGGGCGTCGTGGCCCTCCCGCCACGCCAGGGCGGTGACGGGGACGACCTCGCCCACCACCGCTTTCGCCGGGAGCGTGCCGCAGGAGATGACGGGGCGGACATCATCGAGGTTAAGCCGAGTCGACATGGTTTTTACCCTAAACCAGCTGTGTCCGTTCCGCCCGGTTGTTTACTTTTCGGCCACAATAAGGGACGTGAATTCCCCACGGCATGCAAAAGAGTCAGAGACGGATCCGGACCTCCTCGTGGACTTCCGCGGCGTCCAGTTGCGGCGCGGCGGTACAAGCCTCGTCGGCCCGCTGGACTGGCAGGTGGAGCTGGACGAGCGCTGGGTCATCATCGGCCCCAACGGCGCCGGAAAGACCTCCCTGGTCAACATGGCCGCAGCCGAGGTCTTCCCGTCTGCCGGCACTGCCTTTTTGATGGGCGAGCAGCTCGGCCGTACCGATATGCGCGATCTCCGCGCGGCCATCGGCATTTCTTCCGCGGCCGTCCAGCACCGCATCCCAGACGACGAGCGTGTCGATGACCTGGTGGTCTCCGCCGGCTACGCCGTCCTGGGCCGCTGGCGCGAGGAGTACCAGGGCGTGGACTTCGAGCGCGCCGCTCAGCTGCTGGAGCAGCTTGGCGCCAGCCACCTGGCGGACAGGGAGTGGCGGACCCTCTCCGAGGGCGAGCGCAAGCGCGTCATCCTCGCCCGCGCGCTGATGATCAACCCCGAGCTGCTTATCCTCGACGAGCCCGCCGCCGGCATGGACCTGGGCGGCCGCGAAGACCTGGTGAGCTACTTGAGCGGCTTAGTCATGGACCCTGATGCACCCGCGACCATCATGATCACCCACCACGTGGAGGAGATCCCGTACGGCTTTACCCATGCGCTCCTGCTCGATGAGGGCAACGTGGTCGCGCAGGGGCTTATCGATGACGTACTGACCTCCGAGAACCTCACCCGCACCTTCCACCAGCCGATCCAGCTGGATCGGATCGACCGCCGCTACTTCGCGCGGCGAAAGCCTGCCGCGCCCGAGGCAACTCACTAGGCTCGGCACACATGGAGGGCGGCCAGCGGAACACTCAATCCGTCGATCTCGACCTCATCGACGCGATCGATGAGACCGACACCCGGGGACTGCACGGCGCGCGCCTTGCCGCGACCGTCATCTTGGTCCGCGACGGGCGCGACGGCCTCGAAGTGTGGATCCAGGAGCGCCAGGCCACCATGCGCAACTACCCCGGCTACGCCGTATTCCCCGGCGGCGGGGTAGACCCGCGCGACTTCCCCGGCCGGCACTGGGACTCCGGTGATCTGTGGTCCGGCCCCTCGGTCGTCTCGTGCGCCCGCACCATGGGCGTAACCAAGTACAAGGCGCACGCGCTCATCTTCGCCGCCGCCCGCGAGCTTTTCGAGGAAGCCGGCATCCTCCTTGCCGGCGGCGACTGCGGCCCCGGCGGCTGCCAGCCGGAGATGTTCAGCCAGGAGCGCCCGGAGCTGGAATCGCACCGGCTGTCGTTTACAGACTTCCTCGAGCAGAATCGCCTGCACGTCGACGCGGGCAAGCTCTTGCCCTGGTCGCGCTGGGTCGGGGTGGTCAAAGAGCAGACCTTCGACACCTTCTTCTTCCTCGCCTGCGTACCCGAGGGGCAAGAGCCCGACGGCAATACGCCGGAAGCCACCGACGCCGGGTGGTTTCCGCCCCAGCTCATCCTCGACGGCTGGCGCGCCGGGCTGGTGCGCCTGGTCATCCCGACGTGGGCGCAGCTGCTGCGGCTCAGCCGCTGCCGGAGTGTGGCGGAAGCGGTGGATGACGCCTCCTTCTCCGATCTCCGCCCCGTGGTGGGCGACCCGCGCACCGACCAGCGGTACCGTGAGTTTTTCACCACCCACCCCATCGAGAGGATCTAAATGGCCTTCGCGCCAGAAGACGTCGACTTCCTGCTCCAGCACCGCGCGGAGATCGCGGACATCGCCGCCAGCGGCCGGCTCACACTCACCAAGAAGAGTCAGGTGGACGACGCGGCGTTGCTCCACCGCGAATTCGGCGAGTACGGCCGCGCGGTGCGCGAGCTGTTAGGCGCCCGGGCGACGGGGAAGATCCCTCACTGGTGGCTTTCCGATGGCGACGCCGCTCAGCAAGCCACCCCCGCCGCCGTGGCCGCGTTCCGCGCCCGCGAGCTCGCCGCCGCCGGGGTGCGCCGGGTTGCGGACGTAACGTGCTCCATCGGCACCGAAGGAGCCGCGGTGGTGAAGACGGGGCTGGAGTACTGCGGTTTCGACCTCGACGCCTCCCGCGTGCGCATGGCCGCCCACAACGTGCCCGGCGGCCACTTCGCCCGCGCCGACGCGGTGCGGCCCGCCCTCCGCTTATCCGCCGGCGGCTCTGGGCACGGCAGCCCGGCGGGTGCCGACGCGGTGATCGCCGATCCCGCTCGCCGCGCCGGCGGCCGCAGGCTGCACTCGCCGGAAGCGCTCCAGCCGCCGTTGCCAGACTTGTTGGCCGCCTACCCAGGCGAGGAGATGGCCATCAAATGCGCGCCCGGCTTGGACTACTCCTTCTGGGACGGCGGTGTGACGGTGACCAGCGTCCGGCGCGGCGGCGCGGCAACGCGCAGCGGGGTTAAAGAAGTGTGCCTGTATACCCCGGGGCTTTCCGCCGAGCGCCGCGCGGTCATCCTCGACCCGGAGACCGGGCAGGCGGACATCGTCACGCGCAGCGGCACCCCGGCCCCAGAACCGGAAGTGGCAGGCCCTGGTCGCTACATCATCGACCCAGACGGCGCGATCGTGCGCGCTGGGCTTGTGCGCGACTACGCCGCGCGCGAGGGGCTGTGGCAGCTGGACGAGCGCATCGCCTACCTCACCGGGGACCGGATCCCGGCGGGGACGTCCGCATTTCCATTCATCGAGCAGGTGCCGGTGAAGAAGGTCAAGCAGGCGCTTATCGCCGCCGATGCCGGCTCGGTGGAAATCTTGGTCCGCGGGCTGGACATCGACCCCGATGCGTTCCGGAAGAAGCTCAAGCTGAAGGGATCGCAGCCACGCGCGGTGGTCCTGACCCGCATCGGCACGGCGGGCGTTGGGCTTATCTGTGGCGCGCGAATGTGTGACTATGATGAGCCAGAGGTTTGCCTAACAAACACCAAGCACGAACAGCTTTATTAGAAGCGGAAAGGTAAAGGACGAATGCCAACCATCGCGGCTTTGGTTAAACACGTGCCGGATACCTGGTCGGAGATGTCGTTGGAGGACGACTTCACGCTGGACCGTGAGTCGGTCGACAACGTCATCGACGAGATTAATGAGTACTCCGTGGAGCAGGCGTTGCGCCTGCGCGACGACAACCCGGACAAGGATTTCCGGGTCGTCGCGCTGACGGTTGGCCCGGCGGCCGCGGACGCGGCGCTGCGCAAGGCGCTGGCCATGGGCGCGGACGACGCGGTGCACGTCACCGACGAGTCGCTGTCCGGCGCCGACGCGCTCTCCACCGCGTGGGTGTTGAACCACGCGTTGAACGCCCTCGACGACGTGCAGATCGTCACCATGGGCGAGCGCTCCGCCGACGGCCAGACGGGTCTTGTGGCCGGCTTCCTGTCGGAGTACCGCCAGGTGCCGGCGCTGACCTGCGTGAGCTCCGTCGCGCTCGACGGCGATCAGCTTTCCGCCGTGCGTGACGATGCCCGCGGCCGCTGGGAGCTGGCCGCGCCGCTGCCGGCCATCGTCTCCGTGGGCGAGGAGGCGGATAAGCCGCGCTTCCCCAACTTCAAGAAGCTGATGGCGGCGAAGAAGCACGACGTGACCGTCTTGGATGTCGCGCAGCTGGGCATCGACCCCATCGCGCCGACCACCCAGGTCACCGACGCCACCAAGCGCCCGCCGCGCGAGGCGGGCGAGACCATCGAGGCCACCACCCCGGAGGAGACCGCGAAGAAGATCGCCGATTTCCTCGCCGACCGCAACCTGCTGTAGAGGAGATTCATTCACCATGTCTCACGTGTATGTTTTGGTCGAGCACGAGGCCGACCAGCTGAATTCCGTGACGGCGGAGCTGATCACCGCCGCCCGCCCGCTCGGGGCGGTCTCCGCAGTTGTCGTGGGCGGCCACGCCGACGCCCTCGCCGAGGAGCTCGGCCAGCTGGGTGCGGCCCAGGTCGTCGACGCGCAGGCAACGGACTACGAGTCCCGCCTCATCCTCCCCGAGGTCGACGCGCTGTCCGCGCTGGGGCAGGCGAATCCGGCGCCCATCGTCGTCGCGGCCACCCCGACCGGCAACGAGATTGCAGGCCGCGTCGCCGCGCGCTTGGCATCTGGCGCGCTCTCCGACGTCTCGGAGATTAAGGCGGACGGCAGCGCCGTCCACTCCATTTTCGGTGGTGCGTACGAGACCACCGCGACCGCGGTGGGGCAGTGCCCCGTCTACTCCGTGCGCCCGGGCGCGGTGGATGCCGTGCCGCAGCCGGCTGACGGCGCGGTCGCGCCGATGGAGCTGCCGGCAGCGGGCGCGCTCGATGTCAAGGTCACCGGTTTCACCCCGGCGGAAAAGTCTGCGCGCCCGGAGTTGACCACGGCGCGCGTCGTCGTGGCCGGCGGCCGCGGCGTGGAGGGCAAGTTCGGCGAGGTTGTCGAGCCGCTGGCTGACGCGTTCGGCGGCGCTGTGGGTGCTACCCGCGACGTGGTGGACGAAGGCCACTACGATGCCGCCCACCAGATCGGCCAGACCGGCGTGACGGTCTCGCCGGATCTCTACATCGGCCTGGGGATTTCCGGCGCGATGCAGCACATCTCCGGCATGCAGACCTCCGGGACCATCGTCGTGGTCAACCAGGACGGCGACGAGCCGTTCTTCCAGATTGCGGATCTCGGCGTGGTGGGCGATCTGCACGAGATCGCCCCGGCGCTGACCGAGGAAATCAACAGCCGCAAGTAGGGCCCGGAGGGAAGGGCTCGCAGGAAGGTCGGGTTATGCCGCACTATTTTGACAACGCTGCGACCCAGCCGATGCGCCAGTGCGCCATCGATGCGTGGGTGGCGGCGGCGGGTGCCGTCAACCCCGGCGCCCAGTACGGTTCGGGGCGCAAGGCGCGCAGCGTGCTTGACGATGCCCGCGAGAAAGTCGCGGACCTCTTGGGCGCCGAGCCCGTTGAGGTGATCTTCACTGCCTCGGGCACGGAGGCGGACAACATTGCGATCCAGGGACTCTACGCGGCCGGTTCGACCGGCCGGGTGGTCTCCACCCCGATCGAGCATCCCGCCGTGCGCGAGACGGTGGGAAAGTTGGGCGCTACCGTCGATCTGCTGCCGGTAGGGCGCGACGGGCATATCGGTGATCTGTCCGCGCTGGATACCCCGGCGGACGTGGCCACCTGCATGTGGGCCAATAACGAGACGGGCGCGGTGCAGCCGGTGGCCGACGTGGTCGAGCGCGCCGCGGCGGTGGACACGCCCGTGCACGTCGATGCCGTGCAGGCGGCGGGCAAGGTGCCGATCGACTTCCACGGCTTGGGTGCGGCCACGCTCGCGGCGTCGGCGCACAAGTTTGGTGGCCCCCGCGGCATCGGCCTGCTCGTGGCCAAGCGCACGCCCGCGCCACGCCCGGTGCTCTTCGGCGGCGGCCAGGAGCGCGGCATCCGCCCGGGCACGGTGGACGTCGCCGGCGCCGCGGGACTCGCGGCGGCGCTGGAGGAGTCCGTGCAGGAAATGGACGCCGAAAACGCCCGCGTCGCCCGCTTGCGCGATCAGCTCCAGGAGGGGCTAACCCGCAGCATCGACGACGTCGTGGTCAACTCCGTGGAGCCGCGCCTGGCGGGGCACCTCCACCTTTCGTTCCCGGGCACTGACGGCGACAGCCTGCTGCTCCTTTTAGATCAGCTGGGCATTGAGGCCTCGGCCGGCTCGGCCTGCCACGCAGGCGTGCACCGCATGTCCGAGGTGCTCGAGGCGATGGGGGTCAGCGAACACGAGGGGCTGGGCTCGCTCCGCTTTACCCTCGGCCGCACGACGACCCAGGAAGACGTGGACGTGGTGCTTCGCGAGCTACCCGCGGTGGTGGAGAAAGCGCGGCAGGTTTTCTAAAAGTTTCTCGTGTTACCCGTGTTGCGGGTGTGATTTGTGTGGTTTTGTAGCTAGGCTCGCGGCCATGCATTCCTCTCGCAACTTCGCCACCGTCCTCGCCGCCGCTTTGACCACCGCCGTGTCCGCGGTGGGGGTTCCCGCCGTCGCCTCCGCCAGCGGACACGCCCATCTGCCGTCCGGCGTCGACGTGTCCGGGTATCAGCGCCCGGGCGGGGCGGCCATCGACTGGCACGAAGTAAAGACGGATGGCCAGTCCTTCGCCGTGGTCAAGGCCTCCGAAGGCACTGATTGGGTGAACGACTTCGCCGCGGAGGACGTGGACAAGGCGGCGGCCGCGGGCCTCAAGGTCGGCGCGTACCACTATGCGCGCCCCGGCATGGATGCCCGCGCGCAGGCGCGCCACTTCGCCGATCAGCTCAAGAACTTCCCGGGCAGCTCCCTGCCGCCGGTGCTGGACATCGAGGTGGACGAGGGCAAGTCCCCGAAGGAGCTGACGGCGTGGACGCACGACTTCCTGGATGAGCTGGAGTCGCGCTCCGGGCAGAAGCCGATGGTCTACACCTACCCGTACTTCTGGTTGCACAACATGGGCAACGCCACCGACTTTGCGCAGTACCCGCTGTGGCTCGCGGCCTACCAAAACACCGCGCCGAAGCCAGTCGGCGGCTGGAGCGAGCTGGCCATGTGGCAGCGCACCGGCACCGGCCGGGTCGGCGGCATTACCGGCAACGTGGATCTCAACGTCTTCAACGGCACGCCGGATCAGCTCACCGGTTTCCAGCCCGGCGGCCACCTGGACGGCGTAACCATCGAGGATGGGCCGTCCCTGGGCGGGGGAGCCAAGGCGCTTATCGATGCCGTTTTGACCCTCAACCCCGGAGTGATCAAGGAGGCCGAGAAGGCCGGCATCGATCCGGACGGCGCGAAGGACCTGTTGGAACTGGTGGGCACCCTCTACGCCGAGGGCAAGCTCCCGGTCGACGAGTTACGCGATATGGCAGAAAACGGCGCGACGGTCTCCGACCTGGTGATCCTGCTGGACAACGCCGCCAACGAGGCGAATGCGTAAGCAGCGGGGCTGCCCGCGAACTTCCGCGCCCACGCCTCGTCTTTGTAGTGCGCCGGCACGCCGCCGCCGAGGAGGCGTTTGGTGATCTGGACGTAGTCGTCCTCGCCCTCGGCGGGCAGCGGCCAGTCGCTGGCGAGGAAGATGATGTTGCCGTAGCGCCTGCCCTTGAGCATGGCCGGGTCGGCGATGCAGGCGACGTGCCCGAACTCGGCGAGAAGCCCTGCCACCTCGCGCTTGGCCAGGGTGAGATCGGAGTGGTCGCCGCAGTTGGCCACGAAGAGGCCGCCGGGGCTTAAGGATACGTGGGCGGCGCGGTAGAACTCGGCGCTGGCTAGCGGCGCGGGCGTTTCCGCTCCGGAGAACACGTCGCGGATGATGACGTCGCGGCTTTCCGGTTGGAAACTGCGCGTGACCGCGAACGCGTCGCCCGGGCGGATCTTCACCGTCGGCGCGCGGGGGGATGTCAAACAGCTCGCGGACGAGGGTGCCGAGCTTTTCGTCGAGCTCGACCACGGTGTTGCGCGCCTTGGGCCACAGCTCAGCGAAGTAGCGCGCGAGCGAGCAGCCCGCCCCGCCCAAGTGGGTGATGCGCAGCTCGTCTTCGGGTACGCGGTTGAGCACCTCGATGCCGGCGGCGATCCAGCGCATGTACTCGAAGTCCAGCTCGCCCGGCTCGCCGGGCACGATGTGGGAGCTGGGCACGCCGTTGACCAGGAGGATGTAGGCGCCGTCGCGGAAGTCGTCCGCGACCACCTCCGCCGTGCCCGTGGAGATGGGGTAGGTGCCCAGGATCGAGTCCTGGCCTGACCCCGCGCCTTCTCCCGGCCCCGACTTTCGACTTTTCCGCTGTCTTCCCATGGGAGTACACTAACGCCCGCTTGACCATGCTTTGAACACGAGCCGATGCAGCAGGGAGGTTGGACGCGCATGCGGGTACTAGTTGCAATGAGTGGCGGGGTCGACTCCTCGGTGGCCGCCGCCCGTGCCGTTGAGGCAGGCCACGACGTTACTGGCGTGCACCTCGCGCTGCATAAAGACGCGCAGCAGACCCGTGAGAAGGAGCGCGGCTGCTGTTCGTTGGAGGATTCCGCCGACGCCCGGCGCATCTGCGACAAGCTGGGGATCCCGTTTTACGTGTGGGATTTCTCTGAGCAGTTCAAAGAAGACGTGATCGAGGACTTCGTCGACTCGTATGCCCGCGGCGAGACCCCGAACCCGTGCCTGCGCTGCAACGAGAAGATCAAGTTCCGCGCGCTGCTGCAAAAGGGCATGGCCCTAGGCTTCGACGCGGTGGCCACCGGCCACTACGCCACCCTGGACGCCGATGGATTCATGCGCCGCTCCAAAGACGAGAACAAGGATCAGTCCTACGTGCTCGGCGTGATCTCCGCGGATGAGTTGGCGCACTGCTATTTCCCCATCGGGGATACGCCGAAGCCGCAGATCCGCGAAGAAGCGGCTGCCCACGGTTTTTCCACGGCCAAGAAGCCGGACTCGTATGACATCTGCTTCATCCCAGACGGCAACACTCAAGCCTTCTTGGGCTCGCGCATCGGGCTGCGCCCCGGGATGATCAAGGATCAGGAAGGCTCCGACCTCAAGCAGCACGACGGCGCGTGGAACTACACCATCGGCCAGCGCAAGGGCCTCGACATTAAGGAACCGGCGGCGGACGGCCGCCCGCGCTACGTCACCGACATCGACGCGGAGACCGGCACCGTGACTGTGGGGTCCAAGGAGGATCTCAAGATTACCGAGATCACCGCTGACCGGCTGAAGTACCTGCACCCGGCGATGGACGGCGACCTCGACTGCGAGGTGCAGGTCCGCGCCCACGGGTCTGTCGTGCCCTGCCGCGCGCATATCGATCGCGCAGCCGACCGGATGACGCTCGAGCTGAGCGAGCCGCTCTCCGGCGTGGCGCGCGGCCAGGCCGCCGTGCTGTATCTGCCCACGCACGACGAGCTTGGCGATGTCGTCTTAGGCTCCGGCACCATCTGCGGCACCGCTCGAGATACCTCCCGTGATACTCCTGGCGCCGCTACTGGACGTGACTCCTAGTCCACCCGCCCTAGCCGGTCCGTCGAGCATAAGTACTCGGCGAGGTAGGGCAGGGTGAAAGCCACCTTGCCAAAGCCGGCCGGTTCAATGAGGTCCGCACCGATGAGCTTCTGGCGCGTATCGGATAGTGACTTCACCGGTTTGCCCACCTGCTCCGCGATGTCGGAGGCGGCGATCTCCGCACCGCCGACGTGAGCCATCGCCTCGAGGTACGCCCGCTGGGCCGGCGGCAGGTCCCGCACGGCCGGGGCGTGCACCTGCGAGCCCATGGCGGCGATGGCAGTGTCGGTGACGGCCTCCACGTCGGCTGTCGTGATGGCGTCGCGGGAGTCCGCGTGCGCTTTCTGCCACGCCAGTGAGCCGACGAGCTGCACCAGGAAGGGGTAGCCCTGGGACAGGTCGGTGGCTGCCGCCACGGCATCGTCAGTAAAGGCGATGCCGGATTCCGCCGCGGTGGAGTGGAAGGCGGTCGCCGAGTTCGGCGGGGAGAAGGGCCCGAGCAAGTGGCGCTCGGCGCGGCGCAAAAACGTCGCGCCTGGCAGATCCAACAAGTCCTCCACACCTTGGGGTAGCCCCGCCATGACCAGCGCGACGTTGAGTTCGTCGCGCAGCAGATCTTGGTAGGCCACGGCCAGCTCGGTGAGGTCGTCTTGCGATGCGTCTTGGACTTCGTCGATGGTGATGAGGACACCGGACTCGGAGGTCAGCCCCACCAGCCGGCGCAGCTCGGTGTTCAAGGTGGGCTGGAAGTCCGGTTCGTCGTCGTGCTCGAAGCCGACGGTGCCCAGCGAGCTGATGCCCACGCGGCTCACCCGACGCTTTTGCGGCGGATTGAGGCTGGCCGCCGCGCGCGGGATGGTGGTATCGCGCAGCTCCCGGGTGAGATTCATGCGGCCGGATGCGCGCAGTGCCAGCCAGCCGTTGGCGGTGGCGATATCCTCGAGCTCGTTGAGGAGCACTGTCTTGCCGATGCCGCGGGCGCCCGAAATCACCATCGAGCGGCCAAAGGCACCCGGCCCGGTGGCCAGCGCGCTGCGGAAGCTGTCGAGGATGGTGGCGCGCCCCACCCAGAACAGGGGAGGCACTCCGAACGAGGGGCGGAACGGATTCTGCATGCCAGAAAGCCTATTCGAGAGTTTCGAGAAATTCGAGAAATTGGCCGCGGCGCGAGTCCCGCCCGCGCTCGGAACCGGGATCTCGTCGTCATTACACTGCGAAGAATGACCGCTTTCGGAATTGGCCCCATGCCCGGAACTGACGTCGCCGCAGCCGCCGACATCGTGTTGGGTGAGACGGGAGAGCTGCCGCACGTGCCGCAGCTGCCTGAGCGCGGCATTGCCGCCGGGGCGGTGGCGCGCACAGCGTTTCTGCTCCCCGGCCTGGCGGTCGATCGCGGGCCGCGCGGGTGGGTGCTTACCGCCCGCGATCAGCTCATCACTCGGCGTGGCCGCGACCTGATGGCGCGGGACCTGGACGCCATTCAGGAAGTGTGGGAAACCACCCCGGAGGTGGTGAAGATTCAGTGCGTGGGCCCGTGGTCGCTGGCGGCCGCGCTCGAGCTGGGCAACGGCCACCGGGCTGTTACCGACCGCGGCGCCGTGCGCGAGCTACACGCTTCTTTGCTCCAGGCAGTAGCAGAACACACCGCGGATGTCGCAGATCGTTTCCAGTGCCGGACCGTGCTCCAGCTGGACGAGCCGTACTTGGACGCGGTGCTCGCCGGACGGGTGCCGGGGGCGACGGATTTCGAGACAATCCCGGCGGTGCCGGCGGAGGTCGCGGTCGCCGCTTTAGAGGAGTTTTCCGCCGACTACCTGTGGTTGCCAGGGCCACACCCATCGTGGGAGGCGGCGCGCGCCGCCCGCACCGCCATCGTGGACTTCCCAGCGCTTACCGCGCAGGCCAACTACGAGGGCGCCGGCATGCACCTGGAGGATGGCTACCGGTTGGGCTGCACTATCGCCCCGGAGAACCTGCGCGAGCCCGGGCGCCAGGCACGGGAGATTGCCGGGTGGCTCGACAGGCTCGGGATGCGGCGCGAGACTATGGCCACCCAGCTGGACGTGAGCCCGTGGCCGGTGTCCGGCGCGTTGGGAGATGCCGCAGCCGCTTATTCCCACGCGGCGAAACTCGGCGACATCCTCGCCAGTGGGGACGCGTAGCCTGGCGCCTGAGGCTGGTCGTTGTGGGGACAGCTAGCCCTTCAGCGGCCACGACGGGAACACGTCGCTGGCGTCGCGTCCGCGGCCTTCCAAGTACTTCTTGAACGCCATGCGGTCCTCGTACCACTTGACCGCCTGGAACTCCATGAGCTCGCCGACGTCCATCGCGGCGAGGTCGGGGTACTGCCGGACCTGCTTCCAGGCCACGCGGGCGGCAGCGAGGGCATCGGCAGTCGCCTCGTGCGCGTTGTCCAGCTGCACGCCATAGTGCTGGCACACATCGCCCAAAGTGCGGCGGCCCTTGCGCCACTTGTCCATCACGCGGTCGATGACGAACGGGTCGAACACGGTGCCGGTGACCACGAAATCGCCGGTGAGCTGCCGCAGGATGGTGAGATCGTAGGCGGCGTTGTACACGATGACGGTAAAGCCGTCGTCCCACGCCTTGTAGAGCGCGTCCACCGTCTCTTTCAGCACCTCGTCGTGTGGGCGGCCTTCCGCGCGGGCCTTTTCCGTGCTGATGCCGTGGACTTTGGTGGCGGCCTCGGGGATCTCCACGCCCGGATCGGCGAGCATCTCGGTGGAGGAGACGTCGCGGCCATCGATACGCACGAGCGCGGAGGTCACAATGCGCGCTTCCCGCGGGTTCGGCGAGGTGGTCTCCAGGTCGAACGAGAGCATGCGGGAGGCGTCGAAGGTAGCTGCCATGCGCCTCATTCTAACGAGGGTGCGGACACACCTTGTGGGCGGCGCTTGACCTTGCCGCGACGGCAAGGCGCACACTTGCTTTCATGAGCGACTACACAATCAGCGAAGCAGCCGCTGCCCTCGGCGTATCGGCAAAAGCTCTCCGCTACTGGGAAAGCGTGGGCCTTTTCACGCCGGCGCGAACGCCCGCCGGCTACAGGGCCTTTTCCGACGCCGACCTCGAAAGGGCGGCGGCCATTGTGCTTTACCGCGGCGTTGGGTTGTCGCTCGAGGACATCGCAACGCTTCTCGATGCCCCGTCCCACACCCTCAACACCGCACTGCGCCGCCACCGGGCTGAACTCGTAGGTCAGCTGGAGGCGATACAGGAGCAGGTACGGGCGGTGGACGAGCTCATCGCACACACCGAGAAAGGAAATGTGGACATGAACGCCATGCACAGCTACTTCGGCGAGCACCTGCCGGAATACCACCAGGAAGCAGAAGACCGCTGGGGAGAAACCCCGGACTGGGCAACTGCACAGGAGCGTCTCGGCCGAATGGAAGAACAGGATTTTGCGCACATGCAGGACGAACAGGAAAAATTCGCCGCCGATTTACTCGCTGCCCGGGAGGCTGGCGTGAAACCGGGCTCGGCCGCGGCTAGTTCGCTGGTCGCACGGCACCGCGAGATGATTGGGCAGTGGTACGAGGTGACCCCCGCGCGCCAGCTCATCCTGGCGCGGATGTACGTCGCAGACAGCCGCTTTCACGCTGCCTACCGCAGCGCGCAAGACTACCTTCTTGAACTCATCGAGGAAGCAGCACGTGCCGAAGGGGTGAATACCGATAACCCGCAATGGGACTAGCGCCGTGGGCACGTCCCGCGCGCGACATTCTAGACTGGTGCGCTGTGACTAGCGCTGAAACTTCGAACCCGCAGAAAGAATGGAATGAGCTGGCGCAGGAGGTGCGCCGCCACCGCGAGCTGTACTACAACGGCGAGCCGGTGATTCCAGACGCCGACTTCGATAAGCTCTTTCAGCGTCTGCTCCAGCTGGAAGACGAGCACCCCGAACTAGCGGTACCGGATAGCCCCACCCGGCAGGTGGGTGCTGCACCGCAGGAAAACTCGTCTTTCGCCGACGTCGAGCACCTGCAGCGCATGACCAGCTTGGACAACGTCTTTTCCGCCGGAGAGCTGCAGAACTGGCTGGACCGCACGCCGGCCGATGCCTACCTCACCGAGCTGAAGATCGATGGCCTGTCCATCGACTTGGTCTACCGCGACGGCCGCCTAGAGCGCGCCGCCACGCGTGGCGATGGCCGCGTGGGCGAGGACATCACCGTCAACGCGAAGGTCATCGAGGACATCCCGCATGAGCTTTCTGGAAGCGACGAGTATCCAGTGCCGGAGCTGGTGGAGGTGTGCGGCGAGGTCTACATGCGGCCCGAAGATTTCGAGGACATCAACGCCGAGCGCGTGGCCGCCGGCAAAGACCCGTTTGCGAACCCACGCAATTCCGCCGCTGGCGGGCTGCGGATGAAGGACCCGGCGGACGTGAAAAAGCGGCGCCTGCGCATGGTCTGCCACGGCATCGGCGCCCGCGAGGGCTTTACCCCGGCGAGCCAGCACGACGCCTACCTCGCACTCGAGGCGTGGGGCCTGCCGGTCTCGCCGTATACCGAACGGGTCACCTCCGCGAAAGAGGTGCAAGAAAAGGTCGAGTACTGGGCGGATCACCGGCACGACGCCGTCTTCGAGATGGACGGCCTGGTGGTCAAGGTCGATGATCTCGCCTCCCAGCGTTCTTTGGGCGCGACTGCCCGCGCGCCGCGGTGGGCCATTGCGTACAAGTACCCGCCGGAGGAAGTGACCACGAAGCTTCTCGATATTGAGGCGAGCGTCGGCCGCACCGGGCGCGTGACGCCGTTTGCCATCATGGAGCCGGTGCGCGTGTCCGGCTCGACAGTGTCGATGGCCACGCTGCACAACCAGTCCGAGGTCAAACGCAAGGGCGTTCTCGTCGGCGACACTGTGGTCATCCGCAAGGCCGGCGAAATCATCCCGGAGGTGCTCGGGCCGGTGGTGGAAAAGCGCGACGGGACGGAGAAGGAATGGGTGTTTCCGAAAGAATGTCCGTCGTGTGGCAGCACGCTCGCGCCGCAAAAGGAAGGCGACGCCGACTGGCGCTGCCCGAACACCCGCAGCTGCCCGGCGCAGCTCGGCGCCCGGCTGGAATACATCGCCGGTCGCGGGGCCTTCGACATCGAGGCGCTAGGGGAGAAGGGCGCTCGCGACCTTATTAACTCGGGCGTATTGGAAGACGAGTCCGGCCTGTTCGATCTAACTACTGAGGACTTGGAGAAGTCCCAGGCATATACGACCAAAAAGGGAACGGTCAACGCCGCCGGCAAGAAGCTTTTGGACAACCTCGACACGGCCAAGGACACCGACCTGTGGCGGGTGCTCGTCGCGCTGTCTATCCGTTACGTCGGACCGACGGCGGCCCAGGCCATCGCCACGCGCTACGGCTCCCTGGCCGCCGCGCGAGAGGCGGACTTGAACCACCTCGCTGAAACGGAGGGCGTGGGCAAGGTCATCGCCGAGTCTTTCCACGAGTGGTTCCAGGTGGATTGGCACCGCAACATCGTGGACCGCTGGGAAAAGGCAGGCGTGCGTATGGAGGTCGACGCCAGCTCGCGTCCAGAGCAAACCCTCGAGGGGGTTACGGTCGTCGTGACCGGCACGCTGGAGAATTTCTCGCGGGACGAGGCAAAGGAGGCCATCGTCACGCGCGGCGGCAAGGCCACCGGATCCGTATCGAAGAAGACGGATTACGTCGTCGTCGGCGACAACGCCGGCTCCAAGGAGCAGAAAGCGCGCGACTTGGGCATCACAATCCTCAACGAGGAGCAGTTTGCAACGCTGCTGGAGACGGGGACTGCGGGCTAGCGCTGAATAAACGCGCCGAGGATCGTGCCCAGATTGCCAATGTGCTCGACCTCCGAGGCCAGGTAGTCCGGCCCGCCGGTGCGCCCGACCGCGATGACGAGGCCCGTGGTGCCGATAGGCGCAATCGCCACCGCCGAGTCGAGGAGGGTCCAGCCGCTGGGGATCCACGGTTCTTCCGGGTTAAGCGCCCGCGCGGTGGTGACGTTGAGCTGTGACGGGGTGGAGCCGTCGTCCTCCGGGGCGGCCGCCGACCAGGCCACGCGGTGGGCGGGCTCGGTGTTGTCGATGACGATGGCCCACGTCGAGGTCAGCGCCTTGGGGAGGGCTTCGACGACCTCTTCCATCGCGGCGGTGTAATCCCGCGACTTCTCCGCTACGCGCGACAACAGGGCGATCTGGCCGCGGCGATCAACGCGGCCGCTAAACGGGCGGATGGAATCCACGCTGGCGCCGTCGACCGCGTCCACCGCCGTGATGAGGACGTCCGCCATCACCTCCGGCGGGAGGGTGACTACGATGTCATCCATGACGGTGCCGTCGGAGAAGTTCTCCACGATGTCGACGGACTGGATGTTCGCGCCCACCATGCCGATCGCGTCCGCCAGTTGGCCCAGGCTTCCCGGCGTGTCGGGTAATAGGACGCGGATGAGGTAGGACATGGAAGTGGAATGGCCTTTCGCTGGAGTTGTATCGGTTACCTAATCAATTGAATGTTACTGAGGTAACGCAGGCTAACTCAATACCTAGATGCAGGATCAGGGCAAATCGGGTGGGTGGAGCATCCCCGAGGGTGACTCGGCTTGGTGTCCGGGCCGTGCAGTAGCATGAGGCGGTAGCTGTAAGGCGTGTGAAATGCCAAGCGAGATAGTTAAAGGATGGAGTTTCGCGTGTCTGATTTTTCGCGTGAAGAAATCGCCCACTTGGCCAAGTTGTCTCGGCTGGGTTTGAACGACGAAGAGCTGTCGCAGTTCGCTTCGGACATCGACGAGATTGTCAGCGCGGTGTCTTCGATTAGTGAGGTCGACGCTGACGGGGTTGAGCCGATGAGCCACCCGCACTCCGTCAACGCCCGCATGCGTGACGATGAGGTCGTACCCACCCTCACCGCCGAGCAGGCCTTGGACCAAGCGCCTGAGGTGGAAGAGGACCGCTTCGTCGTGCCGCAGATTCTGGGAGGAGAGTAAATGACTGACTACCTGGTACCCGCGGAGGGGCTTACCTCCCTGACCGCGACCGAACTCGCAGAAAAGATCCACTCGCGCGAGGTCACCTCCCGCGAGGTGACACAGGCGTTCCTGGACCGCATTGCAGAGACCAACGAGACCCTGAACTCCTTCCTCCACGTTGGTGCTGAGGAAGCGCTCGCTACTGCCGATGCCGTGGATAAGGCCCTCGACGCCGGTGAGAAGCCGGCATCGTCGCTGGCGGGCGTGCCGCTGGCACTGAAGGATCTGTTGACCACCACGGATGCGCCGACCACCGCGGCGTCCAAGATGCTCGAAGGCTACATGTCGCCTTACGACGCGACCGTGACCCGCAAGCTGCGCGAGGCCGGCATTCCGATCTTGGGCAAGACCAACCTGGACGAGTTCGCCATGGGCTCGTCCAGCGAGAACTCCGCGTTCGGCCCGGTGCGCAACCCGTTTGATACCGAGCGCACCCCGGGCGGTTCCGGCGGCGGCACCTCCGCGGCACTGGCGTCCGGCCAGGCGCCGCTGGGCATCGGTACCGACACCGGCGGTTCCATTCGCCAGCCGGCCGCCCTGACCAACACCGTGGGCATCAAGCCGACCTACGGCACCGTCTCGCGCTACGGTCTTATCGCCGCCGCGTCCTCGCTCGACCAGGCGGGTCCGTGCGCCCGCACCGTTGGCGATGCGGCGCGCCTGCACGAGATCATTGCCGGCTTCGACGAGCACGACGCCACCTCCGTGGACCGCGCGGTCGCCCCGGTGGTCAAGGCCGCCGAAGAGGGTAAAAACGGCGACTTGAGCGGTGTGAAGATCGGCATCGTCAAGCAGTTCGAGCGCGACGGCTGGCAGGACGGCGTCATGGAGCGCTACCACGCCGCTGTCGATCAGCTCGTCGCCCAGGGTGCCGAGAAGGTCGAGGTGGACTGCCCGAACTTTAACCACGCGCTGGCGGCGTACTACATCGTCATGTCGTGTGAGGTCTCGTCCAACCTCGCGCGCTTCGACGGCATGCGCTACGGCCTGCGCTCCGGCGACGACGGCAAACACTCCGTCGAGCAGGTGATGAACCAGTCCCGCGCCGAGGGTTTTGGCCCCGAGGTCAAGCGCCGCATCATGCTGGGTACCTACGCGCTGTCCGTCGGCTACTACGACGCTTACTACCTGCAGGCGCAGCGCGTGCGCTCGCTCATCGCGCAGGACTTCGCCCGCGCCTTCGAGGACGTCGACGTCATCGTCTCGCCGACCACCCCGACCACCGCGTTCAAGCTGGGCGAGAAGGTGCAGGACCCGGTCGCCATGTACAACTTCGACCTGTGCACCCTGCCGCTCAACCTGGCGGGCCTGTGCGGCATGTCGGTTCCGTCTGGCATGGCCAGCGACACCAACCTGCCGACCGGCCTGCAAATCATGGCGCCCGCCTTTAGCGATGATCGCCTGTACAAGGTCGGCGCCGCCTACGAGGCACGCCGCGACAGCTAAGCGCTAAAGCGGCTAAACGCTCAGTTCACGCCTCCCGGAAACCGGCGGAGGACTCGCCCCACACGAGGGGCAGAGCCCCCGCCGGTTTTTGAGGTTAGGGTAACCTCACGGACATCGAGAAGTGCGATGCTAACCCAACCGTGAGGAGATGAACCACGCAATGGCCCCGAAGAAGATGCAGGCGAAGGGACTGACGGTAGTAAAAAGCCAGCAGATCACTCCGGATATGATCCGGTTAACCGTCAACGCCCCGGCACTCAAAGATGCCGAGCTGCCTTTCACCGACCACTACATCAAGCTCTTGTTTGTTCCCGACGGCGCGGACTATACGTGGCCGTTCGATCTTGCCGAGATCCGGGAGAAGTACCCGCGTTCCCAGCAGCCGGTGAAACGGACCTATTCGCTCCGGCGTGTGGATCAGGAAACCGGCGATTGCGATATCGACTTTGTCATCCACGGCGACCAGGGCATAGCGGGCCCGTGGGCGCGAACGGCAGAGCCGGGAGACACCCTCGGTTTCGCCGGCCCCGGCGGCGGCTGGGCGCCGTCGCGGGATTACGAACACTTTGTGCTCGCCGGCGACGAGGCAGCCGCGCCGGCCATCGGCGCCGCGTTGGACCACTTGCCGGAAGGCACCACGGCCACCGCGTATGTGGAAGTTGCCGAACGCGGCCGTGAGATGGACATTCCGGACAAGGAAGGCGTTGAGCTGCACTGGATTTACCGCGACGGTGCAACGCCGGGCACCAAGCTGTCCGAGGCTGTGCGCGCCGCCGGTCGCCCGTCGCAGAAAACGAGCTGGTTCATCCACGGGGTGGCCGAAATGATTCGGGAACTGCGCCGCTTTCTGTTCGTCGAGCAGGAGGTAGATCGTGCTGACGCGTCCATCTCCGGCTACTGGCGCTTGGGCATGGTGGAAGACGAGTGGCAGGCGACCAAGCGCGAGTTCGTCGAGTCTATGGAACGCGAGGAGAAGTCCGCGCGGCCGTAGTCAGCGCGGCAGTAGCCCGCGCGGCAGCACAGAAAAACGCTGCCGGGCACAAGAGCCGGGCAGCGCGGGAGGGAAGGTGAGGTGAGCGCGGCGAGCGCCAGCGCTTACTTGGAGTCAGACAGCGCGTAGGACGCACCCGCGGTCAGGGCGGTGACGGACAAGACGGCCGGCCACGAGCCGATCTTCTTCGCCAACGGGTGGGACGCGCCGAATGCGCCGACGTACAGTGCGGACAGGCAGGCGGTGGTGGGGACATCGGTCTTGGCGGCCCAGGAGCGGCCCGCCCAGATTCCGGCCGCGGCGAGGATGGCGCCGCCCAGCGGGCGGATCCCGGTCTCGCGTGCGGTGAGCCACCCGCCCATCAGGCCGACGGTGGTGGTAAGAGCGGTGCTGACGTCCTTGGGCTTTTTGATATCAATCATCGACATGCCCACCATGCTAACCAGCTCGCTAGAGTAGGGCGCATGCGACTTGCCACACTGACCTCCGGTGGCGATTGCCCCGGCCTGAACGCAGTAATCCGCTCAGTGGTCCGCACCGCCTCGAACGAGTTCGGTGACACCGTCGTCGGATACGAGGACGGGTGGGTCGGCCTGATGGAGGACAAGCGCCGCGATCTCTACGACGACGCCGCCATCGACCGCATCCTGTCGCGGGGTGGCACAATTTTGGGCACCGGCCGGTTGCACCCAGACAAGTTCAAGGCGGGCATCGATACGGTGCGGCGCAACCTGGCGGAAGCGGAAGTCGACGCGCTCATCGCCATCGGCGGCGAGGGCACGCTCAAAGGGGCGAAGTGGCTTGCGGATAATGGGGTTCCGGTCGTCGGGGTGCCCAAGACCATCGATAATGACGTCAACGCCACCGACTACACCTTTGGCTTTGACACTGCCGTGTCCGTGGCCACCGAGGCCATCGACCGGCTGCACACCACGGCCGAGTCGCACAACCGCATCCTCATCGTCGAGGTCATGGGCCGCCACGTGGGTTGGATTGCGCTGCACGCCGGCATGGCCGGCGGCGCGCACTACACGGTGATCCCGGAAGAGCCCTTCGACGTGGCGGACATCTGCAAGTCCATGGAGCGGCGCTTCCAGATGGGGGAGAAGTATGGGATCATCTGTGTCGCCGAGGGCGCCTCGCCCAAGGAGGGAACCATGGAGTTTCAGGCGGGCGAGGAGGACGAGTTCGGTCACCAAACTTTTACCGGCATTGGCCAAATTATCGGCGACGAAATCAACCGCCGCACCGGCTACGACGTGCGCACTACGGTGCTCGGACACACGCAGCGTGGCGGTACCCCGACCGCCTACGACCGAGTGCTGGCCACTCGTTTCGGCGTCCACGCCGCGCGCGCTGCGCACAATGGCGACCACGGCACGTGCGTGGCGCTGCACGGCGAGAACATCGACTTGGTCTCCCTCGAGGACGCGGTGGGCCAGCTCAAGACGGTGCCGGAGTGGCGCTACGTCAACGCCCGCGCCCTTTTCGGGTAAGTTACATCTCCACCTCGATGGCCTTCTTGTCGCCATCGATGATCCACGGCGCGAACGAGGTCGCGTGCTTGTCGTCGTCGGTGCGCCCGACGGTCTGCCCGCCGATGATGGTCGCGCCGCCCACGACGTGCGCCGCAGTGTCGGCGAGCAGCTCGAAAATCTTCTGCGGATCCCCCTTGGACTTCGTCACCTGCAGCTCCGGGTGGCCCAAATCCATCAGGCCGATGGTGTAGCCAGAGACCGATCCGTCTTCTTCGGGTTTGAGCCACGTCGGCGCCATGTAGGCGCTCGGGAACGGCGACTCGCTCATGGTGAATTCCTGCAGGTGGCGCGGGCTCAGCGTGGTCTTCACGGACGGGAAGAAGACGCCGAGAGTCCCGGGCAGCTGGGAAATCATGGCCGTGACCAAAGCGTGCAGCGCGCGCTGCTTGAACTTCTGCTCGCGTGCGGGAATCTCGCTGGGCGCGTCCATGTCCGGGCGGTGGGCGATGAGGAGGTGAGCGCGGGCATCGTGAAGCTCCGCACGCTCCTGCGGGTCAGCGCCGAAGAAGACTGGGTGGGCGAGGTCTGCCGGGCTGACGCCGCCGTCCTGCACTGGGTACGGCTTGTCCACGCAGGTGGCCGCAAAGTACTCGCCACCGAGGGTGAAGGCCGCGACGTGCGGGGCGCCGCTATCGACGAACTTCAACGGAGCGTCCTCGGTGAGCGAGCGCTTGACGATGTCCTCGATGTCCGACGGCTCGTATGCCTCCTCGAGGAGCAAAGTGGCCATCTGCGGCCCGAGCGGAACGGGGTACTCCGGGTTTTCGCCCGGCTTCGGATCGGCGTTGTCAGGGGCGGTGTTTGCAGCGTCCTTGTCAGTCATGGGCTAAAGCCTAACGCGGCCGGGCACCTATTACACTAGTGCGCATGACTGCTGCGACTTATGACCTGATGGACTACGACGAGGTCCTCAAGAAATACGATCCGGTAATGGGCATGGAAGTCCACGTCGAGTTGGCCACGGACACCAAGATGTTTTCGACCTCCTCGACCGACTTCGGCGCAGCGCCTAATTCCAACGTTGACCCGGTCTCCTTGGGCCTGCCAGGTGCGCTTCCGGTGGTGAACAAGAAGGGCGTGGAGTGGGCTATCAAGATTGGCCTGGCGCTGAACTGCTCCATCGCCGAGTCCTCGCGCTTTGCCCGCAAGAACTACTTCTACCCGGACCAGCCGAAGAACTACCAGATCTCCCAGTACGACGAGCCGATTGCTTACGACGGCTACCTCGACGTCCAGCTGGAGGACGGCACCGAGTGGCGCGTGGAAATTGAGCGCGCCCACATGGAGGAAGACACCGGCAAGCTCACCCACATCGGCGGTGCGGGCGGCCGCATTACCGGCGCGACGTCCTCGCTGGTGGACTGCAACCGCGCGGGTATTCCGCTTATCGAGATTGTGACGAAGCCGATCACCGGCGCCGGCGAGCGCGCCCCAGAGGTGGCCAAGGCGTACGTCACCGCCCTGCGCGATCTCGTCGCAGCCCTGGGCGTGTCCGATGCCCGTATGGATCAGGGCTCGATGCGTGTGGACTCCAACCTCTCCCTGCGCCCGGTAGGCCAGGAAGAGTTTGGTACCCGCACGGAGACGAAGAACATCAACTCGCTGCGCTCCGTGGAGCAGGCCGTTCGCTTCGAGATGCAGCGCCAGGCCCAGGTGCTCGAAGACGGCGGCGAGATCGTCCAAGAAACCCGCCACTACCAGGAAGGCGACGGCACTACCTCCAAGGGCCGCCCGAAGGAGACGGCCGAGGATTACCGCTACTTCAACGACCCGGATCTGCCGCCGGTTATCGCCCCACGCGAGTGGGTCGAGGAGATCCGCCAGACGCTGCCGGAGCTGCCGTGGGTCCGTCGCGCCCGCATCCAGAAGGAGTGGGGCTTAAAGGACAAGGAGATGCGCGATCTGGTCAACGCCGGCGCGCTCGATCTCATCGTGGACACCGTCGAGGCCGGCGCCGATCCGGAAAGTGCGCGGTCCTGGTGGGTCGCCTACCTGGCGGGTAAGGCGAACGAGCAGGAAGTCGCGCTCGCGGACCTGGACATCACCCCGCAGCAGGTGGCCCGCGTTGCCGAGCTGGTCAAGGAAGGGAAGCTGACCACGAAGCTCGCCCGCAAGGCCGTCGACGGCGTGCTCGCTGGCGAGGGCGACGTGGACAAGGTCGTCGCGGACCGTGGCCTCGAGGTCGTGCGTGACGATGGCGCCATCGAAAAGGCCGTCGACGACGCGCTTGCGGACAACCCGGACGTGGTGGAGAAGTACCGCGCGGGCAACAAGAAGGTCGCCGGCGCCATCGTGGGTGCGGTCATGAAGGCCACCCAGGGCAAGGCCGACCCGGGCCAGGTCAACAAGCTCATCGCAGAAAAGCTGTCCTAGCCGCAGTCGCCCGCCCAGGGGCCCCTTTATCTAAGAGGGCCCTGCGCTTGTTTTAGGGATTTTTCGGCCCCGAGATCGAATTTTCCGGCCGAAAAATCCCGTTTTCGTGCGCCGAGGGGGAGAAAATCCCTGGGGTGAAGAGTCGCGGGAGATCCTCCTCGGCCGCGCCGCGGCGCTAGGCCGATTTCTTCTTCGACTTCGACTTGGAGCTGGACTTCGAGCCCGACTTGGACTTCGACTTCGACTTGGAGCTGGACTTCGAGCTGGACTTCGAGCTCGACGACTTCTTAGAGGACTTTTTCGACGACGACCCGCTGTCGTTGCCGTCGTCGCTATCCTCGCCGTCGTCGTCCTTCTTCGACTCCGAACTCGAGGACGATTTCTTCCCGCCCTTCTTCTTCAGCGAGTTCTGCAACGCCTCCATGAGGTCTACGACCTCTGCGTCATCGTCGTCGTCCGCTTCCGAGTCGGTGTCCGCGTCGCTGGCAGAGGTATCCGAATCCTTGGCGTCGATGGTCTCGCCCTCCTCGAGCTTGTGCTCGACGAGCTCGCGCAACTCCTTCTGGTAGTCGTCTTCGAACTCCTCGGGGGTGAAATCGGAGGAGTACTGCTCGACAAGCGCGGAGGACAGCTCGAGCTCTTTGTCGCTGACCTTCGCCTTTGATTTCGTTTCCTTGAAGTCGGCAGCGCGTACCTCATCGGCCCAGAGCATGGCTTGGAGCACGAGGACATCGTCACGCACGTGCAGGGCACCCAGCCGGGTCTTTTGCCGCAGCGCAAACTTGACGATGGCCGTCCGGTCCGTTTCCTCCAGCGTCTTGCGCAGCAGCAGGTAGGACTTCGGGGACTTGTCGGCCGGCCGCACGAAGTAGCTCTGGGACAGCATGATGGGGTCGACCTGGTCCGAGGGGACGAACTGGACGACCTCGATTTCGTCCTTTTCTGCCTCGGGCAGGGAGTCGAAGTCCTTGTCGGTAACCACGACGGTGTCGTCGCCGTCGTCGTAGGCCTTCTGGATGTGCTTAAACTCCACCTTCTCGCCGCAGGCCTCGCAGCGCCGTTCGTAGTGGATGCGGCCGCCGTCCTTGTCGTGCACCTGGCGGAAAGAGATGTCGTGGTCTTCGGTGGCCCCGTAGAGCTTGACCGGTACGTTGACGAGTCCGAAACTGATGGATCCATTCCAAATCGCGCGCATACGATAAAGGTTAAGGAAAAACTCACCCGCGCATGGCTGGCGACCGCGTGCGCGGGGGTTTCACGGTGCGCACGATCTCAGGAGGACGCCGGTGGCGGAGGGGAAGACCTATCGGGTGGGAGGCCGCGAGCTGTCCGTTTCCAACCTGGACAAGGTTCTCTACCCGGAGACGGCGACGACCAAGGCGGAGGTGCTGCACTACTACCTCGCGGTCGCGGACGTCATCATCCCGCACATTGCGAACCGCCCGGTCACCCGCAAACGCTGGGTGGACGGGGTGGGCACCGCCGCTGAGCCTGCCGATGCCTTCTTCCGCAAGGATCTGGAGGACTCAGCGCCGAACTGGATCCCCACCGGCACAATCGAGCACAAAACGGGCGTGAACGCGTACCCGCTTATCGGTGAACCCGCAGCCCTGGCTTGGTGCGCGCAAGTGGCGGCGCTCGAGCTGCACACCCCGCAGTGGCGCTTTACCCGTGAGGGCGCGCAGGCGAATCCGGATCGACTGGTGCTGGATCTAGACCCCGGGGAAGGCGTGGGCCTTGACCTATGCGCGCAGGTGGCGCTGTGGTCGCGCGAGGTGCTTGACGGGATGGGGCTGGAAAGCGTCCCCGTTACCAGTGGCTCGAAGGGCATTCACCTCTACGCCCGGCTCGACGGCGCCACGCCCGCGGATGGGGTGTCGGCCGTGGCGCACGAGTTCGCTCGCGCGTTGGCCAAGGAGCACCCGGACGAGGTCACTTCGGTGATGAAGAAGACCGCGCGCCGCGGCAAGGTGTTTGTGGACTGGAGCCAGAACAACGGCAAGAAGACGACGGTGAGTCCGTACTCGTTGCGTGGCAAGCCACAACCGACCGTGGCCGCGCCGCGCCAGTGGGCTGAGATCGAAGAGGCGGCCAGCCAACCGGGGTCACTCAAGCAGTTGCTTATCGATGACGTCTTGGACCGCATCGAGTCACTCGGCGACCCGTTGGCGCCGTTGGCGCCCGCGGGGGTGGCGCCAACGGGGGCGACGCCCGCGGGGGCGACGCCAACACAGACGGCGCAAGAGGAGCCGAAGGGGGAGACGTCCGGAAAAGACCCAGCTACGCCCGACGCGCGGCTGGCCAAGTATCGCTCCATGCGCGATCCGAAAAAGACGCGCGAGCCGATGGCCGCCGCCTCGTCGGCACCGGGGGCTGGTGCGGATGCCGCGCCGATATTCGTTATCCAAGAGCACCACGCGAGCTCGTTGCACTGGGATTTCCGCCTGGAACGCGGCGGGGTGCTCGTGTCCTGGGCCGTGCCGAAGGGGGTGCCGCTCGACGCGGAGGCGACGCGGCTGGCGGTACACACGGAGGACCACCCGCTGGACTACGCGAACTTCTTCGGTACCATCCCCAAAGGCCAGTACGGCGCCGGGACAGTGAAGATCTGGGATCGGGGCACCTGCGAGATCGAGAAGTGGCGCGATGGCAAGGAGGTCATCGCGACGCTGGCGGGGCGTGACAATGGCGGGCTCGGCGGGCTCGCCCGCCGATTCGCCCTTATCCACACCGGTGACAACAAGTGGCTGTTGAAATTCACGAAGAAGCAGCCGGAAGACGGCGTGACCGCGGCCGATAGCGACCATGGCTCTGGCGGGGATGGGGACGGGGACGCAGAGAGTGCACGTGGAAGCACGGGCTGCTCGCTGCGCCTGAGCGATTTGCCGGCGCCGATGATCGCGGAGCGGGGCTCTAAGGGCCAGATCCGGATCAGCGAGAAGGATGGCCACCGGTGGGCATTCGAGATGAAGTGGGACGGCTACCGCATCATCGCCGGGGCAACACCGGACGGCGTGGTCCTTGCCAGCCGCAACGGCAACGACTACACCGACCGTTTCCCGCAGCTGGCGGAGCTAAGTGGGGCGCTTGCCGGCGAGGCAGAAAAGCGGGGGAGCGCGGTTTTAGATGGCGAGGTGGTAGCCCTCAACGACGCCGGCCGGCCGGATTTCGGCCTGCTGCAAGACACGCGTCACCACACCGGTCACGCGCGCGCCGCCGCGGACATCGTCTACATGGTCTTCGACGTCCTCGCGATTGGCGGCGAGGATCTCACCGATCGCCCGTATTCGGCGAGGCGAAAGCTGTTGGAGACCATCCTCGAGGAAGGTGATGTGGTGCGCGTGCCGCCCAGCTACACCGGATCCCTATCTGGCGCGCAGCGGGCGGCGCGGTCGCTAGAGCTGGAAGGCGTGATGGCTAAGCGCACCGACGCGCCCTACTTTGCCGGCGAGCGCGACGGCGCGTGGCTCAAGCTCAAGTTCGAGCTGCACCAGGAAGTTGTGGTCATCGGCGCGCGGGAGGGGCAGGGCGAGCGCAGCGACAGTTTCGCCTCCCTCCTGGTTGCCGTGCCCGACGCTGACGGCGAGCTGCGTTATGCCGGGCGCGTGGGCACGGGATTTTCGGGGCGGGAGCTAAAGGACATCGCCAAGCGTCTGCGTCGTATCGAGCGTAAAACCCCTGGTGTGGGCGACGTTCCGGAGGAGGACAGAAACGACGCGTGGTGGGTGACGCCGAAGCTGGTGGCGGAAGTCAGCCTGGCCGGGCGTACGCGGGATGGCCGCGTGCGGCAGGCGGCCTGGCGCGGCTGGCGGGACGATAAGGGCACACGCGATGTGCGCTGGGAGGTCGGAAACGTCGAAGGTGACCTAGGCAACGGGCAGGCTGAAAACTAGCTCATTACATGAGAAAAATATAGGTTTTCGGCGCAATTAGGTTGCGGTTGTGCTGTGTTTTCCCGGTAAGGTTGAAGCTCGGTGCGTATTTCGCGGAGGTCCGATTGCACCACAGTCGGCTACCCGCGATGCGCTGCGAAACTATTCGCTATATACGCAAGGGAACACACGTGTCTTATAAAAACGTAACCGCCATTGCCATGTCCTTCGTGGGACTGTTGGTGGGCGCCGGCTTCGCTACCGGCCAAGAGGTGGTCCAGTACTTCACCTCGTTCGGCTGGGGCGGTGTAGCAGGCATCGTTGTCGCCGGTCTCGTCATGACTCTGGCCGGCACCGTCTTTCTGCAGCTCGGCTCCTACTTCCACGCTTCCGAGCACAACCAGGTCTTCCGTCGGGTGACCCACCCGATCGTGTCGAAGCTGCTGGATATCTCGGTCATCTTGACCCTGTTCTGCATCGGCTTTGTCATGCTCGCCGGCGCGGGCTCCAACATGCAGCAGCAGTTCGGCTGGGCGCCGTGGATCGGCTCCGGCCTCATGCTCGTCCTGGTGATGATCACCGGCATGCTGAACGTGGACAAGGTGTCCAAGGTTATCGGCGCTATCACGCCGTCCATCATCATCGCCGTGATCTTCGTGGCTGTGTACACGCTCATGCACATGCCGCCGGACATCGGCCAGGCAATGGAGACGTCCTCGCAGATCGAGGCCCCGATTGGTAACTGGCTGGTTTCCGCTCTGAACTACAACGGCCTGGCCCTGCTCTTGGCCGTGTCCATGTCCCTGGTTATCGGTGGCGACCACATCTCCCCGCGCGAGGCTGGTCTGGGCGGCATCGTCGGCGGCATCATTTACCTCATCATGATGGCGCTGGCTGGCTTCGCCCTGTTCATGAACTCCGATTCCGCGGGTGACACCGACATCCCGATGCTCCAGCTCGTGGACGACATCAACCCGGTGTTGGGCGCGATTATGGCGGTCATCATCTTCCTGATGATCTTCAATACCGCCATCGGCATGTTCTACGCGCTGGGCAAGCGCCTGTCTTCGGGTCACGAAGACAAGTTCCACATGATCTTCTTCGCGGGTTGTATCGCCGGCTTCATTGTTTCCTTCTTCGGCTTCAAGACCCTGATGAACTACGTCTACCCGGTCATCGGTTACCTGGGCATCTTCATGGTGGTCGTGTTGGTGTGGGCATGGTTCAACTCCTTGAGCAAGATTCGCGATGAGTCCACCCGCCGCGCTCGTATCCGCGCTCTGATGCACCTCAAGCTGCACCCGGACAAGGACTACGACGCGGACCGTTACGACCAGGAGATCGGCCAGCAGATCACCGACTCCAACCTGGACGACGGGGCGCTCTACAGCGAGGTGGAGGACGAAGTCACCGAGGAGCTGCACAAGGACAGCGACGTCGACTTCGACCGCAAGAAGTACGCCAGCGAGAACCACGAGGTCTCCGAGTACACCGATCGCGACGGCATCGAGCACGACCGTTCCGAAGAAGAAAAGAAGGAATGGCTCGACTCGCACAGCTCCACCGACGTCGAAGAAGAGATGTCGGGCGGCGCGGCCGATAACGGCGGTTCCACCGCTGGTTCCGAATCCGCTCGCGGCACGACCACCGCAGAGGGTTCGGCACGCCGCATCTCCCGCGACTAGACGCGGCTAGCGGCAGCGCGAAAAGCTGCACGAATAAAAAGAGGCGAAGAGTGGGTGTCATGGGTACACCCGCCCTTCGCCTCTTTTCGTATCTCCTCGACAGCACAGCACATGCCGCGGACAATCGACTGTATGACTTTCTACGCGCCTGCAGAAGACCGTTACGAAAAGATTCCGTACCGCACCGTCGGCCGCTCGGGCCTGAAACTGCCCGCCATCTCGCTCGGGCTGTGGCACAACTTCGGCGATGACAAGCCGTTGGCCACCCAGCGCGAGATCCTGCGCTACGCCTACGACTCCGGCATCACCCACTTCGACCTGGCCAACAACTACGGCCCAGAGCCGGGAGCGGCGGAGAAGAACTTCGGCCGCATCTTCAAAGAGGACTTCAAGCCCTTCCGCGATGAGATGATCATTTCCTCCAAGGCGGGGTGGGTCATGAACGATTCGCCCTACGGCTTTGGTGGCTCGCGCAAGTACCTGATGAGCTCGCTGGACGCCTCCCTGGAGCGCATGGGTCTGGACTACGTGGATATCTTCTACCACCACCGTCCCGATGCGGACACCCCGCTGGCGGAAACCATGTACGCCCTCCGTGACATCGTCGCCTCCGGTAAGGCGCTGTACGTGGGTATTTCCTCCTACGGCCCGGAGCTCACCCGTGAGGCCGTGGAGTTTATGGAGGATGAAGGCTGCCCGCTGCTCATCCACCAGCCCAGCTACTCGATGGTCAACCGCTGGGTCGAAGAACCGGGCGAGGACGACACCTCGTTGCTGGAGGAGGCCGCCGATGGCGGGCTGGGCGTTATCGCCTTCTCCCCGTTGGCGCAGGGCATGTTGACCGACAAGTACCTCAACGGCATTCCGGAGGATTCCCGCGCCGCGGCCGGAAAATCGCTGCAGCCGGACTGGCTGAACGAGGAGAACGTGGCGATGATCCGCCGCCTCAACGACATCGCCAGTGCCCGCGGTCAGTCGCTGGCGCAGATGGCCCTGTCCTGGGTTCTGCGCGACCAGGGAGACGAGACCGTTACCAGCGCGCTTATCGGCGCGTCTTCCGTGGACCAGTTGCAGTCGAACATCGAGGCGCTGGACAACCTCGACTTCACGGACGAGGAGCTCACCGCCATCGATGAGACCGCCCACGACGCGGGCATCAACATCTGGGGCAAGGCCACCGAGGCCCGCCGCCACGGCTAGCGCGGGCTAGGGAAGAGCCTGGAAGTCTTCCGGGTTCTTTACCTCTTCGCCCGCGGGCAGAGCCCCGTATTCGGGCAACACCACGCCGTCGGCGAAGGGGGAGCCGCCGAAGCGGTCGCGATCGTGGCTTTCTGCAAGCCACGACATGTCCGGCCCCACGGGAACAACCTGGGTGGGGTTTACTTCTTTGTGCACGATGTAATAGTGCTGCTTAATTTCGGTGAAATCGGTCGTGTCACCGAAACCGGGCAGCTGGAAAAGCTCTTGCAGGTAGCCGCGGATATTGGGCATCTCACTCGTCTTGTGACGCGAGGCCTTGAAATGCCCGTAGTAGACGGGATCGAAGCGGATGAGAGTCACGAAGAGGCGGACATCCGTTTCCGTCACGTGTTCGCCCACGAGATAGCGCTGCGATCCCAGGCGCTCTTCCACCCAGTCAAGTGCCTCCCACAAGCGGTGGTACGCGTCCTCGTAGTCGCTTTGAGTACCCGCAAAGCCGCAGCGGTAGACGCCATTGTTGACGTTTTTGTAAATGTAGTCGTTTATCTTCTCCATCTCCGCCGCGTGCTGTGCCGGGTACAAATCCGGCGCTCCCGCGCGGTGAAAGTCGGTCCACTCGGTGATGAAGTCACGGACCAGGGTGGGAAAGTCGTTGGTGACTACCTTCCCGGATTCCTCCTCCACCAGGGCCGGGACGGTGATGCCGCGCGGGTAGTCGGGAAAGCGGCGGAAGTAGGCTTCCTGGAGGCGCGGTATCTTGAGCACCGGGTCGACGCCGCCCGGATCGAGGGAGAAGTCCCACGAGCGTTTGTCGTGGGTGGGGCTGGCCAGCCCGAGCGAGATGCTGGATTCCAGGCCCACAAGGCGGCGGGTGATGATGCTGCGGTGCGCCCACGGGCAGGCCCGCGCACCGATGAGCCGGTAGCGGCCGGCGTCCATGGGCCAGGCGAAGGTGCCATCGCCACGCGCGGTGACGGTGCGTACGGAAGGGGAAACGCGGTCCGCGATGTAGGCGGTGTCGCGCACGTACTCGCCGTCAGCGGCGTTATGTGCGTCGCCGGCCCACTCCGGATTGTCTGACTGCGAAGGCATGTCTGACTCCTCGGTGCGTTCGACGTAGTGAATGTAGATGCGGAAACAATGTGTGTGGGCGACTATAGCCCGCATTTGTTTCCTGACGCGCCGCTGCTGGTCAACCACGTCGCAGCCCGCCTCGTTTACTTTTGAAGCATGACGAAAAGCAACAAGCCCGATAACGCCCGCGATGTGGACGCGGACTTTGACATCCCGACCTACGACCCGAAGAAGGATGGCGCCAAGGCTGGCCGCGACCTGACCAGCCGCGGCACTGCCAGCCGGGGCACTGCCAGTCGCGTGAGCCGGGTCAGCCAAGACGTCGACGCAGAGCAGCCGGAAACCGAGGTGCTGTCTGCGTCGCGGCCGACCGAGCGCACCGCGGAGACGGCCGCCGCGCGCACGGCGCCGTCCAGCGACGAGGAGCGTGCGCAGCAGGCCGAAGAGCCGGTCAAGCCGAAGCGTTCGTCCGTCTTCGATCGCGCTGGCCGTGCGGAACCGCAGACCATCGCGCCCCGCGGCACTACCGCCGGCGAGCCCGAGTACCGCGAGTCCGAATCCCGTGGGGCAGAATACCGCGGTACGGAAGACGTGACTGACGATGTCGACGTCGACGCCGACACCCGCACCACCGCGTTCCCGCGCCCGGCCGTGCAGCGTGACAGCGAGCCGGAGGAGACGGTGGCGCTCAACCGGGACGTCGACGCCGATGCCGAGTACGACTACGCGGACCAACCGCACACCGAACTTATCGGGGCGGGGACTGCGGGTGCAGCCACCGAAATGAGCCCCGAGGCAACCTCTGGGGTGGCCGCCGCGGACTCGGACGACGCCCTGCGTGTCGATGAAGACGCGCTTGACGATGATCGCACCCGCGATGGTCGCCGCGGCACCATCGACTTCGGTCTGTTGCTCGCCCGCCTGGCGCTGGGGCTTTTCCTCATCTGCTCCGGCGCGGCCGCCTTCTTCAACTTGGGCAACAGCGGTGGACTGACGGAACTCGAATCGGAGTTCGCGGCCTACCCCCACGCGAATATCTGGGCCATCGCCATCCCAGCACTGGAGCTGTTTGCCGGCGTGTTCTTGGTCCTCGGCCTGGTGTTCCCGTTCGCGGCCATGGTGGCCGTGGCGGTGACCGGGTTTAGCGCCCTGCACGCTATTTCCACCGGCGGCGTCGGCTTCGACGTCTTTTCCTGGACCGCGGACATCTGGCTGCCGGTTGTGCTTTTCGCACTGTCGCTGGCAGTGCAGTTCACCGGCCCGGGCGTCGCCTCGCTTGACTTCGGGCGGTCGTGGGCGCGGCGCCCGCTGGCGTCGTCCTGGGTCTTCGCCATCCTCGGCATCGCCGCGGCGGCAGGCGCCGCATTCTTCGCCGGGATCTTCTAAGCCTGCAGCTCTTTCGAGCTACTAGCCGCGCGGTCCGTTGCTGCCGCGCGGCTTTCGCGCGTTTTAGGGGTGGGTGGAGTGGGTGTGGGCATCGGCAAGCGGCGGCGCACCACAATCACGAATAAGACGGCGGTCAGCAGGGCGAACCAGACGTAATCGTCGACGACCAGTTTGAACTCTAGCGGCATTCCGTAGACATCGATCTGGTCACCGAACCACCACTTTGGCGGCACCGTCACCATGAGAACTGTCCAGGTGGCCAGGGTGGCGAGGAGCGCACCTGACACCCAGGTGGAGTGGCGGTAAATCCACGCCCGGTAGGCAAACACGGGGACCACCAGCGCGAGCCACACCCAGTGGTGCGACCAGGAGACTGGGGAAATAAGCAACATGACCAGGCTGCCGATGAGCCAGGCCTCGACATTCAGGTCGCGGCGCATGAACAGGCGCATTGCCCACGCCCCGGCGGCGATGGTGATAAGCGTCAGCGCGAGCCACACGACAGACGTCAGCGTGGCGTGATCCGTGGCGCTTTCCAGGGACGGGTAGAGGCGCTGCACGACGCCCTTGATAGAGCTGTTGGACTGGTAGTCGGTTCCCACGCCGAAGTCGTCGCCCGTGCCCATGGCCAGCAGCTTGACCGTGAAGAACTCCACGAAGGCGTCCCAGCGCACCGCGGCAGCTACCGCCGTGGCAATGATCGCGGAGGCCGCCGCGGTGAGAATCGTCCGGACGTCCTTCTTCAGCAGCGGGTAGAGCAGCATGGCCAGCGGTGTGATCTTGATGGCCGCGGCTAGGCCGATGAGCCATCCCTGTGGCAGCCAGCGCTTGCGCGGCACCAGGTCGAAGACCACCAGCGCCATGATGACGACGTTGATCTGCGCGAAACTGTTGTTGAGATCGATCGGCTCGAAGAAGAGAGCGACCGCCCACGTGACCGAAGTAATCGGCAGCAAGAGGCGGCGATGCCTGGGCGCCAGCACGGCGCGGAAGCAGAAGTACAGGCAGGCGACCAGGAGGAGATCAGACAAGACGATCATGATGTTGCCCGCCGTGTCGTGGCTAATGCCCCGGCTGGCCAGCGGCACCATCGCCAAGGCGCCGAAGGGCGGGTAGATAAACGGCAGGGCGATGTCGCCGGCCAGCATCGGCTCAGAATAGACCGGGCGGCCGTCGAGGAACGCCTGGACGCCCTCGCGGTAAATCGTCATATCAACGGGGAAATCCGTGATCCGCGTGTGCGCGACGATGCGGGCGATGCCCGCGAGCATTCCGACCGCGGTGACTAGCCAGCCGAGGGCGGAAAGGGAGCTTTGGCGCTTGGCGATGGATGACGTCATGAAAACCCCGGCTAGTCAGCTTGCGCGTTCTGGTAGGCGTCGAACTCGTCCTTGCTCATCATCACCTGCTGTCCATCGCGGTGAATGACCACAACCTTCTCGTCCGCCGCCTCCTTGCCGGCGGTGAGAGCATCGGGGATGCGTCCGCGGGACGCCTCCGCCAGCCGCGGCAACGAGTTAAAAGTCACGCCGGGCAGGGTGAGCTTGTCGTCGCCGCGGGTGCTCACAAACGCGCGGGCGCGCTGGAAACCGACGCCGGCCACGTCATCCCACGACAGCGACCGCGAGCCGCGGAAGCCGTAGCGGATCGCGATGCCGCGCTCGCCCACCGTGGTGCGAGCGCGCAGCACCCACCACGCGCCCAGCAGGGGGAAGAGGAGGAGCCAGAAAAGTTTCGTCGGCGCCCACGCCACGATCATGAAGGTGACGATGAACATCAGACCGATCGCGAGCAGGTGGGTGCGCTCCGGGCGGAAAATCTCGGTGTGCGCGGTGGTGTGTGCCGGTGCCTTCTGTTTTGCCTGGGGCCGTGCTGTGCGCGAGGCATTCTGGGGGCGCGAGTTCATGGCCTCATACCCTAATTGACCCCGGGGAAAGAAATACAGTCGGTTGCGGGCGTTCTACACTGGCCGCAGTAAAGATACGACCGTGTACAAGGGGATGTGACCGCACGATGGGCCTGAAGACGTACTTCGAAGACGACGCTGACCTCTCCCTTATCCAAAACCGCCGGGTGGCGGTCATAGGCTACGACGCGCAGGCCGAGGCCCACGCGCACAACCTGCGCGAATCGGGCGTGGAAGTCGTGGTTGGCCTGCCTTCCGAGGCGGCGCGCAACGAGCGGGAGCGGGCGGAAGAAGATGGATTCCCGGTCCTTGATTTCGCCGAGGCCGCCGACTGGGCCCACTTTGTCATGGTGGTGGAGCCGGAGTACGAGATCGCGGACGCGTTCGCCAAGGAGATCGCGCCCCACCTCGAGGCCGGCGATGCCCTGTTCTTCGCCCACGGCGAGGGCGTGCACTTCGAGATGATCACCCCGCCCAAGGAGGTGACCGTGGGGGTCGTCGCGTTCCAGGGATCAGGAAAGCGGGTGCGCCGCCAGTTCGAGGACGGCAAGGGCGTTCCCTCTTTCATCGCCGTCGCCCAAGACCCAGACGGCACCGGCGAGGAGCTCGCGCTGTCTTACGCAACGGCGCTCGGCGGCGCGCGAGCCGGAGTCATGGTCACCTCGGTGGCGGCCATTGCGGTCTCCGAGGCCTTCGGCCAGCAGGCCATCACCACTGGCGGGGTGGAAGCGCTGGCGACCACCGCCTTCGACACCTTGGTCGGTGCCGGCTACTCGCCGGAGCTCGCATACTTCAACTGCGTGCACGCGCTGTCCGCTGTGGCGGACCAGATCACCACCGGCGGGTTTACCGCTCTGCACGAGGCTGCGTCCAGTGCGGCAGAAGCCGGCGGCTACCTCGCCGGCGGCCGGGTCATGGGCGAGGACGCGCGCGAGCGGCTCGCGGCGGTGCTCGGCGAAATCGAAGACGGCACGTTTATCCGCCGCCGCGGTGAGTTTGCAGCCGATTCCGGCAAGCTGGGCAAGGAGCGGGCGGAGCGCGCCGAGCACCCCGTGGAAAAGGCCGGAGCCGAGATGCGCGCGCTCATGAGCTGGGTGCCGCAGCGGCGGAACTAAAAGCAGCGCGCGAATTATCGGTGCGCGGATAGACTGCGGGCCATGGGCTTTTCCACGCCGAGCTATGGCCTAGCAGACCTCATCGCCCGGATTGACCGCGGCGATATCCAGATCCCCGATTTCCAGCGCGCCTACCAGTGGGACGAAGACCGCATCCGCGCGCTCTTGGTCACCGTGCTGCGCGGCTATCCCATGGGCAGCCTGCTCGCATTGGATACCCGGAACGAGCCGATGCGGTTTCGCCCGCGCCCGCTTGCCGGCGCCCCGGACACGGGCCGGGATCCAGGGCTGTTGCTTCTCGATGGCCAACAGCGCCTCACCTCCCTCTACCTTGCCCTGCGGGGCGGGGACACGGCCGCCGAGGCGGATACCGCTGCGGGCGCCCACACGGGTATTCCCGGTCACGTACCCACCCGCGACTTCCGCGGCAAGGCCGTCACCCGCCGGTATTTTGTGGACGTGGCGAAAGCCGTGGAGGAAGATATCCTCCCGGACGAGTCCGTCTTCGCCACCGACGAGTCAGGCCGGGTCACTTCCCATTTCGGCCCCGTCCTCGACGAGCCGCTGGACACACCCGAGGCCGCGCGCCGCGCGGGCTGCATCCCGGTGGCGGCGCTTCTTTCTGAAGCCGGCGCCGCGCACCTCTTCGCCATGGCGGGCGAGGAAGATAGCGCGGTGCTCGCGGCGTTCAACAACCGGGTGTTGCGCACTGTCGCCGCCTACGCCACCCCGATGATCCGGCTCGGCCGGGAGACGATGAACGCCGGGGTGGGCACCATCTTCGCTCAGGCGAATTCGCTCGGCCTGCAGATGGACGTCGTCGATCTGCTCACCGCCGTCTTCGCCAGCGAAGATCCCGATTTCCACCTGGCGGAGGACTGGCGGGGCATCGCCAAGCACCTGCACGCGTACCCGGCCCTGCGGGGCATCGACAGGCACAGCTTCCTGTCCGCGGTGGCCCTGTATGTCACGGCCAACAAGGGAAACCCGAACCCGGGCGGGCAGCGCGAGGACATCGTCCAGCTGACCCTGGTGGAATACCGCGACGCCGCGGCGGTGCTGCGGGTGACCTTCCGGGAGGTGGGGGAGTTCCTCGCCCAACGCCACATCATTGCCGCCGAGCAGGTCCCGTACCCCAAGCAGATCGTGCCCCTGGCGGTCATCCTGGCACGCCTGGCCCAGATGCCGGGGGCGCTGTCCACGCAGGCTAGCTGGGACAAGATCAATCAATGGTTCTGGTGCGGCGTATTCGGCGAACTCTACGGCTCGTCGTCGGTGAGCCTGCGGGCGGCCCGGGACGTGCGGGAGGTCGTCGACTGGGTGGCAGGAAACGCGGAAACCGTGCCGCAGACCGTCCGCGACGCGCAGTTCGCCGAGTCGCGGCTGCTCTCCGCCCGCGAGGACTCCGCCATCTTCCGCGCTATCTTCGCCCTTCTGATGGCGCGCGGCGCGCAGGACTGGCGCACCGCCAAGGGCTTCGACAAAGAGACCGTGGACCAGCTGCAGCCCGGGTTCCACCGCATCTTCCCGGCCGCGTGGTGCGCGCGCCACCGTGTGGACGAGGTTCTGGCGGGCTCGGTGCTCAACCGCACGCCCATGGGCAAGCGCACCGAGGTGGTCACAGACGGGTACGGCCCCGACCGCTACCTGGCGCGGGTGCAGGCGAAGTCGCTCATGGATGACTCCGAGTTTGACGCCGTCCTTGCCTCCCATAACTTGGACGCGCAGCTGGTGCATAAGGCCCGGTTCGCGGAATTTCTCGCCGACCGGCGCCGGCGGTTTGTGGGCATGGTGGAGCATGCGATGGGCAAGGAAGTCTATCGTGATGTTGATGAAGAAAACTATGCTGCCGGTGTGGAAGGGCCTGAGGCTTTCTCGCGCTAGCCGCGCCCACGCGACGACCGCGGTCGCTGGCCTGGTCTGCGTGAGCGCGCTGACGCTGACCGGGTGCGACGAGGACGTCTGGGGCACGACGGTGATCCCCTCGGAAGAAGGCCAAGTCCCCGCCGAGAAGATCAACCTGGAAGACGCCGCCGCGGAAAACGAAAACCGCTTTGTGAAGCCGGAGTTCGCGGACCAGGTGCGCGTCATCGAGGACTCCACGGGCCTGGAGACCGCGCGGATGTTCTTTTCCGATTCGGACTCCCGCTCGCTGGTCATTACGGACTCTACGGACGCGGCCATGCTGCGCGGGGCGACGATTGCCATCTCGCAGCACGTGCCCATGGTGGTGATGACCCCGGCGGAGCGGGCCGACATCGTCAAGCTTGTCGACGAGTTCAACACCGAGCGCATCGTGACCGTGGGGGACGTCCCGCTCGCGGCCGTGCAGAGCGAAAACCTCACCGTCATCGACGATCCGGGCACTGACGCGGCGCTCGGCCGGATGACCGCGTTCCAGTACTCGAAACAGGAAGTGGAACGCCCCCACGACATGGTGGAGGCAGTGGTCAACCTGGACGAAAACGACCGCACCGAGTTGACCGCCAAGTGGGACACGCTGCCGGAGGACAAGGACGCGCGCGTCAACACCGCGGTTCCCGCCCAGTCGCGGCGCGACGGCCAGATGGCGCCCGTCATCATCGCCGCCCCCGGATCCCCGCTGGTTTCCGTCATCAACGCGCGTGCCTACGGCGCCGAGGTGCGGTTGATGGATACCTTCGATCCGCTGGACTCGAAGGAGGCGTCTGCGATGGTTGCCGGGCTTGCCGATGGCCCACTTATCGCCCTCGGTGACGAATTCGGCACGGTCGCCCAACTACGCAAGCGCATCGAAAAGATTCCGGACGAGGGCGGCGCGCACAAGGACGGCGACGACGCGCCGGATGAAGACAAAAACTCGGAAGACTAGGAGATACCCCGCGGTGGTAGATAATTTTTCGGGGCCCGCCCTGTCTTCGGCCCCAGGCGCGCGCCCACACCCAGCCATTGTGATGGCCGACGAGGTTGCGGACTCGGCGGCCGACCAGCTGCAGCAGGAAATGGGCGCCGAGATCCGGCGCGTGGCCGGCGCGGACCGCGCGGGCGTCCTGCGGGCGCTGATGGAGGCCGACCCGGTCGCACTGCTGGTCCGCTCCGCCACGGCCGTGGACGCCGAGCTGCTTCGCGCCGCACCGCAGCTGCGGGTCGTCGGCCGCGCCGGCGTCGGGGTAGACAACATCAACATCCCCGCCTGCACCGCTCGCGGTGTCGCCGTGGTCAACACCCCGCTGGCCAACAGCCATTCCGCCGCCGAGCACACCATCGGCCTGTTGCTGGCGGTGGCGCGCAACCTCGCGGTGGCGGATAGCTCCCTGCGCGCGGGACAATGGCGGCGCAGCGAGTTGACCGGGGTGGAAATTTACTCCAAGACGGTGGGCATCATCGGCTTCGGCACCATTGGCCGGCTGGTCGCGCGGCGGCTGCAGGCCTTCGACGCCCGGGTCATCGCCAACGATCCGTACATCGATCCGGATAGTGCCGCCCGGGCCGGCGTGGAGTTGGTGAGCAAGGAGGAACTCATGCGTTCCGCGGACGTGGTCGCCCTCCACGTGCCCAAGACGCCGGAGACCACCGGCATGGTGGACGCCCGGCTCATCGCGCTGGCCAAGCCGGGCCAGATCCTCATCAACGCCGCCCGCGGTGGGCTCATCGATGATGCCGCGCTCGCCAACTCCATCCGTTCGTCCGACGGCCCGCACCGCGGGGCGGGGATTGACGTGTGGGACAACGAGCCCGACGTCCACTCGCCGCTGCTCGAGTTGCCGCAGGTGGTGGCCACCCCGCACCTTGGTGCCGCCACCTTTGAGGCGCAGGAGCGGGTGGGCCGCGAAGTGGCGGGCTATATCGCCGCCGTACTGCGCGGTGAGCGCGTTCCCACCGCCGTCAACGCCGCGGATCTGTACCGCTAAACCGCGCCGGTTTCGCATAAATCCAGGTTGCGGGCGCGCCCGTTTTGCTACCGTGTGTGAAACACTTCGTCCACTCTGCGAGAGAAGGTGTTTCACATTATGAAACTGGCGGTGATTGGTGGGGACGGCATTGGCCCCGAGGTGACCGAGCAGGCCATCAAGGTGCTTCGCGCGGTGCGTGACGATGTCGACCTCACCCACTTCGACCTGGGCGCCGAGCGCTACCTGCGCACGGGCGACATCCTGTCCGACGCGGAACGGGAGAAGCTGGCCCAGCACGATGCGATCCTGCTCGGCGCCGTGGGCGCGCCCGGCAAGGTCCCGCCCGGGGTTCTAGAGCGCGGTCTGCTACTGGAGCTGCGTTTCCAGTTCGACCACCACGTCAACCTGCGCCCGGCGGTCCTGCACCGCGGGGCGGACTCGCCGTTGAAGGCGCCGGGGGCGGTCGATTTCGTCGTCGTGCGCGAAGGCACCGAGGGGCTTTACTGCGGCAATGGCGGGAGCCTGCGGCGCGGAACCGGGCACGAGGTGGCAAGCGAGGTCTCCCAGAACACCCGGTTCGGCGTGGAGCGCGTCGTCCGCGACGCCTTCACCCGCGCCCAGGCGCGGCGCGGTGAGCTCACCTGGGTGCACAAGACGAATGTGTTGACCCACGCGGGCTCGCTGTGGGAGCGCACCGTCGCGGAAGTGGGGGAGGAGTTCCCCGACGTCACCGTGGACTACTTACACATCGACGCGGCGACCATGAGGTTGGTCGAGGAACCGGCGCGTTTCGATGTCATCGTCACCGACAATCTTTTCGGCGACATCCTCACCGATCTCGCGGCGTCTGTCACCGGCGGGATCGGGCTGGCTGCCTCGGCGAATATCGATACCTCGCGCACCTATCCCTCCATGTTTGAACCGGTGCACGGCTCCGCGCCGGACATCGCGGGCACAGGCAGTGCCGACCCCCGCGCCGCCATCCTGTCGGTGGCGCTGCTGCTCGATCATGTCGGGGACGCGGCATCGGCACGCGCCGTCCGCGCTGCCGTGGCGCAGGACGTCGAGGGCCAACGTGGGGCGCCTGCCGCGGATACGACCGTGGCAATCGGCGACCGCATCGCCGAGCGCGCAGCGGCCGGTGTCCGGGACTCTACGGAGAAATAATCGGCACACCCACACACACTTGTTCCGACAGGCGGGTAGAGACCACCAGTAGCTACCGGTCCGGGCGGTAGCATGACAAGAATGAATCCGCAGAAATCTCGTATGTTCCGCCCAGTTGCTACCACCCTGGTGGGAGTCGTTGCCGCCGGGGCGCTGGTTGCCTGCAACGCCACCGATGATGGCGGTAATGGTAACGGCAGCGGCGGCAGTGGGGTTTCTGCGGCGGCCAAGAAGTCCTTCGACCGCGGCGTGGCGAAGCAGGACATCGACAAGCCGGAGCTGGTCTCCCAGGCCGACCCGGCCGGCACTGCCGCCGCCGAGCGGTTCTACTCGGAGGCGGATTCGGTGGTCGTGGCCGGGCCGGACCCGGTGGCGCACCAGACTGCTGCGCTGCAGGCGGTGAAGGATGGCGTGCCGCTGTTTATCGCCGGCGAGTCCGGCGAAGGAACGGACGACAAGGACATCGCCGAGCAGATCGACCGCCTCGGTGCCAAGAAGGTCAAGGTCTTTGGTGAGGTCAAGGACGAGGCGTTGGGCAAGGCAAAGCGCGACGACCAGAAGATCCCGGACGACGCCGCGGTCGACAAGAAGAACCCGTTCAAGGACTTGGACGCAGTGGCCGAGGGGGAGACGCCGAACGATAACGCCACGCACGTGTTGGCCACGCCCAAGGCCGGGCTGGCCGCCATCGCCACCGCCCGAGCGGCGGGCGCCGACACCGAGGTGCTGACCGTGGGTGATCCGCGCGCCACGAGCCACTCCATGAAGGCTGTCGCCGAGGGCAACACCCTCGCCATGGGGCCGGAGTTCGGCTCGGATGACGACTTCGCGGAACGGTTGGAGCTGGCACAAAATGGCGAGCTGCCCGGTGGCGGCGGGCTGGTCTTCCCCGGCCGGCGCATGGTGGCGCTTTACGGCCACCCGTCCGGGCCGGACCTGGGCGCGCTGGGCGAGCAGTCGCCGGAAGAATCCGTCGACCGCCTCAAGGGGCTCATCGCGGATTACGAGAAGGACACCGACTGGCCGGTGATGCCGGCGTTCGAGATCATCGCCACGATCGCCTCCGGTGACCCGGGCCCCGACGGCGATTTCTCCAACGAGACGGATCCGAAGGAGCTCGAGCCGTATATCGACGCGGTGACCGAGGCCGGCGGCTACGCCTACATCGACCTGCAGCCGGGGCGCGCCCGGCTTATCGATCAAGCCAAGCGCTATGAGGATCTGCTGCGCCGCCCGAACGTCGGCCTGGCCCTCGATCCGGAGTGGAAGATTGGGCCCGATGAGCAGCCGCTGGAAAACGTCGGCCACGTCGACGCCGAGGAGATCAACGAGGTCAGCGACTGGCTGTCGGGTCTGGTGCGGGAAGAAAAGGTGCCGCAGAAGGGCCTTATTATTCACCAGTTCCAGCTGCAGATGATCCGCAACCGCGAAAACGTCAACACCGACCACCCGGAGCTTGCCTTCGTACTCCACGCCGACGGTCACGGCGACCCGGACACGAAGTTCGGCACGTGGGACGTGGTGCGCAAAGGCCTGTCGCCGGATTACTTCATGGCGTGGAAGAACTTCTTCGACGAAGACGAGCCGATGTTCACCCCGGAGCAGACCTACGGCATCGACCCGCGCCCGTGGTTCGTTTCCTACCAGTAGGGCACCGGATGCCGGTCGTCAGCTATTCAGGCGCCTCTCAGTATGATGGGCGTCATGCGTTTAGCTCGTATTGCTCACACTGAAGGTATTTGTTTCGCCATCATCG
Organism: Corynebacterium massiliense DSM 45435; assembly: GCF_028609805.1. Classification (NCBI taxonomy): domain Bacteria; kingdom Bacillati; phylum Actinomycetota; class Actinomycetes; order Mycobacteriales; family Corynebacteriaceae; genus Corynebacterium; species Corynebacterium massiliense. Next base: position 992,515 of record NZ_CP063189.1, read on the forward strand.
AAAAAAGCGATGATGGCTCTTTGATTGCTAAGGAAATTTCCGGCACCCCGTTTACCCCGCCGGAGCCCACTGGCCGCGAGTGGCCGGTGGACGACGTGCGTCTGCTGTCGCCGTCGCTGCCCACCAAGGTGGTCGCCCTCGGGCGTAACTACGCGGACCACGTCGAGGAGGTCTTCAAGCAGAGTTCGGACTCGCTGCCGCCGACGTTCTTCCTCAAGCCGTCGTCTGCGGTCGTCGGTCCGGGCGCGGCCATTAAGATCCCCGACTTCGCCAAGAAGGTGGAGTTCGAAGGTGAGCTGGCCGTCATCATTAAGAAGGTCTCGAAGAACATCCGCGCGGAGAACTGGCGGGATCACGTACTGGGCTACACCATCTGCAACGACGTCTCCTCCCGCGAGCTGCAGCACTCGGACGGGCAGTGGACCCGCGGCAAGGGCATCGACACGTTCTGCCCGCTCGGGCCGTGGATCGAGACCGACCTGGACACCGTGAACCTGGACGATCAGAAGATCAACGCCTACCTCACCCACGATGGGGAGCGGGAGCAAAAGCAGGACTCCAACACGAACCTGATGATCATCAAGATGGGCGAGATCCTGGAGAAGATTTCGGCCTCGATGACGCTATTGCCTGGCGATGTCATCACCACCGGTTCGCCGGCCGGCACCGCCGAGATGGTTCCGGGGGATACGATCGAGATCGAGATTCCGGGCATCGGCACGCTCAGCAACCCGGTAGCGGAAGCCTAACTCGCTGCTTCAGCTCCCGGGAAACCCGGAAAACCGGAACTCGGGAAATCCGGGTGGCTAAAGCCCGAGCGAGGTGAGGATCGTCCGCAGCTTCGCGGTCGTTTCCTTCAGCTCGCCGTCGGGGTCAGAATCGGCGACGATGCCGCCGCCCGCCCACGTGCGGGCGTGCCGCCAGTCGGCCGCGACTTCTGCGCAGCGGATTGCCACCATGTATTCACCGTCGCCGGAGCTGTCGCACCAGCCCACCGCGCCGGCGTAGAACCCGCGGTCCGATTCCGCGGTCTGGATGAGCGCCTCGGCCGCCGCCGCGGGGGTGCCGCAGATGGCGGGGGTGGGGTGGACGTCCATCGCCAGTTCCAGGGCGGTGATGGAGGAATCCCGCAACGTGCCCGTGATAGGGGTGCCCAGGTGCCACATCTCAGTTGTCGAGGTCAGCTGCGGTGTGTCCGGGATGTCCAACTCCGCGCACAGGGGTGCGAGCACTCGGCGTAGGTGTTCTACGACGAAGCGGTGCTCGGACTGATCCTTTGCGGAACCGCGCAGGCTGTCGGCTGCGGCGTGGTCGGCGGTCGGATCGCTCGAGCGCGGCGCGGAGCCGGCGAGCGGGAACGCGGACACGGTGCGGCCCTCGCGTTTGATGAGCACCTCCGGCGAGGAACCGACGAGGCTTGCGCCGTCGCGGCCGGCGGGGGAGAGGTCCGCCAAAAAGCCGTCGCGGTTGGCGGACTTATCGATGAGCCGTGCAGCAATCACTCGCGGATCTACTGCCTCGGTGAACTCCACGTCGACGGCGCGGGCCAGCACGACCTTTTCCAAGGTGGACGAGCGGATAGTGCTAATGGCGGCCTCCACCCGGCGCAGGTGCTCCGCCGGGTCCGGGTCCATGCCGGTGATGGCCGCGCGCACGCCGCGGCCGCGGAAGTGGGCGGGCGGCTCCAGCGGCCCGGGCTCGCGCTGCACCTCGACCGGCTGGGTGAGCGCCGCCTTGTCGTCGCTGTTGAACGGGAGGGCGCCGACGACCATGTCGGCTTCCCCGCACTTGAGCGCTGCGGCCGCGGCGTGGGCATCGGTAAACGTCCGTGCCGCGCCGAAAGCGCGCACTGATCCCGTGGACCGGGACAGCAGGAAGTCGGGCGCCGTGTGCGGCCTGTCAGCAAACATGTGTCCCAAGTTTACTAACGCCGCGCTGCGGCGCCGCACTGCGGCCGCCTGTCCGAGCCCGTGGCGAAAGCACGGGCGCGACTGAAAAGCGGGCCGGGGCGCTTGTCTACCATGGTGAGCATGTCTGAAGTACGCGTACGTTTTTGTCCCTCACCCACCGGAACGCCCCACGTGGGCATGGTTCGCACCGCCCTGTTCAACTGGGCCTATGCCCGCCATACCGGCGGCACCTTCGTCTTCCGCATCGAAGATACCGACGCCGCCCGCGACTCCGAGGAGTCCTACCAGGCCATCATCGACTCCCTCGAGTGGCTCGGCATGAAGTGGGACGAAGGCATCAACGTCGGCGGTCCGCACGAGCCGTATCGTCAGTCCCAGCGTTCGGACATCTACACCGAGGTGCTGAACAAGCTTATCGATGCCGACTTGGTCTACCCCGCGTACTCCACCGCGGAGGAGGTCGAGGAGCGGCACAAAGCGGCTGGCCGCGACCCGAAGCTCGGCTACGACAACTTCGACCGCGACCTCACCGACGAGCAGAAGAAGGCCTTCGAGGCCGAAGGCCGCAAGCCGGTGTGGCGCCTGAAGATGCCGGACAAGGACTGGACCTGGACCGACCTGGTGCGCGGGGAGATGACCTTCAAGTCGGAAACCCAGCCGGATTACGTCGTGGCGCGCTCCAACGGCCAGCCGCTGTACACGTTGGTCAACCCGGTCGATGACGCCCTGATGGGCATCACTCACGTGCTGCGTGGCGAGGATCTGCTCTCTTCCACGCCGCGCCAGCTCGCCCTGTACGAGGCGCTGCAGCAGATCGGCGTGACCGACTACACGCCGCAGTTTGCCCACCTGCCGTTCGTCATGGGGCAGGGCAACAAGAAGCTGTCGAAGCGCGATCCGGAATCCAACCTGTTCAACCACCGCGACAACGGCATCATCCCTGAAGGCATGATCAACTACCTCGCGCTGTTGGGCTGGTCGCTCTCCGCCGACCGCGACATTTTCAGCGCGGAGGAGCTGGTAGAAAACTTCGACGTCGCCGACGTGCTCGGCAACCCGGCCCGCTTTGACCAGAAGAAGCTGGAAGCCATCAACGCCGACCACATCCGCCAGCTCGATCCGGCGGACTTCCGCGACCGGCTGCGGGCGTACCTCACCGAGCACACCGACTTCCCGGCTGACTACGACGCCGAGAAGTTCGCGGTGGCCGCCGACCTGGTGCAAACGCGCATTAAGACCCTGTCGGAGGCCTATGACCTCCTCAAGTTCCTCGTCATCCCAGACGACGAGTTGACCATCGACGAGAAGTCGGGCCGGAAGAACCTCAAGGAAGAGGCCATCCAGTCGCTTGAGGTGGGCATCGAGACACTGGAGGGCGTCGACGAGTGGAAGACCGACGCCATCGAGGCCGCGCTATCCAAGGCGCTCATTGAAGACCTCGGGCTCAAGCCGCGCAAGGCCTACGGCGCCCTGCGCGTCGGTACCACCGGCGCGGCCGTCTCGCCGCCGCTGTTCGAGTCCATGGAGCTGCTTGGCCGTGAGTCCACCCTGAAGCGTCTGCGCGCTGCGCGCGAGCAGACGCCGTGGCAGTCCGCGGAGTAGCCCGGCCGAGGCCGCTCAGAACGCTGTTTTGGGCGGCGTCCGGCTACGCCCGCGCGGGCGAATCACAGCGGCGTAAGAACGATCGCTTTAGACGCGTTTAAAACGGTCGAAAAATGCGGTGTGCGCTGGCGATTTGTTTCATGTACGTCGCATCATTATAGTTATTAATCGTTGCACAGAGCGGCACGGACAAAGAACAGAAAAGTTCTTCTTCCGGAAAGTTCAAAGCAACAAGTGGCCTATGGTGTAATTGGCAACACAGCGGTTTCTGGTACCGCCATTCTAGGTTCGAGTCCTGGTAGGCCAGCAGCGAAACATAGAAATATGTGACGCTAGTTCTATGCCCCGTTCGTCTAGCGGCCTAGGACGCCGGCCTCTCACGCCGGTAACACGGGTTCAAATCCCGTACGGGGTACCACATACAACCCGCACCGTATTACACGGTGCGGGTTTTCGCATATTGGCCGCTGGGAGAGAAAAGGTTAGCGCACGCGCTTTCCTCCCAACCACACGCCGTCGATGTTGCGCGTGCGCGAGATATCGGTCAGCGGGTTGCCGTTGATGAGCACGAGATCGGCCCGCGCGCCTTCAGCGATAACCCCGCGGTCTTCGAGCCCGAACCAGCGGGCGGGCGCCGACGTGGCCGCGATGAGGGTTTCGGCGGGGGTGAGGCCGGCATCGACTAGCAACTCCAGTTCGTCGTGGAGTGACCTGCCGTGTTTGATGATCGGCACGGGGCCGACGCAGACCGAATCGGTGCCGGCGAACATCGGCACGCCGGCCATGCGGAGGTGGCGGGCGGTCTTGCGCGCCGTGTCGAAGGAATCGCTCTTCTTGATCCGCGCGGTGGTCTTCGCCGTCACGACCGTCGGGATAGTCACCACGCCGCGCTCAGCGAGCTCACGCGCCCGTGAGACGGACACAGGAAAGTCAGCCGGGGAATGAGTCAGGCAGTCGACTCCGCACCGCGCAGCAAGCTCAAACGCGCCGCTGGAGGCCGCGTGCGCCACCGTCTTGACCCCGCGCTCGCGTGCGTGCGTGACGATGGCCCGCACCACCTCCTCCGACGGCCCGCCATCACCGGGCGCCTCGCACACGATCTTGATGTAATCGGAGCCCTCCTTAAGGCGGCGCTCGATCCCGGCTGGGACCTGTGCTGGGTCGGTCACCACAGCGTAGTCCGGCGAGACGAACTTCGAGTGCACACCATTCGGGCCGATGAAGGGCACGCCGGCAGACAGCAGACCGACGCGCTCGGTTTCTTTCAGCTCCCGCATGAGAGCCGCGGGCCACATGGCCATGTCGAGACAGAACGTCACGCCATTGTGGGCGAGGCGCTCGAGGTCCTTATGCGTGCGTACGTGGACGTGTGAGTCGATAAGCCCTGGGATGAGCACGCGGTCGTTCTGTGCCGGGCGCGTTGGGCTGACGGGGCGTGCGTGGCCGGTGGATTGCGGCCCGGAGGCGTGCAGCTTGTCGGCAGCTATGGCTGTGGCGGGCGTGATGCGCCGAATGTGGCCGCCGGCGAGGTGGACGTCTACGGGGTCTGAGAGCGTCTTAGAGGTGCCGTCAAAGACGCGGACGTGGGAAATGATTGACGTATCGGTGTCGTGTGTTGTGGACATGCGCGCCAGTGTAGGGCGTGGGATTGCCACCCGTGACCCCGGAATCGGAACGCAAAAGAACGTGTCGTGGCCAGGCGATTTGGTGTCGGGGCGGGGGAGCGTTTACTCTTTTCAAGTCCGCAACGGACAGACGAGCCCCGTTCGTCTAGCGGCCTAGGACGCCGGCCTCTCACGCCGGTAACACGGGTTCAAATCCCGTACGGGGTACAAAGAAAACCGCCGCCCGGAAATTCCGACGAGGAACTTCCAGGCGGCGGTTTCGCTATGCCGCGACACGCTGGCGTGCCGCGGTAGCCTGCGCCAAAAGCCGAGAGCGGCAAGCGCGAGCGCTAAGCGCTAAGCGCGGGCGGCTACGCGGTCTCGGCCTTGTTCTTCTTCCGGCGCTCGATGATGGCCTGGATGATGATCGGCAGCACGGAGATGAAGATGATGAGCAGCATGATGCCCTCGATGGAATCCGCGATGCCCGGGATGTTGCCCAAAAAGTAGCCGACCATCGTCATCGACAGCACCCAGGTGACCGCACCGATGACGTTCCACACCACGAAGTGCCGGTAGCGCATGCCGGCAGTACCTGCCGCCAGCGGCACGTAGGTGCGCACGATGGGAACGAAGCGGCCCAACACCAGCGCGAGCGGGCCGCGTTTTTCGAAGAAGTCCTCCGCCGCATGCAGGTGCTTGGTCTTCAAAACGCGCGCGTCGTCTTTGAATAGCCGCCGGCCGAACTTGTGACCGAGGAAGAATCCCACCTGGTCGCCCAAGAACGCGGCGGTGATGGCGACGAGGATCAAAGTGGGCATCGACAAGTTCAGCTGATCCCGCAAGACCGCTGCCGTCACCAGCAGGGAATCGCCGGGCAAAAACGGGAACAGGACGCCGGATTCGATAAAGACGATGAGGGCGACGCCCGCCAGGACCCAGGGGCCAAACGAGGACAGGACGGCCTCTGCATCGAGGATGTCGGTGATCGAGTTCATGGCAGCCAATTATTTCATCCCGCCGCGCCTTCACCCCGTACCGCTGCCGGGCAAGTCGCTGTGAGGTGGCTGGGTTCGCGTGCTTTACGCGTTTGCCGCGATGGCGTTGGCAGCATTGATGAGCGCGGTTGCCCACTTATCGATGGGCGCGCGCCGGAAGTGCTCCGCCGAACCAGACAGTGAGAGCACGGCGAGCAAAGATCCATTGGCGTTGAGCACCGGCGCCGAGATCGAGGCGACGCCGGCCTCACGCTCCTCGAAAGATTCCGCATAGCCGCGGGTGCGGGCGGTCTCGATGTCGGCGGCGGTAAACGTCGCTGCCGCCGTGTCGACGTCCGTGTGCGCGGCGATAACGCGCGCCGCAGACCCGTGGGTGAGCGGCAGCTGCCGGCCGACGGGCACGATGTTGTGCAGCCCACTGGAGGGCTCGCGCGTGGCGATGCACGTGCGCGTCGTTCCCGTCAGCTGGAACAGCTGGACGGATTCCCCGGTCAGCTCGAGGAGGTCTTCCATGATCGGCCCGGCCGCGTGCAGGAGGTTGTCGCGGTTTCCCGGCATGCCCGGGCCGGTGGTCCACTTGCCGTCCGGGGTGCGGGTGAGAATTTGATGCGCTTCGAGCGCGGTGGCCAGGCGGTGCGTGGTCGCCCGCGGAAGTCCCGTGGTCTCGCACAGATCGTTAAGCGAGGAGGGGTGGTTCGCGGCGGCCAGCATGATGGCGATGGCACGATCGAGAACCTTGATCCCCGACACTGCGTTATAATCTCCCATATCCTGAAATCTACTTCTCGCATTATGAGATTTCAACCGGCGTGACGTCGGTTGCCGTGACCGAGGGAGGGAGACGCCATGAACGAAAAGCTCACTCTAGCGGAGAAGGTGTGGCGCGACCACGTCGTGCGCGCCGGCGCTGCGGGCGAACCGGACCTTTTGTACATCGACTTCCAGCTCCTCCACGAGGTCACCAGCCCGCAGGCGTTCGATGGGCTGCGGCTCGCCGGCCGCACGCTGCGGCACCCCGAGCTGCACCTGGCCACGGAGGATCACAACGTGCCCACGCGGGGCATCGCCACGGGCGCGCTCAGCGAGATTGCCGATGAGACGTCGCGGACCCAGGTGTCCACGCTGCGGGACAACTGCGCCGAGTTTGGGGTGCGCCTGCACTCGATGGGTGACGCGCAGCAGGGCATCGTGCACACCGTGGGTCCGCAGCTGGGTATTACCCAGCCGGGCATGACGATAGTGTGCGGCGACTCGCATACCTCCACGCACGGGGCGTTCGGCTCGATCGCGATGGGGATCGGCACCTCCGAGGTCGAGCACGTCATGGCCACGCAGACGCTGTCGCTGCAGCCGTTCAAGACGATGGCCATCGAAATCGACGGCCAGCTGCCCACAGGCGTGGGCGCGAAGGACGTGATTTTGGCGATCATCGCCAAGATCGGCACCGGCGGCGGCCAGGGCCACATCATTGAGTACCGCGGCGAGGCCGTCCGCGCGATGTCCATGGAGCAGCGCATGACGCTGTGCAACATGTCCATCGAGGCCGGCGCCCGCGCGGGGATGGTCGCGCCCGACGAGACGACGTTCGACTACGTGCGCGGCCGGGAGTTCGCGCCCGCGGGGGCGGACTGGGATGCGGCCGTGGACTATTGGCGGACGCTGCCCACGGATCCCGGCGCCGAATTCGACACCGTCGTGCGCCTCGATGCCGCCGAGCTCAGCCCGTTCGTCACGTGGGGCACAAACCCGGGGCAGGGTGCGCCGCTTGCGGCGCGGGTCCCCAATCCGGAGGACTTCGGCGACGACAACGCCCGGGCGGCCGCGGAGAAGGCGTTGCGGTACATGGATCTGACCCCGGGCACTGCGCTTCGCGATGTCCCCATCGACACCGTTTTCCTTGGCTCCTGCACCAATGCCCGCATTGAGGATTTGCGGGACGCGGCCGCGGTGGTGCGTGGCCGGCGGATCCACGCGGGCACGCGGATGCTGGTCGTGCCGTCGTCGGCGCAGGTGAAGCTTCAAGCCGAGCAGGAGGGGCTGGACGCGGTGTTTCGCGAGTTCGGCGCGGAGTGGCGCACCGCCGGCTGCTCGATGTGTCTGGGGATGAACCCGGACCAGCTGCGGCCGGGGGAGCGGTCGGCGTCGACGTCGAACCGCAACTTTGAGGGCCGCCAGGGGCCCGGCGGGCGCACGCACCTGGTCTCGCCGCAGGTGGCGGCGGCGACGGCCGTGGTCGGCCGGCTTGCCGCGCCGGCGGATCTCGAGCCGTTGGAACTCGCGCTGGCCGACCACGCGCCGGCGGATCATGCGCCGACTGCCCGCGCGTCGGGCGAGATCGCGGAATAGAGAACGGAGGAGCGGACATGGAAAAGTTTGAGACCTACACGGGCACGGGCGTGCCGCTGCGCGCCTCCAACGTGGACACCGACCAGATCATCCCGGCCGTCTACCTCAAGTCGGTGTCCAAGACCGGCTTCGGCAAAGGGCTTTTCGCCAGCTGGCGGCGCGACGCGCACTTCGTGCTCAACCAGGACGCGTTTAAGAACGGATCCGTCCTGTTCGCCGGCGCTGACTTCGGCACCGGGTCCTCGCGCGAGCACGCGGTGTGGGCCTTACAGGACTACGGCTTCCGCGCGGTGTTTTCCTCCCGGTTCGCGGATATCTTCCGCGGCAACGCCGGGAAATCCGGACTGCTCGCCGGGCTGATGGAACAAGAGGACATCGAACTTATCTGGAAGCAGCTCGAAAGCGGCGACACCTCGGTCACTGTCGATCTGGCCGCGAAGACCGTGACGGTCGGGGCCAACACGTACCGTTTCGACGTCGACGATTACACCCGCTGGCGCCTGCGCGAGGGGCTCGACGACATCGGACTGACCCTCCGCCATGCCGACGACATCGCCCGCTTCGAGGCTAAGCGCCCGCGGGTTAAGCCCGCGGTGTGATCTGTGGGCAGCGGCGGCGGTGTGCGGTAACCGCGGGGAGCGGGGTCCGCGGACCCCGCTACTTCACGGGCAGCGGGCTCGCCAGGTAGTCGGCCGCAACGAGCTCGTCGCCGGCGAACGACAGCACCCACACCGACGCCTTTTTCACCTTGAGCTCGTCTACTTCCTTCGCCAAAAAGCCCGGGTCGACCGCGTCCAGGATCCCCGGGATGACCCCGCCCTGCGCCACGACGACCGGCACGCCGCCGCCGGCGACTACCTTGTCGAAGGCTTTTCGGGCCGATTTCGGCTTGTCCTCCCACGCGGCATCGCCAAGCGCGGGCTCGACGGTGATGGGCATGCTGAGCTCATCGGCAAGCGGGGCGGCGGTCTGGCGGCAACGGTCCGGCTCCGCGGAATAGATAGCCGTGAGCTGGTAGGCGCTCAGAAGCGGCACGAGCATCTCCGCCTGGCGGCGGCCCTTTTTATCCAGCGGGCGCAAGTTGTCGTCCCCGCTCCAGGTCTCGCGCTTGTGGGCGCGGGCGTGGCGCACGTAGAGCACCCGCGCGGTCACGGAGGTGCGCAGCGCGTCCTTCGCCTTGTCCAGCACCTGCTCGTCTAGGTCGTACGAGACCATCTTGCGGGCCTTTTTCAGCGAGACCCACTTCATCTGGTCGACCTCGCCGTTCTTCTTGAACTTGCCGCCGGTGACCTCCGCGAGCCAGTAGTAGACCACCTTCGTGCGGCCCTGCACCGGGTAGGTGGCCTTGCCCAAAAGCGAGCCCAGGCGGACCTCCATGCCGGTCTCTTCGGCAATCTCGCGCGCCGCGGTCACCGGCAGCGACTCCCCGGCGTCGACCTTGCCCTTCGCCAGCGACCAGTCGTCGTAGTGCGGGCGGTGAATGACGGCCACTTCCGGGTCTTTCGGATCCCCGCGCCAGAGCACCGCGCCGGCCGCGAGCGTCGTCTTTTTAAACTCCGCCGCCGGATCCGGGCTGATGGACTGGTGGCGGCCCTTGAGGTAGGAGACGGACTTTTTGTCCTTGTCGGTTTCGTGCATCCGCTTGTCGTTGGGCATGAGGGCGCTCCTTACACCGAGGTGGACGTGTATGTCGCAGCAATTTACGCCCCTAAACCCTAATCGAGTGCGTGCGCCTTGCGGAAACAGCATGCATTAAGCTGGCCGGGAGTTTCGAACAAGGAGGTACGCCATGCCTACTGTCGCCGTGATGGGTGCAGGGTCGTGGGGCACGACCCTGGCGAAAGTCTTCGCCGACGCCGGCAACGACGTGCAGTTGTGGGCCCGCCGCGCGGAGCTTGCCAGCGCCATCGCCCGCACCCACCGCAACGCCGACTACCTTCCCGATGTCCGCCTGCCTAAGGCCGTCCGGCCCACCACCGACCCGCGGGAGGCTTTGCAGGGTGCGGACATCGTGGTGCTCGGCGTGCCGTCGCAGACCCTGCGCACGAACCTGGAGGCGTGGGGCGACGCCGTGCCTGACGATGCCACGCTGGTGTCCATCTCCAAGGGCGTGGAAATGCACACTCGTAAGCGCATGAGCGAGGTCATCGCCGATACGACCGGCGCGGACCCCGCGCGCATCGCCGTGCTCAGCGGGCCGAACCTGGCGCGGGAGGTCGCCGACGAGCAGGTCGCGGCTACCGTCATCGCCTGCACGGACGAAAAGCGCGCCCGCGAAGTCCAGCACGCAGTCGCCGCGCCGTATTTGCGCCCGTACACCAACACCGACGTCATCGGGGTGGAAGTCGGCGGCGCGTGCAAAAACGTCATCGCGCTGGCATGCGGCATGGCCTCGGGCCGCGAGCTCGGCCACAACACCGCCGCGACGCTTATCACCCGCGGGCTGGCGGAGATCACGCGGCTCGGGGTAAAGCTCGGCGCCGACGAGCGGACGTTCGCCGGCCTGGCCGGCCTGGGCGATCTCGTAGCGACCTGCAACTCCACCCTGTCGCGCAACCGCACTTTCGGCTTCCGCTTGGGCCGCGGCGGCACGCTGGAGGAGGCGAAGGCCGCGACCAACGGCCAGGTCGCCGAGGGCGTTATTTCCTCGGAGTCCATCTACCGGCTCGCGGAGTCGGTCGGGGTGGAGATGCCGATCACGCAGGCCGTCTACGGCGTCTGCCACGAGCAGATGTCGGTGGCGGACATGATCATCGCGCTGATGGGCCGATCCAAAAAGGCCGAGTAGTCACCCGCCGGGTAGGATGACGCGAATGAATGCGAAGAAGATCCGGGTAGCCGTCGTCTACGGCGGCCGCAGCAGCGAGCACTCGGTCTCGTGCGTTTCCGCCGGGGCCATCATGGCGCACCTCGATCCGCAGGCCTATGAGGTCATCCCCATCGGTATTACCCGCGACGGCGCGTGGACGAAGGGGACCACCGAGGGCCTGGAAATCATCGACGGTCGCATGCCCGAGGTGGAATTCGACGAGGAGCTGACCCTGTCGGTCAACCCGCACACGCGGGGCCAGTTCTACAACGTCACCCGCGGCGAGGTCCACGCGGAGGTTGACGTGATTTTCCCGGTCCTGCACGGGCCGTTCGGCGAGGACGGCACCGTCCAGGGGCTGTTTGAACTCTCCGGTATCCCGTACGTGGGCACCGGCGTGCTCTCGTCCGCCGCCGGCATGGACAAGGAATTCACCAAAAAGCTCATGGTCGCCGAGGGCCTGCCGGTCACCGCTGAGGTCATCCTCCGCGAGGGCGCTGAGCTTGACGATGCCCAGAAGGACCGCCTCGGCCTGCCCGTCTTTGTGAAGCCTGCCCGCGGCGGATCGTCCATCGGCATCTCCAAGGTCACCGACTGGGCCGACCTGCCGGCGGCGGTTGAGCTTGCGCGTGAAAGCGATAGCAAGGTGATAGTCGAGGCGGAAATCCACGGCGACGAGGTCGAGGTCGGCGTGCTCCAGTACCCGGATGGGCGCGTGGTTGCCTCCGTGCCCGCAAAACTCAACGGCACCGAGGATTCCGACGAGGGCTTTTACGGCTTCGAGACGAAGTACTTAGACGACGTTGTGTCTCCGACTATCCCCGCGCCGTTCGACGAGGAGACCACCCAGGCGCTGCAGGACATGGCGCTCAAAACCTTCCAGGCGCTCGACTGCAAGGGGCTGTCCCGCGTCGACTTCTTCGTCACCGACCGCGGCCCGGTGCTCAACGAGATCAACACCATGCCGGGCTTCACCCCGATTTCGATGTTCCCGCAGGTGTTCAAGGCCAGCGGCGTGAGCTACGAGGAGCTGCTGGACACGCTGGTGCGCAACGCGCTGGCCCACCACGCGGGCGTCTACAGCGCGCAGTAAGCGCCCGGGCGGCGGCGCGGTGTGACGCGGGCGCCCGCGCCCTACTTTTCTTCCGGTGTGGCCTCGGCGATGGCGTCGGACAGTTTCACCAGCGAACCGTCGGCCGCGTCTTGCGGCAGCGAGACCGCGATGTCGGTCGCGCGCCCCAGGGCGTACCACGTGCCGGAGGTGGTGCCCTTGGCGAGCGTGGTGTCTTCGAACCACGGCACGTCGTTGACCTGCTGGACGCGCTCGCCGGGCTTATAGCCCGCCGGCGGCTTCACCCCGCACCGCAGCACGATCGGCTCGCGGCGCGGCGCGGTCCACACCGCGGTGTGTTCGGGAAGATCGACGCCGTCAAACGATTCCGGATCTGCGCGGGTGTAGTCGTCGGCGAGGTCGCGGGGCAGGGCATCGTCAAGCGCGTCGCACCCCGTCGGCTCGGCAGAACCCAGCTGGGAAAGCGGCGCCGGGCTCGGCTTAGTCTCGGATTCGGGGAGGGCCGCCACGGCCTCGTCGAGGCCCGCCGGCTCGTCGTCCTCGAAGGTGGTGATGACCGCCGCCGGCGAGCGGTCCACCGTGTACCACGACGTCAGGCCCGAGCCCGGGGTCATGTCTTTAACCGGCAGCCACGTCGCGCCGGCCGCCTTCTCCGTCTGCGCCAGTTCCGTGTACTGCGCCGGCAGATCCACGCCGCAGCGCGCGGTGATGGAATCGACCGAGTTCGACGCCCACGCCGCCACGCCGTCGGGGACCGGGTCCGCGATGTCGGCGCGGCGGTGGCCCTGGAAGGTCTCCGGCAGGGCATCGATAAACGCCTGGCACTCGGCGGAATCCGCCTTGTCGGACGGGACGGGAGCGACCGCCACGGGCTCGAGTTCTGTGTGGTCGTAGACCCACTTAGCCCCGAACAACACGCCCACGACCAACGCAATCGAGAGCCCGAGCGCGACGTAAATGGCAGAGCGGTTAAATTGGGACTTCATAGCGGTTCATCGTATCGGATGGGTAAAGGAGCACCTGGATGCAGACCCTGGCGGATGCCGGCGAGCACGAAGTCATCGGCGAGATCGTCGCCGCGGCCCCCAGCGCCCTCAACGGCGACGACGCCGCGGTGCTGTTTCCCGCGCCACCGAACTCGCGCACCGTGGCGTCTACCGACACGATGGTCGAAGGCAGGCACTTCAAGCGCGAGTGGTCCAGGCCAGAGGAGATAGGCAAGAAGGCCATTACGCAGAACTTCGCCGACATCGAGGCGATGGGCGCGCGGCCCGTGGCGGCCTTGTTGGCCATGAGCGCGCCTTCCGATACGCCCGTCGCGTTCGTCCGCGGGGTGGCGGAAGGCATTGCCGCGCGCTGCGGTGACTACACCGCGGAGCTGGTCGGCGGGGATCTCACCCGCAGTGAGGAAATAGTCGTGACTGTGACGGCCATTGGTGCGCTGGGCGGCAGCATGCCGGCGCTGGCGCTCACCCGGGCGCGGGCCGGCCAGTCGATTGTCGCGCACGGGCGGCTGGGCTGGTCCGCGGCGGGCCTGGACCTCCTCCGCGCGTTCGGGCGCGAGCTGCCCGCGGGCCACGAGCGGCTGGGTGCGCTCATCGACCAGCATTGCGTGCCGTGGTTGTCCCCGGGCCGCGGGGTCATCGCGCGCGCGACCGGGGCGACGGCGGCGACGGACAACTCGGACGGACTCGTGCCGGACCTGGGGATTTTCGCGCGGCGCTCCGGCGTGCGGATGGACCTGAACGCAGACGCGATTGCGCCCGACGAACTGCTGGAAGAGGCCGGGGTACTGCTCGGCATCGACCCGTGGAAGTGGGTGCTTTCCGGCGGGGAGGACCATACGCTTTTGGTCACCACCGCGAAGGACGCACCGAGCGGGTTCCGGCCCATCGGCCGCGTGCTCAAGGGGGAAGGCGTCACGCTGGACGGCAAGCCGGCCGACTACGAGGAAGGATGGGTGTCGTTTTGACTCCAGAGTTTGATTACCACGAGTCCTGGGCGCCGGTGCTTGAGCCCGCGCTGGAGGCCGCATGGCCGTCCATCGGCCCGGTGCTGGAGCGCGACGACTTCCTGCCGCCGCGCGAGGATATCTTCCGCGCGTTTCGCATCCCCATGGACGCGGTGCGCGTGCTCATCGTTGGCCAGGATCCGTACCCGACGCCGGGCAACGCGATGGGCATGTCCTTCTCCACTCGCCCGGGGGTGAAGCCGCCGCGGTCGCTGGTGAATATCTATAAGGAGCTGCGTGACGATGTCGGCGTCACCCCGCCGCGCGACGGCGATCTCACCGCCTGGAGCGACCAGGGCGTCATGCTGCTCAACCGGGTGCTCACCGTGCGCTCGGGCGATGCGGGGTCCCACCGCCGGATCGGGTGGGAAGTGGTCACCGAGGCCGCGATGCGCGCGCTCAATCGGCCGCAGATGGTCGCGATCTTGTGGGGCAGGGATGCGCAGAAGTGTAAGCGCTTTATCCCGGACGTGCCGACCATTGAGTCCTCGCACCCCTCGCCGCTGGCGGCGCGGTACAGCTTCTTCGGCTCGCGACCGTTTTCGCGCGCCAACGCGTTCCTGCGTGACCAAGGCGCCGCGCCAGTGAACTGGCAGCTGTAAACTTATCGCGCGATGCCTATTTCTCTCGATGCCGCGGGGCTGCGCCGCTGGGCCGAACGCGCCGTTGCCGTGCTCACCGAGCGGCGCGATGACATCAACGCCCTCAACGTTTTTCCGGTCGCCGATGCCGACACCGGATCCAACATGGCGTTTACCATGCAGTCCGCGGTGGAACACGCCGCGGCCGTGCCTGCCGATGCCCCGTCTAACGACCTCGCCCACGCCCTCGCCCGCGGGGCCGTGCGCGGCGCGCGCGGCAATTCCGGGATGGTGCTCTCGCAGGTGTTGCGGGGGACGGCGGACACTGTCACGGACGAGGGCTTGACCGGGCCCGCTCTCTCCAACGCGCTGAACACGTCCGTGGACTACGTCTTGGACGCGCTGGCCGGCCCGGTGGAGGGGACCATTGTGACGGTGCTGCGGGCGGCGGCCGCGGGCGCAGAGGCAGCTGCTGCGGCCTCCGCGATCGCTGAGACCGCGAGCACCGAGACCGCGAACGCCGGGACCGCCGACGCAACGGCCAACGCACCCGACCTTCCCGCGGTGCTGCGCGCCGCGATTGAGTCGGCGACGGCCGCGCTGGAAAAGACGACCGCGCAGTTGCCCGCGTTGCAGGAGGCCGGCGTCGTCGACGCGGGCGGCGCGGGGCTCGTGCTTGTGCTCGCGGCGATGCTTGACGTCGCCGACAGTAAGGGAACCTACGACGCTCGCCCCCTCGACCGTCTCCTAGAACGCGGCTCGCAGCGCCACGACGACGCGCGCGCCGCCGGCGCAGGTCGCTTGCCCTCGCACAGCGCCGGCGCACACGGGAAGGACGCACACGGTACTGGGTGCTCCCGCGCCGCCGACGCGGAAATCGAAGCCGTCTTCTACTTCGGCGGCGACCTCGAAGCGCTCGCCGAAGAGCTCCGCGAGCTGGGCACCTCGCTAGTTATCGCGCGCACCGACGACACGCACGCCAACGTGCACATCCACTCGCACGACGCCGGCCGGGTCATCGAAACCGCCTACGCCCGCGGCGAGGTCAGCGGCATCCACCTCGAGGCCCTCCCGCAGTCCGCGCCCACGCCAGCGTCCGGCGAGCGCCCCGCCCTCCGCCGCACGGTTTTTGCGGCGGCGCCGGACGGGCCGGTGGCGGAGCTATTCGCCTCGGCAGGCGCGCGCGTCATCAACCCCGGCGATACGGTAGAGGACGCGGGGGACGAGGACATAGTCATGCGCAACGGCACCCGCACCCGCACCACCGCGGGGCACCTCATCGACGCCGGATCGCTTGTCGCCGGCATCGCTGCCATGTCGGTGTACGACGACAACGCCCTCGACACCCGCGCCGCCGTGGCCGCCATGGAAGAGGCGGCGGCCGCCATGCGTGTCGACCGCCCCCGCGAGGACTCGCTCGGCGCAATCATGAGCACCTGCCGCGACCTCCTGTTCGGCGGCGGGGAGCAAATCACCATCCTGTCGCCGCTCGATGTCAACGCGGATGCGCTCAGCGCCCAGCTCGGCGTCGACGTCATGGCGCTGCGCGTGCCGGGGATGCGCACCGAGATCGGGGTGGAGTAGGGCATGCTCGGGTGGCGCGACGAGCGGGCGCTCACGGAGGTTCTGCCCGCCTCGCTGGCGAAGAAGTTCGAGAAGTCGTTCGGATACACCACCTGCGCCGAGCTCATCGAGCACTTCCCGCGCACCTGGGTCCACCACAACAACGACGTCGGCCTGGGCACCGCGCAGGAGGGGGACGCGGTGACGATCACGGGCATCGTCACGCGCACGAAGCGGAGGGAGACCTCCCGGGGGCCGATTTTCAAGGTCACGGTCGACGGCAAGGTCGAGGTGACCTTCTTTCGCGCCCACTGGCAGCACGCGGTCATTCGCGAGGGCGCCCGCGTGATGTTTTCCGGCAAGCTCAAATTCTTCCAGGGCCGGCCCCAGCTGCAGCACCCGGACTTTCTCGTCCTGCGCGAGCCGCCCTTCTACCGCGGGAATCGGCCCGAAAACGCGAGCCCCAGCATGAAGACGATACGCAAGCTTGTCGATGTCCGAAAACTCCTCGACAACGACTGGCTGCCGGTCTACCCGGCGACGGCCGGCCTGACGTCGTGGGTAATCATGGCCGCCATCCAGGCGGTGCTGGCGAGCCTGCCGCCGATTCCGGAGCCGCTCGATTTCCGCATGATGGTGAGCCTGGACAAGGCCATCCGCGAGGTACACATGCCGGGCCCGTCCGGCCCGGAGCGCGCCATCTGGCGGCTGAAGTACAACGAGGCCTTAGGCGTCGGGCTAGTCATGGCACTGCGCCGCCGCGACGCGCGGGACCGGGAGGCGTGCCCGCTGCCGGTGCGTGACGATGCCGCCCGCGCCGCCCTCCTCGACAACCTCCCGTTTGAGCTAACGGCCGGCCAGCGCAATGTGGCGGGCGAGATCGCGCAGGATTTGGACTCCGCGACGCCGATGTCGCGGCTTCTGCAGGGCGAGGTCGGCTCGGGCAAGACGCTGGTGGCGCTTTTGGCGATGCTCCAGGCGGTCGATGCCGGAAAACAGGCGGCGCTGCTTGCGCCGACGGAGGTGCTCGCCGCGCAGCACGCGACGTCGATCGCCGGGCAAGTGCCGGAGGGTGTCAAGGTCGTGCTTTTGACCGGCTCGATGAAAGTGGCGGAGAAGAAGCAGGCGCTTCTCGATGTCGTGACCGGCGAGGCGGACATCGTCATCGGCACGCACGCGCTCATCCAGGACTCGGTGGAGTTTTTTGATCTCGCGATGGTGGTCGTGGACGAGCAGCACCGCTTCGGCGTGGAGCAGCGCGACCAGCTGCGGGGTAAAGCGCGGGGGAACGTAGTCCCGCACGTGCTGGTGATGACGGCGACGCCGATCCCGCGGACCATTGCGATGACGGTCTTCGGCGACTTGGCCGTCTCCACGTTGGATGAGCTGCCGGGCGGGCGAAAGCCCATCCAGTCGGCGGTGGCGCCGGAGTGGAAACCCGGGTGGATTGAGCGCGCGTGGACGCGGGTGCGCGAGGAAGTCCAGGCGGGCCACCAGGCGTACGTGGTGTGCCCGCGCATCGAAGGCGACGGCGGCGTGTGGGGCGTCTACGACTACCTGCGGCGCGGGCCGCTTAGGGGTCTGCGCCTGTGCATCCTGCACGGCAAGCTGCACGACAAGGACGAGATCATGGCGATGTTCGCGCGCGGCGAGATCGACGTGCTGGTGTCCACCACGGTGGTTGAGGTCGGCGTCGACGTGCCCAACGCAACGGTGATGGTCATCCGCGAGTCGGAGGTCTTCGGCGTCTCGCAGCTGCACCAGCTGCGCGGGCGCGTCGGCCGCGGCGGCAACGCGTCGCTGTGCCTGTTTCACACCACCGCCAAAAAGGACAGCCCGGCGTACGAGCGCATCGAGGCGGTGGCGAAGACCGCGAGCGGCTTCGAGCTCGCCGAGCTGGACTTACAGCAGCGTCAGGAAGGCGACGTGTTGGGGACGTCCCAGTCGGGCGTGCACCGCACGCTGCGCCTGTTGAACCTCACCCGCGACCTGCAGTTCATCGAGCGCGCCAACGCGGACGCCTTTGCGCTGGTGGAGCGCGACCCGCAGCTCGCCGCCGAGCTGGTGAGCGACATCCCCGAGATTGAGAAGGAGTTCCTCGACAAGTCCTAGCTCGCCTATCGGTTACAGTGTGTGGGTCACAGTCGGAAGGGGAGAGCATGACACGCATCATCGCGGGCGAGGCCCGCAGTCGCACCATCAAAGTTCCCGAGACGGGGACACGGCCCACCGCCGATCGGGCGCGCGAGGGCCTGTTTTCCTCCCTCGACGTGCGCTGGGGCTTTGCGGGCACCCGCGTGCTCGACCTTTTCGCCGGATCGGGCGCGCTCGGCCTCGAGGCGGCCAGCCGGGGAGCGGACGAGGTCGTGCTAGTGGAAAACGCCCCCGCGGCCGTCTCCGTCATCCGCCACAACATGGAGGTCGTCGGCCACCCAAACGTGCGCGTCGAGGAGCGCAAGGTCGGCAGCTACCTGGCCAGCGCCCCGCGCGGGTACTTCGACATGGTGCTGGCGGACCCGCCGTATGAATTCGACGAGGTGGCAGAGCTCATCGCCAAGCTAGAGCCCTGCCTGGCGGATGATGCCATCGTCGTCATCGAACGCGAGGTAACCTCCCCGGCAACGGACTGGCCGGCTGGGTTCCAGCCGACGTCGCAGAAGCTGAAGAAGCGCACGTTTGGTCGCGCGCGGATGGACATGGCCCTTTATCACCGCGTCGGAGGAGTGCAGTGACGAAAGCGATTTGCCCAGGTTCTTTCGACCCCGTGACCTGCGGTCACCTGGATATTTTCCGGCGGGCGCAGGCGCTTTTCGATGACGTCACCGTCCTCGTCACCGGCAACCCCGACAAGAACACGGGCTTGTTTTCCGTGCAGGAGCGCGTGGAACTTATCCGCGAGGTCGTGGACCCGTCGGTGAAAGTCGACTACTGGTCCGGGTTGCTGGTGGACTACACCACCGCGCACGGGGCGGACGCGCTGGTGAAGGGGCTGCGGTCGTCGCTCGACTACGAGTATGAGCTGCCGATGGCGCAGATGAACCGGCACCTGTCGGGCATCGATACGGTCTTTTTGCTCACGAATGAAAAGCTGGGCTACGTCTCGTCGTCGCTGTGCAAGCAGGTGGCGAGCTTCGGTGGCGACGTCAGTGGGCTGCTGCCGGACCCGGTCGTGGCGGCGATAAAGGAGAAGTTCGGCGAATAATGTTGGCGTTGGGGATTTTCGCCACGATCTTTGCCGGCGCCTGCCTGCAGCGCGTTTCAGGGATGGGCATCGGGCTGGTCGGCGGGCCGGTGCTGATGCTCATCTTGGGCCCGGTGCAGGGGATTTTGGTGGTGAACGTGTTCGCGTGCATCAATGCAATGGTCACGACGATGACGGTGCGCGACCACGTGGACTGGCGCCGGTTCTGGCTCATTGCGCCGGTGATGGTCTTTGGTTCGATCCCGGCGGCGCTGCTGATTTCGAACATGGATACTGGGCCGCTTTTGATCGTGGTCGGCGGCGCGTTGGTGGCGGCGCTGGCCGTGGTGACGTTTGGCAAGCGGTTCGTGCCGGTCCTGCACGGCCCGGGCGCGGCTATCTCGGCCGGCGTATTGGGCGGATTCACGAACACCCTGGCGGGCGCCGCAGGCCCGGTAATTGCGGTCTATGCGCAGGCCGCGCGCTGGCCAACCTATGTTTACACCGCGACGCTCCAGCCCATCTTCTTCGTCGGCGGGCTCATTTCAGTACTGGTGAAGCTCGGCTTCGGTGCCGGGGGAATGGCGTCGGTGGATTGGGTTATTTGGCCGGCGGCGTTTGTGGGCATGTTTGCCGGCATCGTCGTGGGCGGCTGGCTGGCCGGCAAGATTGACCGCGAGAACGCGCACCGGCTGTCGCTCATCGTGGCGGTGTTGGGCGCACTCAGCGCGATGATACGCGGAGTCACGCAGATCTTGGGTTACTAATCGGCGGGTTCCGCGCGGGGTGAGCTCGCTGAGCGCCGAGCCCAAACATTTGCTCGCCTTCCCGTTTTGTTAACTGTCTTACAACCGAGGGATCTAGCGAGCGGAACGCAGTCTTGATACCGTGCTAGTGACCGCAAACACATCCATTCCGGGGGAAGACTGGAAAATGCAAATTGCAGCTGTCGGTGGAGGCGCCGCGGCTATTAGTGTGCTGGTTGCTTTAGCTAGAGGGAACCCTGAAGAAGTCACTGTCGTTTCGGATCAGCCGCCTGGGCCTGGACGGGCATACGCAGAGCCGTCATCATCGGCTCTTCTTAACCGCTAAGTCAAGGCGATGTCAATTGATGCAGAAGATCCTAACGATTTTCTGCGGTGGCTCGGTACGCATGATGATGCCGACAGGGAGGGGTTCGTCGCAAGATCCATTTACGGAAAATATCTCAGCGATCAAATTTCGACAATTGAGAAAGCGTGGAGCGGCCGCGTATCGGTGTGTAACGGACGCGCGATCGACCTAGAACGAGGGGACGGGAGGTGGGTCCTCACCGTTCAGACCCGACAAGGCGTATTACGAGACGCCTTTGATGTTGTGGTCCTGGCGCTTGGCACGAGCATTCCAGGAGATCCCTACCAGCTCGAAGGGTCCGATAACTACCATCCAGATGTTTATCCCATTTCTGAATGGATTGGTACGGCAGAGGGCCACCGCCTAGGTGTCGTGGGGACTGGGCTGAGCGGAATCGATGCCGCTGCAGCATTTTACGACAGCGGAGCAGCGGGTGAGATGACGATGGTTTCCCGACGGGGGATGTTACCTGATGTGCGGGACTTTTCCTCAGTCATTGACTACGATCCAGATATCACACGCATGATTGGCCAAACAGCCCGTCAGCGACAGGGCTTGGAATGGGAGGACGTCGACCAGGTCCTTAATTACATTTGTCTGACGGCGGGGATTCGTCCCAGTGAAATGCGAGACACGTTCACCGAGCTATCCATGCCAGCGGAGAAGCGATTCCGGAACGCGGCCGACTCTTCTCAACACTCGGTCAATGCTGAGGTACAGAGAGCAGTTGTCGGTATAGCGAATCATTACATCAACGACCTTTGGTCCTTAATGAGAGCGAGCGCTCGCAGAATATTTCTAAAACAGTACCACAGTAGCTTTCAATCACTAGCGAATCCGCTGCCGCCTCAGACAGCGCGCAAACTATCAGAAATGATGAATGATGGGCGCCTTGGTATCCAGCCCGGTGTGCAGCAGATTGAACCGGTTCACGGTGGTTTCCGTTTGTGTCTCAAAGCGGATGTGCGGGAAGTCGAGAGGGTCGTTAACGCGACGAAGATGCCGGGCGGGAGCCTAGCCGGTGCGGCCGGATCCTTGCTCGCATCGTTAACATACCGGGGCATCGCGATTAAGAATCCGTTCGGTGGGCTGAGGATAGATCCTGCGGTAAACCTTATTAAGAGCCCTCATGGTTTCGCGCAACCGGGCTTGTATGCTCTAGGCGAAGTTACCGTCGGTGATATCTACTACATAAGTAGCATCTCCAAGATCCGAGATCGAGCGCAAGAAATTGTGCGTCACTTCCGGCAAATGGAAGGCTGATACTAAGTTTGCGTGCAAAGTAGAAAGGTAGAAATTTAAATGGTGCAGCCGTCTTCGGAACAACGGGAAAAGCCAGGCTCAACGACTTGGATTTTGCTCGCTATTGTAATGGTCCCGCAATTGGGATTAACGCTCGTTAATCCTTCAAACGCAGCCATTGCCCAAGATGTAGGTACCCAGATATCCACCGTGGAGGGTACTCTCACGGTCTACATGGTCGGTTATGCGCTCAGCATGTTCGCATCCGGCTCCTTAGCCGATAGATTCCATGCCAGTCGGTTGCAGTCGGCGGGTCTAGGACTCTTTACCCTAGGCAGCGTGGTGGCAGCGACTGCTCCATCCGTAGCGGTTCTGGGAATCGGTCGCTTTCTGCAGGCGCTCGGCGGCACGTCGGCGACGGTGCTGTGTCGCATCATCGTCCAACGCCGTTTCGCCGCAGAAGCCCGCGTCGACATATTGACCTCCATGTCGATGGTCATTTCCCTCACGCCGTCGCTGTCCCCGCTAGTCGGCGGCTTCACCGCTCAGGTCGTCCCGTGGCGCTGGCTGTTCGTCGCGCTCGCCATCTTCGCCGCCGCGCTTATTCCGACCATCGAATTTCTCCTCGGCCACGCCGTCCCGGAGCGCCCCGAGCTTCCCACGCTCAAACAATTCATCGCCGCCAATGCCCAAGCGCTGGGGAACAAAACTTTCCGCTGGCACGCCGCCGCTATCGCCCTCGTGTGGATGACCTACTTCGGCTTCGTCAGCAGCTCGACGACCATCCTGCAGGACTTCCTCGGCCAGTCCGCGGTGTGCTACGGCATGCTCATGGCCATCCCGGCGATTGGGTACCTGGTGGGCAGCTTGATCATTAAGCGCTCCCAAGACATCGCGCGCGGTGGGCATCGGCGTCGGTGTTGGGGCAGTGGGCATTATCGCGGCCATCGCCGTCGCGGCGACCCCGCTGAGCGACCACCCGCTTGCCATCGTCATCGCGATGTCGGTGACCTTCCTGGGAGTCGGCGCCACCATCCCGTATACGCAGGCCGGGCTGCTGGAACTCGATCTCGACTACCCAGGCGTGTCGGCCGGCCTGTTCTTCTTCCTCCAGATGGCCGGCGGCGCGGCATTTTCCGCCGTCGTCGGCGCCCTCCACCTTCCGTCGGTGCCGGCGTACCTGGTGGTTCTGGTGGTCCCGCAGGTCGTCGTCACTGCGATGGTGGCACGCCAGCGCTTGGCGATGTCTTAAAGTCCCGCCCCAAAACGCCGCACCACCGAATCGGTCGAGGAAGCGGCCAGGCGCGCGGCGACGGACGCAGCAATCTTGCCACTACGCGCCGAGGCGAGTTGCTGTATGAGCACGTCGCGTGCGGAGAGCTCTGTGCGGATCGGAATCTTCGAGTGCGAGGAGGTGTGCCAATCGGCCAAACAGACTGCCGCGTGGGTGACTTCGGAAAGACCGGAATCCCGCAGGGCGTGGGTGGCAGCGGTAGACAGATGGGCATCGGCAAGCACGGCAATGGCGTTTTCCAACGCTGTTTGCCGCACCCGGAGTGGAGCGTCGGCGCAGGTGTGTATGGCCTTGAGGAGTTCTGTCACGGCTGTCTGGTTCATCTCTTCCTGAAGGTGGACCATTGATTCGAGTAGTTCCGCCATCTGCGCCGCGCTGGGATGAAGCGTGGTGAGTTCGTGGATAGCCAAGTCATCGACACGCCTGCGCGAATATTGCGGCGACGACCATGGGGAGGCTGACCGGGCTACGTCCTGGGCGATGGTGATCCAGGAAATAACGGGATTGGCGGAACTTGCGCGGGAACCAAAACCCAGCGCAATGAGACTGTCCAATTCGCGCGGGGAAACCGAAAAGCGTGGATCGTATCCCTGGCCGGTAAGAACTTCGGCCGCGATCCCCATCCGCTGGGCGAGTGCCGAGGCGACGGAAGGATCCGGCAGCGATTGTCCCTTTTCCCACCGAGAAATGGCGCTGGGGGAGCAAATCCCCGCGGCGAGCGCGCTTTGCGAAAGGCCGCGCTCGCGACGAGCGTGCCGGAGGCGCCGCGAGAACGCTGCCGCCGAAGTGGTCTCGCACATGGCCGCTAGACTACCTGGGCGCGATACGTTGTCCAGCTCACCGCCGCGCCCACGAGCGCGAGGCACACGAAACCTACTGTCACCGCCCCGCCTGTGCCTGCCAGCGATGTTCCGGCAGCGCCGCCGACCTGCAGCATGAGCCGCGACAGTGATCCGGCGATAGCGGTGCGGCGCCTGTCGACCACCTCGTAAACGCTGGACAGGGCAAGGAGCGTGCACACGCCCAGTCCGAGCCCACGCACGAACGCCCCGCCGAAGAGGACTGGGAAAAGGAGCACAGGCGGAGCTGCAACAACGGATCCCATGGCAGCAATAGCACCACTAGCGACTAGCAATCCGGCGGATAGCAACCCGAACGCGTTGTGGTCTTTCCACCGCCCTTTCACCAGCGAGCGGGCGATCCATGCACCGACACCTTGCACACCGAGCACGAGTCCGGCCCACCATGCGGGCGCGCGCAGGTGGACCTGAACGTCCAACGAGGTAAGAAGGAGTGTCCCGTAAAAGACAGCCCCGACGATGAAACACACCAGCATCGTTCGAACGAAGACGGCCGAACGAGCAAGATGCGTAAGGTCCCGGAAACCGAGCCCCGCCGCCTTCGGGGTATCTCGAGTGGGCGCTGCGTTCTGCGTCGAAAAACGCCCCGCGCCCATGACCCCGATGCAGAAGACGAGGGGAACGTTGATGAAAAACAGTGCGCGCCATCCGACGGCGCCAACGAATACACCGCCGAGCAGAGGGCCGAAGGCCGGGGCCACGACCGCGGGGAGGCCAACCGTCGCGAGTGCCGCCCGCATCCCAGATCGCCCGACGATGTCCGCGGCGAGTTGCTGAACCGCGGGCATGATGAACCCGCACGCCAGTCCCTGCACAACACGGGCGGCGACGAAGGCGGCGGGCGTCCCGCTGGCGCCGACGAGCACAGACGCCAGTCCGAAAAGGACCACCGAGGAAATGCCGACGGTGCGGGCGCCGAACCGCGCGAGTGTGGGGATAGAGCCCACTATGCCGACCATCGCGGCTAGTAGGTAACCGGAAACTCCCCATTGCACCGTGGCGGCAGGAGCGCCTAGCGAATGTGCAACATTGGGTAAAAGGACGTTAATCAGGCTGGAATCTAAAAGCGGCAGTATCGCGGCCAGCAGCAAAACGGTTGTCTCCTGGGGGTTAAGGGTCAAAATGTGTGTCTGGCTCGGCGTGTCGCGGGGGTTAGATTTGGCCTTTTTGAATGCCGATTGAGTGGGTGTAGTCGGTGTCGATAGCGTTGTCGTAGAGGGCTGGGCGTCCTGTTTCGTGGTCGGCTTGGTTCTCGGTTTGGGTCAGGGTGGATACTTTGGCGAGTTGGCCCTGGCCCCAGTCGGACTGCCTGGCGATTCGTACTGGATCGTCAGGCAGTTCCGTTTTTAAGTAGAGCCACCAATCCAGCATGCGGCGTTGTCGTTCGCCTGATCTGCCGCGGTGGGTTCTGGCGAGCAGTTTGAGCTGGGCGTTGATGCCGCCTTCTAAGCTGTTGGTGGTGGATTTGATCCGCTCGGGCGCAAGGACTCCTGCTGGCGGGTTGAGGTAGACAAACAGCATCTCGGACCGCCAAAGATGGTTGAGGCTGTTGTAGGCCTTGCGCACGTTGTGGTGGGTCCACACGCGGGTCCATGCACCTGTTTTGGGGTCTTTGATCATGGTTTTCTCGTTCATCCATTCCCGGTAGATCGTTGAAAACTCGTGCAGTTGCACACCCCACGCGGCGGCTTCATCCAGTGTGGTGATCCGGGTCAGTTTCAGCGCAAGTCGGTAGATGGTGCGCCCGGCATCGGTGCGTGGGTTGGTGGTGGTGTAGCGGCGGACCACGCGTTGGGCGTGGACGAGGCAGCGTTGAATTTTCGTAGTCGGCCAGCACTTTTTGATTGCGCTGTATGCGCCTTGGCCGCCGTCGATGACGGCGATGAGTGGGGCTTCGATGCGTTCAAGCAGCAGTTGGTAGTCGCGGGTGGTTTCGTGTTTGCACCAGTGCCAGGCGATCACGTGGTCGATGGTCGCCGCGACGATCAGGCAGCCACCGGCGGTGTAGGTGCCATCGAGAAATACCTGGTCGTAGATCCGCTTGTGGTGGCCGGCGGTGGGGTCAGGCACATCAACGAGCCAGCACCACTTGAAGCGCCGCTTCATGGTGGCGCGGCTAACACCGTTTCGTTTGGCTAGGTCGTCGAGTGATATTGCGGTGGTGCAATGCTCGATGAACTGGGTGAACACTGCCGCGTTGGTGATGTCGTTTCGACGTTTGACGCTGGAGGCGCCGCATTGTTTGCAGCGCCATCTGGTGGTGCCTTTGCTGGTGGTGCCGTTGCGTTTCATTTCACCGCCGCAGTGGCAGCGTGGTTGGTTCTTCGACATTGCGACACCACACCACGCCGCGCATAGCACATCACGGCTGCCACACCGAGGATTTCCCGTCGGGGGCTAGATATATGCTTCCGGAGCATATACTTTCCGGAAACCTACAGGTCAATCCGTGAAAATCCGCGATTCCGGACACACTTTTTGACCCTTAACCCTCTCCTGGCGGGTAAGCGCCCGTGGTTCCGTAGAAGTCATTGAGTCTCCTGTTCGCTCTTCGTTGCGGAGCACAGGACAGTCAAGCAATTCAGAAACCCAGCGCGCACCCCGTGAACGCGCCCGCCCGACGAGCGCATAAAGCACCAGCGCACAGTCGCGTTTCCAGCTGGCATTCAGCTAGTCAGTGAAACGCGGTAACCCCGACACGCCGACTAGATGCACATTTTGTCCTTTAACCCCCGGACCGTGCGCTAGCCGCCCCAGCCAAAACGAAAGACCGCCACCCACACTGCGCGGCGGTCAAAAGGCGTGCCCCTGGTGAGACTCGAACTCACACCAACTAACGTAGTGTAAGGGTCTGGCCAGGGAGTAATTTATGTTGCCACGTTTTGTGACAACGGTTTGACAACGTCAATACCCAAAAAATCTCACAAAACCCTGTATTGAAGCTTTGGGTGTGGTGCACTAGCCGAGTCCATCAAGATTCGAGAAAGGCTTAAATATGAAGGCTATGAAGGCTTTGGGTGCAGTAGCACTACTATCGATTGGCGTCACGGCGAATGCTTTGGCAGCATCGCCAGCACATGCCACACCAGCAGAAACTGACTCTTACGAGCGCATCGCTCAGACGACGATTGAACTGCGTGAGAAAGAGCACATTGATCCGAAGGCTGAGACTCCAGACCATATCGTACAGCAAGTTTTAAATGAATCCGGCTCTACAGGGGATAAAACAGCCCTTCGAGACTCCGGCGACAATTATGGAACCAGCATCGGTAGGCATGAAGCGGCAGCCTGCGCGACCAATCCTTATGATTGTAAGCGCGCGAAATCAGCAATCAAGGACGCGGAACGTATTTCCTCGCAAACGTTTCCAAACAAAGTAACGAACGATAACATTCAGGACGCTGATAGGAATTGTGTGTGGCAGGCGCTGACAACGATCCGGGCTAACGCAGATTTTGCACGAAAAATTGGCGATGCCCACGAAACAGACCATCCTGGTTCTCCTGAAGCTGGGCACATGGATCAAACAAACAATGCCATTGGTCGAGACATTGGATTGCGACACGAAGGAGATGAAGCGGGCGCCATTAATGAATGTCATGCGAAGGCTAAAAACGGTGGTCTGATCAAGATAAACTGATTGGTAAGGAATTTGTTGTGAAAGAAAGAACGATCATTCCGGGAATACTTTTTGGAATTGTCTTGGGCGTCGCAACCCTTTATAGCGGAGTGGTCCTGTCCACATGTCTTCCAATACCTTTCGTCTTCTACGGGCTACCTCTACCTTCATTGGTGGTGTTGGGTGTATTAGTCATGTCTGTCTACATGTTGAAAAAGGGCCGGCTTAGCGACCGATCATGGCGTGCTTTTGCCTTCACATTCGCTGCGGCTTTCGTCGTATCAGCGTTCTTATGGGTGAGCACCATTTCTGGCTATGGAAACTTCGCATAGCCTATAGATATGGAACCGCTGTAAGGCCAATTACAGTTAGCCCCTCTAGATTGAAGTCTAGAGGGACTAACTGTAACCGCAGAAGAACCTATTTCCACTTAAGTTTCTGCGTATTTTGGAACTGCTAAGGACTCTCTAACGCTTTCCATTCGTTCCAGAGCCATTGCCACAGTAACCATTAGACTGGACCGAATACCGCGACCATGCTCACGCCGAGGCTAAGCTAGAGCAAGCTGATGTACCAAGTAGACGCATCGACGACGTGTTGCCAAATGGCCGGTAAGAACAAGGACCTGACCCCTGTTAGGTAGACACCTGATATCCAGCCCGGTTGGGTTGGGAAGAAAGGTAATCTACCACCATGCCTAGGTATTCCGAACAGTTCAAACGTGATGCTGTGGCCCTCTACGAAAATAATGAGGGCCTTCTCACTTCACGTGGCTTCAGCAGAGCTAGGAATCAATCGTTCCTCACTTTATTCCTGGCTTAAGCAGTACGGCACCGGCAAACGTGCCCGCACGAAGACCCTGCGCGATGAAGCTCAAGTGATGACTGATTCAGAGCGGATCCGCCAGTTAGAAAAAGAGAACGCGAAGCTGCGCGAGGAACGCGACATCCTGCGCAAGGCCGCTAAATATTTTGCTTAAAGAGACACGCTGGTAATCCGCTTCCAGATTGTCTATGACCACCGAACCGAGCACTCGGTTAAGCGGAAGTGGCACGTGTTAAAGCGCAATCGCTCCTCGTTCTACAAATAGGTCAACACCCGCGAAAAGCGCAGGTTAAAGATGTGTTTCGATGCTCTTATTGGTGCAAGATCAAGACCGTCTTCGATGATGAACACGGGTTTTATGGTGCTAAACGCATCGCCGCAAGCCTCAACGACGATACGGATTTCGGCCCAATCAATCACAAGAAGGTCGCACGCATCATGAAATCCATGGGGCTTAAAGGCTTTTCGAAACAGCGTCGGTGCATCACCACTCGGCGTAAGCCTGGCCACCGAGCCATGCCAGATTTAGTAAGCCGCAAATTCACTGCGGACAGGCCCAACCACGTGTACGTAGGTGACATTACGTACCTGCCGTGTAAGGGTGGCAAGAACATGTACCTTGCCACGGTCATCGACGCCTACTCGCGCAAGCTCGTCGGTCATGCACTCGCGGATCGCATGCGGGTATCGCTGGTTATCGAAGCTTTTGTCCCATGCCAGAAAAGTCCGTGGAAGCCTCAACGGGGCAATCTTCCATTCCGATCACGGCAGTGTGTACACCTCACAGGCATTTAGGGACCACTGCGCCCAGCTTGGTGTGCGCCAATCCATGGGCGCGGTGGGTACAAGTGCCGATAACGCCCTGGCAGAATCATTTAACGCCGCTTTCAAGCGTGAAGTTCTGCAAGATAGGAAAGTCTTTGACAATCCCATTGTCTGCCGCCAGGAAGTCTTCCGGTGGTGCATACGCTACAACACGCGCAGACGACACTCCTGGTGCAACCTTCAAGCCCCCGATGACTTCGAAGCACTTAATTCAGCTACATTGAGCCAAGTAGCATAGCTACCCTCCGACGAGTCTACTTTCCGGGGTCAGGCCCAGTTGCCTATTCTGTCTAGGATATTCTGGAAAGTTTCGGGCTCTCGATAGTCGGTAGTGACTGCCAGTACCACAGCTCCGATTGCGGCAACGATCAAAGCGATAGGCCCGGCCTCGATCACTGTTAGAACGAGGCCGATTCCTTCGATGGCTCCGACTAGAATCCCAATTGCAATCACGATCTCATCGTTGTAGGGGGCGATGGTTTCTAGGACGGGTAGTACCACTGTGGCGATCGTCTTGCCCAGCGACTCTAAATCAATGGCTCCGATTACCTCGCCAAGCGCTTCATCAAACTCAGGCAGCTTATCGAGAATAGGTTGGATACACTCAGCCATTCCGTTGAAAAGCTCTTCAACTCCAGGTGCTGCTTGCGAAACAAAATCAGCAAAAGACGGGTACAGCTCATTCATCACCATGGAAGCCAATGTGCTGATAATCGGCGATATGGCGGACAAAAGTGCGGCTGCTGAGGCGAAGTATGACTGCAATGCTTGTTGCCCATTCATCGAGTTCACCCACTCTTTGACCTGCGACAAGAAAACTAGGAAGCTGAACCCACCATTTATATTCACTGATCCGGCCGCTTTGTCGATACCGGAAAAGATCCCTTTAATCTGCCCATCCGAGATGGGATAGATTCTTCCAAAATGAAACGGCAGTGGCTTCTTTTTCGGTGAGAGAGCGTTGCAGCGAACCGTATTCAAAAGCTGCGACGGTGTTGTTCTTCCATGTCTCAGTCGGTTCCAAAAATGTGACATCATGCGGCTGAAAATTGGAGCAGCAGCGCCCAACACTACGGTTGTTTTGAGAACGTTTCGTACTCCACCCGCGAGATCATTGGCCGCAAACTTCGTGCCATTTAGCAATTCGTTCATGGTTGTCAGACCAGTGTTAGTGGTCAGGAACTCCACCAATCCGCTCGCTGCTAGGCCTAGGTTTCCAGCGAGTGTGCGCATGACCTCGTTAAGTGGTCCGATCAGTGCGCTAACCTGTCCAAGGTTTCCGAGTGGTTCGAAAAATGCTTCTTGGATACCAGAAAAATCAAACAGATCCTTTAAGTCTCGGATTGATAGAGCAGCAGTCTGCGCAGACGGAATCAACTGATTTATCGCGTCCTGCAGACCCTTCGTGTCAGTAGCACCAATAGCGTCGCCCATTCCCTTGATTGCGATAGCAATAGAAGCAAACGCTGTGCTTGCCGCTGCGATAGTTGGTACGGCCATTGTTCCGACGAGTGACGTCAGTGAAGATGCGAATTGTAGTGTTGCTTTCCGGCGGTGTGCAGGATTGGTACGAGTGCCAGAACACCGGACGTTGCAATAGCCATAGCTGACCTCATTTGCAGAGTCCTTGTCCCCGCGGCTCCTAGGCTCATTGTCAGTCCGGTCATAGCGGTTTTAGCTTTAACAAGCCCAGTAGTGGTGGTGAGTGCGGCCATGATTGCGGAGGCTTTTGCAATGCCAGTTTTATCCGCAGAGACCCTGACCTTGAGATTGGGCTCTAGTGGTCGTTGCAACACCGCAGAGTGAGAGAGGTGTTGCAGGTGGTTGTTAGCGATCGTGATGGTGAGTCGACGGGTGAGATGATTCGTCGTTTGTGGCGTCAGGGGTGGAAGCCGGCGGATATTGTGCGTGCGACTGGGGCGCCGCACTCTCAGGTTTATCGGACCGGTGAGCGCATGGGCTTGTGGGTCCAGGGGTGGGGTGCGCAGCGGGAGCGGATGACGAGTCGTCGGTGTGCCTTTCTCGAGTTGCGTCTTGAGGGCTTTTCCCGGCTGGAAGCAGCGGAAAAGACTGGGGTGAGCAAAGCGATGTCCTATCCGGTCCAGCAGGGTTTAATGACACCGAAAGCGAACTCGAAGCGTTTTGTGCCTGCTGGTCCTGATGCAGAGCGTTATAACCGGCTTATGGCGTTGCTGGAATTTGGTCGGAAAGATATCCGAATCGCAGGTCAGTCGATTCCGTTCGCGGCTGTCGATAAGACAATCAGCCCGCGGTATCTGTCGATTACAGACCGCGAATACATCGCAGATTGTCGCCGTGAGGGCATGTCGATGCGCGCGATTGCGCGAAAGATGGGACGGGCCCCATCGACTATCAGCAGAGAACCCGCCCGCGACTGTGTCCACGGTGGCGCATACCGGCCGTGTAGTGCCCACCGGTTGAGCGTGCGGCGTCGTTTGCGGCCGAAGCCCCGGAAGTTAGATCGGAATAAGCGCTTGGCAGCGGCGGTCGACGCTGGGCTGAAAGAGCGGTTGTCGCCAGAGCAAATCGCTGGCCGTTTGCCGGTGGACTACCCCGATGACCAGACTATGCGTGTGAGTCATGAAACCATCTACCAGTCACTGTTCATCCAGGGCAAAGGGCATTTGAAAAAAGATATCCAACAAGCCCTCCGCCGCGGGCGCGCGAGACGTCGGTCGCAGGTCAAACGCAAACGCCCACGGTTCGGCGACGAGATGTTGATGATTTCCGACAGGCCTGCCGAAGTTGCCGACCGGGCTGTGCCCGGTCATTGGGAAGGTGACTTGATTATCGGCAAAGCCGGCCAATCTGCGATCGGCACCCTCGTCGAACGATCCACCCGGTATGTGATGTTGTTGCATCTTCCCGACAAACACGATGCGGTCACTGTCAAAGACAAGCTCATCGAGACGATCGAGAAGCTTCCGCAGCATCTGCGGGCATCGCTGACCTGGGACAGAGGCCGCGAAATGGCCCACCACAAACAATTCAGCGTAAAAACCGGCTGCCCGGTGTATTTCTGCGACCCAGCATCACCGTGGCAGCGCGGCAGCAACGAAAACACCAACGGACTGCTCCGCCAGTACTTTCCCAAAGGCACCGACTTGAGCGTGCACACCGAAACCGACTTAGAGTTCGTCGCCTGCCAACTCAACCGACGCCCACGCAAAACCCTCGGGTTCTACACCCCCGCAGAGAAACTCGCCGAACTGCTAAACTCCCACCCCATCAACGACAACGAGTGTTGCAACGATCACTAGAATCCGCCTTGTGTC
This sequence comes from Corynebacterium massiliense DSM 45435, assembly GCF_028609805.1. NCBI lineage: Bacteria > Bacillati > Actinomycetota > Actinomycetes > Mycobacteriales > Corynebacteriaceae > Corynebacterium > Corynebacterium massiliense. The sequence goes on from NZ_CP063189.1 coordinate 1,025,266, forward strand.
TGATGATCTTCGAGCACGTGTAGCAGCTGTGGGACCAGGGGAGTATCTTTTCCACAGTCCTGGCGACCCGTCTACTCCTATGCGTCTTCCTAGTTCTGGTAGCTGGTTTACGGAGGCTGTGGCGCGTCTATAGGCTGCTGACCCCGCATTCCCGCACATCACCCCGCACGGTTTAAGGCACACCGCGGCGTCGCTGCTTATCAGTGCTGGGGCAACCGTTCTGGTGGTGAGCAGGCAGCTGGGGCACGAGGACGCGGCCATGACGCTAAATACTTATGCGGATCTTTTTGATGATGATTTGGGGTCTGTGTCTGCGAAAATGGCGGATTTGTGGTCCTGATTCCGTGACAACATTTTGTGAGCGTCCTGATCGTTATGATCGCAATGACTCCTGTTTCGTAACATGAAAAAACAACCCCTACCAGGAAGTTCCCGGTCAGAGGGTTGTTACGAAAAGTGCCCCTGGTGAGACTCGAACTCACACTGGACGGGTGTGGGGTAAACCCTATTTCAGGGGTGGATGAATGCGTCCATAACTCGTTTACCACCGGAAACGTTACGTCTGTTCTCGTTGCGAACAGGGCTTGACGTTTATTAGTGGTCACTAAATGGACACTATTCACCTCGACCTAGATACCCGTCAACCACGTCGCTCAGGTCCACGCGGCGCCCGTCTTTATGGATATACGTCGACTGCGTAAGACGATCGGTTTCATGACCGAGCACGATTGACGCGGCGTGCGCTCCGTACCGCTCGCTTAGGTTCGTCGACAACGTTTTCCTGAGCGTGTGCACCGTTACCCAATGGAATTCTTCCCCGCGCCACTTCCGGTGTAGCCGGTTGAAGTTAGCTTCAGGGATGTACGTTCCCGTAGCGGAGGGAAACACCGGCTCAATGAAGTTGACGTACTTCTCTTCACGCCGCTGAAGCATAGGTTGGATTGCGCGGGCGATCCGCACTGACCGGCGGGACGAATCAGTCTTCGGCACCGGGCTCCGAAAATGACCATTAGATTTCGAGTACACGAGAGTCCCCGCCACTTCGAGATATGGGACGTCGTCGTGTAGGTGGATGTCCTGCCACCGCAACCCGAGAGCTTCCCCTGCCCTAAGCCCCGTAGCTAGACACAAGTCCACTACATCGATCAGGGTGTCGTTCTGGGAAGCTGAGATGTTCGCCCGGTAACGGGTAAGCTCACTACTGGAAAGGGCGCGCACCTGCTTCTTCGTTGACTTCACGCGCTCAAGCACGGTCATGGGGTTACCGCGCATGAGCCCGTCCCGAACCGCCATGCGGAACACCCCGTTGAGTACGGTTCTCACCGTGTCCCGCGGGCCGGGGGAGAGGCGCTTCAACCACACATTGAGCCTCGAAGGCTGCAACTCGTTGAGACGAAGGGCCCCGATTTCGGGACGGATGTGGTTGTTCGCAGCGGACACGTAACGGTCGTAGGACACTTCCCTTACTTCGTCGCTTTTCTGGCGTAACCATTGGTCTAGCGCGTCGTTGAGCGGGCTCGAGGGGGATAGGGGCCCGTCGCCGGTTGTGCCTAGTTCTTCCTGGCAGTTGAACTTAAGGCGGTTGATGGCGGCGGTCTTTGTGGTGCCGTTGCCTCGTTTCCGTTTCGTGCGGCCGGTGTAGAGCCTGAGCCATGTGGAAGCCTGCCAGTTACCGTTCGGAAGTTGCTTCGTGGAAATTGTGCCCCAAGTTCCGGGCGGGGTTGCAGGGCGCCCTCTAGCCATTGGCCGCGCGATCCTCCAAGTATTCTGCCCAGTACTTTCTGGCCTCAGAATAGTCCTTGAGCTTTGCAGTTAGGTTACTCAAATCGAAGTTGTCCCTGAGGTCCGTTCGAGCCTCTGCTAACTGGGGTCCATCTATGCCGAAATTTTCGGCCTCGGAGATGGACTTCGCAAGTTTGATTCCTGCCTGTTCCCACTCGTGGAGACTCGACAAGGCAGCGTTAGTTTTATCTGCCAATGTGGCGCGGCATAGAGCGAGCTCGAATAGGCCTTGGGGAACGGCCTCGCTGGACGTTAGAACCTCTAGAGAGACGCCTAGTGCCTTAGAAATGGCTTGAGCGTCTGACAGCTTAGGTTCCTGTTCCCCGCTTTCTATGCGGCGAAGAGTGGTCATGTGGATCGGGGTGTCGTTTTGGGCAAGCCGGCGTTGCAGTTCTGTGCGTGACAGCCCTAAGTACTTGCGGACGCCTTCTACGGCCATCCCGAAACTTAGAGGTTTGCTCATAACGCAATTGTGCGTGTCACCAGCTGAAATATCAACATGTTCATTATGAACACATTGATCTGTCCATGTCGTGTATAGTCACTAACACCAGACATGCATAGACAGAAGGAGTTGACATGCCTGCAACAGTCCCGAAGGCCATCACCGTCCGCGAGGCGGCGTCTGAACTCGGAGTCGCGTACTCCACCCTGATTTCCGCAATCCGGAAGAACGAAACTCCATTCCCGGCGCTGAAGATCGGTGGCCGGTACACCATCCCCACCCGCCCGTTCTACGAAGCACTGGGTACCCCAGTAGGGGAGGTCGCCTAATGCCGGCACCTCAGGACCACGAACACGAAGGCGAAGAGCAGTTCATCTACCGCCCCTTCGAAGCACTCAAAGACTTCCTAGACCAACCAGACCTCTCGACTGAACGGAAGCAGAAACCATGACCACCCACACAGAAAAAGCCCCCAGCAGCGCGCCTGACAATAACACTGCTGGAGACCAAGACAAGGAGTGTATCCCCGTGAACAATTCTACCGAACCAACCGCCCACGTCACGGCACACATCGCCTGCCCGGACAAATCAACCGGCAGGAAAGTCATTACCTGGAGCGGCGAAACCCTCGACCGGATCCTAGCCGTCAAACTCCACTTCTCCAAGAAGGACTTCAAGACCCTGCTCTCCGACACCGACACAACCGTGTCGGTATGCACCCACTGCTACGAAGCGCTGAACCGCAAGAAAGCAGAGGACGCCAAAAAGCTCAAGCTCACAGGCCTCGAATGGGAACGAGACTTTGCCGTCGACGCCCTCGTTGACGCGCACCGCGCCGGCGACGCTGAAGCCATCGAACACTACGCGAAGGAAGCTATCCGCTTCGAAGACGAACGCAACGCACTCAGTGCAAGCTTCGACAACGGCCAAGGCGACGCATGAGCAACGACACCCGGACGCAAGAGATAGACCGTCTCATCAACGAGTCCCGAAAGCTAACCCGCGAATACGGACAAATCGTTGACCAAAAAGCACCGTGGACAGAAGCGGACAAGAACCGCATGAACGAGCTCGCCACGCAATCGCTCACCATTAGCCGGCGTATCAGGCAGCTGTTTGAAGGAATCGCGGCGCCGAAGGCGTAACAACAAGCAGCCCGGAAGGTCACCTTCCCCGGTTCGACTCCGGGGACGGGCACAATCCCCAAAACGGGGAAACCCCGCATGCAGGACCAGTGCATGCGGGGGAACTACACGGCGGGAAATCAATCAGAGATGGGGTTGATATGTTGACAAAAAACATTGTACCTAGCGGCGAGGGAAACAACAACGCACACACCATGAACTCCTTCGAGTTAGTGGTATCCCGCGCTGAAGAATCTGGGTTGAACGTTCGCGTCACCGAAGCGGGTAAGCAAGCCAGCATTCAGACCCCTGGACATTCAGGGCGCGACTTGGGAACGAGCATCTCCTACAACGAAGCGAGGCAATGCACGCTCGTTCATGTACACAACGAGCCGACTGGGGCTACAGAAGAGTTCCTCCGCCATATTGGACTCGAGCTAAAAGACCTCTACGACAACACGTATTCTGACCGCTACGACTACTCGGATGGGTTCAGGGTCATTCGTGGACGCGGCAAGAAGTTTAGTCAAAAATGCCCTCACGGTTCCGTGCCGTCTCGCTGCACTCACGGATGTAAAGCAACGATCCGTTCCCTCTACGGCGTAGACAGTCTCACCGCTCCCGGTGCCGTGTACGTCGTTGAAGGTGAAAAGGACGTTAAAGAGATACGTCGCAACTGGCGATCTGCTGCTGTCTCGCAGGCGGGAGGCAGCAACAACGACCCTTCTAAAGCCGATTGGTCACCGCTCAAGGGGCGCGACGTAGTCATCATCGCCGACAACGACAAGCCTGGACACAAACGAGCACAATCACTTTCCATTTACCTCCAGGGCTTAGGCCTTGACCGACCAGAATCTATCCGCGTCACTACCGCAGCTGGAGCTGCCAACGACGCCGCCGAACATATTCTGGCAGGCTACAGCCCCGATGACTTGGAGGAGTTGGAGCCAAAGATTGGGCGTCGCCGCGTGCGATTAGTCGCCGCGTCAACCGTGAAAACCGAAAGCGTCGACTGGCTTATTGATCAGTGGATCCCCCGTGGAATGCTCACCTTGCTAGCAGGGCGCGAAGGCGTCGGTAAATCCACTATCGCGTGTTCTTGGGTCGCCCAGTTCTCCCGCCAGGGCATGAAGTGCGCTTACCTCAACTCGGAAGACTCGCGTTCCTACACCGTCCGCCCCCGTTTGGAAGCAGCTGGGGCCAATCTCGACAACGTTTTCTTCATCGACGTTGACACTGAAACTGGCCGCGAAGGTCAACTACGGCTACCCGCCGATACGGACTTGCTGTTCAACGAGCTCTCTAGTGAAGGCGTGGAATTTGTCGTACTTGACGCTGCAAAGTCTGCAATGGATCCGAGACTAGACGGGTACCGAGATGACGACATTAGGCAGTTTCTCGAACCTCTTGCCGCAAATGCAGATAAGCACGGGATAACCATCTTGGGGCTTGCGCACTTCGGTAAACGTGAGGGGAAAGATACTGGCCGATTAATGCTCGGTTCAATCGCGTGGAGTCAAATCGCACGAAGTGTCTTGTCTGCCGCTGTCGACGAAGACGAAGGACGACTCATCGTAACCAACACTAAGTCCAACCTTGCCCGCGGAAAGGTATCACGTGAAGCCCGCCTAGTTTCACATCCACTCGTTCTCGACGACGGGACGAAGACCGAACTTGGAACAATTCAATGGGGTGAATTCACCGACACGGCCGCCACCGACTTTCTTGACTCCACCATCGCCAACAACGAAGACGACCGCACCGAAGCAGAAGCCTGGCTCGAAGACTACTTAACCCTTCATGGCCCGAGTACAAGAGCGGCCGTTTTCAAAGCGGCGGCCCGGGAGAAGATCGCCTCCGAACGAACGATTAAACGGGCCTTCAAGAAGTTAGGCGGCACTTCGGAACAGGCCGGTTTCCCACGGCAAGCAACGTGGTCGCTTCCCAGTCGGGACAGTGAGGCCACTAAACGGCCTCGTGCATGTCAGAGTGGCCCAACTGGCCCAACTGGGAATGACCAGCAGAAACTGATTGGCCCAACTGTGGCAGAAAGCCAGTTGGGACACGTCCTAAAGAGTGGCCCAACTGAAAATCAAACCACCTCTAGGGCGGCGACTACCGACGTACGTAACTTGGTCCTCAACTGTCTAAGCCCCGATAACGGCATGACCATTAAGACCCTGAAGGGGTGCTTCACGAAGAAGGACTTAGCTCAAATCGGCGACATCGGAACTGTCCTCAATGCTCTAACGGATGAAGGCCTTGTTACCCGGGACGGCAAGGGAAAGTTCTCCCGTTCGCAAGCCGCCGCTTAAACCCCTACCCCCCGCAGGTCAGGACTTTATTCCAAAAATGGAAGAAAGTTCCGGCGGACGCCCTTCCGAAAATGGGCTGGACAACTCATCACACCATCAACGAGCGACAAGAAGCTTCAAACAATCGCCGAAGAATCGACGAACTTCGAGCGTTCACGCAAAGCTTCGTGAACTCTCAAGCGAAACGCTTCCAAACCTGGAACGGTTCACACACCACAAATCGCAGCGCAACACCACAACGATAAATACGCTGAACGCAACGACACAACGACGCAACGACACAACGACAGAGTATTTACTCAATGTTGAGTAAAAGCAACGCAAACAGCGACACTCGCATATGCGCACCACTGGATATATCCAACAAGAGGGGTGGGGAGGGACTCCCCCGGAGGCCGATCATCCCTCCTGCCGGTATTGGGAGGTAGCTGGCTCGTAACATTTTCGGCACCTATGTACGTGCGTTTGCACATAGACTGCTGTTTGGACGGGTGTAACATATGTAGTGACGATGTATATACAAGCTCGCTGGTCGGCTTGGTATCGCGTCACAATTGATAACAGTACGAAATTCGGGGGTGTATTGGTATGGGTGGTTTGAAGCCACCTACCCGGCGGGAGACGTGTGGAACGAAGTCTGGGTATCAGGCTCATTATCGGGCGGGTGAGCGGCCGTGTGTGCGGTGTAGGAATGCTCGTTCCGAGGACCATGCGGCGAAGGTGGAGCGGAGCTCAATCACTACGGCGGATTGGGAGGATGTTGTTGGTCCTATGACTGAGCCGCCGGTTGGTTTGGGGCGTGCGGGTCTTCGGTTGTGGGCTGCGGCTACGGTTGCGCGTCGGTTTAGCCCGGCGACGTTGTATCTGCTTGTTGAGGCGTGTCGTTGTGCGGACGTGTTGGAGCGTCTTGACGGTGCGGTTCGTAGCCGGCGTGGTTTGTGGTTGTCGCTGAAGGCAGAGGCTGAAGAACAAACCGAGGGTGTGCCGCGGTTTGACGTGGTTGTTGATGGGGCGGTTGCTGAGCAGCGTCGGCAGCGGGAGTCGTTGAACCGGGTGTTGAAGCAGTTGGACTTGTTGGATGTGGTTCCGGCGGTGGAGCCGGGGCGTGAGAAGAGTGTGTTGGACCAGTTGCGGGAGCGTCGTGCGCGGCGTGAAGAAGAGTTGAAGAATCAGGCGAAGGCCGGGAGCGAGGGGTAATCGTGAGTGAGTTGGCAGAGCAGTATGGCGCGTTTTTTGTTCGTCGTTTGGATAAGTGGGAACCGCTTTTGGGGTTTATCGGTAAGCGCCCGGCGGTGGAGGCGAAGCTTCGTGAGGCGGATCGTCGTGTGGTGACTCGTTTGGAAGAGCTTGTTGAGACTGTGGGCGCTTCGTGGACGGGGGATGATTTGGCTGACCTTGGGGCTCGTTGGGCGCGGGGTGAGTTGAAGGCGTCGACGGTTGCGGGGCGTATTTCTTCGGCAGCGGGTGTGCGCGATTCCCGTGGTGTGGCACGGGTGGACCATGTGGTGGCCGGCGCTGTGGGAGAACTTCGTACTGAGGTGGATAACGATGAGTTGACCCCTGGCGTGATTGCCGCGGAGGTTGGCGACCTGCTTCGTGAGGTCGTAGAGGAAGGCCTTCGTGAGGCGGCTGAGGCGTGGTCCGGGTTGCCCGAGTGGTTGCAGCGTGAGGTGCTTTCGGAGTTTGGAATCGGGTGCAAGTTTGAGAATCTTACGGCCAAGCTCGATTTGGGGCGAGATAGTGAGGAAGTCATTCTCGCGGCTAAGCGTATGACGCGTGCAGCACGCCAGCTGACGAAGGCGGGCATGCCGGGCGTGGAAGGACCGGAAGACTTCGAGCGCGCGATAAAGGAGTTCACCTTCCTCAAGCACGGTATTAGTGAGGAGGCGCAGCGAGACTTCCTCGGCAACCTTCGGGAAGGTGCCACGACGGTAGATACGGACGTGCTCTTCGTGGAGTGCACGGACTTAAACCCGGTGTGGGGAACTTCCGAAGACTTGGTTGCTAAGGGGGTGGATGAGTTTTCGGTGCTGGTCGACCCTTTGGGGGACGATAAGGAAGAGTATGAGCGACGGGCAAAGCTTGTTGAGTCCGTTCGTTACTTCCGGGATGAGTTTGAGTACTTGCGTGACTTGCGAGCTAGTACCCCTGGGTCCATTCTTCCCCCGGGCTTGGATTGGGATGAGTTGCGCCGGCGTAGTGAGCTGAGGGGGGATGAGCTCATTTCGGAGTGGAAGCGGTGGCGTGCTGGCGAGTTGAAGTCGAAGCCGGTTAAGGAAACCGGGGCGCGGAAGCGCCGGGTGGTGTAGCTAGTCCGCGGTGTTCGCACGCGGGGTGTATCGGAGTGCGACCTTGAGAGAGGGGTTGCATTCCGAATGCACCCCCCTTTTTTTGCTGTCGTGGCTGGGGAACTTTACCGGCGTCGGTAAGGTTTTCCGCTCGACAGGGGCTACTTTCTGACGGGTATGTCAGAAAGTATCGGGGCTGATAAAACACCAGTTGCGGAACACTGGCACTCACTTAGTGGGGTCCACCAATTATTGGCAACTCCCCATAGTAGTCGTGAGCGTGCACGTGGAAGAGGGGTGCTGCTTTGTGGACACTTTTTGGACACTTTCGAGGTGGTAGTCACGAGGGAAGCGGTGTTTGCGCAGCTTACGGTGCCCCTGGTGAGACTCGAACTCACACTGGACGGGTTTTGAATCCGTTGCCTCTGCCAATTGGGCTACAGGGGCCGTGGGGGAAATAGTAACCCACCGCCGTCCGCGGACGGAAATCGCGGGGAGAGGCATCGCCAAGCGCGGCGGCCCGATTGCCTAGACTGGGCAACCGTGTCTGCTACGAAACCTCGCCTTCTGCTCATTGACGGTCACTCGATGGCGTTCCGCGCCTTCTACGCGCTGCCCGCGGAGAACTTCTCCACGTCGGGCGGCCAGCACACCAACGCGGTCTACGGCTTTCTGTCTATGCTCGCGAACATCGTCAGCGAGGAAGAGCCGGACCACATCGCGGTCGCTTTCGACGTGGGACGCAAGACGTTCCGCACCGAGAAGTTCGCCGAGTACAAGGCCCAACGCGAGGCCGCCCCGGAGGCGTTCCGCGGCCAGGTGGATCTAATCCGGGAGGTGCTCGACACCCTGGGTATTACCACCCTGTCGGTGGAGAATTACGAGGCCGACGACATCCTGGCGACCATCGCCACGCAGGCCGGCGATTACGAGACCTTGATCGTCACTGGTGACCGCGACTACCTGCAGCTTGTCGATGACCACACCACCGTCTTGTACCCCATCAAGGGCGTGTCCACCCTGCGGCGTTTCACGCCGGAGATGGTGGAAGAAAAGTACGGATTGAGCCCGGCGCAGTACCCGGATTTCGCGGCGCTGCGCGGCGACCCGTCGGACAACCTGCCGTCGATTCCGAAGGTGGGGGAGAAGACCGCCACCAAGTGGATCCTGAAGTACGGCAACCTCGATGAGCTGCTCGCCCACGCCGACGAGATCAAGGGCGTCGTGGGCGGCAACCTGCGCGAGCGCATCGACCAGGTGCGGCTCAACCGCGAGCTGACGCAGATGGTCACCGACATGGATCTGGACGTCGGGCCGGACGACCTGGCCTTTAAAACCGCCGACGTCGCAGAGGTGGCTGCGAAGCTCGACGAGCTGGAGTTCGGCCAGAACTTGCGTGAGCGCATCCTTACCGCGGTGCCGAACAACGGCGAGGAGACCGCGCCCGAGCCGGCGGAAGACGTCACCATCGACGATGAGCCGCTGGCGACGTGGCTGGACGGCCGCCGTCACGTCGCGGTGTTCCTCCATGGCGACGGCCGCCCGGGCCAGGGCGACGCGCAGGCTATCGGGCTGGTGGACGGCGAGCGCCACGGCATCCAGGCCGAGCTGGCGGAGATTTCGCCTGCGGACGAGAAGGCGTTAAAGGAGTGGCTGGAGTCTGATGCGGAGAAGTACTTCCACGAAGCCAAGGCGGCGTTCCACATGCTGGCTGGCCGCGGCATCACACTGCGGGGCATTGCCCACGACACCGCCATCGCCGCGTACCTGTTGCGGCCGGGGCAGCGAAGCTACGCGCTTGCCGATGTCTACCAGCGCCACCTCCACAAGTCCCTGGCCACCTCGGACGACCAGGTGAGCCTGCTCGATGACACCAGCCTCATCGACCAGGCGGCGGCCGTGATGGAACTGGCCGAGGCGCTTACCCGCCAGCTGCAGGAGATCGACTCCTTCGAGCTGTACACCGACATGGAGCTGCCGCTTTCGGCCATCCTGGCACGCATGGAGGCCACCGGCATCGCGGTGGATCTGGGTACCCTCCACGAGCAGCTGGACGTGTTTACCAACCACGTGGACCAAGAACTCGCGGACGCGCGGTCTATCGCTGGCGACGACAAGCTCAACCTCAATTCGCCGAAGCAACTGCAGACAGTGTTGTTTGAAACGCTGGAGCTGCCGAAGACGAAGAAGACCAAGACCGGGTATTCCACCGCGGCTAAGGAGATCGAGCAGCTGGCGGCCAAGCACCCGCACCCGTTCTTGGATCACCTGTTGGCCCACCGCGAGTACCAGAAGCTCAAGAGCACCCTCGAGGGGCTCATCAAGACGGTGCAGCCGGACGGGCGCATCCATACCACGTTCAACCAGACGGTGGCATCGACAGGCAGGCTGTCGTCGGCCGAACCGAACCTGCAGAACATCCCGGTGCGCACCGAGGCCGGCCGCCGCATTCGCTCCGGCTTCGTGGTGGGCGAGGGCTACGAGACGCTGCTGACCGCCGACTACTCGCAGATCGAGATGCGTGTGATGGCGCACCTCTCGGAGGACCCCGGGCTTATCGAGGCCTACCGCGAGGGCGAAGACCTGCACAACTACGTCGGCTCGAAAGTCTTCGACGTGCCGGTTGAGGAGGTCACCCCGGAGCTGCGTCGCCGCGTGAAGGCGATGTCCTACGGCTTGGTCTACGGCCTGTCCGCCTATGGCCTGTCCCAGCAGCTGTCCATCCCGGCGGGCGAGGCGAAGAAGATCATGGAGTCCTACTTCGAGCGCTTCGGCGGCGTGCAGCGCTACCTCGCGGAGGTCGTGGACAAGGCGCGCCGCGATGGCTATACCGCCACCGTCTTTGGGCGCCGCCGCTACCTGCCGGAGCTCAATTCGGACAACCGGATGGCCCGCGAGAATGCGGAGCGCGCCGCGCTCAACGCGCCGATCCAGGGCACCGCGGCGGACATCATCAAGGTCGCGATGCTGCGCGTGGATAAAGCCCTGGCCGGCTTCAAGTCCCGTGTGCTGCTACAGGTCCACGACGAGCTCGTGGTCGAGGTGGCGCCCGGCGAGCTTGCCGATGTCCGCGCCACCGTCGAGCGCGAAATGGACTCGGCGATCAACCTGCTTGTCCCGCTTGAGGTTTCTACGGGCGAGGGGCACAGCTGGGACTCCGCCGCGCACTAGCGCAGCGATAGGCTACCGCGCCGACACGCTACCGCATCTTTTCTGGGACGATGGCGCCGGCGAGCTTGTCAAAGACGTGCTGGCCCCAGATGAACATGGTCGCGCCCACCACGATGGGAATGATGTCTTGCCACGGGTACACCCAAATACCGACGAGGGTGAGAAGCAACCAGCTGTTGCGGACGGCGGCGACTTGGTAGCTGGGGTAGGGGCTGACCACCTCGAGGCCGAGCGACCACTTGCCCAGCGAGGTGCGGTAGCGGCCTTCAAAGATGACCCGGTAGACGTAGAAGAATACGGCCCAGGCGATGGTTTCGTAGGTGGTTTGGGCGGTGCCGTTGAGCAGGCCATCGGCGGGCGCGGTGGTGAGTGCGCCGGTGTGAGCGGTGATGGCGTTGATGATCCACCGCAGGACGATGACCACCGCACCCACGGCGAAGGCATCGATCCACCACGCGAGGATGCGGCGGCCGGTGAGGACGAGTCGCTCCATAGTCATCGAGGCAAAATCCTAGCACTCGGCCCCAGAGGAATTAGGGGAAAGTGTTTGCCCGCATAGCTGCGAGTATGTATGATTTGCTGAGCGTGTCTATGCCCTTTCGGCACTTACGGTCGCAATAGGAGGGCCGTTGTGCCCGCGGGGTGGGATCGATTCCTCGACTTGTCGGCCGGTGGCGTCGCTGCAGTAGCGGTGGCGTGCGCAGCAAGGCCGTCGGAAGTTCGCGCAATCGAGAGACATGCACCTGTCCATTTTCGATCTCCTATACGCAATTCGGAGCAACATAAAAATATGCCCACTTCCAACACCCCTCAGGTAGCGATCAACGACATCGGTACCGCTGAGGACTTCCTCGCAGCGGTCGACCAGACCATCAAGTACTTCAACGACGGCGACATCGTGTCCGGCACCGTCGTCAAGGTCGACCACGACGAGGTTCTGCTCGACATCGGCTTCAAGACCGAAGGCGTCATCCCGACCCGCGAGCTGTCCATCAAGCACGACGTCGACCCGGACGAGGTCGTCGAGGTCGGCGATGAGATTGACGCGCTTGTTCTCACCAAGGAGGACAAGGAAGGCCGCTTGATCCTGTCCAAGAAGCGCGCCCAGTACGAGCGCGCCTGGGGCACCATCGAGGATCTCCAGGAGCGCGACGAGCCGGTCACCGGTACCGTCATCGAGGTCGTCAAGGGCGGCCTCATCCTGGACATCGGTCTGCGCGGCTTCCTGCCGGCATCGCTGGTTGAGATGCGCCGCGTCCGCGACCTGGAACCGTACGTCGGCCAGGAGCTCGAGGCGAAGATCATCGAGCTGGACAAGCACCGCAACAACGTCGTGCTGTCCCGACGCGCCTACCTCGAGCAGACCCAGTCCGAGGTCCGCTCCGAGTTCCTGCACCAGCTGCAGAAGGGTCAGGTCCGCAAGGGCGTTGTGTCCTCCATCGTCAACTTCGGTGCCTTCGTGGACCTGGGCGGTGTCGACGGCCTGGTGCACGTCTCCGAGCTGTCCTGGAAGCACATCGACCACCCGTCCGAGGTTGTCACCGTGGGCGACGAGGTCACCGTCGAGGTTCTCGACGTCGACCTGGACCGCGAGCGCGTGTCCCTGTCCCTGAAGGCCACCCAGGAAGATCCGTGGCGCGTCTTCGCCCGCACCCACGCTGTGGGTCAGATCGTCCCGGGCAAGGTCACCAAGCTCGTCCCGTTCGGCGCGTTCGTCCGCGTCGAGGAGGGCATCGAGGGCCTGGTTCACATCTCCGAGCTGGCGCAGCGCCACGTCGAGGTCCCGGACCAGGTTGTCAACGTCGGCGAAGAGATCATGGTCAAGGTCATCGACATCGACCTCGAGCGTCGTCGCATCTCCCTGTCCATCAAGCAGGCCGACGAGGACTACACCGAGGAGTTCGATCCGTCGAAGTACGGCATGGCCGACTCCTACGACGAGCAGGGCAACTACGTCTTCCCGGAGGGCTTCGACCCGGAGACCAACGAGTGGCTCGAGGGCTACGACGAGCAGCGCCAGGAGTGGGAGGCACGCTACGCCGAGTCCGAGCGTCGCTTCCAGCTCCACTCCGAGCAGATCCAGCGCCACCGCGAAGCAGCCGCCGAGGCTGCCGAGGCCGGCGAGGACGCCAACTTCTCCTCCGAGTCGCAGGACGCAGCTCCGGCGTCCAGCACCACCGAGGAGGCTGGCTCCCTGGCTTCCGACGAGCAGCTGGCTAAGCTGCGCGACAAGCTGGCCGGCAACTAAGCCACACTAGCTTCTCGCTGAAATAGACCCCGGCACATGAGTTGCCGGGGTCTTTTCGCGTTTTCGCCTGCAACAACCTCGGCGGAGGTTTGTCTGGCTAAATTCGCCCGCGATACACTCCCACCCGTAACCAGCTGCCGGGGCATGTCGGCGGCGCGTAGCTACAAGAGGGAGAAAAGTCGTGGCGTCGACTAAAGACACTGCGCAACACATCGTCGAGCACCTGGGCGGGGCGGAGAACATCACGTCGCTGACCCACTGCGCGACGCGCCTGCGCTTCCAACTGCGTGATTCGTCGAGCGTGGATAAGGACGCGCTGGACCAAGACCCAGCGGTGCTGGGCACCGTGCCGCAGGGCGCGCACGGTTACCAGGTCGTCATGGGCGGCGGGGTAGCGGAGTACTACAACGAGATCATCAAGCTACCCGGAGTGAACGCGAGCGCCGAGGGGCGCAACGCGGACAGTGGGAAGAAGAACTACGACGGCGTGCGCGGCAAGTACGGCTGGGTCGACTACGCCTTCGAGTTCCTCTCGGATACCTTCCGGCCGGTGCTGTGGGCTCTGCTGGGCGCCTCGCTCATCATTATGTTGCTGGTGCTGGCAGACACCGTCGGTATCCAGGACTTCCGCGCGGACGTGGACACTCAACCGCCGCTGTTCCAGCTCGCGCACGCGATGTACCAGTCCGTGTTCTACTTCCTGCCCATCTTCGTCGGCGCCACGGCGGCGCAGAAGCTGGGCGCCAACATGTGGGTCTCGGCCGCCATCCCGGCTGCGCTGCTCACTCAGGAGTTCATGAGCATGGGCGAGCGTGGAGATGTCCTCGACGTCTCCGGCGTCCCGCTCGTCATCAACGAGTACGGCGGCCAGGTCTTCCCGCCGATCCTCGCAGCAATTGGCCTGTACTTCGTGGAGAAGGCGCTGAAGAAGATCATCCCGAACGCCGTGCACATGGTGTTCGTGCCCTTCTTCTCGCTGCTGATTATGATCCCGGCGACAGCGTTCCTGCTCGGTCCGTTCGGCATCGGCGTGGGCAACGCCATTTCTTCCGCGCTGTACGCCATCAACGACTTCTCGCCGTTTGTCCTGGCCATCGTCATCCCGTTGCTTTACCCGTTCCTGGTGCCGATGGGCCTGCACTGGCCGCTCAACGTCATCATGATCCAGAACATCGCGGTCTACGGCTACGACTTTATCCAGGGCCCGATGGGGGCCTGGAACTTCGCCTGCTTCGGCGTCGTGGCCGGCGTCATGATCATCTCCCTGCGCGAGAAGAACCAGCAGATGACGCAGGTGTCCGTGGGCGCGTTCGCCGCCGGCATCTTCGGCGGAATTTCCGAGCCGTCGCTCTACGGCATTCTGCTGCGCTTCCGCCGCTCCTACTACCGCCTGCTGCCGGGCTGTGCGCTCGGCGGTGTGGTCATGGGGCTTTTCGACGTCAAGGCCAACGCCTTCGTCTTCACCTCCGCGCTCACCATCAACGCCTTCGATCCGTGGAGCGGCTATGCCATTGGCGTGCTCGTGGCTTTCACCACCTCGCTGCTGCTCACCCTCTTCTTCGGCTACCGCACCGCTGAGGAGAAGGAGGAGGCCCAGCGCCTCATCGCCGAACGCCGGGAAGCAGAACGCAGGGAGGCTTCGCGTGACGATGCCGCGCTTGACGATGCCCACCGCACCGTCGAGGACGCCGGCACCGCTGAGCCGGGCGACCGGAAGGCGAGCGACGCGGCGCAGGGCAGCGCTAGCGCACCGGTAGCGGCGTCCGCGGCCACGACGGCGACGGCTGGCGCGGGGGTGGAATCCGGCGTGGTGGAGCTCGACTCGCCGCTCGCCGGCCACGCGGTGCCGCTGAGCGAGGTGCCGGACCCAATTTTCGCCGGCGCCAAGCTGGGCGAGGGTGTGGCGGTGCAACCGACGGGCACGACGGTGTACGCGCCGGCTGACGGCAAGGTGCTCACCGTGCAGAAGTCGGGGCACGCGGTGGGCCTCAACTTGGACAACGGCGTCCAGCTGCTCATCCACGTCGGTATCGACACCGTCGAGCTCGGCGGCGAAGGTTTTACCGTCCATGTGGACAAGAAGCAGCGCGTTTCCGCCGGCGACAAGCTCATAAGCTTCGACCCGGAGTTCATCACCGCCCGCGGTTACAACCTCATCACCCCGGTCGTGGTCACCAACTCCGCGAAGTGTGCCGGCGTGGATGCTGTCGAGGGCGAGGTCACCCCGTCCGATACGCTGCTGCGCGTGTTCGGAAAGTAAACGTGCAGAACTAGTCGCGCCGAAGCAGTTATCCTCTGGGGCATGCGACTCATTGGGCTGACAGGCGGCATCGGCAGCGGAAAGTCCACGGTGGCCGCGCTCTTCGCGGAGCGTGGCATCCCGGTGGTGGATGCGGACGCGATTGCGCGGGACATCGTCAAGCCGGGTGAGCCGGCGTTGGCCGAGCTTGCCGATGCGTTCGGTGCCGACATCCTCGATTCTTCCGGCGCCCTCAAGCGCGGGCTTTTGGCCGAGCGGGCCTTCGCCGACACGGAAAGCACGCAGCGCCTCAACGAAATCACCCACCCGCGCATCCACCAGGTCACCCAAAAGCGCTTCCAGACCGCGCGCGAGGCGGGGGAGAAGGCGGTGGTCTACGACATGCCGCTGCTGGTGGACAAAGGCTTGGACAAGGACATGGACGTCACCGTGGTGGTCGACGTCGATGTGGACGAGCGCGTGCGGCGCCTAGTGGCCTCGCGCGGGCTGGACGAGGCGGACGCGCGGCGGCGCATCGCGCAACAAATCTCTGACGATAAGCGCCTCGCGGCGGCTGACTTCGTCATCGACAACAACGGTCCGAAAAAAGACTTGGCGCCCCAAGTCGACGAGGTTCTCCGGCGCGTGCTGTAGCCAGGGTTCGCCTTAGCGTCGCCTAACATTCACCTCGCGTATCGGGGCCGTTAACTTCCGGTGCCTACCGTTGCCGCCTATGGGCACATGGGGTGTCGGGCCGTTTGATAATCACCGGGCCCGCGAGATTGTCGATGCCGTGCGGACGGGCACGTTCGACTTCGACGTGTTCCGGGAGACCTGTGCCGACGACGACCTCGATGCCGACGAGGCCGAGGCCATTATCGCACTCGGGGCTTTGGCCACCGCGCCCCAGGAGGATCTGCCACCGGGGATCGCCGCGGCGCGGATGCGCTGCCTATTTACGGACAACCGCCGCCTGTGGCTGCGCCACCGGATAGAAAAAGCCATCGACCCGGACAATTCGACCATCTACGCGCTGTGGGAGGCCACGGGCGAGCTGGACAACTGGGTGAAGACTGCGCGGGCCGTCCTGCCGTAGACTGGCCGGCATGGCTTTTGCAGCGGAGCACCCTGTTTTATCGGAATCCGAGCACCGCCCCGTCAGCGAGATCGAGCGCACGGGCGGCGATTTCAAGGTTGAGTCGGAATTCGAACCGGCCGGCGACCAGCCGACGGCGATCGCGGAGCTCGACCGCCGGTTGGACGCGGGCGAGTCCGACGTCGTGCTCATGGGCGCGACGGGTACGGGCAAGTCGGCGACGGCGGCGTGGCTCATCGAAAAGCAGCAGCGCCCCACGTTGGTGATGGCGCCGAACAAGACCCTGGCCGCCCAGCTGGCTAACGAGCTGCGCCAGCTGCTGCCGCACAACGCGGTCGAGTACTTTGTCAGCTACTACGACTACTACCAACCCGAGGCGTATATCGCGCAGACGGACACTTACATTGAGAAGGACTCGTCCATCAACGACGACGTGGAGCGCCTGCGCCACTCCGCCACCTCGGCGCTGTTGTCACGCCGTGACGTCGTGGTGGTCTCCTCGGTCTCCTGCATTTACGGCCTGGGCACACCGCAGTCCTACCTGGACCGCTCGGTGCTGCTCAAGGTGGACGACGAGGTCGAACGCGACCGTTTCCTCCGCCTTTTGGTGGACATCCAGTACGAGCGCAACGACGTCGGGTTCACCCGCGGCACGTTCCGCGTCAAGGGCGACACGGTGGATATCATCCCGGCCTACGAGGAACGCGCGGTGCGCATCGAGTTCTTCGGCGACGACGTCGACGCGCTCTACTACATCCACCCGGTGACCGGGAACGTCATCGAGCAGGTTGACGAGCTGCGCATCTTCCCGGCGACGCACTACGTGGCCGGCCCCGAGCGCATGGCCAAGGCCATCCAGGACATCAAGGACGAGCTGGCGGAGCGCCTGGAGGACTTGGAAAACCGCGGGAAACTCCTCGAGGCGCAGCGCCTGCGCATGCGCACCGAGTACGACCTGGAGATGATCGAGCAGGTCGGGTTCTGCTCCGGCATCGAGAACTACTCCCGGCACGTTGACGGCCGCCCGGCCGGATCTGCGCCGGCAACGCTCATGGACTACTTCCCGGAAGACTTCCTCACCATTATCGATGAGTCGCACGTGACGGTGCCGCAGATCGGCGGCATGTTTGAAGGCGACATGTCGCGTAAGCGCAACTTGGTGGAGTTCGGCTTCCGGCTGCCCAGCGCGATGGACAACCGACCGTTGACCTTCGACGAGTTTGAAAAGCGCGTCGGCCAGACCGTCTACATGTCCGCGACACCGGGCGATTACGAGCTGACCGCGTCCGGCGGCGAGTTCGTCGAGCAGGTCATTCGCCCGACCGGGCTGGTCGACCCGAAGGTCACGGTCAAGCCGACGAAGGGCCAGATTGACGATCTCATCGACCAGGTGCGCGAGCGCACGGAGAAGAACGAGCGCGTGCTGGTGACCACCCTGACCAAGCGCATGGCCGAGGATCTCACGGACTACCTGATGGAAAACGGGATCAAGGTGCGCTACCTGCACTCGGACATCGACACGCTGCAGCGCGTGGAGTTGCTCCGCCAGCTGCGGCAGGGCGAATACGACGTCTTGGTGGGCATCAACCTCCTGCGCGAGGGCCTGGATCTCCCGGAGGTTTCGCTCGTGGCCATCCTGGATGCCGACAAGGAGGGCTTTTTGCGCTCGACCACCTCGCTCATCCAGACCATTGGACGTGCGGCCCGTAACGTCTCCGGCGAGGTCATCATGTACGCAGATGAGATCACCGAGTCGATGCGCAACGCCATCGATGAGACCGAGCGGCGCCGCGAGAAGCAGATCGCGTACAACGAGGAACACGGCATTGACCCGCAGCCGTTGCGGAAGAAGATCGCCGATATCCTCGACCAGGTTTACGAGGACCAGGACGGTGACTCTGACAAGGACGGCACGCGCGACGGCGACCCGGCTGCGTTGGTCGAGCGCCCCGACGTGTCTTCCATGGCCGCGGACGAGGTGCAGGCGCTTATCGATGATCTGACCAAGCAAATGGGCGACGCCGCCCGCGAGCTGAAGTTCGAGCTGGCGGGCCGGCTGCGCGACGAGATCGCCGACTTGAAGAAGGAAAAGCGCGGGCTGGAAGAAGCAGGCATCTAGCCCGCGGGCGGGGATCTAGACTGGGACACATGCTTCACTACGACGTCATTGCGGTTGGTACCGACGGGTCGGACGGCGCGCAAAAGGCGGTGCGCACCGCCGCCAGCATGGCCCGCGCCTACCAGGCCAAGCTCATCATCGTCACGGCGTTCTACACGCACCACGGCGGCGTGTTCGGCGCCCACTCCAGCGAGACCGACAAGCTGCCGATCGTCAGCGAAGAGTCCGCCGAGTCGTATTTGGACGCGGCGGTGAAAATCGCCGCTGAGGAAGGTGCGGACAAGGTGGAGGTTATCCCTAAATCGGGTGATCCCGTCCATGCGCTCATGGAAGTCGGCGAGGAGCACGACGTGGACGTGTTTGTCGTGGGTAACCGCGGTATTAACTCGCTGTCGGGGCGTGTTTTCGGCTCCGTGTCCACGGAGCTGATGCGCAAAGTGCACTGTGACGTAGTGGTTGTGAACACAACGCAGCAATAAATGGCGATCCAGCTGCTAAAATAAAGCATCGCTGTAACAGTATTTTTCTGAAGACGAGGGAATGAATTTCCCTGGAAAGGGCACATACCATGAGCGATTACAACAAGATTGTCGTCGGTACGGATGGTTCCAAGTCCTCCCTGCTCGCCGTCGAACGCGCCGCGCGCATCGCGGGGGCTTTCGACGCCACTCTCGTCATTGGTTGCGCCTACTACGAAAACAAGGAGCAGGCCTCCAAGACCCTGCGTCAGGACACCGTGACCATCCTCGGCGACGAGAAGGCGGAGGCCAACCTGCAGTCGGCCCGCGAGCACGCCGAGAAGTTCGGTGCGAAGAACATCGAGACCGCCGTGCGCCCGGGCACCCCGGTGCAGGCCCTCATGGACATCGTCAAGGACAACAACGCGGAGCTGCTCGTCGTGGGTAACCGCGGCATCAACTCCCTGACCGGCCGCCTGCTCGGCTCGGTCCCGGCGGACGTCGCCCGTCAGTCCGACTGCGACGTGATGATCGTGCACACCGTCAGCTAACTGCTGACTCCAGCTCGACGTCAGTCGGCCATGTGCCGACGACGGTGAGCGTCTGCGTCGCCCGCGTGATGGCGACGTAGAGGTTATGGAGCCCCTGCGGAGATCCGGCGAGGATCTCCCGGGGCTCTTTTAGTGTCACGTGGTCGAACTCGAGCCCCTTCATCTCCTCGACGTTGGCGGCGTCAATCACCGCGTGCAAGCGGCCGTCGGCGTCGGTGAATGTTCCCTCTCGGTCGGGGTCTTCTGCGGTTTCCGGAACGGCGTCCACAAAGCGCACCGGGTCGCCGTCGCGCACGGACACCGCCGGCGTGGCCTCCGGGTCGATGAGCTCGAGCAGGTGGTTCGCCACGTCGACGATGGGCTGCGGGGTGCGGTAATTGACGGTGAGCTCGTGGTGACGAAAGCGCGCGCCGACGAAGGGCTCCAGCGTTTCTGCCCAGTCATCTACGCCGGCGGGGGCGCCGGTCTGCGCGGTATCACCAACAAGGGTCATCCACCGCGACGGGCTGCGCCGGAAGACCATGCGCCACTCCATGGGGCTGAGCTCCTGTGCCTCATCGACAATGACGTGCCCGTAGGCCCAGGTATGGTCGGCCCGCGCGCGTTGGGCGGTGGTGCGCGTATCGCGCGCCTCCTGGCGCCGTGCCAGGGCCTCCGGGTCGATGACGTCGTGGGCGGAGAGGATCTCCGCCTCGAAGGTGTCGTCGTCGTTGTCCGTGGACTCCGACGACGCCAGGACGTCCAGGGCTTCCTCCGCTTCCGCGACACGCTCGCGCCACTCGGCGTCGGCCGCCGCCTGCTCGGCATCGGGGTCGGGCATGCCCACCAGCTGTGCGAGCTCGTCGAGCAGCGCCGCGTCCGCGGGCGTCCAGGCGGCGCCGACGGGACGGTAGAGCGCCTCGCGCGTCTCGTCGTCGTAGGCGTGGGCGGCGCGGGCGATGGCATCCCGGTCGCTAAGAAGATCGGCGAGGACGCCGTGCGGGGTGAGGTGGGGCCACCAGTCATCGAGAAGCGCGGCAACGGCGGGGGAGGAGTCGATGTCGTCGTGGAGCTGGTCGACGTCGGCACGGGACAGCAGGTTCGCCCCACCGAGCGGGTCCGCGCCGATCGTGTCCGCGAGCTGGTGCGCGAGCTGATCCACGAGGTGTTCGGTAAACGCCAGGCGGGCGTCGTTGTGCGGCTTGCGCGACCGCCGCGCGCGGGTACGGGCGGCCTTGACCATGGCGGGGGTCACCTCGAGGTCTATTTGATCCACCGTGGCGGTAACGGCCTCGTCGGGGATTCGCTGTAGGTCGCGTACGGCCTCGCGCAGGATCTCCACCATGGCCTCGGAGCCTTTAATTTCGCGCGCCAGCAGATCCTCGCGATGCGTGGGCGTGACCCCGGGGAACAGCTCGCCCACGGTGGATAGCACCACGCCGGTCTCGCCGAGCTCCGGCAGCACGCGGGAGATGTAGTCGAGAAAGGTCGTATTCGGCCCCAGGATGAGCACGCCGGTAGAGCCCAAACGCTCGCGGTAGTTGTACAAAAGGTAGGCAACGCGGTGGAGCGCAACGGCGGTCTTCCCGGTGCCTGGGCCGCCTTCGACCACCATGACGCCGCGGGTGCTATCGCGGATGATGTCGTCCTGCTCGCGCTGGATCGTCTCCACGATGCTGTGCATGTGGCCGGTGCGGGCGCTATCGAGCGCGGCGAGGAGGGCGGATTCGCCGCCCACGCCGTCGTCCGCTGCGCTCGGCGGTAAATCGGCGGCCGCGGGTTGGGCGCCGTGGGAGAGTACCTCGTCGCTCAAGCCCGTGACTTCGCGCCCGGAGGTGCGAATGTGCCGCCGCACGGTCACGCCCTCCGGCTGGGCGGTCGTGGCCAGGTAGAACGGGCGCGCCATCGGCGCCCGCCAATCCAACAGGAGGGTGCGGTAGTCGTCCGCGCGGTCGTCGATGCCCATGCGGCCGATGTAGCGCCGGTCGAGGCCCTCCGCGGTCGGGTTGTCCCCCGGGGCGTCGATGTCGATGCGGCCGAACACCAGCCCGACCTGCGCTAGGTTCAACCGGTCGAGCTTGGCTTGCAGCCCGTGGTACTCGGTCTCGCGGCGCACCAGCGCGTCGTCTTCCGGCGTGGCCGGATCGACGTCCTTCTGCACGTCCGCCAGGCGCTGTTGGGCGGCGGAGACTTCGTGGTCGAGGTGCGCGAAAAGCCCGTCGACGTAGCGCTGCTCGCGCGCGATCTCCGCGTCTTGATGGGCGGCCTCGGAGTCGGTGGCCGGGTGGCGAGCGTTAGACATCGAAGACAACCTCCGCGTACTAGAAGGGTGTGTGCAAAAGCCGGACACCAGGGCAAAGAAAATGCGGCCCAGCTAAAAAGCTGAGCCGCTGATTGTAGCGCAGGCTAGTCGTTAATCAGGTCGCCGACCTTGTCGATGGCCTTTGCCAGCTTCTTATCGGCCTTGTCCTGCAGCTTGTCGGCCTTCTTGCCCGCCTTCTTGACGGCGCGCTTGCCCTTCTTCGTGTCGACATCGCTCAGCGCCTTGTCGGCCTTCTTCTGGGCCTTGGAGGCGTTTTTGACCACGGACTTCTTGGCGGTCTTGGCGTTCTTCTGCGCCGACTTCAGCCAGTCGTCCTTGTTGTCATCGATGAAGTCCTTGGCGTCTTCCACGTAGGACTTCGCGGTGTCGAAGAAGTTCTGGCCAGCCTCCTGCCAGTCGTCCTTGTTGTCGTCGACGTAATCCTTGACCTTGTCGGTCTTGTCGCTGAACCAGTCGGACGCGTCGTCGGCGAACTTCTGGGTCTCGGACTTGCCCGGCAGAGCGGACTGAACCTTCTTGGAGGTGCGCTTGCCGGCGTCCTCGGCGCGCCAGCGCAGCGACGGCTTGCCCTCGGTGTCCTGGGTGACCAGCACGAGGCCGCCGAGCAAGGCCACGGAGGTGAGGAAGCCGTTGCGGCGGGCCTCCTTGTCCTGGGAGTCCTTCGCGTTCCAGAACGCGTTGCGGCCGAGGAAGGACGGCAGGGAAGCCGCGGCCAGCACGGCGGCGGAGGTGCGCGGCGCCTTACCCAGCGCGAGCAGGGAACCGGCGCCGATCTTCGCGCCGCCCAGGCCCTTGGCCACGGTCTCCGGATCGTTCGGGACCAAGCCGCGGTAGTCCTTCGGCACGACGCCGCGGACCAGCTTCAGAGCAGACTCGGTCTCTTTCACGTGGTCCGCGGAGTTGCGGACGTTGTCCACCCCGTCGTAGATGAAGACGGAAGCCAGCATCGGGCGGGCAATCTTGCGAATCATTAACTCGTACTCCTTCTAGTGAGGTGTGACGTACTGTGTCGCCACAGTCTACGCGGATTCGAATAGCCTCGACGTCGCGCGCGTTACCAGCGCCGCTCGCGCCACTCCGCGAGCTGGGGCCGTTCTTCGCCCAGCGTGGTCGGGGCGCCGTGGCCGGGGCGAACCACCGCCTCGTCTGGGTACGCGTTGAACAGCCGCTCCGTGACGTCTTTGTACAGGCGGAAAAAGTCCCCCTCGGAGGCCGTCTTGCCCAGCCCGCCGGGGAAGAGGGAGTCGCCGACGAACAGGTTGGTGACCCCGTCGATGTCCGCGGCGGTGGCTAGCCCGCCGGGAGTGTGGCCGCGCAGGATGATGGCGGGCAGCTCGTGGCCGGCGAACTCGAAGGTCTCACCGTGGCGCAGCTCGACATCGACAGGCGCGGGCAGGGCGGGCGAATCGAGGAACGAGGAGATATGGCGCGCCCCGGTCGCAGACAAAATTTGGGAAAGCGCTCCGACGTGGTCGGCGTGGCGATGCGTGGTGAGCACGGTGGTGATGTCCACGCCGGCGTCCCGGGCCAGCGCCAAGAGCGCGTCGGCGTCGGCCGCGGCATCGATAAGAAGGCCCTCGCCGCCCGCGGCCAGCAGATAGGAGTTGTTGTCCATGTCGCCCACGGACACGTGGTGCAGCTGCAGCTCAGTAGTCATGATTTCCACTGTACGGGTATCGTTTCCTAGCAGTTCCCAGTAAGCGATTCTCCTTTGGAAAGGCGGTATATACGTGGCGGAGCGGTTAGTTGTGCGCGGCGCACGTGAGCACAACCTCAAAGGGGTAGACATCGACATCCCACGCGACAAGATGGTCGTGTTCACCGGGTTGTCCGGATCCGGCAAGTCGTCGCTGGCCTTCGACACCATCTTCGCTGAAGGTCAGCGCCGCTACGTGGAATCGCTGAGCTCCTACGCGCGGATGTTTTTGGGCCAGATGGACAAGCCCGACGCCGACTACATCGATGGCCTCTCGCCGGCCGTGTCCATCGACCAAAAGTCCACCAACCACAACCCGCGGTCCACGGTGGGCACCATCACCGAGATCTACGACTTTTTGCGTCTGTTGTTCTCCCGCGCCGGCACGCCGCACTGCCCGGAGTGCGACGCGGTCATCGAGTCGCAGACGCCGCAGCAGATTGTGGACACGGTCCTGGACAACGAGGAGAAGCTCAAGTTCCAGGTGCTCGCTCCGGTGGCCCGCAAGCGCAAGGGCGAGTTCGTGGATCTTTTCGCGGACATGGCGGCCCAGGGCTTTTCCCGCGTGCGCGTCGACGGCGAGGTTCACCAGCTCACGGACCCGCCGAAGCTGAAGAAGCAGATCAAGCACGACATCGACGTGGTGGTCGACCGCCTCCAGGTGAAGGCCTCGCAGAAGCAGCGCCTGACCGACTCGGTGGAAACGGCGCTGCGGCTTGCCGATGGCCTGGTCACCATCGACTACGTCGACCAGCCGGAGCTTTCCCACACCTTCTCCGAAAAGGCCTCGTGCCCGAACGGGCACACACTCACGGTCGAGGAGTACGAGCCGCGCGCCTTTTCGTTCAACTCACCCTTCGGTGCCTGCCCGGCCTGCGACGGCCTGGGCACTCGCCTCGAGGTGGACGAGGAGCTCATCGTCCCGGACCCGGACGCGCCGGCGGAAGAGGCGGTGCAGCCGTGGCACTCGAGCCCGAACTCGAAGTACTTCCGGCGCCTGGTCGCGGGCCTGGGCAACGCGCTCGACTTCGATCCGCGCACCCCGGTGAGCAAGCTGACCAAGAAGCAGCGCGAGGCGCTTATCTACGGCACCGAAGAAAAGGTCCGCGTCCGTTACAAGAACCGGTACGGGCGCATGCGTGACTGGACCGCCCCGTTCGAGGGCGCGGTGGGCTTTATCCACCGCAAGCTGGAGACCACCGATTCCGACTCGCAGAAGGATCGCCTGCTGCAGTACACCCGCCGGGTCCCGTGCAACGTGTGCCACGGCACGCGGTTGAAGAAGGAGATCCTGTCGGTCCGGCTGGCCTCGGAATCGCACGGCGAGCAGTCCATCGCGGGTCTGTCGGCGCTGTCCATCGAGGATGCCTCGGAGTTTCTGAACTCGCTGCAGCTGGGCCACCGCGAGGAGATCATCGCCGGGGCAGTGCTCAAGGAGATCCAGTCGCGGCTGCACTTTCTTATCGATGTCGGCCTGACCTACCTGAGCCTCGACCGCGGCGCCTCCACGCTGTCGGGTGGCGAGGCTCAGCGCATTCGCCTGGCCACCCAGATCGGCTCGGGCCTGGCCGGCGTGCTCTACGTGCTGGACGAGCCGTCCATCGGCCTGCACCAGCGCGACAACCAGCGGCTCATCAACACGCTGAAGCGCCTGCGGGACATCGGCAATACGCTCATCGTGGTCGAACACGATGAGGACACCATCCGCCAGTCCGACTGGCTGGTGGATATCGGTCCGCGTGCCGGTGAGTACGGCGGCGAGATCGTCTACCAGGGCGAGCCCGCCGGCATCGAGAAGGTGAAAGATTCGCTGACCGGGCAGTACCTGTCGGGGGAGAAGGTCCTGGGCGTGCCGGACAAGCGCCGCCCGGTGGACCACGACCGGGTACTCAAGGTCGTGGGCGCACACGAGAACAACCTCAAAGACATCGACGTGGAGATCCCGCTCGGCGTCCTGGTGTGCGTGACCGGCGTGTCCGGCTCCGGCAAGTCCACGGTGGTCAACCAGATCCTGGCGAAGACTCTGGCCAACGATCTCAACCGTGCCCGCCAGGTGCCGGGGCGCGCCAAGCGCGTGGAGGGTACCGACCAGCTGGACAAGCTGGTCCAGGTGGATCAGTCGCCCATCGGCCGCACCCCGCGGTCGAACCCGGCGACGTACACGGGTGTCTTCGACAAGATCCGCCACCTGTTCGCCGACACTCAGGAGGCCAAGGTCCGCGGTTACAAGCCGGGGCGTTTTTCCTTCAACGTCAAAGGCGGGCGCTGCGAGGCGTGCCGCGGCGACGGCACGATCAAGATCGAGATGAACTTCCTGCCGGACGTCTACGTCCCGTGCGAGGTGTGCGGCGGCGCGCGCTACAACCGCGAGACGCTGGAGGTGCACTACAAGGGCAAAAACATCGCCGAGGTGCTCAACATGCCCATCTCCGAGGCCGCCGAGTTCTTCGAGCCGATCACCTCGATCCACCGCTACCTGGACACGCTTGTCGATGTCGGCCTGGGCTACGTCCGCTTAGGCCAGGCCGCGACCAGCCTGTCCGGCGGCGAGGCGCAGCGCGTCAAGCTCGCCTCCGAGCTGCAGAAGCGCTCGAATGGCCGGACCATCTACATCCTGGACGAGCCGACCACTGGCCTGCACTTCGAGGATATCCGCCGCCTCATGCTGGTCATCCAGGGTCTGGTGGACAAGGGCAACACGGTGCTCATCATCGAGCACAACCTCGACGTGATTAAGGCGGCCGACTGGCTGGTAGACATGGGGCCCGAGGGCGGCAGCGGTGGCGGAACCGTCGTCGCCCAAGGCACGCCGGAAGACGTGGCGAAGGTGGACGCGTCCCACACCGGGCAGTACCTGAAGGGGATGCTGGGTTAGGTGGGCATCGCCAAGCGCGGCATCGTCCCGCGTGGCGTTTTGTGTTTGCCCGCCGCCTAGTGCTATCTTCTTAACCACTACCGCCCGCGGACACTTTATCCAGGAGGTCGCGGGTCGCAAGCGGAGTTTCTCCCACCCCATGCCGCTACACGCAGGCTACGGGTCAAACGGTAATAGGAAGGCGGCGCGTCTTCCTATTCAGGTGAGAACTCCCCGCATGTCTGTCACAGGCAGCGGGGTTTCTTCGTTTGTGGTCTCGGTAGGCGTACATACGTTTCACCCTTTTAGACCTAGGAGACACAATCGCTGCTGAGCCTCGCATCAATGACCGCATCCGAGTGCCGGAGGTCCGACTCATCGGACCGGAAGGTGAACAAGTAGGGGTAGTTCGCACCGACGACGCCCGAAAGGTTGCGTACGAAGCCGATCTGGACCTGGTGGAGGTCGCCCCCAAGGCGAAGCCACCGGTAGTCAAGATCATGGACTACGGCAAGTACAAGTACGAGCAGGGACAGAAGGCTCGCGAGGCTCGCAAGAACCAGCAGCAGACTGTCGTCAAGGAACAGAAGTTCCGTCCGAAGATCGACGAGCACGACTACGAAACGAAAAAGGGTAACGTCGTTCGCTTCCTGGAGAAGGGCTCCAAGGTCAAGGTGACGATCATGTTCCGTGGCCGCGAGCAGTCCCGCCCGGAACTTGGCTTCCGCCTGTTGGAGCGCCTAGCTGACGATGTCGCCGAGTACGGCGCCATCCAGACCAAGCCGAAGCAGGACGGGCGGAACATGACCATGGTCTTGGCGCCCATCCGCAAGGGCAAGAAGAAGTAGACCGCAACCGAGCTGAGAAGGACTCAATACTCATGAAGCAGAAGACTCACAAGGGCACTGCCAAGCGCTTCAAGACGACCGGCAAGGGCAAGCTGCGCCGCGAGCAGGCAAACCGCCGCCACCTGCTGGAGCACAAGCCGTCCAAGCGCACCCGCCGCCTCAAGGGCTCCGTGGATGTCGCCCGCGCTGACCGCAAGCGTGTCAAGCGCCTGCTGGGCAAGGCCTAAGTTTCGGGCCTTTCCGCCCATCAGAAACTCTTCATCACCACATCAAGCACACCTACGATCTGAACTGAAGGAAGTATCACCGTGGCACGAGTAAAGCGGTCTGTTAACGGTAAGAAGAAGCGCCGCGCAATTATGAAGTCCGCCAAGGGCTACCGTGGTGCGCGCTCCCGTCGCTACCGCGTAGCCAAGGAGCAGTGGCTCCACTCCATGACTTACGCTTACCGCGACCGCCGTAAGCGTAAGGGCGAGTTCCGCAAGCTGTGGATCCAGCGCATCAACGCCGCTGCCCGCATGAACGACATCACCTACAACCGTCTCATCCACGGCCTGCGCCTGGCTGAGATCGAGGTCGACCGCAAGATCCTCGCCGACCTTGCCGTCAACGACTTCGAGACCTTCTCCACCCTGTGTGAGTCCGCCAAGGCCGCACTGCCGGAGGATGTCAACGCTCCGCAGGCTGCGTAACGCCTGACTCTTTCCCAGAGCCCCTACGGATCCCTTGAAAAGCTGATCCGTAGGGGCTCTTCGCGTGCCTTTAGCCACTGGTTGAGGGATGCGGGGAGGCGGCGGTGGCGGGAAGTAGGGTAGAGCGCATGGCACTCGACTTCGAACAGGCTTTTACGGAACGGACCCCGCGCATCGTCAATGCGGCAAAACTGCACCGCGCAGGCCAGCGGCGCAAGGCGAAAGCCTTCCTCGTGGAGGGGGAGAACGCGGTCGATGCCGCCGTGTCCACGGGCGCTGCGAAGGACCTGTTTGTCACGGAGCGAGCGGCGGAACGCTTTTCGGAGGTAGTGACAGCCGCGGGCTACATGGACGTCTACATCCACCCGATTACGGATAAAGCAGCAAAGTCGCTGAGCGATACCGCGACCACGACTGGGCTTTTCGCGGTGTGCGACCCGGTTCTGTGGAAGGCCGGGAAGATCCTCGCTGGAGGTCCTGATCTAGTTACCGTGCCGGTGGAGACTGCGGAGCCGGGAAATGCCGGCACGCTGATCCGCACCTCGGACGCGCTCGGGGCTGACGGCGTTATTTTCGCCGGCGAGACCGTGGACCCGCTGGGCTGCAAGGTGGCGCGGGCATCGGCAGGCTCGCTGTTCCACATCCCCGTCGCGCGCGAAACCAACATCAAGGACGTGCTCGGGCAGCTGCGGTCACGGCAGATGCAGGTGCTGGCCACCGCCCCGGACGGGGAGGCCGAGCTTGCCGATGTCGACCTCACCGCCCCCACCGCCTGGCTCTTCGGTAACGAAGCCCACGGGCTGGGCGAGCTGCAGGCGGAGGCGGACGTGCGGGTGCGCATCCCGCTGCGGGGGCGTGCGGAATCGCTCAACCTCGCGACCGCCGCGGCCATCTGTCTGTACGAGTCGGCACAGGCGCAGGCCGAAGCGCGGGCGGCGGAATAGGGCGCATGCCCCGCGCGGTATGATTGCCGGCGTTACGTTTCGCGCGAAGAAGGGGTTTTAAGCCACGTGTCGGATACACCCGAGATTGAACTGACCGAAGCCGCCCTGGGCGCCGCCGCGGACAAGGCGATTGCGGATTTCGATGCCGCGACCAGCCTGGAAGAACTCGCCGCCGCGCGCCGCGATCACCTAGGCGATGGCGCCTATATCCCGAAGGCTCGCCAGAGCCTCGGTACCATCCCGAAAGACCAGCGCAAAGACGCCGGTCGGGTGGTCAATATGGCCCGCGGGCGGGTGGAAAAACACTTCGCAGGCGTCAAGCAGGAGCTCGAGGAAAAGGCCCGCGCCGAGCAACTGGCGGCCGAGACGGTGGACGTCACCATCCCGACTACCCGCACCCAGACCGGCGCGCTACATCCGATTACGGCGTTGAGCGAGCGCATCGCCGATATCTTCATCGGTATGGGCTGGGAAATCGCCGATGGCCCGGAGGTGGAGGCGGAGTACTTCAACTTCGACGCCTTGAACTTCCTGCCGGATCACCCGGCCCGCACCCTGCAGGACACCTTCCACGTGTCTGACAAGGACTCTCTCCAGGTGCTGCGCACCCACACCTCGCCGGTGCAGGTGCGCACAATGCTTGAGCGCGAGGTGCCGCTCTACATCGCGTGCCCCGGCCGCGTGTTCCGCACTGACGAGCTGGATGCGACGCACACCCCGGTCTTCCACCAGGTTGAGGGCCTTGCGGTGGATAAGGGCCTGACCATGGCGCACCTGCGCGGCACGCTAGACCACCTGGCCAAGGTGCTTTTCGGCCCGGAGACGAAGACGCGGATGCGCACCAATTACTTCCCGTTCACTGAGCCGAGCGCCGAGGTGGACGTCTGGTTCCCCAACAAGAAGGGCGGCGCCGGCTGGATCGAGTGGGGTGGCTGCGGCATGGTCAACCCGAACGTCTTGCGCGCGGTGGGCGTGGATCCGGAAGAGTACACCGGCTTTGCTTTCGGCATGGGGCTGGAGCGCACGCTGCAGTTCCGCAACGGACTGACCGATATGCGCGACATGGTCGAAGGCGACGTTCGCTTCACGCTGCCGTTCGGCGTGCAGGCTTAACAAGACGACAGCAGGAAAGGGAAACTTCATGCTCATTTCACAAAGTTGGGTCACCAACCTGCTGCAGCGGGGCGGCAACCCGGATTTCTCGGTAAGCTCCGCGGAGCTCGATAGCGCCTACGTGCGCGTTGGGTTCGAAACCGAGGGCTATGCGGCCCTGCCCGAGATCGAGGGGCCGCTGGTCATCGGCCGCGTGGACGAAATCGAGGAGCTGACCGGTTTTAAAAAGCCGATTCGCTACTGCCAGATCGACGTGGGCGAGGCCAACGGCACCGGGGAAAAGCAGGGCATTATCTGCGGCGCCCGCAACTTCCGCCTCGGAGATCATGTCGTGGTGGCCCTGCCGGGTGCGGTACTGCCCGGTGGGTTCGAGATCTCTGCGCGCAAAACCTACGACCACATCTCCGCCGGCATGATGTGCTCGGCCGCTGAGCTGGGGATGGCGGCTGGTTCCGCGGGCATCATCACGCTCGCGGATACGGTGGGTGAGCCGGGCGCCGATGCCCGCCCGCTCATCGGCATGGATGACACCGTCTTTGACGTCAACATCACCCCGGACCGCGGCTACGCGCTTTCCGCACGTGGCCTGGTGCGCGAACTCGCCTCGTCGTTTGACCTGCAGTTCACGGATCCGGCCGACGATGCGGCTGTGGCGGGCATCGACACGCAGGCGGTCCCCGCGGCCGACGACGCCGCACCGGTCCAGCAGGTAGACCTGCGCCCGGAGACGAAGGCGCAGCGTTTCGGCCTGCGCAAGGTGACCGGCATCGACCCGGATGCGCGCACACCGTTCTGGATGGAGCGCGAGCTCATGCTCAGCGGCCAGCGCCCGGTGAGCCTGCCCACCGACGTGACCAACTACGTCATGCTGCTGCTTGGCCAGCCGATGCACGCCTTCGATGCCCAGCGCATCGAGGGTGATCTCACGGTGCGCCGGGCGGCGGCGGGGGAGAAGTTCGAGACCCTCGACCACGTCGAGCGCGAGCTGGACGCCGAGGACGTCGTCATCGCGGACTCCGAGCGCATTCAGTCGCTCGCCGGTGTGATGGGAGGCACGACCTCTGAAATCACCGATGCGACCACCGACGTGCTCTTCGAGGCCGCTACGTGGGATCCCATCACCGTGGCCCGCACCTCGCGGCGGCACAAGCTGTCGTCGGAGTCCTCCCGCCGTTTTGAGCGCGAGGTGGATCCGGCCATCGTCGAGGTGGCCCTGGACTATGCCTGCGCGCTGCTCGCCGAGCTTGCCGACGGCACCATCGAGGCAGGCCGCACCCTTATCGGCGAGGTCCCGCAGGCCGAGTCGATTTCCCTCGCTGCGGACAAGCCCGCGCGCTATGCCGGCGTGGACTATTCCCGCGAGACCGTTGTACGCCGTCTGCGCGAGGTGGGCTGCGAGGTCGGCGACGCCGACGACCGCCTCACCGTCACCCCGCCGACGTGGCGCGGTGATCTGACCATGGACGTCGACCTCATCGAGGAAATCCTGCGCCTGGAGGGGCTGGAGGACATCCCGTGCGTGCTGCCCACTCCGTCCGGCGGCCGGGGACTGAGCCCGCGCCAGCGCCGTCGGCGTGCGGTGGGGCACAGCCTGGCGTACTCGGGCTACGCCGAGGTGTTGCCGAGCCCCTTCATGGCCAACGACACCGCGGACGCATGGGGGCTTGCCGCCGACGACGCACGCCGCAACGCCGTCACGGTGCAAAACCCGTTGGAGGCCGACAAGGCGACGCTGGCGACCACGCTGCTGCCGGACATGCTCGAGGCCGTCTCGCGCAACGTGGCCCGGGGCCGGTCCGATCTCGCACTGTACGGGCTGCAGCAGGTGGCGTTCCGGCGTGCCGCTGCCTCCCCGATGCTCGATGTCCGCACCCGGCCGGACGATGCAGAAGTCGCCGAGCTTGTGGGCACGCTGCCGGCGCAGCCGCTGCACGTGGCCACCGTCGGAGTGGGCAACATCGAGCACTCCGGCCCGTGGGGCGAGGGGCGCGCGTATTCGTACGCGGATGCGATCGAGTCTGCCCGCGTGGTCGCCCGCGCCTGCGGTCTGGAACTTGAGGTGGCCGCGGCGGACGAGCTGCCGTGGCACCCGGGCCGCTGCGCCGCGCTGAAGGCGGGCGGCGAAGTGGTCGGTTGTGCCGGCGAACTGCACCCGCAGGTGCTGAAGAAGCTCAATCTGCCGCCGCGCACCTGTGCCATGGAGCTGGATCTTTCCGCGCTGCCGATGGAAGAGAACTTCCCGGCGCCCGCGCTGTCCGCCTACCCGGCGTTGCACCAGGACATCGCCCTCGTCGTGGACGAGTCGATCCCGGCAGAGGACGTCCGCGCGGTGCTGCGCGAAGGGGCGGGCGACCTGCTCGAGGACGTCACGGTCTTCGACGTCTTCCGCGGAGACCAGCTCGGCGCCGACAAGAAGTCACTGGCCTTCCAGCTGGTCTTCCGCGCGGCTGATCGCACGCTGACCGACGAAGAAGCTAACGAGCACCGCCTGGCGGCCGCGGAGCTGGCCAAGGAGCGCTTGGGTGCAGAAATGCGCGCGTAGGTAGCTCCCGCCGTGCGGGCTCCGCGCGGCCGCCCCCCCGTGTGATAAGGGCCACCCTCTTTAGAGGGTGGCCCTTTTTTCGTGCCGTCCGGTTGTATACCCGCCTTAGCTGTGTGAACGTAGATACTGAAACGTGTGAGTGTTTCGGCAGTCACAATACGGGCGTCATGTGTAATACTCGTGCAATGACGTTTAGACGTAGATCACAGGAGGTTGGTGCATGAGTTCACAACCAACTCCGCATGAATCGAGTAAGCACGTCTTTTCTTCTGAGGACTCCGGTCTCCAGAAGGGGATGGGCCGCCGACAGCTACAGATGATTGCCATGGGTTCGGCCATCGGTACCGGTCTTTTGCTGGGTACCGGTGGCCGCCTTGAGGTAGCCGGTCCGTTCCTCGCCGTGCTCTACCTCATTTGTGGATTTTTCGGATACCTCATTCTCCGGGCTCTGGGCGAGCTCATCTGCTACCGCCCGAGCTCGGGTTCTTTCGTGTCGTACGCCCGCGAGTTCTATGGCGAGAAGCAGGCCTTCGTCACCGGTTGGCTCTATTGGGGCAACTGGGCGATGACCCTGGTGGCGGACGGCACCGCCGTCGCCCTGTACATCAAGTGGTTCGGCCAGTACTTCGGGTGGATCAACTCCATCCCGCAGTGGCTCCTTACGCTGGGCGTGGTGGGCTTTACGCTCCTGTTCAACATGGTCTCGGTCAAGATCTTCGGCGAGCTCGAGTTCTGGTTCTCGCTCATCAAGATCGTCGGCCTGAGCGTATTCATGCTCATCGCCATCGGCGTTGTCATCTTCGGCCACCCGGCCGGCTCTCCCACGGGCTTCAGCCTTATCGGAGACGCAGGCGGGTGGCTTCCTAATGGCCTGCTTCCGGCCATCGTCGTCGTCCAGGGCGTCGTCTTCGCCTACGCCGGCATCGAGCTGGTGGGCACCACCTCCGGCGAGACCAAGGACGTGGAAAAGCACGTGCCCAAGGCGGTCAACAGCGTCCTGTTCCGCATTTTCTTCTTCTACTTCGGCTCCGTGCTGCTGCTGACCCTCGTGCTGCCGTACACCGAGTACGTCGAAGAGGTCTCGCCGTTTGTCACGTTCTTTGAGTCGCTCGGCATCGGGGCAGCGGCACCTATCTTCCAGCTGGTGCTCATCACCGCGGCGCTGTCCTCGCTCAACGCGGGCCTGTATTCGACGGGCCGCATTATGTACAACATGTCGCAGGCGGGCTCCGCGCCGAAGTTCGGCATGCGGATGTCCAAGTCTGGCGTGCCGTACGGCGGCATCGTCATGGCGGCGCTGGTCGCCCTGGCCGGCGTCTTCCTGAACTTCATTGTGCCGGAGAAGGCCTTCGAGGTCGTGTTGAACTTGGCCGCGCTGGGCACCATGGCGTCGTGGGCGGCCATCGTTTTGGCGCACATGAAGTTCGTATCCCTGGCCAAGGAGGGCCGCTACACCCGACCGCACTACCGCACGCCGTTCGGTACGGCGGGTGACTGGGCGACTCTGGCCTTCTTGGGTGTCGTGCTGGTCCTCATGGCCTTCGACTACCCGATTGGCACTTGGTCGCTGGTCGCGTCGGTGGCTCTCATTCCCATCTTCGCGGCCATGTGGTTCGCCTGGCGTGGCCGGATCGCGCGCATCGCTGAGGAGCGACGCACGAAGCACCTGTCCACGTCGAGCTTCCCGGTTGCCGCAACCGGCTCGCTCCGGTTGCGTCCGTCGCGGGAGCGTCCGACGCGCGAGCTCATCGCGCAGAAGTTGCCGCGGCGCAGGCGCAAATAGACCGCTGTTCGCACAGAGTTACTCTCACCACCTACGAAAGGAATTCCTCATGGTTAAGTTTGTCGATGTCAACAACATGGCCCGCTGGATCCAGCGCGATGGTGTGGAAAACATCATCACCGGCATGGTCGGCTACCTCGAGCGCGACTACAAGCGCTGGGAGCTGTTCCACAAGATCCCGCGCGTCGCGTCCCACACCCCGTTCGGCGTCATCGAGCTCATGCCTACGTCCGATGGCGAAGAGTACTCCTTCAAGTACGTCAACGGTCACCCGTCCAACCCGGCCCGCGGCTTCCAGACCGTGACGGCCTTCGGCTTGCTTGCCGATGTCGACAACGGCTACCCGACCTTCGAGTCCGAAATGACCCTGCTCACCGCGCTCCGCACCGCTGCGACGTCCGCGATGGTGGCGAAGCACCTGGCGCGCAAGGATTCCAAGACCATGGCGATGATCGGTGCTGGCTCCCAGTCCGAGTTCCAGGCGCTCGGGTTCCGTGGCGTGCTGGGCATCGAGGACATCGCCATCTACGACATCGATGATGAGGCAGTGGAAAAGTTCCGCCGCAACCTCGAGCCGCTCGGCTTCAACATCGTCGTCTGCAAGAGCGTCGACGAGGCGGTTCTCGGCGCCGACATCATCACCACCTGCACTGCGGATAAGGCGCAGAACCAGATCCTGGCCGACAAGCACGTTGCACCGGGCGTCCACCTGAACGCGGTCGGCGGCGACTGCCCGGGCAAGACCGAGCTCGAGGCGTCCATCCTGGACAAGTCCAAGGTCTTCGTCGAGTTCCCGGAGCAGACCCGCATCGAGGGCGAGATCCAGCAGATGGCCGACGATTTCCCGGTCGTGGAGTTCTGGAAGGTGCTCACCGGCGAGGAAACTGGCCGCGACTCCGATGACCAGATCACCCTCTTCGACGACGTCGGATTCGCCATCAACGACTTCTCGGCGCTGCGCTACCTGCGTGACGCCGTGGCCGGCAGCGACCTGGAGACCGACATCGACATCGTGGCGAACCCGGACGATCCGAAGGATCTCTTCTCGCTCGTCGCAAACGTGCCGTCGCTCATCTAGAAGCTCTTGCGAGCGGTGCGCCGCTTAGTGCACCGCCGCCGGTTCATTTTTTACCCGCAGTACAACGGTGCCTTCCGGGGTCTACGCGGCCCCGCCTGCGCCTGGTGCTGCGGGTTTCTTCATGTAAACGCACGGGATAATGTGTTTGCCTTCACGCTGTCGAGTGTATAGTATTGCTCGCAGTGAATCATTTCCATACATAGAAGGAGAGTGACCTCGATGGGTGCACGTGTGGTTCTTGCCTACTCCGGCGGCCTAGATACGTCTGTCGCCATCCCGTACCTGGCCAAGCAGACCGGCGGTGACGTCGTCGCCGTGTCCTTGGATCTCGGGCAGGGCGGCGAGGATATGGAGTCCGTGCGCCAGCGAGCTCTCGACTGCGGCGCCGTGGAGTCCATCGTCGTCGACGCGAAAGACGAATTTGTCAACGAATACTGCCTGCCGGCCATTCAGGCCAACGGCATGTACATGAAGCAGTATCCGCTGGTGTCCGCCCTGTCGCGGCCGCTCATCACGAAGCATCTGGTGAAGGCCGCGCAGGAGCACGGCGGCACGCATGTCTCGCACGGCTGCACCGGCAAGGGAAACGACCAGGTCCGGTTCGAGTGCTCCTTCCGGGCGCTCGATCCGAGCCTGGACATCATCGCGCCGGCGCGTGATTATGCCTGGACCCGCGACAAAGCCATCGCCTTCGCCGAGGAGATCGATTTGCCGATCGAGCAGACCGCGGAGTCGCCGTTTTCCATCGATCAGAACGTCTGGGGGCGCGCGGTAGAAACCGGCTTTCTGGAAGACCTGTGGAACGCCCCGACGAAGGACGTCTACGCCTACACCGAAGATCCCGGGCTGGGTAACGCCCCGGATGAGGTCATCGTCTCGTTCGACAAGGGTGTGCCGGTCGCCATTGACGGCAAGAAGGTGAGCGTCCTGCAGGCGATCGAGGAGCTGAACCAGCGTGGCGGTGCCCAGGGCGTCGGCCGGTTGGACATGGTGGAAGACCGGCTCGTCGGCATCAAGTCCCGCGAGGTCTACGAGGCGCCGGGCGCGATGATCCTCATCAAGGCGCACGAGGCCTTGGAAGACATCACCCTGGAGCGTGAGCTCGCGCGGTACAAGCGGCTCACGGACGCCCGGTGGTCCGAGGAGGTCTACGACGGTCTGTGGTACTCACCGCTCAAGCGGGCTCTCGACGCCTTCACTTTAAGCAGCCAGGACAAGGTCAGCGGTGATATCCGGATGGTGCTGCACAACGGCACCGCCACCGTCACCGGCCGGCGCTCCCCGGAGTCGCTGTACGACTACAGCTTGGCCACTTACGATTCCGGTGACGCCTTCGATCAGTCCTCCGCGAAGGGCTTCGTCCAGCTCCACGGCTTGTCCATGCAGATGGCCAACCAGCGTGACCGGGACGGCGGTTTCCCCACGGATGCCGCTAGCCTGACGGACAAGAACGACGACTAAAGCGAGCTTGACGGGGTAGTAAGAAATGGCAGAACAGCACAAGACGAACGAAGGCGCGCTGTGGGGCGGCCGGTTCTCGGGTGGTCCGTCCGAGACCATGGCCGCGTTGTCGGTCTCGACTCACTTTGACTGGGTGCTTGCCCCCTACGACGTGCTGGCCTCCAAGGCGCACGCCCGGGTGCTGCACAAGGCAGGGCTGCTTTCCGATGCCGACTTCGACACCATGTTGGCCGGTCTCGACCAACTGGGCAGGGATGTCGAGTCAGGAGACTTTACCCCGGGGCCTGCGGACGAGGATGTCCACGGTGCGATGGAGCGCGGACTCATCGAGCGGGTCGGCCCGGAGGTCGGTGGGCGGCTGCGTGCCGGTCGCTCCCGGAACGATCAGGTTGCCACCCTCTTCCAGATGTGGGTGCGCGACGCGATTCGCGATGTCGCCGTGCAGGTAACGGATCTGGTGGGGGCCATCGTCAAGCAGGCGGAACGCCACCCGGACGCAATCATGCCGGGCAAGACGCACTCGCAGGCGGCGCAGCCGATTTTGCTGGCGCACTCGCTGCTGGCGCACGCCCAGCCGCTGTTGCGTGACATCGATAGGCTCCGCGACTTGGATTCCCGCCTGGCTGTGTCACCGTACGGTTCCGGCGCGCTCGCGGGCTCGTCGCTGGCGCTGAACCCAGAGGCCATTGCTGCAGAGCTCGGATTCGATTCCGCGGCGGAAAACTCGCTCGATGCGACCAGCTCGCGCGATTTCGCGGCCGAGACCGCGTTCGTCCTCGCGCAAATCGCCATCGATATGTCGCGGTTCGCCGAAGAGATCATTTACTGGTGCACTCCGGAGTACGGCTACGTCACGCTTGACGATGCCTGGTCGACCGGTTCGTCCATCATGCCGCAGAAGAAGAACCCGGATATCCCAGAGCTCGTGCGCGGCAAGACCGGGCGCCTCATCGGTAATCTCACCGGCCTTTTGGCCACGCTGAAGGCGCAGCCGTTGGCCTACAACCGCGACCTGCAGGAGGACAAGGAGCCGATTGTGGATTCGGTGGCTCAGCTCAACCTCCTCCTGCCGGCCATGACCGGGTTGGTGGACACGCTGGAATTCAACGAGCAGCGCATGCGCGAGCTCGCTCCGCGCGGCTACACCCTCGCGACCGACCTCGCGGAGTGGATGGTGCGCCAAGGAGTTCCCTTCCGGGAAGCCCACGAGGCGTCGGGCGCCTGCGTCCAGATTGCCGAAAAGCGCGGGGTCGATCTCATCGATCTCACCGACGAGGAGCTGGCGGGTGTCGATGCCCGCCTGACCCCCGAGGTGCGTACCGTACTGACCATCGACGGGGCAGTGGCCTCGCGCGACACGAAGGGCGGCACTGCCCAAAGCCAGGTCGATGAGCAGCGCGCCGCGGTCGAGAAACTCAACGCAAAGTTCCGCGCGTGGGCGAAGACCGCGGTGCGTCAAGCGCGGTAGAACGCGTGCGGTAGACTCTCCGCCATGAGTCTGGATCCGACGTTGCTGGACATCCTCGTGTGCCCAGAGGACAAAGGGCCTCTGGAATATCACGAGGATGAGCAGGTTTTAGTCAACCCGCGGCTGGGTAAGGCCTATCCCATCGAGGATGGCATTCCAGTCATGCTGGTTGATGAGGCCCGCGACTGGCCGCAGCGCTAAAACCGCGCTGCTAAGGCGTACGCACGCACGTACTGAAAAGACGTACTGAAAACGGTAGAGGGAAGGAAACGGATTCGGTGGCGGCCGACAACATTATTGATGAACTGCAGTGGCGCGGACTGATCAACCAGTCCACGGATGTCGATGAGCTCCGTGCAGCATGTGAAGAGCCGATCACCCTTTACTGCGGTTTCGATCCCACCGGCGATTCTTTGCACGCCGGGCACCTCGTGCCGATGATTCTGCTGCGTCGCTTCCAGGAGTTCGGCCACAACCCGGTGCTGCTTGCCGGCGGTGCGACCGGCTTCATCGGGGATCCGCGCGACGTGGGGGAGCGGTCCATGCTCAGCGAAGAAGCGCTGCAGCACAACCTGGAATCCATCAAGGGGCAGCTGCGCCGGTTTGTTGACTTCGACGGCGACAACCCGGCGCAGCTGGTCAACAACGCGGACTGGACGATGAACGTGTCGGTGGTGGAGTTCCTGCGCGACATCGGCAAGAACTTCTCACTCAACACCATGCTTGACCGGGAGACGGTCAAGCGCCGCCTGGAATCCGATGGGATCTCCTACACGGAGTTTTCCTACATGCTCCTGCAGGCTAACGACTACTTGCACCTCCACCGCGAAGCAGGTTGCGACCTGCAGATCGGTGGCGGTGACCAGTGGGGCAACATCGTCTCCGGCGTGGATCTTATCCGGCGCGTGACCGGCGACCGGGTGCACGGCATGACCGTACCGCTGGTGACGGACGCGCAGGGCAAGAAGTTTGGCAAGTCCACCGGTGGCGGCAAGCTCTGGCTCGACCCGGACAAGACGAGTGCGTACTCCTGGTACCAGTACTTCCTCAACGCAGGCGATTCCGTGGTTATCGACTACCTGCGCCGTTTCACTTTCCTTAGCCAGGAGGAAATTGAGGAGTACGCCCGCACGGTGGAAGAAGAGCCGTACAAGCGCGCGGCTCAGCGCCGGCTGGCGCAGGAAATGACGGACATGGTCCACGGCGCTGACGCGACCCGCGCGGTGGAGCAGGCTGCCCAGGCCTTGTTCGGTCGAGGTGAGCTGGCGGATCTCGATGAGCGCACCCTCGCCGGCGCGCTCCAAGAGACGGAGGTCGCTGAGCTGGGTGCCGACGATCCGCGGACGATCGTCGATCTTCTCGTAGCCTCCGGGTTGGTCGACTCCAAGGGCGCGGCCCGCCGCACCGTGAAGGAAGGCGGTGCCTACGTCAACAACCAGCGCATTTCCGATGCCGAGTGGCAGCCGGATGAGTCCGATCTGCTGCACGGCAGCTGGCTCGTGCTGCGCAAGGGCAAGAAGAACTTCGCCGGTACGCGCCTGTCGTAGTCGCAGCGAAAGCCGTCACCGTCCTGGCCTTAGGGCTGGGTCACCGTGAGCCGTCGTGGGTGTGTGTGCCTGCGGCGGCTTTTGTTGTTGTGGTTGTGGGTTAGTTTTGTGGGTTTGTGCTGGGGATTTGTGTTGTGTTGTTGGGGTGTGTAACTTAGTTCGAGTCGCCGCGAGGTAGCCGAGAGGTTAACGGGCGGTGACGGTGAAATAATTTTGAGATGAAGTGGTTTGCTTCCGGTTGTTGTTGGTGGTAAGCTTCTTCGGGCTTGCATTTTGCTCGGATGGTTTGTTCGGGTGGGTGTGGGTTGTGATGTGTGAGAACTCAATAGTGTGCCAATGTTTGTTTTGGCCAGCCCCTGGTTTTCCTCGTTGATTGTGGGGGTTGGTTTGTTTGGTAATTTTTTTGCTGGGTGTCAGGCTCTTTTGGGCTTTGATGTCTCACAATTTTTTGTGGAGAGTTTGATCCTGGCTCAGGACGAACGCTGGCGGCGTGCTTAACACATGCAAGTCGAACGGAAAGGCTCCAGCTTGCTGGAGTACTCGAGTGGCGAACGGGTGAGTAACACGTGGGTGATCTGCCCTGCACTTCGGGATAAGCCTGGGAAACTGGGTCTAATACCGGATAGGACCGCACTTTGGTGTGTGTGGTGGAAAGGTTTTTTCTGGTGTGGGATGAGCTCGCGGCCTATCAGTTTGTTGGTGGGGTAATGGCCTACCAAGACGGCGACGGGTAGCCGGCCTGAGAGGGTGGACGGTCACATTGGGACTGAGATACGGCCCAGACTCCTACGGGAGGCAGCAGTGGGGAATATTGCACAATGGGGGAAACCCTGATGCAGCGACGCCGCGTGGGGGATGAAGGCCTTCGGGTTGTAAACTCCTTTCGCTAGGGACGAAGCTTTTTGTGACGGTACCTGGAGAAGAAGCACCGGCTAACTACGTGCCAGCAGCCGCGGTAATACGTAGGGTGCGAGCGTTGTCCGGAATTACTGGGCGTAAAGGGCTCGTAGGTGGTGTGTCG
This sequence comes from Corynebacterium massiliense DSM 45435, assembly GCF_028609805.1. NCBI lineage: Bacteria > Bacillati > Actinomycetota > Actinomycetes > Mycobacteriales > Corynebacteriaceae > Corynebacterium > Corynebacterium massiliense. The sequence continues at coordinate 1,066,451 of NZ_CP063189.1, forward strand.
CGTCGTCTGTGAAATTCCGGGGCTTAACTCCGGGCGTGCAGGCGATACGGGCATGCTTGAGTGCTGTAGGGGTAGCTGGAATGCCTGGTGTAGCGGTGAAATGCGCAGATATCAGGCAGAACGCCGATGGCGAAGGCAGGTTACTGGGCAGTTACTGACGCTGAGGAGCGAAAGCATGGGTAGCGAACAGGATTAGATACCCTGGTAGTCCATGCCGTAAACGGTGGGCGCTAGGTGTGAGGCCCTTCCACGGGTTTCGTGCCGTAGCTAACGTGTTAAGCGCCCCGCCTGGGGAGTACGGCCGCAAGGCTAAAACTCAAAGGAATTGACGGGGGCCCGCACAAGCGGCGGAGCATGTGGATTAATTCGATGCAACGCGAAGAACCTTACCTGGGCTTGACATGCACCAGACAGGCGTAGAGATACGTTTTCCCTTTGTGGTTGGTGTACAGGTGGTGCATGGTTGTCGTCAGCTCGTGTCGTGAGATGTTGGGTTAAGTCCCGCAACGAGCGCAACCCTTGTCTTATGTTGCCAGCATTTGGTTGGGGACTCATGAGAGACTGCCGGGGTTAACTCGGAGGAAGGTGGGGATGACGTCAAATCATCATGCCCCTTATGTCCAGGGCTTCACACATGCTACAATGGTCGGTACAACGCGTGGCGATACTGTGAGGTGGAGCTAATCGCTTGAAAGCCGGTCGTAGTTCGGATTGGGGTCTGCAACTCGACCCCATGAAGTCGGAGTCGCTAGTAATCGCAGATCAGCAATGCTGCGGTGAATACGTTCCCGGGCCTTGTACACACCGCCCGTCACGTCATGAAAGTTGGTAACACCCGAAGCCGGTGGCCCAAACTTGTTAGGGAGCCGTCGAAGGTGGGATCGGCGATTGGGACGAAGTCGTAACAAGGTAGCCGTACCGGAAGGTGCGGCTGGATCACCTCCTTTCTAAGGAGCTTTATTTTTGTGGTCTGCAGTTGCAGGCTGTGTTGGTGGTTTGTGGATCCGGTTGTGGTTCCGCCACCTTTTGTGGACGCCTGCATCACGCCGTGAATGAGTGTGTGGTTGTGGGTGCGTGGCCAGCCTGGTCAGGCCAATGGGCTGTGGTTGGTAATGAGGACACGGTTAATTTTTTTCTTTTGGCAAATGTTGGTGCATTGTTGGGTGTCTGGGGCATCATGTCCCTTTATTGTGTGCCCATTCTGGTGGTGCCGCCACGTTGTTTGTGTGTGGTGGTTGCTTCTGGGGTGGGGTGGTGTGTGAGAACTGTATAGTGGACGCGAGCATCTGAATACGTGCAACATGCTGCATGTGACTGGTCATACGTGTGTGTGGCTGGTTGTGTGTGGGTGTGTTGTTTGTGTGTGTGATGTGATTATTTTTTGTGTGTTGTTGGGTCATCTTGGTGTGTTGTCGTTGAGGCGCATGGTGGATGCCTTGGCATGCTGAGCCGATGAAGGACGTGCTAGGCCGCGATAGGCCTCGGGGAGTTGTCAAAGGAGCGTTGATCCGAGGGTGTCCGAATGGGGAAACCTACTGCCTGTTATTGGGTGGTACCAGCTCGTGAATGTATAGCGGGTGTGGGGGTTACGCGGGGAAGTGAAACATCTCAGTACCCGTAGGAGAAGGAAATAATATTTTATGATTCTGCTAGTAGCGGCGAGCGAACGTGGATGTGGCTAAACCGTGTGTGTGTGATACGTGGCAGTGGTTGCGCATGCGGTGTTGTTGGGATTGATGTGTCTGGGTCTGCCAGCCTGGAGCATGGCTGCGACAGTTAGGTGAACTGGCCTGGGATGGTCGACCGGAGCAGGTGAGAGTCCTGTAGCTGAAGGCTGTGTGTGGTTGTGTTGTGTCTTTTCCCGAGTAGCAACGGGCTCGTGGAATCTGTTGTGAATCTGCCGGGACCACCCGGTAAGCCGAAATACTCAGTGTGACCGATAGTGGATAGTACCGTGAGGGAATGGTGAAAAGTACCCCGGGAGGGGAGTGAAATAGTTCCTGAAACTGTGTGCTGACAATCCGTCAGAGCACCTTTGTGTGTGTGATGGCGTGCCTTTTGAAGAATGAGCCTGCGAGTTTGCGGCATGTCGCGAGGTTAACCCGTGTGTGGGGTAGCCGTAGGGAAACCGAATCCTAATGGGGTGTTTTTAGTGGTGTGTCCAAGACCCGAAGCGGGGTGATCTACCCATGGCCAGTGTGAAGCAATTGTAAGAGGTTGTGGAGGCGCGAACCCACGTAGGTTGAAAACTGCGGGGATGAGTTGTGGGTAGGGGTGAAAGGCTAATCAAACTCCGTGATAGCTGGTTCTCCCCGAAATGCATTTAGGTGCAGCGTCGCACGTTAGGCCTTGTGGAGGTAGAGCTACTGGTTGGTTGAGCGGGACTATCATCTTAGCAACATCAGCCAAACTCCGAATGCCATAAGTGTTGGTGCGGCAGTGAGTCTGTGGGGGATAAGCTCCATGGTCGCGAGGGATACAGCCCAGATCGCCGGTTAAGGCCCCTAAGGGTGTGCTAAGTGGGAAAGGATGTGGGATCGCGAAGACAGCCAGGAGGTTGGCTTAGAAGCAGCCATCCTTGAAAGAGTGCGTAATAGCTCACTGGTCGAGTGGTTCTGCGCCGATAATGTAGTGGGGCTCAAGCACACCGCCGAAGCCGCGGCAAGCAACTTTTTGTTGTTTGGGTAGGGGAGCGTCGTGCATGTGGTGAAGCCATACTGTAAGGAGTGGTGGAATGTGTGCGAGTGAGAATGCAGGCATGAGTAACGAATTGTAAGGTGAGAATCCTTACCGCCGGATGACTAAGGGTTCCTGGGTCAAGTTCGTCTTCCCAGGGTGAGTCGGGACCTAAGGCGAGGCCGACAGGCGTAGTCGATGGATAACCAGTTGATATTCTGGTACCCGTAAACACGCGCCCCTGGTAAAGCAGTGATACTAACCACCAAACACATACTGACTTTCGCTGCACCTTTCGGGGTGTGGTTGTTGGTGTGTGTGCGGTGGGGCCTTATCTGTGGTCCACGTGATGGGGTGACGCATCAGGGCAGCCACGCCGCTTAGTGGATTGTTGGTGTAAGCGCATCGAGCGTGCAGGCTAGGCAAATCCGGTCTGTGTTATGCGTGAGGCGTGATGCATAGACCCTTTTTTGGGTTGAATGTGGTGTGCTTGTGGTGTCGAGAAAAGCCTCTAGCGATGTGTGTTTATGGCCCGTACCCGAAACCGACACAGGTAGTCAGGTTGAGCATACTAAGGCGTTCGGGTGAACTGTGGTTAAGGAATTCGGCAAAATGCCCCCGTAACTTCGGGAGATGGGGGGCCCACCTGGTGGTGGGTCGCAGAGAATAGAGGGGTCCGACTGTTTATCAAAAACACAGGTCTATGCGAAGACGGTAAGTTGATGTATATGGACTGACGCCTGCCCGGTGCTGGAAGGTTACGAGGACCTGTTAGACCCGTTTGGGTCGAAGCGGAGAATTTAAGCCCCAGTAAACGGCGGTGGTAACTATAACCATCCTAAGGTAGCGAAATTCCTTGTCGGGTAAGTTCCGACCTGCACGAATGGCGTAACGAGACCTCTGCTGTCTCAACCACAGGCCCGGTGAAATTGCATTACGAGTGAAGATGCTCGTTACGCGCGGCAGGACGAAAAGACCCCGGGACCTTCACTATAGCTTGGTATTGCCAGTCGGTTCGGTTTGTGTAGGATAGGTGGGAGACTATGAAGCTATCACGCTAGTGGTGGTGGAGTCGTTGGTGAAATACCACTCTGGCCGGATTGGCTGTCTAACCTTGGCCCATGATCTGGGTTGGGGACAGTGCCTGGTGGGTAGTTTAACTGGGGCGGTTGCCTCCTAAATGGTAACGGAGGCGCCCAAAGGTTCCCTCAGCCTGGTTGGCAATCAGGTGTTGAGTGTAAGTGCACAAGGGAGCTTGACTGTGAGACAGACATGTCGAGCAGGGACGAAAGTCGGGACTAGTGATCCGGCACCTACTTGTGGATGTGGTGTCGCTCATCGGATAAAAGGTACCCCGGGGATAACAGGCTGATCTTCCCCAAGAGTTCATATCGACGGGATGGTTTGGCACCTCGATGTCGGCTCGTCGCATCCTGGGGCTGGAGTAGGTCCCAAGGGTTGGGCTGTTCGCCCATTAAAGCGGCACGCGAGCTGGGTTCAGAACGTCGTGAGACAGTTCGGTCTCTATCCGCCGCGCGCGTGGAAACTTGAAGAAATCCGTCCCTAGTACGAGAGGACCGGGACGGACGTACCTCTAGTGTGCCAGTTATCCCGCCAGGGGTATGGCTGGTTGGCTACGTACGGGAAGGATAACCGCTGAAAGCATCTAAGCGGGAAGCCTGTTCTAAGATGAGGTTTCATACTTGAGGCGCCCTATAGACTATGGGGTTGATAGGCCAGATCTGGACGCGTGGTAACACGTGAAGGTGACTGGTACTAATCCGCCGAACAAACACAACTAAAACAAAAAAGACCCACACAACACAGTCGGGTCACAATCACACCATTTTGGTTTCGCGTCCACTATGCAGTATCTGACACACCACCCAAAGGTGCGCACACAAACAAAATAATGACATGGACAAGCCCTTATAGGTTTGTCGGTGGTGATAGTGGCAGGGCAACGCCCGGTACCCATTCCGAACCCGGAAGCTAAGCCTGCCCACGCTGATGGTACTGCACCCGCCAGGGTGTGGGAGAGTAAGTAACCGCCGACACCACACAACACAACAACTCAATACAACCCGGAGGGGGAGAAACACCAACCAACCACACGGCTGGTTCGTGTTTCTCCCCCTCCTTTTTCCATGTCCTCAGCCCCCCAGTTGTGCCGTGTGACAGGTGCGGGTTAAGGGTCAAAATGTGTGTCTGGCTCGGCGTGTCGCGGGGGTTAGATTTGGCCTTTTTGAATGCCGATTGAGTGGGTGTAGTCGGTGTCGATAGCGTTGTCGTAGAGGGCTGGGCGTCCTGTTTCGTGGTCGGCTTGGTTCTCGGTTTGGGTCAGGGTGGATACTTTGGCGAGTTGGCCCTGGCCCCAGTCGGACTGCCTGGCGATTCGTACTGGATCGTCAGGCAGTTCCGTTTTTAAGTAGAGCCACCAATCCAGCATGCGGCGTTGTCGTTCGCCTGATCTGCCGCGGTGGGTTCTGGCGAGCAGTTTGAGCTGGGCGTTGATGCCGCCTTCTAAGCTGTTGGTGGTGGATTTGATCCGCTCGGGCGCAAGGACTCCTGCTGGCGGGTTGAGGTAGACAAACAGCATCTCGGACCGCCAAAGATGGTTGAGGCTGTTGTAGGCCTTGCGCACGTTGTGGTGGGTCCACACGCGGGTCCATGCACCTGTTTTGGGGTCTTTGATCATGGTTTTCTCGTTCATCCATTCCCGGTAGATCGTTGAAAACTCGTGCAGTTGCACACCCCACGCGGCGGCTTCATCCAGTGTGGTGATCCGGGTCAGTTTCAGCGCAAGTCGGTAGATGGTGCGCCCGGCATCGGTGCGTGGGTTGGTGGTGGTGTAGCGGCGGACCACGCGTTGGGCGTGGACGAGGCAGCGTTGAATTTTCGTAGTCGGCCAGCACTTTTTGATTGCGCTGTATGCGCCTTGGCCGCCGTCGATGACGGCGATGAGTGGGGCTTCGATGCGTTCAAGCAGCAGTTGGTAGTCGCGGGTGGTTTCGTGTTTGCACCAGTGCCAGGCGATCACGTGGTCGATGGTCGCCGCGACGATCAGGCAGCCACCGGCGGTGTAGGTGCCATCGAGAAATACCTGGTCGTAGATCCGCTTGTGGTGGCCGGCGGTGGGGTCAGGCACATCAACGAGCCAGCACCACTTGAAGCGCCGCTTCATGGTGGCGCGGCTAACACCGTTTCGTTTGGCTAGGTCGTCGAGTGATATTGCGGTGGTGCAATGCTCGATGAACTGGGTGAACACTGCCGCGTTGGTGATGTCGTTTCGACGTTTGACGCTGGAGGCGCCGCATTGTTTGCAGCGCCATCTGGTGGTGCCTTTGCTGGTGGTGCCGTTGCGTTTCATTTCACCGCCGCAGTGGCAGCGTGGTTGGTTCTTCGACATTGCGACACCACACCACGCCGCGCATAGCACATCACGGCTGCCACACCGAGGATTTCCCGTCGGGGGCTAGATATATGCTTCCGGAGCATATACTTTCCGGAAACCTACAGGTCAATCCGTGAAAATCCGCGATTCCGGACACACTTTTTGACCCTTAACCCACAGGTGCCGGGTCGGGGTTGGTGCACGAAACGAGTACACAAGCACCCAAACCAGGCGGAAAACCGGCCCTTACGATCACACAACGTGCACCCAGGGCCACCTGACGTTTGTTCTCATTGGTTGAGCGCCTTTACTTTTAGCGGTCCCGCTTGGGCCGATTTCCCCGACGACTCCCGGTGCGTCGCGCACGGCGGCTCGGTTCAGAGTTGGCAAGGCTGGGCGGTAGTATGAGGAGAGATTTGACCGCGTGAACGAAGAAAGAGCAGGTTATATGTCTGACCGCACAGATCGCGGGAACCGGCCAGAACGCGAGGAAGGCGCGGACCGCGCACGCCGTGGCGAAGGCGACCGCCGGCGTCAGGGGCGCCCGCCGCACAAGCGTAACGGACACGACGGCCGTGGCGGACGCGACGAACGCGGCGGCAAGGACCGCGGACGGGGCGGCAAGGGAGGCCGCTCCCACAAGCAACGCGCCGGCGCGGGCCGCGGCAAACGTTTCAACCCGCAGCGCTCTGGTTTCCGCGAGGAGCGGTTGAACCACCGTGCCAACGATCCGGACCTGCCGGGCGATATTGACATCAAGGACTTGGACCCGATGGTCCTGCAGGACCTCAAGGTGCTGTCCAAGGAAAACTCGGACGCCGTGGCCAAGCACCTCATCATGGCGGCCACGTGGATGGCAGATGACCCGCACCTGGCGCTGCGCCATGCCCGTGCGGCAAAAGACCGGGCCGGGCGCGTGGCCGTCGCCCGGGAAACCAACGGCATCGCCGCGTACCACGCGGGTGAGTGGAAAGAGGCGCTCGCAGAGCTGCGGGCAGCCCGCCGGATTTCCGGCGGTCCGGGCCTTCTCGCCGTCATGGCGGATTGCGAACGCGGCCTCGGCCGCCCGGAAAAGGCCATCGATCTTCAGCGCTCGCCGGAGGCCCGCGACCTCGACGCGGCCAGCAAGGTCGAGCTCGCGATTGTGGCAGCCGGCGCGCGTCTAGACCTTGGCGAGGCGCCGGCCGCCGTCGTGACTCTCGAGCGCGCGCACCCGTCGAAAGATGCTCGCGGGGAGACCGCGTGCCGCCTCGGCTACGCGTACGCCAACGCCTTGGCCGCTGCGGGGCGCGCCGCGGAAGCGAAGGACTGGTTCGCTCATGTCGCGCGCATCGATGACAATGAGTGGACCGACGCCGCAGATCGGCTAAGGGAGCTCTAAAAGCGATGGGTGTCCTGGAAGCATACGATTCGCTGCTGCTGGACCTCGACGGCACCGTGTGGAATGGCGGTGAACCCATCGAGGGCGCCGTCGACTTCATCAATTCCTGCGGTATTGCGCGCGGCTACGTCACTAACAACGCCTCCCGCAGCGCAGGCGCGGTGGCAGACAAACTGAACCGCGCCGGCATCACCGCCCAGCCCGCGGAGGTGACCACGTCGGCGCAAGCGATCATCGACAAGGCACGCGAGGTCCTGCGCGGGGGATCGCGCGTGCTGGTCTTGGGATCCGAATCCTTCCGGGGTCTGGTGGAAGACTCCGGGTATGACGTCGTGGACAGCGCCGCTGACAAGCCCGCCGCAGTGTTCCAGGGGTTCGATCCGTCAGTGGGGTGGCCGGAGCTCAGCGAGGCCGCATATGCCGTGCGCGCCGGCGCGAAGTATTTCGCGTCCAACCTGGACGCTTCGCTGCCGACCGACCGCGGCTTCGCGGTGGGCAACGGCGCACTGGTCGCGGCGGTCGTTCACTCCACGGGCGCCAAGGTCGTATCGGCCGGCAAGCCGGAGCCGGACATGTTCCTCAGTGCGGCGGACTCACTCGGATCCGCGCGCCCATTAACGGTGGGAGACCGGCTCGACACCGACATCCAAGGCGGGCAGGCGGCCGCAATGGATTCCGCGGTCGTGCTCACCGGCGTTACCGGTCCGATGCAGCTTATCGAGGCACCGGTGCACCAGCGCCCCACCTACATCTGTTCCACGTTGCGGGATCTCGCCGAAAACCGCGAACTCCTCCTCCCGGGAGCCCAGGGCGGGTTCACCGCGCGCGTGGACGGCGCGGACGTCCTTTTAGACAACGGCGACCACCATGCCACCCCCGTCCAAGCCCTGCGCACCGTACTGGAGGTCGTGTGGGCCATGCCCGAACCGCCGCGCTACATCCACCCGCGCAGCGAAATCGCAGAACACGCAGTAGAGGAGTGGTGGTAGTGCCGGCCCCGAAACCGCACGATCCCCGCGCGCCCCGGGTCACCCCAGACGAGGTGGATCAGCGCGTCGCTGACATCCTGCGCGAGGACGCCGACGATCTGGAAGCGGAAAAGGACCAGCTGGAGCGCGCCCACGCCGTCTTGCACGATGCCCTACAGGAGAACTGATGCCCGCCAACCGCAGGAGGCTTGACGCGGAGCTGGTCAAGCGAAAGATCGCCCGGTCCCGCAAACAAGCTGTGGAGATGATCAAGGACGGCCGCGTCGCGGTCAACGGTTTCGCCGCGCGCAAACCCGCCACCATGGTCGACGGCGCGGTGTCCATCCGGGTCGAAAAGTCCGACGCGGACGACTGGGCCTCGCGCGGCGCCCACAAGCTGTTGGGGGCCGTCGAGGCTTTCGGCATCGACTTCACCGACAAGCGCGTCCTCGATGCGGGCGCATCCACGGGCGGGTTTACCGATGTCGCGCTCCGCCACGGCGCCCGCGAGGTGGTGGCGGTGGACGTCGGTTACGGTCAGCTGGCCTGGCGCCTGCAAAACGACCCGCGCGTCCGCGTCTGCGACCGCACCAACGTACGTCACCTCGAACCGGACACCGTCGGGGGATTGTGCGACGTCATGGTCGGTGATCTCTCGTTTATCTCGCTGAGGTTGGTGCTGCCGGCCATTGTCAAGTGCCTGCGTGACGGCGCGGAGCTGTACCCTATGGTCAAACCGCAATTCGAGGTAGGTAAAGACCGCCTGGGCAGCGGCGGGGTGGTCAAGTCGCCGCAGCTGCGCGCGGAAGTGACCCGCGACGTTGCCGAATTTGCGGTAGGCCTCGGGCTGAGCTGCCACGGGGTGAGCGCCTCCCCGCTGCCGGGGCCGAGCGGGAACGTGGAGTACTTCCTCGCCCTCGGTGCGGACGGCGGCGCCAGCCAGCCCGACGCTGCCACACTGGAGAGCATGATCGACCGTGCGATTGAGGAGGGCCCGCGATGACCCGGAAGATTTTGTTGGTGCCCCACGGCGGCCGGGAATCCGACATCGCGGCTACGGAGCGGGCAGCAGAATTGCTTGACGATGCCGGCATCAACGTCGTCCTCCGCAGCGACCGCGGCGTCCTTCCCGGATACGACCAGGTGGGCCACGAGCCCGATGCGGCGGCGGGGTGCGAACTCGTCCTCGTGCTGGGCGGCGACGGGACGTTCTTGCGCGCAGCCGACCTAGCACGCGCGGTCGATGTCCCCGTCTTGGGCATCAACTTGGGCCACGTGGGGTTCCTCGCGGAGTGGGAAGCCGAATCGTTGGAAAAGGCGATCGGCATGGTCATCGCAAAGGATTACCGGGTCGAAGACCGCATGACCATCGACATCCGCGTTACCGGGCCGGACGGGGAACCGGTCGGGGACAATTGGGCGCTCAATGAGGTCAGCATGGAAAGCCTCAACCGCTCCGGCGTGCTTGACGCCATCCTGGAGGTGGACGGGCGCCCCGTGTCCTCGTTCGGGTGCGACGGCGTGCTCGTGTCCACCCCGACCGGCTCGACGGCCTACGCGTTCTCGGCGGGCGGCCCAGTGTTGTGGCCGGAGCTCGACGCGATGCTCGTCGTGCCCAACAACGCCCATGCCCTGTTCACCAAACCGCTGGTGGTCTCGCCGCAGTCGGTCGTGGCGGTGGAGTCGGCGTCCTCAACAAGCGCCGCGGTGGTCATCATGGACGGCTCGCGGGAGATCCCGATGCCACCGGGCTCGCGCGTGGAGGTGCGCCGCGGCGAGCGCCCCGTGCGGTGGGTTAGGCTAGATGACCATCCGTTTACTGATCGTCTAGTCAGCAAACTGCGCCTTCCCGTCCAAGGGTGGCGCGGCCCGCAAAGGTAGGTGTGCAGCGCGTGCTCACGGAACTGACCATCGAGGATCTCGGTGTCATCCGGTCCTCGTCCGTCGAACTTTCCGGCGGTCTTACCGTGCTCACGGGTGAAACCGGCGCGGGTAAGACAATGGTGGTCACCGGGCTGCGGCTGTTGACCGGCGGGCGTGCCGATGCCTCCCGCGTGCGCGACGGCGCCAAAAAGGCCGTGGTGGAAGGCACGTTCGCCACCGACCGCGACGATGTGGCTGAAATCGTCAGCGAGGCCGGTGGCGATGCGGACGAAAACGGCGAATATCTAGCCTCGCGGACGGTGTCTGCAGCCGGCCGGTCCAAGGCGCGGCTGGGCGGGCGCGCGGTGCCGGCCGCCACGCTGGGCGATTTCGCGCAGCCGCTCATCACCGTGCACGGGCAGAATGACCAGCTGCGCCTGCTCGCCCCGGACCAGCAACTCGCGGCCGTGGACCGGGCGGATCCCGCGATCGCGCCGCTGCTGGATCAGTACAAGGCAGCCTTCAAGAAGTGGCGCGCACTGGCCAAGGACTACAAGCTGCGTACCGAGTCGCGGCGTGAGCTGGCACAGGAAGTCGACCGGCTGAAGTTCGCCATCGCGGAGATCGACGAGGTCGCACCCGAGGCAGGCGAGGACGCCGACCTCCAAACGCGGATCCGCCGGCTCCAGGACGTCGACGCGCTCCGCGAGGCGGCCTCGACCGCGCTTGGCGCCATCGACGGCGCGGAGTCTCTCGGCGGCTACTCCGACGACGAGCCCGCCTCCACGCTCATCGGCCAAGCGCAGTCGGCGCTCGCGGGCGTCGAGGATGCGGAGCTCGTCCAACTGGCGCACCGGCTCGGGGACATCACCTCGCAGTTGGGCGACGTTACCGCGGAGCTGGGCGCCTTCTTGGGCGACCTGCCGGCGGACCCGAACCTCCTCGAGACCTCCCTGCAGCGCCAGCAGGATCTCAAGCAGCTGACCCGGAAGTACGCCCCCGATATCGCCGGCGTCCTTGCGTGGCGAGCAAAGGCGGCCGAGCGCTTGCACAGCATTGACACCTCCACCGAGGCGCTGGACCAGCTGAAAAAGGACCTGCAAGCCGCAGAAAAGGCGATGCGCGCGGCCGCGAAGAAGCTGAGCCGGGCGCGAGAGAAGGCGGCCCGCGCGTTGGGGGAGGCCGTGACGGCGGAGCTGACAGGCCTCGCCATGGCGGGCCAGGAGCTCACCGTCGCCGTAGAGCGCGCGCAGTTTTCCGCCTCCGGCGCCGATCAAGTGGAGCTCCAGCTGAACGGTAAACCGCTGGCCAGCGCCGCTTCCGGCGGCGAGCTCTCCCGCGTCATGCTGGCCTTAGAGGTCATCCTCAACGCGGATACGGGTGGCAGCACCCTGGTCTTCGACGAGGTGGACGCCGGCGTGGGCGGGCGCGCCGCGGTAGAAATCGGCCGCCGCCTGGCCCGCCTGGCCCGCGGCCAGCAAGTCATCGTGGTCACGCACTTGCCGCAGGTCGCAGCCTACGCAGACACGCACCTGCACGTGGCGAAGGACGTGGAAGACACCACCGTTACCTCCGGCGTCGCCGCGCTGAGCGAAAAGCAACGGGTGGAGGAGCTGGCGCGGATGCTCGCCGGCCTCGACGACACGGAGACCGGCCGTGCCCATGCGCAGGAGCTCTTTGATCGCGCGCAGGCTGAAGTACGGGAATTCTCCGCGGATAAGCAGTAAGCCCCGCGCGCCTCACCCACATTCTGCGGCTCGCGCGCGACAATAGCGCCCATGAGTCTGTTTTCCCGCTCCAGTGACCTGCCCGGCCAACACGGGACCCTCCGCGACTGCACCCCCGGCGGCAAAGGTATGCGAAAGTTCACCGCCGGCGATTTCGCGGTGATCAATGCGGCCGACATCTCGCGCCAGGAAGCGCAGACGCTTGTCGATGCCGAACCCGGCGCCGTCCTCAACGCCTCGCGCTTTACCACCGGCGCGATCCCGAACTATGGCCCGCACATGCTTCTCGATGCCGACGTGCTGCTCCTCGAGGACCTCGGCGAGGATTTCCTCCAGCAGTTCCGGGACGGCAAGCAGGCTCGCATTCTCGACGGCGAGGTCCTAATCGGGGAGAAGTCGCTGGGGATGGGCGAGGTCCTCTCGCGGGACCGCGCGGAGGCGGAGTTCACCGACGCGCAGCAGGGCTTGGTGGACCACATGGAGGCCTTCTTCGGCAACTCGACGCAGTTCATTCACTCCGAGGGCCCGCTGCTGATCGATGGCCTGGGCATTCCCGAAGCCGGCGCCGATATGCGCGGCCGCAAGGTCGTTCTCGTCTCACCCACCGCCGACCACCGCGAGCAGATCCGCCTGTTGCGCAACTTCATCCGTGAGTACGAGCCGGTGTTTATCGGCGTGGAAGAAGCGGCCGACTCGCTGGTGGACATGGGCTACACGCCGGATTACATCGTGGCCAACCCGGCCAACGTGCGCGCGGAAACGCTGCGCAGCGGCGCCCACGTCATCCTGCCGGCAGAGCCGGATGGCCACGCCCCGGGCCTGGAGCGCATCCAGGACTTGGGTGTGGGCGCGATGACGTTCCCGGCGTCGGCCGATTCCGCAACCGACTTGGCCCTGCTTTTGGCCGACTACCACGAGGCCCAGCTCATCGTGCAGGTCGGCGGGCAGCTGGACTTGGACGACATCTTTGCCAACCGCCCGCACGCCACGCCGTCTGCGATGCTGTCACGCCTCAAGGCGGGCACCCGGGTGGTCGACTCGGATGCGGTGGTCAACCTGTACGCGCGCCCCTCGTCCGGCGGCCTGGGCTGGCTGTGGGCGCTGTTGGGCATCTTGGTCGCGCTCGCGGCGGTCGTGCTCATCGTCGGCTTTGGCGGCGACGGCTCGTTTGTCCACAACCTCATCGACACCTGGAACAACATCGCCCTGACCGTGCAGGGCTGGTTCCAGTAGCTGGCTAATGTAACTCGGCAGAAAGGCGAGGTGAATCGCTGACAATGGCGAAGAAGAATACGGGCGGCGTCATCGCCGGCTTAGGTTTTGGCGCAGCCGCGGGGCTCGCGCTGGGGGCGCTGGTCGTCGCGCCGAACACGCCCGGTCTGGGAGCGGACGCAAAGGGCGGCGACGCTGACATCCGATCCGAGTACCAGCGGATCCTGAAAGAAAATTACGCCAAGGACGAGCAGATCGGTGCGGGCGACGAGTTCACAAAGGCCTCGCAGGAGGCGATTCTGAAAGACCGCTTGAAGGATCGCCCGGTGACGGTGATCCGGACCGAGGACGCCAACGACTTCGATACCGCCGCGGTGCGGCACAACTTGGGCGAGGCCGGCGCGATCGATGCCGGCGAAATCAAGCTCACCCAGAAGTTCTCCGACCGCAATAGCGCGGACTCGCTGAAGTCCATCCTGTCCAACACGCTGCCGGCGGGAGCTCAGCTGAGCGAAAACAACGTCGAGGCCGGCACCCACGGCGGCGAGGCGCTCGCATACGCGATCGGCATGAACCCAGACGACGCGGAGCCGCTGGCCAGCGTGGAGGAGCGCGCCGAGCTGCTGCAGGCACTGCGCGATGCTGACTTCATCGACTACAAGGACAAGACGATCCTGCCGGCCCAGGCGGTTGTCGTAGTCACCAGCGACGGCGCGGCCGACGGCTACTACACGTCGACCATCTCCGGCTTCGCCCGCGGGGTCAACGACGTGGTCAAGCACACCGTGGTGGCGGGTCGGGCGAAGGCCGCCGACGATGGCGGGGTGATCGCCGATCTGCGCCGCGGCGAGTCGAAGGTCTCGACCGTGGATTCCCTCGACCGCGGCTGGGCGCGCATCGCAGTGCCGCTCGCGGTAGCCGAGCAGCTGGGTGGTAAGGCAGGCGCGTACGGCGCGGCGGCATCGGCAAGCGCGCCGGCGCCCGACTTCGAACACGACGGAAAGAAGGACTAGCGGTGGCCCACGATTTCCAGGTTGTCGACTCGGAGCTTCTTCTCGATGCCCCGATTCTCGCCGTCCGCCGCGACAACGTCACCATGCCCGGCGGCGGCGTGGCGAGCCGCGAAGTGGTCGAGCACTTAGGTGCCGTGGCGATTGCGGCCGTAGACGAGCGCGGACGCGTCGCGATGGTCCAGCAGTACCGCCACTCGGTCGGGTGCAGGCTGTGGGAACTGCCCGCCGGGCTTTTGGACGTCAAGGGCGAAACGCCGGTGCGCGCGGCGCAGCGCGAGCTGCAGGAAGAGGCGGGCCTAGCCGCTAGCGACTGGGGAGTCATGGCGGACATCGTTAACTCGCCCGGCTACTGCGAAGAAGCGTGCCGCGTCTTCCTGGCCCGCGGGCTCACCGAAGTGGAGCGCCCGGAGGCCACCGGCGACGAGGAAGCCGACATGGACTTCGAGTGGGTCAACCTTGACGACGCCTGCCGCCGGATCTTCGCCGGGGAGATTACCAACTCCATCGCCGTGGCGGGCATCTTCGCCGCGCGCGAGGTGCTGCGGGGCGCAGGCGACGGCTCGACCCCTTTGCGCGACCCCGAGTCGGACTTCGAGCTCCGCCCGACCTCCATGGCGCGGCGCCGCCAGGGCCCCGACCTGAAGCAGCAGTGACCGGAGACTCTAGCCGCGGTGCCGGCGACATCGCCCAGACCGCCGAGGTGTGGCTCAACCACCTGGCAGTGGAAAAGGGCGCCTCGCCCAATACGTTGAGCAACTACCGGCGCGACCTGCGTCGGTATACCGAGTGGCTGGGCGCGGCGGGTTTGCACACCTTCGCCGACGTCACCGCCGGCCACGTCGAGGCGTACGTGCGCGACCTGCGCCGCGGCTGGGAGGGCAGCAAACCCCTGGCGATGTCCTCGGCCACCCGCGCCCTCGTCGTCGCCCGCGGCTTGCACCGCTTCGCGGTCAGCGAAGGTTTGGCGGACGCGGACGTCGCAGCGGAAGTGTCGCCGCCCACCGCCGGGAAGCACCTGCCCGACACGCTCACCGTGAATGACGTCATCTCGCTCATCGAGGCAGTGCCGGCGGGGGAGGCCGCTACGGCGGTGGATCTCCGCGACCGTGCGATGCTGGAGTTACTCTACGCCACGGGTGCGCGGATTACTGAGGTCACCGACCTCGCCGTTGACGATCTCGCCGAGATCGACGGCTTCGTGCGCGTGACGGGGAAGGGCAACAAGGAACGTATCGTGCCCATCGGTACGCATGCGGCCCGCGCCTGCTCCGACTACCTCGTCCGCGGGCGCCCCCGGTTGGCCAAGGGTAAGTCGCACGCGTTCTTCCTCAACATGCGCGGCGGGGCACTGTCACGGCAGAGCGCGTGGGCGGTGGTGCAAAAGGCGGCGGAGCGCGCGGGCATAGACAAGCACATCTCGCCGCACACGCTGCGGCATTCCTTTGCCACGCACCTGCTCGAGGGCGGCGCGGACGTGCGCACCGTGCAGGAGCTGTTGGGCCACGCGTCGGTGACCACGACCCAGATATATACGCACGTGACCGCCGATTCCCTGCGTGAGGTCTGGCGGACCGCGCACCCGCGCGCATAGGTGAGTGTTGTCCGGTCGCGGGAAGAGGGTAGTGTGTAATCACATCGCTGTTATTGCTACTGGGTCAGACGGGTCAAGGAAGCAGGTGTGACTGTGAGCGAGGACGGTCTCTTCGACAGCTCCGAAGCTGAGGTGGGTCTAACCGGGCGCCCGCTCCGCAAGCTCCCGGAACCGCCGCCGCTGGACAAACACGGCCCGGCCACCATCATCTCGATGTGCAACCAGAAGGGTGGCGTGGGGAAGACCACCTCGACCATTAACTTGGGTGCGTGCCTTGCCGATGCCGGGCGTCGCGTCCTCTTAGTCGATCTCGATCCACAGGGCGCACTGTCCGCCGGTTTGGGGCTCACGCACGACGAGATCGAGGACACGATCTACGACGTGATTCTGGATAACCAGATCTCTATCCACTCGGCCATCAAGCACACTGAAGTCTCTGGCCTTGACATGGTGCCGGCGAACATTGATCTGTCCGCCGCGGAGATTCAGTTGGTCAACGAGGTGGGCCGCGAGCACACCCTTGCCCGCGCCTTGCGCCCGGTGCGCCGCGATTACGACTACATCATCATTGACTGCCAGCCGTCGCTGGGGCTTTTGACCGTCAACGCGCTGGCCTGCTCGCACGGGGTCATCATCCCCATGGAGTGCGAGTTTTTCTCCCTGCGCGGCCTGGCTCTTTTGACCGACACGGTGGAGAAGGTCTCGGACCGCATCAATTTCGACCTGGAGATCATGGGCATTCTGGTGACCATGTTCGACCGCCGCACGCGCCACGCGCGGGAGGTTATGTCGCGGGTCGTCGACTACTTCGGCGACAAGGTATTCGACACCGTGATCACCCGCACCGTGCGCTTCCCGGAGACATCGGTGGCCGGCGAGCCCATTACCTCTTGGGCGCCCAGCTCCCAGGCCGCCGCGCAGTACCGTGACTTGGCCCGCGAGGTTGTCGAGCGCTCGTGACCCAACCGGAAATCACCGGCTTCCGCATTGCACTGGATAACTTCGAGGGCCCGCTCGACCTGCTTTTGCAGCTCATCCAGTCGCGGAAGATGGACGTGACGGAGGTCGCGCTATCAGAGGTCACTGACGAGTTCGTCGCCTACACCCGTCAAGTCTCCGACCTGGATGAGGCCACGGGGTTCCTGCTTATCGCCGCCACATTGGTGGAGTTGAAGACCGCGCGGCTCCTTCCGCGGGGCGAGGCGGCCGAGATCGAGGACGTCGAACTTCTCGAATCCCGCGACCTGCTTTTCGCGCGCCTTTTGCAGTACAAAGCTTACAAACAGGTCGCCGACCAGTTCGCCCAGTGGCAGCGCCAGGCACGCCGCGCCTACCCGCGCGCGGTGAGCATGGAGGAGCAGTTCGCCGACCTGCTTCCGCCCGTCCAACTTGGGCACACTCCCGCCACCTTCGCCGAGCTCGCCGCCGGCGTGTTCCGCCCCCAGCCGCCGGAGGAAGTCGGCGTCGGCCACATCCACCGCGTGGCGGTTTCGGTGCCGGAACAGGCGGGGAGGATCCTCGACATCCTCAAAGAGATTGGCCGCGACGAGTGGCTGTCTTTCGCCAGCCTCACCCGCGACTGCACCGTCTCCATGCAGGTTGTCGGCCGCTTCCTTGCACTTCTCGAGCTGTACAAGTCGACTGCCGTGGATGCCCACCAGCCCGAGCCGCTGGGCACGCTCGAAGTGTCGTGGACCGGTCTCGACGTCGACCCCGCTGTTGTTGCCGCCGCCAACTGGGACTAGGATGCCGCGCCATGACCGCAAGCTCCCTGCCGATGATTAGCCAGCTGCGCTCCCGTCTGGAATCCATCCTGCTCGTGTTGGACTCCCCGGCGACTGAGGCGGCGTTGGCGCGCGCCGTGGGGGAGGAAGAAACCGTCGTGCGCGACAGCCTCTACGCGTTCGCGCGGGAATTAGACGAGCGCGGCTCCGGCATCGACCTGCGCGAGACCGCCGACGGCTGGCGCCTGTACACCCGGAAAGAAAACGCCGACGCGGTCGAGGAGTTCCTTTTGGACGGCGCACAGACTCGCTTGTCGCGCGCCGCGATGGAAACACTCGCGGTGGTTGCCTACCGCCAGCCCGTCACGCGCGCGCAGGTCGCCGCGGTCCGCGGCGTCAACGTCGACGGCGTCATGCGCACGCTCGCGCTGCGCGGCCTCGTGCGCGAGCTGCCCGCCGGGGAAGACTCGGGCGCGGCGCACCGCTACGAGACCACTGAGCTGTTCCTCGAGCAGCTGGGCATCGACTCGCTTGAACGCCTGCCGGACCTCGCGCCACTTCTGCCGGACGTCGATGCAATCGACGAAGGGTACTAAGCCGCGGTAATATCGCAGCAGCTTCAAGCACCACCAATTCAGAAGGGGCAAAAGTGAACAATCCCGCTCGCCGCGATGGCACACCGGAGGCACACGGGGCATCGGCACGCGACAGTGCCCGCACCCGGGCTGACGATATCGTCATCTCCAACGCCAAACCCGCCCGCCACCAGCACCCCCGCGGGGGCAACGCCTCCGCGCGCTCCGTCGCCGAATCCCTCGGCGCGGACTGGGTCTTCGAAGGCGACGACCGCAGCACAGATAAGAACAACTCCGGCGAGCGCCTCCAGAAGGTCCTCGCCCGGGCCGGCGTCGCTTCCCGTCGCCACTCGGAGATCCTCATCGACCAGGGCCGCGTCGAGGTCAACGGCGAGGTGATCAAGCGCCAGGGCGTGCGCGTGAACCCGGACCGCGACATCATCCGTGTCGACGGCGCGCGCATCCGCGTGGACCAGAACCTGCAGTACTTCATCCTCAACAAGCCGCGCGGCATGCAGACCACGATGCAGGATGACCTCGGCCGGCCATGCGTGGGCGACGTGGTGGCGGAGAAGGTCGCCAGCGGCCAGCGCCTGTTCCATGTCGGCCGCCTCGACGCCGACACGGAGGGCCTGCTGCTGCTGACCAACGACGGCGAGCTGGCTAACCGGCTTATCCACCCCGCGTACGAGGTGAAAAAGACCTACGTGGCCACGGTGCTCGGGGAGGGCGACCGCAGCCTGGTCAAGACCCTGGAGAAGGGCATCGAGCTTGACGATGGCCTGGCCAAAGCAGACCACGCCCACATCATCGATAAGAATCAGGGCTTTTCCATCGTCCAGGTGGAGCTGCACGAGGGCCGGAAGCACATCGTACGCCGGTTGCTCAAGGCCGCCGGTTACCCGGTGCAGCGGCTGGTGCGCACCAAGTTCCACACCCTGTCGCTGGGTGAGATGAAGCCGGGCGGGTTGCGCGCGGTCAACGACAGCGAGTTAACGAGTTTGTACAAGGCGGTGGAAATGTAATGGCTATCAGCAATCTTTCTAACGACCGGCTGATCCTGGCGGTCGACGGGCCGTCGGGCACGGGCAAGTCCACGAACTGCCGGGCGCTGGCGTCGCGGTTGGACGCGAAATACGTGGACACCGGGGCGATGTACCGCGTGGCCACGCTCGCCGTATTGCGCGCCGGCGTCGATCCGGCCGATACCGAGGCGGTCATCGCGGCTACTCGGGATCTCCCGCTGGAGGTCTCGGATGACCCGCACTCGACCGCGGTGCTGTTCGATGGCGAGGACGTCTCTGCGGTGATCCGCGGCGACGAGGTGACCCGCGCGGTCTCGGCGGTCTCCGCTATTGCTGAGGTGCGGGAGAACCTGGTGGCCCTCCAGCGCGAGTTGGCGGCCCGCGCCGGCCGCGCGATCGTGGAGGGCCGCGACATCGGGACCGTGGTCCTGCCGGATGCGCCGGCGAAGGCATTTCTCACCGCGTCGAGCACCGTGCGTGCGCAGCGCCGCCACGCGCAAAACCTGGCGGCGGGCAGGGAGTCGGACTTCGACACCGTGCTTGCCGATGTCGAGCGACGCGACGCCGCCGATTCCTCCCGGAAAGCCTCGCCGCTGCGCCCGGCTGACGATGCCACGGTCATCGACACCTCCGACATGACGCCCGAGGAAGTCTTGGACGCTCTGGTCACCGTAGTAAAGGAGTCCGCTCGTGACTGATAAGCACAACGACGACAACAAGGAGCCGCAGGTCGTGTGGGCGCAGGGCCGCCCCGACGACTTCGATTTGGTGCCTGACGAGTTCGGCGGCTGGGCCGCGCGCGACTTCGACGAGTCGGAGTTCGATTTCGAGTTCCCGGAGATGGAAGACGATTCCGACGGCGTCGCCGACGGCGCCGCCGGATCCGCCGATGCCGGATCCGACGATGCCGGATCCGACGCGGGTGCGGGCGCGGAGGCAAGCCAGGACGACGAGGCCGCGTGGGAGGAGCTCGCCGAGTCCTACGGCTTCGGCCCGCAGCCGACCGAGGAGGCGCTGTGCACGGTCGCGGTCGTCGGCCGCCCGAACGTGGGCAAGTCTTCGCTGGTCAACCGCTTCCTCGGCCGCCGCGAGGCCGTGGTGGAAGACCACCCGGGCGTCACGCGCGACCGGATTTCCTACCTCGCGGATTGGAACGGCCAGCGCTTCCTGGTCCAGGACACCGGCGGGTGGGACCCGAACGTCAAGGGCATCCACGCGGCCATCGCCCGGCAGGCGGAGGCGGCGATGGAGACCGCGGACATCATCGTCTTCGTCGTCGACACGAAGGTCGGCATCACCGAGACCGACGAGGTCATGGCCCGCCGGCTCGTGGACGCCGAGGTGCCGGTCGTGCTCGTGGCCAACAAGTTCGAGTCCGACCTGCAGTACGCCGACATGGCCGAGTTCTACGGCCTCGGCCTGGGCGACCCGTGGCCGGTCTCCGCACTCCACGGCCGCGGCGGTGCCGACGTGCTCGACTACATCGTGGACAACTTCCCGGACACGCCGCGCTCGACCGCGGTGACCTCCGGCCCGCGCCGCGTGGCGCTGGTGGGGCGGCCGAACGTGGGCAAGTCCTCGCTGCTTAACAAGTTCACCGGCCAGGAACGGGCGGTGGTCGACGACGCGTCCGGCACCACCGTCGACCCAGTCGACTCGCTGGTGCAGCTGGATCAGCACCTGTGGCGCTTCATCGACACGGCTGGCCTGCGCAAGAAGGTGAAAAATGCACAAGGCCACGAGTACTACGCGTCCCTGCGCACCCGCGGCGTCATCGACGCGGCCGAGGTGTGCGTGATGCTTATCGATGCCTCGGAGGAAATTTCCGAGCAAGACCAGCGCGTCCTGCGCATGGTGTTAGAGGCCGGTAAGGCGCTGGTCATCGCGTTTAACAAGTGGGATCTCGTCGACGAGGATCGCCGCTATTACTTGGACCGCGAGATCGACGAGCAGCTCGCGCACCTGCCGTGGGTCACCCGCGTGAACATCTCCGCGTCCACGGGCCGCGCGCTGCAAAAGCTCGAGCCGGCGATGCTGGAGGCGCTGGACAGCTGGGATAGCCGCGTGACCACCGGCCAGCTCAACAACTGGCTGCGCGAGGCCATCGCCGCGAACCCGCCGCCGATGAACAACAACCGCCTCCCGCGCGTGCTGTTTGCCACCCAGGCGTCGACGCAGCCGCCGACCATCGTGCTGTTTACCACCGGCTTCCTAGACGCCGGCTACCGCCGCTATTTGGAGCGCAAATTCCGCGAGCGGTTCGGCTTCCACGGCACGCCGGTGCGCATCGCGGTGCGCGTGCGCGAGCGCCGCAAGAAGAAGTAGCCGCCGAGGGGCTAGGCGCGCTCGAGCACGAACGCGTCGGTCCGGTACGGCAGCTCGACCGGCTGGCCCGGCGCGAACCCGAGGTGCTCGTAGAGGTACCAGTCGAGGTTCGCGGTCATGCGCGACCGCGTCTTCGCGTTGGCCTTGAGCCAATACGAGCGAGTGTGCATCAGCGTGTGCACCAACTCGGGGGTGAGCGTGTCCACGAACCCGGTGCGCAGCTCGCGCGCCACCCGCCACGGCGCCGCGACCTCCGGGATGAACCCGGGGCGGTGGATATCGCCCGAGTGCATGATCCGGGTAAGTCGCAGCACCCACGGATCCGCGCTCACATCGATCGTGTTCCACACCAACCCGACCCGGCCGCCGGGGCGGACTATCCGGTCGAGTTCGCGCGACGCGGCGGAAACGTCCACCCAGTGCCACGTTTGGGCGAGGGTGGCGAGGTCGAAGTGGGCATCGGCAAGCGCGGTGTGCTCCGCCGTCGCGCGCACCACCGGCACGTTTTTTGCCCGCAACGCCTGGGCCATGGCAGGGGAGGGATCCACGGCCGTGACCGCCCGCGTGCGCCCGTCGGCCGCCAAGGCAGCGGTCAGCTTGCCGGTGCCCGCACCGATGTCCACCACGCCGGCGTGCGTGAACCCGGCGAGGAAGAAGTCAGCGACGGCCGTCGGGTAGTCCGGGCGCACGTCGTCGTAGGCCCGCGCTCCGTGGGAAAACGCGCGGGCGGTGGTCTCGCGGTGCGCCGCGGTGGCAAAGTGCGGGGCCTCGCGGGCGGATGGAGGGCGGAAAGAGTGAGCCATGGCGGCTCCACAATCTACCCCACGTTCCTACAATGGTTCGGCATGACCCGATTGCCCGCGCCCGCTGCGAACAACTGGCTTGTGCGGGTGATTTATTCTCGCCCCGGCGAGGTGATTGCGGCGCAGGTGTGCATGACCCTGATGTTCGTGTGCAACGCGTCGACCCCGGT
This sequence comes from Corynebacterium massiliense DSM 45435, assembly GCF_028609805.1. NCBI lineage: Bacteria > Bacillati > Actinomycetota > Actinomycetes > Mycobacteriales > Corynebacteriaceae > Corynebacterium > Corynebacterium massiliense. The sequence continues at coordinate 1,088,898 of NZ_CP063189.1, forward strand.
GCTCATTGGCGCCGCGCTTGACGATGCCGCACACCTTCCCACCTGGCTTATCGCCCTGTGCGCCCTGTTCGCGCTCAATGCGGCGGTTGGCTGGACCGGGCGGGCGATGTTCAACCGCGCGCGGCTGCGCATCGGTCACGCGGTGCGGATGGCCGTTACCGACCGCATCGTGGCGATGGGCAGCACGCGGCGCTCGGCGGGCGAGCTGCTGTCGGTGGCCACGACGGACGCGCAGCGCGTCTCCGAGGGCGTGATGGCGGTTGTCTTCCCCACGGCCGAGGCGGTGTCTATCGCGTACGTGGCGGTGATGATGGCGCGCGTGCACGGGCCGCTGGGGCTGGCTATTTTCCTCGGTGGTCCGGTTGTGGTGTGGGCGTCGTTGCGGGTGTCGCGGCCGCTCCGGGCGGCGTCGCGGAAGCGGCAGCGGGCGCTGGGGCGCGCCTCGACGGTGGCCACGGACCTGATGCAGGGGCTGCGCGTGCTCAAGGGGCTGCGGGCCGTGGCGTCGGCCGACCGGCGCTACCGCGCGGTGTCAACGGACGCGTGCGAGAAGGCCATCGCGGCGGACGCGTCCCGCGCGCGTCTCGATGCCACCACGCAGGTACTCGGGGCCCTCTACACCAGCGCGGTGGCGCTGTTAGCCGGCTGGCTGGCGCTGCGCGGCGTGTTGAGCGTGGGGGACTTGATTACCCTCATCGGGCTCACGCAGTTTGTCATGACCCCGATGACGATGCTGGGCAAGGGTGTTGCGTCGCGGTGGGCCACGGCGCGGGCCAGTGCGTCGCGCGTGCGCGAGGTCCTGCTCGCACCCACGCTTCCCGATGCCCCCGCGCACCCTTCCACCACCCCCGGCCTCACCGTCGTTTCCGCGCTGGCGGATTTAGCGCTTGCGGACTCCGCGCTGCGCCAGCACCGCGGCGATAGGCACCTGGTGGTCGCGCCCCACACGGTGCACCTGTTTTCCGGGACGGTGGCGAGCAACGTGCATCCCGACCGCGCCGTCGCGCAGTGGGCGCTGGAGATCGCGGCCGCCAGCGACATCCCGGGCGGGCTCGACCGGGCGGTCGGAGACGGCGGTTCGCAGCTATCGGGCGGCCAGCGCCAGCGCGTCGCCCTGGCCCGCGCGATCGCCGCCCGCCCCGCTGTCCTCGTGCTCTGCGATCCCACGACGGCGGTGGATTCGGTGACGGAGCAGGTCATCGCCAAGCGGGTGGCGAAGGCCCGCCGCAACGCACGCACGGTCGTGGTAACGCAATCACCGGCATGGCGGGCGGTGGCGCCGACATGACGTTTCGTACCGCAACGTGGGCGGAGGTGTGCGCGGCTGTGGGAGACCACGCCCGGCGCATTTCCCGGGCCCGGCTCTTCCTCGTGGGCGCTATCGTGCTGCTGGTCGCCGGTGCGCTTGCCGATGTCACCGTCCCCATCCTGCTCGGCCGCATCGTCGACGCGGTCGCGGCTGGCGAGGGAGCGGGGCTCGCGCTGGTCGGCGCTGGTCTGGCCGCGGCGGCGCTTGCGGGAGCCGGACTGTCGGCCGCCGGCTTTTTCTTGGTGGCGCGGGTGAGTGAGCGGGTCATCGCCACGCTTCGCGAGCGCATGCTCGGCACCGCCCTCACCCTGCCGGCCGACCGGGTGGAAGAGCCCGGCTCCGGCGACGTCGTCTCGCGGGCAACCGACGACGTGGCGGAGCTGTCGGCAGCGGTGTCCGCGGCCGGCCCCGCGCTGGTGAATTCCACCTTCTCGCTGGTGGTCACGTCGTTCGCGCTGGTGGGCTTGGACTGGCAGTTCGTCGCCGTGGTGGCGAGCGCCGGGCCGCTGTACGCCTGGGGCGCGCACCGCTACTTGCGCGTCGCACCGCGGCGCTACGCCGCGGAGCGGGCCGCGGTGGCGGACCGGGCACGCACGGTGATCGAGACCGCCGAAGGGCGCGAGACCATCCGCGCGTTCGGGTGGGAAGACGCAATGCGCGAGCGCGCCGAAGCCGCCTCATGGGAGGTCGTGGAGCGCGGATACGCCGCGCGACGCACCATGATGACGCTGCAGCTGTGGATTACTTTCGTGCAGTTGGTCATGCTGGGCGCCGGGCTGGTCGTCGGGTTCGTCTCCGTGGGCCGTGGGGACTTGAGTATCGGCACGGCAACGGCCGCGATGTTCCTCCTCATCCGCGTGCGCGGCCCGCTGCTCGGGTTGATGCGTGTGTTGGACACCGCGCAGGCGGGGTATGCGTCACTGGCCCGCATCGTGGGCGTGCTCGGCGAGGCGCCGCGGGAGCAGGCCGCGGCGTCACCGTCTCGTGCTGTGGGCGAGGTGCGGGTGGAAAACGCCACCATGTCCTACGGCAGTGGTTGGGCGGTGCGTGGCATCGACATGCACCTGCGGCCGGGGGAGACGGTTGCCCTCGTCGGGGCCTCGGGCGCGGGAAAGTCCACCGTGGCGGCGTTGGTTGCGGGGATGCGTACCCCGGACCACGGCCGCGTCACCGTCGATGGGGTAGCGGCGAGCCAGCTTGCCGATGCCCACAGCCTCACCCTCATTTCCCAAGAGACCCACGTGTTCGCGGGAACGCTCCGGGAAAATCTCGCGCTCGGCGCGGCGAATGCGCGAGCTACGGATGCGCGAGCTGCGGATGCGGATATGCGGGCTGCGCTGGAGCGCGTGGGCGCGGGGCAGTGGGTTTCCCGGCTCACAGACGGGCTGGACACCGTCGTCGGGGAGGGCGGCTTTCATCTCGACGCGGTCCGCGCCCAGCAGGTGGCGCTCGCGCGGGCGCTGTTGTTGGACCCGGCCGTGGTGATCCTGGACGAGGCCACGGCAGAGGCCGGCACCGCCGGAGCCGACAGTCTTGATGACGCGGCGCGCGAGCTCGTTGCGGGTCGCACCACTTTGCTGGTGGCGCATCGCCTCGATCAGGCACGGATGGTGGATCGGGTGCTCGTTATGGGTGGTGGCCGGATTATCGAGGAAGGCACCCACCAACAGCTGGTAGATTCAGGTGGTCAGTACGCAACTATGTGGTCAGCGTGGCAGAAAGGGCGTTCATAGGGTGAGTGTGAAGGCAAAAGCGGCTCTGACGGCGATTGCAGCGGCAGCACTGTTGCTCGCCGGGTGCGGCGATCCACCGAATAAGGTCGCCCCGCCGGATACCACCCCGAACCTGTCCGTAAAACCCGACGGCCTGGGCATCCCGAAGAGCTCCCCGATATCCGGCCCGGAGCCCGGGGAGGTCAAGTCGGTGAATCTGCCGTCGGGCCGCGAGTTCCTCGTTCACCTGCCGGCGGATTACGACTCGTCGAAGGACTGGCCGTTGTTGTTCGCCTTCCACGGCTACGGGCAGGACAACGAGTCGATGCGCACGGGCACGTCGTTTGACGATGCCGAGGCCATCAGCGTGTACCCGCTGGGCAAGGAAAAGGCATGGGCGCCGGCGCCGTACGCCAAGACGACCGGCCGGGAAGACCTGAAGTTTGTCGACGACATGATCGACGCGTTGCGCGCGACCTACAGCGTCGACGACGACGCCATCTACGCTGCGGGTATGTCCAACGGCGGCGGCTTCACCGCCTACCTGGGATGCCAGCGTCCCGATGTCTTCGCCGGAATCGCCTCGGTGTCGGCGGCCTATTACGACGCGATTCACAAGGGCTGCTCCGACAAGCCGCTGTCCCGGCTGGATATCCACGGCACCGACGACCCGATTATCAGCTACTTCGGCGGCACCCGCCACGACACGCCGTACAACTCGGTGCCGGACGTCTTGTCCGAGGACGCGCGCCGTAACCAGTGCGACAACGCCGTCGATACCACCCGTATTTCCACCACCGCGTTCCGGCAGAGCTGGGTCGGCTGCGAGAAACCGCTGGTGCACATTCGCATCGGCGGCGGGTCCCACACCTGGCCGGGCGGCAGCACCGACAAGAAGTCCGAGGACGGCCGCCACTTCGCCACCGACAAGATTCTCGATTTCTTCCACATCCCGGGCCGCCCCGACGGCACCGAGGACAAGGAGAAGGAGATCGACGACACCCCGAAGCGGGAGCCGTCGCCGTAACCAGACGGCCCGACGCTGAGCGTGCCGAGCGAAATTAGCGCGGGGCGGTGCGGTAGTGGGTGAAGGGGGCGTGGGCATCGCCAAGCGCGGCGACGCGGGCGCGGCACACCTCGGCCAAGGTGGCAAACCCGGCGCGCGCGGCGGCTGAACCCGGGCGCGTCGGCTCCGGCAGCTGGACAAGGTGGAACGTCCGCGAACCGCCGTCGCGTCGATTGAGCCGCGCCACGGCCTCCGCGGTGGTGCCGGAACCGGCGAAGAAATCGAGAACCACCGCATCATCGCCGGCCGCAATCGAAATCAGGTGGCTTACAAGCCCCACTGGCTTTGGAAAATCGAACACCCCGGGAATCCCGAGGGCCGCCTCCGCATCCCGCCGACCCGTGCGCGTCACCCCGAACCGCGGCCCGGCGAGAATCGACCGCGGCCGCGCACCTTTCTTGCGGTAGTTTTTCGTATACACATGCCCGTTGCGGAACACCAGCTGGTCGTAGTCGTCCCGCACCTTCTTTGCGCTCCACCGCCAGCGCGCCACACGCTCGCCGCCGGGCTGCTCCGGTTCGTACACCGTCCCGTCCGGGCCCGTGATCGGATAGTCCAGGGAGGCGACGTATCCGAGCGTCTTCGAATCCAGGCGCACCAGGGAATACTCGCCCCGCGCGTCGCGATGGTTGTACCGCGTCGACGTCGCGCCGTCCCAATCGGTGCCAAACCCGGGATTGTCCGCGCTTTTCGCGTACGCCAACACGTACTCGTGCTCGACGATGGCGTAGTGCGCATCATTTTTCCCCGTGCCCGCCTTCTTCCAGATGAACTGGCCGGCGAAACACTCCTCGCCGAAGACCTCGTCGAGCACCTTGCGCAGGTTCGCCACCTCGTTTTCGCCGATGGAGACGAACATGAACCCCGTTTCTGCGAGCTTGTCGCGCCCGAGGATCAACCGCGGCAGCATCATGTTGAGCCACGGAATGTGCCATTGCGCGAAATCTGCGGCATGCGCCGGTCTGCGCCCGCGGAAGTTATCGCGGTATCCGAAATCGCGGCCGGTGTTGTACGGCGGATCGATGTAGATGACGTCGGCGGTGATATCCGCCAGCTTTAACACGTCGAGGTTGTCGCCGGTGTAGACGGCGTTGGGGGAGGCAGGGGCATCGGCAAGCAACTGCATCGGGGAGGGTTGCGAAGCCTGCTGCGCTGCGGCGTCCTTGCCGGGCCACGTTAAACCGAAAAAATCGTCCATGTTCGGCACCCAAGTATAGATGGCACGCGCCTGGCGATGCCGGTACCGTGGGAGCGCGTAAGCACACCTTCGACAAAAAGGAGTTATCTCATGGGTCTGATGGACAAGGCAAAGGACGCACTCAACACCGACCAGGGCCGCGACGCCGTTTCGAAGGGCCTGGACAAGGCCGAGGACGTGGCCAAGGACAAGCTCGGCGAGGACAAGGGTGAGCAGATCGACCAGGCTCGCCAGAAGATCGACGAGCAGCTCAACCAGGGCGGCGAGGGCGACGACAAGTAAGCCCGCGCGCTACCCAGCCCCGCTATTTCGGCGGGGCTATTTTTGTGTCGTGATAAGCCCGATTTCGCTGGTTTGCACGCACGTGCCGGGGCCGGTGCCGACGCGCAGCGTGTCGCCGCCGCCGGCGACCTGCACGTAGATTTGGTTGAGGCCGGCTTTCACGGGGAATTCTTGCGCCTTCCCGCTCAGGCGCAAGCTCGCGGTGCCGTCTTCGTCTGCCAAGTAGTTCAAGCGGACCACCCACTCGCGGTCCATAAGCGGGCCGTCGAGGCGGAGCGGCTTTTCGGTGTTGGCGTCGATGCGCGTGCCGCAGTCGCCGTCGCGGCCGGCGGTGGTGGTGCGCATGGGGTAGAGCTGGGCATCGGCAAGCGTGCCGTCGGGGGTGACCACGGTCGGCTGGTCGGACCAACGCTCGACGCCGGGAAGGAGGCGTTCGAGCTGGTTATCGGGGTGGGTGATGGGAGTGAGCACGGAGAAGTCAACGGCCTGATTGAGCACGGGGCCGTCGTGGCGGGCGAGGTCCGCGCGCAAGCGGGTGAAGTAGTCGCGCGCGGGCTGGGGGTGCCACTGGGCGGCGAAGGTGGCGGTGCTGACGGCTGCCGAGGCGACGAGGGCCGCGGCAGTAAGGCGCGGGGCGCGGCGTTGCCAGTTGCCGGTGGCTGCCGCCGCGGCGGCGAAGACGGCGGTTTCGGAAAAGTGGCGCAGCGTCAGGGCGATTTCCGGCGCCGTGTCGGGGCCGTTACGGACGATGGCGAGGGCGCTGAGCGCCACGAACGGGTAGATGAGGGTAGGCAGCCATGCGCGGAGATTCTTCCGTGACCACCAGGCGGCGGCAGCGATGACGGCAACGCCCGCGGCGACGGCGGCTGCGGGAGGGGTGGCCCACGGCGGGCTGGGGATCCAGCGGTCCCAGTGCCACGGGCCGCCGGCGGCGGTCGGGATGAGCCCCTTGACGATGCCCCGGTACACCACCTCCCAGGCCGACGCAGCCCCGTCCGGTGCCGGGCGCGGATCGCCGACCGCGATGGCGTAGACCGCGGCCCACGCGGCGAGGGGGATAAACGTGGCGGCGGTGGCGCGCAAAAGACGTTTTGTGGGTTTGAGGCACCACGCGAGAAGGAGTGCGAAGGGAGCGGAAAGCAGCATGCGTTCGCTGAAGGCGCAGCCGGCGACGGTGATGGCGGCGAGGGCGGCGAGTTTCGCTGCGGTGGGGCGCCGGGCGTAGCGGATGGCCGTCGCGGCGACGAAGGCCGTCGCGGCGTGTAGCGGGAGGCTGTTGACCGCGGCGGCGAGCCACGTGGTGACGGGGAGGGTGAGCGGGGCGGCGGCGTAGAGGGCGATGGGGAAAGCGCTCGTGCGGCGTGGCGCGATGGTCCAGCACAGCCATGCGACACCGGCGCACGCGGCGAGGTTGAGTACGGCGAGCACCGCGACGGCGGGCGGCCATGACAGCGGCGCTAGCTTCGCGAGTAGCCAGTACACTAACCATGCCGCCGGCATGAGGTGCCCGTCGTGGCTGCGGGTGAGGATGTCCGGCAAGGGATCGGACAGCGCCTGCGCGTGCAGGGTGAGGTCGTCCCAGTAAAACCAACCTGTTGCGGCTACGGCGGTCCGGATTGCCACCCCGACAATCACCACTGCGAATAGCGGTGCCGCGCTGTGTACTCTCGACGTCTTCTCCATCGAGGCGAGCTTACCGCGCCCGGGCGTACCTGCTTGACGATGCTCCCCACCGCCCACCCCTCACCGACCCACACCGCGTGAACTGAAATTGCGATCGCCAAGGAGGCCGGGGGAGCGGTGCTTTCCCGGCTGCGGGTTCGTCCGTCTTCAACCTTCTCAGCACGAGGGATTACTTCTCGGCCCAGCGATGCGAGGTTGAGATCCCCTGAGCTTTATCTGCCTTTCGTTGTCTCTGTATCCCTCCCTGCCGGATGCAGCTCGGCCGGGCGTGACCATCTAGGCGGCTTGGTAGGTGGTGGCCCAGGGTGGGATGCGGCGGACTTTGCCGTTGACGCGTTCTAGCCGCCCGCGGCGGGGTTTTGACGGGTCGTCGTCGTTGACGCCGTTGTGGTAGGGGCAGGCAACGGTCAGGTTCTTCGGGTTGGTGTTGCCACCGTTCTTCCACGCTTTTAGGTGGTGTATTTGGGCGGTGTCTGCCGGTTGGTGGCATCCGTCCCATGGGCAGGTGGGGTTTTCGGCCATCGCCATCAGGCGTTGCTTGTCGTTGGCGAACCGGCTTAGCCGGTACAGGTTGATCGGCCCTTCCACGGGGTGGACGAGGGTAACCAGCCCGATGTCGGCAAGCATGCGGGTAACCAGCTCGGTGCCGGTGATGGTTGCACCGTTGGTCATCTTGAGCAAGACGTCGTCGCCGTTGTCGTTTAGGATGTCGGTGAACTGGTCGAGGGTGATGATTACGTTGGTGCGCAAGCCTGCGACAACCTGGGTGGCTTCCGTGGTGGCGCCGCATTCGGTGCAGATAACGTGCTGGGTTGTCACCTCCGGGGCGGGGTAGTCGCCGGCCGTGTGCCCGTTGTCAGGATGTGCGGCTGCAGGGCTTGAGTTGGTGGAGTATTGCTGATTGTCACCCGAGCTATTGGCCCCGGCGGCGTGTGGCTCATTCGATGACGTGTGCGCGGCGGCGTTGTTGGTGGTGGTGCCGGTGGCGGTGGTGTGTTCGTGGTGGCGGATCAGCCCGATGAGGTCTTCTGGGGTGGTGATGTGTTGGGCCATTTCGGCGACTTGGTCGCTGGTGGCGTGTAGTTTCAGTGTCCAGGTATCACCTGATTTACGCCGGATGATGTCTAGGCCGGGTTGTGGTGGTTGGGGTGGGTCTTTCAAACCTCGGCAGTAGGCTCTGGCGGCTGTACATACGGCGCTGGTGGGGCCGGGGTGGTTGGTGGCGTGGTGGCGTAGTTTCCATTTGTCGCGGGAGTGTTTGAGTTGGTTGGTGAGCTTTTCTACCGCCAACAGGGTGACAAGGCTGTGCTGGTTTTCCGCAATGGCTGTAAGGGTCTCATCCCGTAGGCGGGTATAGGCAGTTTGGCCGAAGTAGGTATCTGCGAGTTTGGCTAAATCCCGGGCGGTGGTGTCCGGTATGCCGAGCTGTATCAGCTCGTCGCGGGTGTGGTCACGGCACGCATTGAGGAGGCTGAGACCATCGGCAAGCAACCCCGCGAACGCCTCGAGGAGAGGCGTATCGGGGGATTGGCTAGTGGAGCTGGCGGCGGGGTTCGTGAGAGTCATGAACCTGAACCTAAAGCGCACCGCCAGCCACGGCTAGCGGACGAGAGGAGGCCTGTGGATAAGCGGACCGGCGGGGGAAGAATTGGTTTAACGTTCAACAAAAATGGGCGGGGTTATCCACATCTTTGCTCGCGGGCCGAGTGCGGGGATGCGGCGGTAACGACGGGCCGGTACACTTCGCACCTCTTCTGAGAGTGTCCGATTCTTTGTGTGCGGGGGTTTGGTTTACAAGTAGTCCGCGAATCGGTCGGGGTAAGCCACGGCTAGTTGGTTGATGGCTTGTTTCCACCCGGTGGCTTTCGCTCCTTCAATATAGCCGTTGCATTCGATATCGCGCTTCGCTTTCTTGGCTCGCTGGGCGGCGCGCTTGTCTTCGATGTTGCAGATCATCAGCCACAGCGTTTTCAACGCCGCGGTATCGTTCGGGAACTGGCCGCGGTTACGGGTAGCTTTACGCAGTTCAGCATTCAGCGACTCGATCGAATTGGTGGTGTAGAGCACCCGGCGTGCCGCCGGCGGGAACTGTAGAAACGGCACGAACCGCTCCCAAGCGTCGCGCCAGACTTTGACCGATTGCGGGTATTTCCGGCCCAGTTCACTGGCTTCGAACGCATCCAAGGCGGCACGGGCGGTGTCCTCGTTTGCGGCCGTGTAGACCTCACGCAGCGCCCGGGAGACCCCTTTGCGGTCTTGGTAGGACACCCACCGGTTCGCAGCCCGAATCAGGTGCACGATACAGGTCTGCACCATGGAATTCGGCCAGGTGGCTTCCACGGCTTCCGGCAGGCCTTTGAGCCCGTCGCAGCAGACAATGAACACGTCCTGGACACCGCGGTTGGCCAGATCCGCGCAGACCGATGCCCAGAATGCGGCACCTTCATTTTCAGCGATCCACAATCCCAGGATGTGCTTGATGCCGTCCATGTCGACGCCAACCGCCATATAGCAGGACTTGTTGACCACGCGGTGGCCGTCACGGATTTTCACGCGTAGCGCGTCGAGGAAGATCACCGGGTAGAACTCGTCGAGCTGGCGGTTTTGCCAGATCATGACCTCGTCTAACACCGCATCGGTAATGGTGCTGATCGTATCCGGGCTCATATCCACCCCGAGCGTGGTCGCGAGGTGATGCTGGATATCGCGCACTGTCATCCCGCCGGCGTATAGCGAGACGATCATGTCGTCGAGTTCTGTGAGTCGGCGTGCGCCCTTGGGCACCATCCGGGGAGTAAAGGTGCCGGCACGGTCCCTGGGCACGGTCACTTCCACCGCGCCGTAGCCAGAATTGACGGTCTTGGTGTACGACCCATTGCGGTGATTGTTGCCCTGTGCGGATTCGACTTGGGCTTTGGTCTTGCGGTCAGAATGGCTATAGCCCAAATGCGCATCCATCTCCGCCTGCAGACCAGCGTTGATTGATGCCTGTAGCAGGCCTTTGACCAGCTCGCTTGCATCATCAGCGGAAGCCGACAGCTCGCTGATCAAGCTGGCGAGCTCAGGATTTTCCATCAGCTTCTCGCTGATCTCATTGACCTTTGCCGGGTCATGGTTTTTCTTCGGTGACACCGTAGTCATTATCGGTGAAACTCCTTCTAGATCAGAGCCTCACACACAAACTTCCTGACACCCTCCCTCTTCTCAAGAGACTAGAGGCGCGGCAGAGGGAACCGATTTGCGCGGACCAAAGAAGCTGCGCGAACGGAAAGCGCGCAGAGCGGAAAGCACGCAGAACGGAAAGCGCGCAGAACGAGGGGAACACAACGAAAACAGCTTGAGACCACGCATGAGATACGCGAAAGCGGGCCCCGAAACGAGACCCGCTGCTGGTCGGACTAACAGTGTCTGAAGTCATGACATAGTTTACAAATCTGTTCTGGGGAAACGTCACTGACAGTTGACAGGTGTGTCGGGACATCCTTTACATCCCCAGCCGGGGCGAAGACACGATGACAGTTGACAGGTGTGTCGCGTCATCGTTGACAGCATGAATAGTCCGAACCGCAATCTCGCGATCATCAAAGCTGTCCGCGAGCAACACCAACCAGTCGCCCGAGTCGCTACGCGTTTCAACGTGTCCCGCCAGTGGGTCTACGCCTTACTCCGCCGCTACGACACTGGCGGCCCACAAGCGGTAAAGCCGAAGTCGAAAGCACCGCACTCCAACCCACGCGCAGTATCCAAAAAGCTCAAGAAAACCATCATCAACATGCGCAAACAACTCGACCACTCCGGGCTGGATTCCGGGGCAGAAACCATCCAGTTCCACCTGGAACAACAAGGTATGTATGCCCCATCTACCTCGACGATCGTGCGCATCCTCCGCGACCACGGCCTCGTGCAGCCAGAACCAAAAAAGCGGCCGAGAACCTCATTTATCCGCTTCGAAGCATCCCGCCCCAATGAATGCTGGCAAGCAGACATCACACACGCATATCTCACCGGCGGAAGACGCGTCGAAATCCTCGACTTCATCGACGACCACTCCCGACTGCTGCTGTCCATTACAGCCAGCCGGTCCTTTTCTGGGCCTGCCGTCGCCGACGAACTATCACACCTCATCAGCGACTTCGGCCCACCACAATCCACCCTCACCGACAACGGGCTGGTGTTTACCGCCCGCAACGCCGGGGCAAAAGGCGGCCGTAACGCCTTCGAAAAACTCATCCGCAACCACCGGATCCAACAGAAAAACGGCAGGCCAGGACACCCACAAACCCAAGGAAAAATCGAACGATTCCACCAAACACTCAAACGGTGGCTATCGCGCCAACCCACCGTCAACACCATCGACGAACTACAACAACAACTCGACCGATTCGCCGCCTACTACAACACCAACCGCCCACACCGAGCCCTCGGCAGACGCACCCCATACGAGGTCTACAACGCATCCACGAAAGCCAGCCCCGACGACAACCCCACCGACGAATGGCGTACACGCAACGACAAAGTCGACAAAGCCGGCCGCTGCACCATCCGCTACGCAGGCAGGCTTTACCACCTAGGAATGGGCCGAAAATACACCGGCCACCACGTCCTGATGATCATCAAAGACCGCCACATCACCACATCACTCAAAGACACCGGCGCCATCATCACCGAGCACTACATCGACACCAGCCGCAACTACCAAGCCCCAATCTAGAAACACGGCGAACCCCCACTCAACTAACCCCCAGAAAACAAAAGGCGCCCACCGAGAACAAAAACTCGGCGGACGCCCATCTGTCAACGATGTCGCGACAGTTTTGTCAACTATGACGCGACACAGGACACTGGTCGGACTAACAGGATTTGAACCTGCGACCCCTACACCCCCAGTGTAGTGCGCTACCAAACTGCGCCATAGTCCGATTGCCGCCCACCGAGTGAGCGACTCACCTAGGTTACATCAGAGGGATTTGGATCTCCCAATCGGCAGGTCACCTCACCGGCGCGATTACATCCCGGAGACGTAGATCCACTCGCCGCCGCGGCGCGCGAAGGTGGAGCGCTCGCGCTGGGAACCGACCGCGTCGCCCTTGTAGAACGCCTCGAACTCCACCACCCCCTGATTGTCCAACGGGCCGCCCGCAACCACGTCCAAGACGTCCAGCCGGTAGAAGCGGATGTTCGGCGCGTCCGGCGCCGACAGGTTCAGCGACTCCGGGCGAGTGTCCGCGTCCCAGGTGCGCAGAAGATATTCCGAATCCCGCACCACGAACGCGCTAAACCGCGAGCGCATCAGCGCCTCGGCGGTGGGAGCCTTCGCCCCCGCGTGGTACTTGCCGCAGCACTCGCCGTAGGAAAATCCGGTGCCGCACGGGCAGCGCGTCGATGCGTCCATCGCTCGCTACGCCTCCTCGGTGACCACGGACGACCGCAACATGGTCTCCACCGACCCGCTCCCGGCCGCGGCGAGCAGCGCCTCCCGCTGCGCAGGTGACAGATCGCCTACCAGATCCACGGACCGGGCGAACTGGGTGGGGGAGGTGCGGCGGACGGTGACGTGGACATCGTCAAGCGGCATGCCCTTCGCGGCCTCCTTGATGGCCTGGGCGGTATCGGCGGCGATGGCCGACAGCAAAAGTCCCTGCGCCGTGAAGCCCTCGCCGCGACCGCCGTCGCCCTTGGCGCGGTCCGACGTGAGTGCGCGGTCGTTGTTGCGCACAACCACGCCCATCTTGGTGCCAAACGCGAGGTGCGTCTCGGCGGTATCCGGCCCGATTTCTTCCGGGGAGTATTCGGGCTCGATAAAGTTCTCCGCCCACGCGGCGATGAGATCGGCGGCGCGGGCGGCGGCTCCGTGGCGGGTGACCAGGTGGTCGGATTTATCCAGCGAGATTAGGGACTTCGGGTAGCGCGTGACGGTGAAAATAGTCTGCGCGTTGTCGATGCCCACCGTCTGGTCAATCGGCGAGTGCAACAGCAGCACCGGCTTGCGCAGCGTGCGCAGGTAGGTCTCCGGGTTCGTCTCCGCGAGGTCTTCCAGGAAGGAATACGAGATGGTCAGCTGCCGGCCGCCGAGGGTGACCTCCGCGAGTCCGTTTTCGTCGACCTCGGAAATCTTGTCCGCGTAGTGCAGTACCGAGTGCGCTGGGTCGAAGGGCGCACCGATGGTGGCCACGGCCTTCAGCGAGCGGATGTCGTTGGCCGCCGCGAGCGAGGCCGCGCCCCCGAGCGAGTGCCCCATGAGCAGCTGCGGGGCGGAGTAGTTGTCCTCGAGCCAGGCCGCCGCGGCCTTGATGTCGGCGACGTTTTGGCTAAAGCTGGTGTCCGCGAACTCGCCCTCAGACTGCCCCAGGCCGGGGAAGTCGAAGCGGAGCGTGGCGATGCCGTGCTGGGTCAAGCGTTTCGCCGTTCGGGCCGCGCCCGGCGTGTGCCGCGAGCCGGCAAAGCAGTGGGCGAAGATCGCATAAGCACGGGGCGGAGAGTCAGGGAAGTCGATGGTCCCCGCCAAAGTGAGTCCCGTTGAGGATGGCAGCTGCACGTTCACGGATCGCATGCGCACTAGAATAACGGAGCGACAACTCGAGCAAGCACACAAGGCCAACGAGCAAGGGAGAGTCGGAAGCGAATGGGCGCATTCGATTGGTTCTGGAACGCGCTGGGCGCCAAGCACGACCGTAATTTGAAGTCGGCGCGGAAGGTGGTCGACAAGGCCCAGCGGGTGGCCGGGGAGCTGGCCGCGCGTGACGATGCCGCCGTGGCAGCCGCCGGCCGTTCCGCCGCCGCGGGGGATCCGGCGACCCTGTTGGCTGCGCTCGCCGTGGCCAGCGAGCGCCGCCTGGGGCTTACACCTTTCGCCGTGCAGTTGCAGGCGGTGCTGCGCATGCTCGACGGCGACGTTATCCAGATGGCCACCGGCGAGGGCAAGACGCTGGTGGGCGCGATGTCGGCGACGGGGTTTGCGCTGTCCGGCAAGTCGGTGCACCTGGTGACTGTCAATGACTACCTCGCCGGCCGCGACGCCGAGTGGATGCGCCCGCTGGTGGAGTTTTTCGGCCTCACCGTGGCGTCGGTGACGGAGAAGATGCCGGCGGCCGCGCGCCGTGACGCGTACACCGCGGACGTGGTCTACGCGCCCATCAAAGAACTGGGCTTTGACGCTTTGCGCGACAACCAGATCACCGATCGCTCCCAGGCGGTGCAAAGCCGTGCGGACGTCGCGCTGGTGGATGAGGCCGATTCCGTTCTCGTCGACGAGGCACTGGTGCCGCTGGTCCTAGCCGGCACGCGCGAAAGCGACGCGCCGACCGGGCAGGTCACCGCCGTGGTCAGCCGGCTGCGCGAGCGCGAACACTACACCGTCAACCCAGACGGGCGCGCGGTGTCGCTGACGGACGCGGGCGCGCAGCGCGTCGAGCGCGAGCTGGGGATCGCCTCGCTGTACGACGCCGACCACGTCGGCAGCACCCTGGTGAAAGTTAACCTGGCGCTGCACGCGAAGGCGCTGTTGACCCGGGACATCGACTACCTAGTAACCGACGGGAAGCTGCAGCTTATCGATGCCTCCCGCGGCCGCGTCGCAGACCTGCAGCGCTGGCCGGACGGCCTGCAGGCCGCGGTGGAGGCGAAAGAGGGGCTCAAGGTCTCCGAGGGCGGGCGCATCCTGGACACGCTTACCATCCAGGAGTTCATGCAGCGCTACCCGACGGTGTGTGGCATGACCGGCACCGCGGTCGAGGCGGTCGACCAGCTGCGCCAGTTCTACGATCTCTACGTGTCGGTCATCGACCGCAACAAACCTGTGCAGCGCGTTGACGAGCCGGCGCGGATTTATGCCACTGCCCAGGAGAAAAACCGCGCGATCGTCGCGGAAATTGAGCGCCTGCACGCGGCCGGACAGCCGGTTTTGGTAGGCACGCACGACGTTGCGGAGTCCGAGGAGCTTGCCGAGGTGCTGCGCGCCGACGGCATTGAGGTCAACGTCCTCAACGCGAAAAACGATGCGGAAGAGGCGCCGATCGTCGCCGAGGCCGGGGATATCGGCCGGGTGACTGTCTCGACGCAGATGGCCGGCCGCGGCACGGATATCCGACTCGGCGGTCACACCGAGGCGGATCACGATGCCGTGGTAGATCGCGGCGGGCTCGCCGTCATCGGCACCTCGCTGCACCGCACCGCGCGCCTGGACAACCAGCTGCGTGGCCGTGCGGGCCGCCAGGGCAATCCGGGGTTGAGCGAGTTCTTCGTCTCGCTGGAAGACGACGTGGTCCAGCAGGGTGGCGCGGGCGAAAAGATCACGGCGCATCCGGATGCCGAGGGCCGGGTGGAGAGTAAAAAGGTGCGCGATTTTATCGCCCACTGCCAGCGCGTCACCGAGGCGGAATTGTTGGAAATCCATGCGCAGACCTGGAAGTACAACAGGTTGGTGGCGGAGCAGCGGGGGATCATCGACAAGCGCCGCGCCCGCCTGCTGGATACGGACCAGGCCTGGGAGGAACTCGCCGAGCGCGACCCAGACCGGGCGGCGGAGCTACGCGGCATCGACCAGGAAACGCGGGTGGCCGCCGCGCGCGAGATCATGCTCTACCACCTCGACATGGCGTGGGCGGAGCACCTGGAGATGCTGGACGATGTCCGCGAATCCATCCACCTGCGTGCGATCGCCCGGGAGACCCCGGTGGATGAGTACCACCGGATCGCGGTGCGTGAATTTAAAGAGCTCGCGCAGCGCGCGGTCGACGAGGCGGTGGAGACGTTCCGCGACGTCGTCATTAATGCCGACGGCGCGCACCTCGCCGACCAGGGGCTGGCCCGGCCCTCGGCGACGTGGACGTACATGGTCTCGGACAACCCGTTGGCGGGCAGCGGCAACACGGTTCTTTCCGGGATTGGCAATATCTTCCGCTAGCGATGGGGGAGACGGCCCTCGCGCGCGGGCCAATTGCCGCTATTATTGGGATAGTTATTTCGAGGCCGACTATCGGAGGTAGAAAATGAGCGAGAACAACAACGCCCCGGAGCAGCAGGCAGAGACCACTTCGGTCTTCCGCGCGGACCTGCTCAAGGAGATGGAGAGCGGAGCGAGCTCTGCTGCAGACACGTCGGCTGCCGGTGCGGATAACCTCCCGGAGGGCCAGGCACTCCTCGTGGTCAAGCGCGGCCCGAACGCCGGCGCTCGTTTCCTGCTTGACCAGGAGACCACTACCGCCGGCCGCCACCCGGAGGCGGACATCTTCCTCGACGATGTGACCGTCTCGCGCCGCCACGCGGAGTTCCGCAAGAACGGCGATACCTTCGAGGTCGTCGACGTCGGATCCCTCAACGGCACCTACGTCAACCGCGAGCCGCGTAACTCCCAGGAGCTTGCGGTGGGCGACGAGATCCAGATCGGTAAGTTCCGCTTGGTTTTCATCGCGAACGAGAAGTAACCTAGAACTTCTTTCCTCGGCGCTGCGGGCATCCACCGGCCCGGAGCGCCGGTTTTACGCAACCATTTTCCCTCGGTTCGCCCACCCTTACACGCAGTTTCGACCCACAACCAGCAAGAGATCGTACTTTGAGTGCAGCACAATCGTCCTCGTCCGCCGCAGCGAACAGCCCGCGGCGCAAGCGCGCGAAGACCATGTCCATCGGCGTCGTCTTGGAGCAGCTGCGACAGCAGTTCCCAGATGTCACCGTGTCCAAGATCCGATTCCTGGAATCGGAAGGGCTCGTCTCCCCGCAGCGCACCGCCTCGGGTTACCGCCGCTTTACTGAGGATGACGTTGACCGGTTGCGCTACATTCTGACCACGCAGCGCGATAACTACACGCCGCTGAAGGTCATCCGCGAGCAGCTGGAGGCCATGGATTCCGGCCAGGTGACCGCCATCGTCGGCGCGGGCCGGGCCAATCCGTGGGTCGAGCCCGCCCGTTTCCGCGCCCCGGCGACCACCCGTCTTACCGATGCCGACGTGGCCGACAAGGCCGACTCCAACATCGAGACCGTCGCCGCGTTGGCGAAGTTGGGCTTGCTTCAGGCGGACCAGTCGGGCTTTTTCACCACCGACGACGTAGCTATCGTCTCCACTGTGGAGGCACTCAAGGGCTTTGGGCTTACCGAGCAGCACTTAAAGTCGCTGCGCAACAACGCGCGGCGCCAGGCCGACCTCATCAGCCAGGTCGCCGCGCCGGTGGCGAATTCGAAGTCCGATCTCGCGGCCCAGCAGGCAGAGGAGATCTCGTCGCAGATGACGGCGTTGGTGGTTTCCCTGCACGCGACGTTGGTAAAAAACACGTTGCGCGGTGAGTTTTAGCGGGGCGCGCCCACGTTAATTTTTAAGACCCACACTCGACGAGGCGGGGAGGCGACATGGCGAGCGAGGCCATTAGGTTTGCAGGTATTCACCAGCTAGCGCCGGAGGAGTTTTACTGCGCGCTGTTCATCTGGCCGGGCCACGACCGCATCCTGCCGGTGTGGCTGTCGCCTATCGATGGCGCGCGCATCGACGCACGCCTCGCCGGTTTTGAGCACCGCCGCCCCGATACGTACGACACGCTTATCGATGCCGTCGAACAGCTCGGCGGGGTAGAGGCCGTGACTATTTCCCATTACCACGAGGGCGTGTTCATGGTCGATGTGGAGTTGGGGAACGACACCCAGCTGGATACCCGTGTGTCGGACGCGTTGGTGCTGGCGAACCACTTTGGGGTCGACATCGTCGCGGACAGTGACGTTTTGCAGGAGACGACGGTCTACGCCACCGCGGCGGATCTGCGCGAGTACTTTGGCCTCGACGTGCAGGGCAGTGGCAGCGATGACGGCGCGGAGGATGCCGGCGCGAGCGACGGCAACACGAACGGTGGCAGCGGGAGCGAAGACGGCCCGGCCACGAAGGGCCAAGGCACCGGCGACCCCGGAGCTGCCGGAGACCCCTCGGGTGCAGAACGCTCAGGCGCGCGGGAGTCTGGCCCGGATGCCGGGGCCGCGCGCTCCAGCGGCGATGAATCCGCAGCCGCCGAACGGAGTGCCGGCGGGGATCAAGAAAGCACCTCCGCATCCGGCGACGCGCAGGCCGACGCGGAATTTTCGGAGATGCTGCGGTCCCTCGGTTTGTCCGAGGAGGACTTGGGCCACGACGACCCGGAGAACGATCCGCGAGAGGACAACTAGCTCGCGGCCGGGGGTAGGGTGGCCTGAGGGCACTGACCGCCTGTTCCGTGCGGAGCGCCTGGGAATGGCGGGGCTAGATCGGTGGGATCTGATTTGGGTTCGAGTTGGATTGGCCCATGTAGTGCAACAGCACGGACGCATTGTGCGAGCGGGCACGTGTGCCGAATGTGAAAGCTGTGACTAGCGTGGTTTGTGTAAAGCTTCGGTAAACAAAGCGATTAAAGTGCCTGTAGTAACGGCGTGTTGCTCCAGTTAGGGTTGACGAGGGGCTAGGGTTGCCTTTAAATAAGTCTTTGGAACCCGCTTTAAACTTCATGGGAGTAATTACGTGAGCAACAGTCAAGACTCCGCCGTGCAGGAATCCCTCTTCGACGTCGGGCCCGACGAAGAGGTCGGTTACCGCGTGCCCATCGCGTGCCAGGTCGCGGGTATTACGTACCGCCAGCTCGACTACTGGGCGCGCACCAACTTGGTCAAGCCGTCTATCCGCAACGCGCGCGGTTCTGGTTCCCAACGCCTGTACTCGTTCAAGGACGTGCTGGTGCTGAAGATTGTCAAGCGCCTACTCGATACCGGCATCTCGCTGCAGAACATCCGCTTGGCCGTAGATTCCCTCCGCGACCGCGGTGTCAACGACATCGCCGAGCTCACCCTGGTCTCCGACGGGACGACCGTCTACGAGTGCCGCTCCGCCGACGAGGTCATTGACCTTCTGGGCGGCGGCCAGGGCGTATTCGGCATTGCCGTCCCGGGCATTATGAAGGAGCTGTCCGGCACCATCGCCGACTTCCCATCCGAGCGCATCGACGAGGTGGTCGAGGACAATGTGGCCGCCATTGACGAGCTGGCAGCCCTGCGCAACCGGAAGACGTCCTAGCGTAAACTCCCTCGGCGGCGGGGGATACTCGCCGCCTACAACGCGGGTTCAAAAAGGCCGCGTCCGCAACGAGCGGGCGCGGCTTTCGCGATCGCGGACTCTTAGGCCGCGGAGGATTGGCAAGGGCAGGAAGCTGGCAAACCCCAGCTAGCGCGCCCGGATTTCTAAATACCCGCCGCCTCGCGCAGCGCCTGGGAGACGGCCTTCTTATCACCCGGCGTGTCCACTGTGCTGTAGCCATCGGCAGCTGCTTCGAGCTGCTCATCGGCGCCGTCCTTGCCCAGGTGCACGACGGACAGCTGTACCTTGTCGCCCTTGGCGTCCTTCAGGGCATCGGCAAACGCCTTGTCGTCGAGATCGTCCTTGGTGCCGGTCGTGACCACGAGGACGCGGGTCGTATCGTTAGTCTGCTGGGAGTGGTCGCTGGCGGCCTGGACCGCGGCGATAACCGCAGAACGCGTCTGCGGGACACCACCGGTGCCGAACTGGGTGACCGCGCCGGCGGCGTCCGCGCCTGGACCGAAGTTCAGGTTGGTGCGATAGCCCACCTGTACGCCCGGGTTGATCGGCGAGGAGTAGTTCCACAGCGCGACCTGTTTGTTCTTCTCGCCAAGACTCTGGGCGGCATCGGCCGCAGCGCCCGTCACTGGATCGAAGTTTGGTGCCAGCGCGTCGGAAGTATCCAGAAGCAAAAGCGTGTCCGCTGAGCCTGTCGATGCCGGCGCGGTCGACGATGCTGGTGCCTTACTCGAGGACGTGGCGGGTTCTGCTGACTCAGACCCAGACTCGGTTTTCGTCTCCGACGTCGCGGCCGACGCCGCGTCTTGGGAGCCGGCTTTGCTCGCGGCGACAGACCCCTCGGCCTGTGCGGCATCATCGGTCCCAGAACCACCGCGGGTGAGCGCCCACACCAGGGCGGCGATGAGCGCAACCGCCGCGATTACCGCGACAGCGATGACCCACCCTGCGACCGCGTACGTGTTTTTCCCATTGGCGTGACGAGCCACAGTGAGACCAATCCTTCCTCGGTGCGTGCCCAGACGGCAATTTAGACGTTCATTCTAATTGCTTCCGCGTGGTCGATCAGTGCGACAAGCCGGTCCCGAATCGGTTCTGCCCGGCGCGCCAGATCCCGCTGGCGCCGCACGTATTCCGTCTTGCCCGCCGGCGTTTCGATGGGCACCACACCAAAACCCAACCCGCGGCAATCGTAGGGGGAGGCCTCCATGTCCAGCACTCGGGCGTCGATGGCGAGATCGAGGGCATCGAGAAACAGCTCGCCGGGAACGAGCGGCCCGAGTTTCCACGCCCACTTGTACAGGTCCATCGTGGCGTGAACGCAGCCGGGCTGATCCGAGGCGGGCTGGCCCTCCCGGGTGAGCACGGTCAGGTTGAGCGACCGCGCGGGCGGGGTGAAAAAACGAAACGCATCGTAATGGGTGCACTTGATGCGGTGGGTGTCCACGACCTGGTTGGTGCCTGCGCGGCCGAGCCGCAGCGGCAGGTCGTGTCGCGGCGTGTCCGCGTGGTAGAGCATGGCCCATTCATGCAGCCCGAAGCAGCCAAACTGGGCGGGGTTCGTCCGCGAACGCGCGATGAGGTCACGCATGTAGCGCACCGAGTCACCGCGGCGGGCGAAAAACGACTCCACGTCCAAGGTCACGCCGTTGGTGCTCGTGGTGTAATCGCGCCACTCGGCATGGGGAGGCGTGCGCTGCGCTGAGCCCTGGCTGGATGGCGCCAGCGCGACTCCCACGCCTGGGTGCCAGCGCCGCAGGTGGCTGGGGCGTACCGGGTAGTACTCGAAAAGGAAGTCGTAAACGGGGTGATACTCACCGGGATGACGGAACCGCGCGAGGCGGTCGTTCGCCCGCGCTGTGTGCGCGGCCATCGCCTCCGACCATTGGTCGGCGCTGAGTACGTGCACGTTCTACCTCCGTTTCCGTCCGTTGTGTCGTGGGCCGCCGTGTTTGCCGCGAGGGGCCTTTCCACGAGTGACCTGTGCGCGACTGGGCTTTCCGCGACCGGGCTTCCCGCGTCCGGACCCGCGTCCGCCTGACGTGCGCCCGCCGGAGTTGCCGGACTTGGACTTGCCAGCGCGCCCGCGCGCATCCGCTCCGCCATCCGGCTGGGCCCCAGGCGGCGGCAGGGGCGCGCCCTGCGGGGGATGTGGGGTGGCGCCGGTGAGGGCGAGGAAGGCGGCATCGTCAAGCGGGGCGTCGCTGATGTCCACGACCTCGGCGGTGACTTTGGCCTTGCGCAAAAGCGCGTCCACCTCGTCGGTCTGTTCGTCCATGACCAGGGTGACCACGGTGCCGGCCGAACCGGCGCGGGCGGTGCGCCCCGCCCGGTGCAGGTACGCCTTGTGCTCGGCCGGCGGGTCGACGTGCACGACGAGGGAGACGTCGTGAATATCGATGCCGCGAGCGGCGATGTCCGTGGCCACGAGGATGGGAACCGACCCGTCCTGGAAACCGGTGATGGCACGCTCGCGGGCGCCCTGCGACTTGTCGCCGTGCAGCGGCAGCGCATTGAGTCCTACGCGCCGGAGCTTTTTCACCTGCCGGTCCACGCCGTGCTTGGTGCGCATGAACATGATGGTCTTGCCCGCCCGGCCGGCGATGCGCGCGACCACGTCGTTGCGCCGCTCACGCGAGCCCACGCGGATAAGGGCGTGGCGCATCGTGTCCACGGCGGCGGCAGCGGGCGCGGTGGAATGCGTAACGGGGTTGTCCAGGAAGTCGTCGACGAGCGCCGCAACGTCATCGTCGAGCGTGGCGGAGAAAAACAGTCGCTGCCCATCAGGCTGGGTATCGCGCAACAACGCGCGCACCTGGGGAATGAACCCCATGTCGGCCATCTGGTCGGCTTCGTCGAGGGCGGTGAAGCGGACATCGGAAAGCGAGAGCTTGCCCTGGCGCACTAGGTCCAGCGCGCGGCCCGGAGTGGCCACCAGCAAGTCGACTGGGCGGGCCAGTTGGCGGATGTGGCGGTTGATGTTGACGCCGCCGACGAAGCACAGCACGCGCAGCCCGACCGCGGCCGCCATCGGATCGAGGCGCTGGTGGATTTGCTGGGCGAGCTCCCGGGTGGGCGCGAGAATGAGCCCGCGCGGCTTGGCGGGGCGGGAGACGCCGGAGGCGGCATCGGCAAGCTGGGCGAGGAGGGGAAGCCCGAAGGCCAGGGTCTTACCCGAGCCGGTGGGGCCGCGCCCGAGCACGTCACGGCCGGCCAGCGCA
The DNA here is from genome assembly GCF_028609805.1 of Corynebacterium massiliense DSM 45435. Classification (NCBI taxonomy): domain Bacteria; kingdom Bacillati; phylum Actinomycetota; class Actinomycetes; order Mycobacteriales; family Corynebacteriaceae; genus Corynebacterium; species Corynebacterium massiliense. The sequence continues at coordinate 1,111,409 of NZ_CP063189.1, forward strand.
TCGGGAATGGCCGCGGCCTGAATAGGAAAAGCCTCCGCCATGCCCTGCCGGGAAAGCTCCGCGACGATGGGGCGGGGGAGGCCAAGATCAGAAAAAGTAGTCATCGCCGGAAAAGTTTAACCGGCGCGGACTACTTTTCCGTACTCACTAGTAGGAGACTTCCTCGCGGTCACCCGACCACGCGGTGTGGAACGTGCCTTCCATGTCCACGCGGCGGTAGGTGTGCGCGCCGAAGAAGTCGCGCTGGCCCTGGATGAGGGCGGCCGGTAGGCGGTCGGCGCGCAGGGAGTCGTAGTACGACAGCGAGGAGGCGAACACCGGTACCGGCAGGCCCAGGCGGGTGGCGGTGACAACGACGCGGCGCCAGGAATCGATAAGCCCGTGGTCCAGCTCGCCCTTGAAGTACGGATCGAGCAGGAGCGACGGCAGCTCTGGGTCGTTGGCGAAGGCCTCGGTGATGCGGTCCAGGAACTTCGCGCGGATGATGCAGCCGCCGCGCCAGATCTTGGCCAGCTCGCCCGGCTGGATGTTCCAGTCATGGGCCTGCGAGCCGGCGTTGATCTCGTCGAAGCCCTGGGCGTAGGCCACGAGCTTGGAGGCGTACAGAGCCCGGCGCACATCCTCGATAAACTCGCCGCGGTCGATACCCAGGTCGGCGAAGGTCTCTGTCGTCCCCTCCGGCAGGCCGATGCGCTGGGCGGCTTCGCGCTGCGCGGTTGCGGAGGAAAGCGCGCGGGCGAAGACGGCCTCGCCGATGCCGGTGGTGGGAACGCCCAGATTCAGCGCCTCCTTCACGGTCCAGCGGCCCGTGCCCTTCTGGCCGGCTGCATCGACGATGACGTCGATGAACGGCTTGCCGGTGCGCTTGTCTTCTTGGCGGAGGACCTCCGCGGTGATTTCGATGAGGTAGGAGTCGAGGTCGCCCGCGTTCCACTCGGTGAAGATGTCCGCGATCTCCTGCGGCGCGAGACCCACGCCGTAGCGCAGGAGCTGGTAGGCCTCGCCGATGACCTGCATGTCGGCGTACTCGATGCCGTTGTGCACCATCTTGACGAAGTGGCCGGCGCCGTCCGGACCGATGTGGGTCACGCACGGGGTGCCGTCGACGTTCGCGGCAATCGACTCCAGGACGGGGCCCAGGGTCTCCCAGCTTTCGGCCGGGCCGCCTGGCATGATGGACGGGCCGTTGAGCGCGCCTTCCTCACCGCCGGAAATGCCCGCGCCGACGAAGTGGATGCCGCGCGCGGTCATCTCCTTTTCGCGGCGGATGGTGTCGGTGAAGTTGGCGTTGCCGCCGTCGATGATGATGTCGCCTTCGTCCATCGCGCGTGCCAGCTGGTCGATGACCGCGTCGGTGGCCGCGCCGGCCTGAACCATGATGATCGCCTTGCGCGGGCGTTTGAGCGAGGCGACGAAATCCTCCACCGTCTTCGACGGCATGAAGTTACCCTCCGTGCCGTAGGCGTCCATGAGCGCGTCCGTCTTTTCCGTGCTGCGGTTGTACACCGCGACCGTGTTGCCGTTGCGCGCGAAGTTCCGGGCCAGGTTCGAGCCCATCACCGCGAGTCCAACGACGCCAATATCCGCAAGTTCCGTCTGCTCAGTCATGCGGCCCAGTTTACGGCAGCCCGTCTGCGCCGTGGCGGTCTGCCGTAGTATCTCGATGTATGGATACCGCGAACCGCTCGGCAGCAGCACACACCGGAGGGGAAGCCACCCCGCCCCGCCCACTCACAGAACTTTTGCAGGCCGCCCACCAGAGCGAACTTAACCGCGCCGAGCTGGCGGCGCTCAACGCGGCGAGCACCGGGCTCGAGGCGCTCCTCGGCGTGCGGTGGACGCACCTAAGCCCGCGGGAAGCACGCGCGGAAGTCGAGCTCACGGACCGGCTGCACCAGCCGTTCGGCGCCACCCACGGCGGCACGTATACGGCGCTGGCGGAATCCGTCGGATCAGCGGCCAGCGTCGCCGCCGCCGGGCGCCCCATGGTCGGGGTCAACAACAGCACGGACTTTCTGCGGCCCACCAGCGAAGGCGTGCTGAAAGCCCGGGCGGTGCCCTGCCACCTCGGCCGGCGGACCCACCTGTGGGAGGTGACCATGACCCACGGCGATCGAGTCGTGGCGGTCAGCCGGCTGCGCACCATGGCGTTGGAAGGCTAGCCGCTGGAGGGCTCGCCTCTAGAAGGCTCTAGACCTATAACCAGTCGTTGCGCCGGAACCACCAGAACATCACCGCAACGACCAAGACCATTGCGATGAGCGCGTATAGGTAGCCGTGCTGGAGGTGCAGCTCCGGCATGACGTCGAAGTTCATGCCGTAAATGCCGGCGATCATCGTCGGGCCCGCGGCCATGCCGACCACCGCGGAGATGGTGCGCATGTCCTGGTTCTGTTGGATGGATACTTTGGCCACGGAGGCATCGAGAAGCGAAGACAGGCGTTCATCGAACCCGGCGACCTGGTCGCGGACGACGAGCTCGTTGTCGTAGACATCGCGCAGGTAGGAGCGGATGTTTTTCGGCACCATGTCCTTATTCTCGCTGTGCAGTGCCTTCAGCGCGGGCGCCAGCGGGTTGATCGCGTGCTTCATCTCGAGGATCTCTCGCTTGTAGCTGTAAATCCTGTCGATGTTGAACTGCATGCCGGGGGTGAAGACTTCCTCTTCGATGGAGTCGACCTCCTCGGACAGCTCGTCCGTAATCGTGGCGTAGGTGTCCACGATGACATCGAGGATTTTCCAACAGATAGCAATCGGCCCCGCGGTGACCAACTCCTCATCGCCGACCAGCCGGCTTTCCAGGTCCGGGATCTTCGCGCCGTGGCGAATGGTGATAATAAAGCTCGGCCCGATGACCATCTGGATCTCGCCGGTGGAGATGATCTGGCGGGTATCGGACACCTCGTCGTGGTCGCGGTAGCGCACCGAGCGGGCCACGACGAACAGCTGGTCCTCGTAGCGCTCCAGTTTCGGCCGCTGGTGGGCCTGTACGGCGTCTTCGACGATCAGCTCGTGGATGCCGAACTGCAGCGCGATCTTCGTCATCTGCGCTTCCATCGGCGCGTGCAGACTCACCCAGATGAACCCGCGGCCGTACTCGTCGATCTTCTCTCGGGCAGCCTGCGGCGTGTAGTTGCCGGGGAGTGCCTCGCCGTCGATGAACACGCGGCACGATTCGATCGCCTGCTCCGCGGGCACGCGGATGCTGCTGGCCGGTCGCTTCCCACCGCTTTTCTTTGTCAGCCCGCGAAATGGCTTGGGTACTGAGGGCATCGAGGGCCTCCTTGGGTGGGGGTGCGTCGGACAGCTGCACACCGCGCTATGACGCTCGGCACGGTGCATATGGCGTGCAAAATACTACACCCCGCGCCCACTAGACTGTGTGCCATGCCTACCTGGAAAGATCTCACGGACGCCGACCCCAGCCATTCGCAGAACTACGCCCGCCGGTGGCGCATGCTTGCAGCGCAAGGCAAGGATGTTCACGGCGAGGCCAGGCTTGCCGATGCCATGTCAGAACGCCATTCACGCATCCTCGACGCCGGCTGCGGTACCGGCCGCGTGGGCGGGGAGCTGGCCCGCCGCGGGCACGAGGTCGTCGGCGTGGACATCGACCCGCTACTTATCGAGCACGCCGAGCACGACTTCCCCGACGTCGAGTGGGTGGTCGGGGACTTGAGCGCGGACGACATCCCGGAAGGCGACTTCGACTTGGCCGTCTCCGCCGGGAACGTGATGGGCTTCCTCGCCGAGGACGGCCGCGAGCCCGCCCTGCGGAACATCTTCCAGTCCCTGAAACCGGGTGGGCGCTTCGTCGTCGGCTTCGGCTCTGGGCGCGGCTGGTCGTTCGACGACTTTTTGACCACCGCTCAGTCCGTCGGCTTCCAGGTCGACTCCACATTCTCGTCGTGGGACCTGCAGGTGTTTTCCGCGACCTCGACGTTCCTCGTCGCCGTGCTGTCGCGGCCGGGGGCGAACTTGTTAGCGTAACGCGGCTCTGACGAGCCGCGTTACGGGGGCTGAAGAATGAGCCGCGTCACGGGGTAGCGCCGTGGCGCTCTAGCGGCGGGACGCCTGGTCGAAGAAGTCGACCTCATGCCAGGAAGCGGTGAGGTAGGCGCGCGCAGCGGCGTCACGCTCCCGCGGGGTCGCTTCCTGCAGCGCCTGTTCCAACAATTCGATTGCCCGAGCGGTTTCGGCAACGAAGTCGTCGCCGCCGTACATGTCCAGCCAGCTGGCGTACGGGTGATCCGGGCCGTTGGCATCCGCCTGGTACAAGCCGATCTCCGCGTACAGCCAGAAGCAGGGCAGTACCGCCGCTGCGCCGACCACGTAGTTCTCCGTCGCAGCGCGTGCGACCAGAAAGTCCGTGTAGGCGGCCGTGACCCGAGACGGGGCCGCCTCGTCCGCGTCGCCGAGCCACTCGCGGTGCAGGGCGGCCTCCACCTCGACGCAATCGGCCGCGGCATGCGCCCAGAAGACCTGTGCGTGGGCTTCCGGCGAGTTCATCGCCACCTTCGCCAGCGCCTTCGAATACTGGTTCAAGTAGTGCGCGTCCTGGGCCAGGTAGAACAGAAAATCCTCGCGCCGGAGTTCACCGGACCGCAGGTCACGGATGAAATCGAGATCCACTAGCTCCGCCCACACGTCGCCGGTGGCCTCCCACAGCGCCCGGGTGAACTCGCCGCTCGGCGCAATCCGCGGCGCGGAGGCCTTCGTGCCCGATGGCTCCCACGGGTTAGCGGCGACCAGGTACTGCGCCGGCGTGGTGCTTGCGGCCTTTTCCAGCCGCCGCAGCCGGTGGAAGTGATCCACCGGCCCGTTACCCTTGCCCACCTGCAGCTTGTGCGCGTGCACAATCGCCTCGTGCAGCCAGTGGGTGGAATACGCCAGGGCGTCTTCTAAAGAGTCCCCGGCGCCCAAGCGCGTGGCCAGGGCGGAGGAGAGGGAGCACCCGGTACCGTGCGTGTGCGGCGTGTCCACGCGCGGGGAGGGGACATGGTGGACCTGCCCATCCGGGCGCACGCACGCGTTGTCCGCGCCGCCGGAGGTCAGGTGCCCGCCCTTGACGATGACCGCGGTGTCGTTGTCCGCCGCCCACTTCTTTGCCGTCTCGATGGCGGCATCGAGGCTGTCCGCCATTTCGGTGCCGGTGAGCACGGCCAGCTCGCGAAGGTTCGGCGTAATGACCGTGACCTTCGCGCACAGCTTCTTGATGGCGTCCTCCGCGTCCTCTTCCAAAAGGCGATCCCCGCTGGTGGCCACCATGACTGGGTCGAGGACTACGGGGAGGTCATCGGCAAGCGAGGCAAGCCACGCCTCTACGGTCTCGGTGACCTCGGCGCTGCCCAACATGCCGATCTTCACCGCGTCCACCTCGACGTCGTCGGACACGGCGGCGAGCTGCTCGGTGAGAAACTCCACGGGCGGGTTGTGAATGGACCGCACGCCCTGGGTGTTTTGCGCCACCAGGGACGTGGTCACGCACATCCCGTACCCGCCCGTGGCCGAGATGGACTTCAGATCAGCCTGAATGCCCGCGCCGCCCGAGGGATCCGTACCGGCGATGGATAGAACGCGGGGGATGGGGGCGTGGTGGCGTGCAGCGGGCATGGTCTCTCCTTCGCAAGCTGAGGTGAAAAAGTGAGATTGCCTGCGACGATAACAAAAAGGCCTCCCTCAGGGAGGCCTTTTCATCCCACTCGTCTGCTAGCTGGAAAAGCCGGCGAGGAGTGCGGGTTACTTCGCGTCGTAGTCGAGAGCGCGGCGAGCCACGCGCTGCTGCTGGGTGATTTCCAGGTTGCCGCGGTGGGAGGAGAAGACGTTGATCATCCACTCCGCCACGGCGAACGCGCGGTTGCGGATGCCGGACAGGTAGGCGCCGTGGACGCCCAGCCACATCAGCCACGGGATGAGGCCGTGCAGCTCGGTCTTGCCGATCTTGGCCACCGCGTTGAAGCGGTTGATGATCGCCATGGTGCCCTTGTCGAAGTAGTCGAAGGGCTCCTTTTCGTCGGCGGTGGACTCCTCGTCGGTCTTCGCGGCGATGAGCTTCGCGGCGTGCGCGCCACCCTGCATGGCCACCTGGGCGAGGCCCGGCAGCTTGTTCAGGTTGATCATGTCACCGATGATGTAGACGTTGTCCTTGTCGCCCACGGTGAGGTCCTCGTTGACGGCCACGCGGCCACCGCGGTCGGCCTCGACGCCGTCCACCTGGTCGGCGATGAGCTTGCCCAGCGGGGACGCGGCAACGCCGGCGGACCAGATCTTGGTAAAGCCCTCGATGGTGGTCTCGTTGCCGTCCTTGGTCTTGTAGGTCACCGAGTTGTCGTCGACGTTGGAGACCATCGCGTTGAGGCGGACGGTCACGCCGGCCTTCTCCAGGGTGCGCTGGGCCTTGCGGCCGAGGCGCTTGCCAAACGGCGGCAGGACCTGCGGCGCTCCGTCCAGCAAGTAGATCTTGGCGGCCTCGGGGCCGAACTGGGAGTACTTCTTGGTCAGCGTGCGGTGGGCCAGCTCGGCGACCTGGCCGGCCAGCTCCACGCCGGTCGGGCCGGCTCCGACGATGATGAAGGTCAAAAGGCGCTCGCGCTCGGCCGGGTCATCGGTCATCTCTGCCTTCTCGAAGGCGGTCAGGATGGTGGAGCGGATCTCCAGGGCGTCATCCAGCGTCTTCATGCCCGGGGCGAACTCGGCGAAGTGGTCGTTGCCGAAGTAGGACTGGTTGGAGCCAGCGGCGACGATGAGGGAGTCGTAGGAGACGACGCGCTCGGTGCCCGCAAGATTCGCGGTGACGGTCTGGCCGTTGACGTCGATGTCAGTAACTTCGCCGTTGATGAAGTCGGCGTTGTCCTGGCCATCCAGCAGCTGGCGGATGGAGGGTGCGACGTCCGAGGCGGAGATCAGGCCGGTGGTGACCTGGTAGAGCATCGGCTGGAACAGGTGGTGATTCTTCTTGTCGATGACCGTGACATCGACATCCGCGTTCTTCAGCTTCTGAACGGCCGACAGGCCGCCGAGGCCAGCGCCGATCACAACGACGTGGTGGCGATCACCAGCGGGACGGTAAGCAGAGTTAGCCATGATGCAAACGCCTCTCTAACTACTTTTCGGACACATACACACTTCTAGGAACCACACCAGTCTAAACACAAAAGCGTGGCGGAGCACACATACCCCGGATTATTTAGTACGCCCGGACGGTTTTCGTGGCACGTCGCTCATGGAAACTGCGCCGGGGAAAAGTACGATATGCACACACCCAACACGTCGCCTCGGTGAGGGAAGGAGGGCCGCTCCCACAGTGACTGGCGAATCAAAGCGCGCCGCCATCGACGCCGCGGCGTGGCCGCGAGTAGCGAACGTGCCCTCCGGCCGTCTCATCCGCCTGCGTGCCCGCCGCGCCGAAGCCGAGTTCGCGACCGCCTGCGCGCGGGGCGACATCGAGCTGGACGGTGGGGTGGCGCCGGATGGGCCCGAGCTCACCATCTACGAGGACGCGCTGTTTTGCCGCATCGCCCGCGACGGCTGGCTCGGCCTTGCTGAGTCCTACCTGGCCGGGGAATGGGATACCCCGGATAGCGATGGGTTAGTGGTCGTCCTGCGCAAGCTACTCCGGTCCGGTTACCACCCGCGCAGCAAGAAGGTGAGCCGCTCGCCGGATCCGGGCGGGGAGATCCCGCTGAGCCTGCTGGAGCGCTATTCCGGCGATGGGCTGACCGATTACGGCGGAATCTTCGCCAGCGGCATTCCCACGACCACGCGCACCAGCGTGGACAGCTACGCGCCTGGGGCGGGACGTCGGGGAGAGCCCAAGACCCATTTCGTGGATGTGCGCACCTACGACGAACCGCGTCAGGTGGATCGCGACGACTTGGCTGCCGCCCAGCGGCGGGCCACGCACCAGCTTCTCGATGCCGCCGAGGTCACCCCCGGCACACACCTCTTGGTGTACCCGGGCGCCGGCGTCGCGGCAGCGGTGAATGCGGCCGAGCGGCGCGCGACCGTGGACATCCTCACCGCCGACGAGGATTTCTTGCCCGGCCTCAAAGACGCGGCCATTTACGCCGGGGTAGAGGACTCGGTGCATGCCGCGGTCATCGAACAGGCGGTGCCGGGTCCGCAGCAGTGGCGCGGGCGCTACGACGGAATCGTCGTGATAGACAAGTTGGCCGCGGCAACGGACAGCCAGCGCCGCGTACTAGTCGGCGGGCTCGACCGGATGCTCGCGCCCGGGGGCCGTGCGGTGCTGCAATCGACCGTGGCTACGCCGGCGCTCACCGCGGCGGGCAAGGGCGCACTTGGCGCTTTGCGCGCGTATATCTGGCCGGGGCTGGACTACCCCGAGACGAGTGCCGTGCACCGCCTAGTCGACCGCCATTCCGGCCTACGCATCATTGCCGAGACCCACACGGGGGCGCACGCCGCGGAGTCGCTGGCTATGCAGCGATCCTTTTTCAGCGGCCAGCTGCGCGAGGCGGCGGCCAGCGGGTTCGACGCCGTGTTCCGGCGGCTGTGGACCTACCAGCTGGCGCTGCGCGAGGCGCTCATGCGCGAGGGCATGATTGACTCCGTGCAGTTCACCGCAGTCCGCCGCAACCGTGGCGGCCGGCGATAGCCAGCGACGGCGAGGCGAAGACGGCGGCAGCGAACCAGCGTTAGTGCGCCGGCGGCAGCTCTTTGAAATCGTCCATCATGTTCACGCTCGGCACGAAGAAGTTTGTGCCGGTTAAAGCGGTGGAGAAATCCAGGATCCGGTCGTGGGAGAACTTCCCGTCCGGATCGCCGGCGAACATCTTGCGCAGGCGCTTGGTGATGCGCTCCGGGTCGCGGACGTAGCCGATAAAGTACGTGCCGGTCACATCGTCCTGGAAGCTGCCAAAGACCATGTTCTCGCGGTACATGCGCCCATCATTTTCGTTGACCGCCACGTGTGAGTCCGCCGGTTTCTTATCTGCGGGCAGCTCGATGTTGTCCAGCTTGGTGCGGCCCACGACATCTTCCTGGCTTTCCACACTGAGCTCGTCCCAGGCCTGGATATCGTGGAGGTATTTTTGTACTGTTACGTAAGTACCGCCGGGGTAGTCGGCCTCTTGCGGGAGGAAGACGTTCTCGCCGGCGTTGTCAGAGACCGGGTTCGCGCTGCCGTCGACGAAGCCGAGAAGGTCGCGGCGGTCGAAGTACTTGAAGCCGTGGGTTTCATCCAGGATGCTCACGGCGCTGCCGAAGCGGCGCAGGAGGACGCGCGCCATCTCGTGGCACATGTCGAATTCCTCGGCGCGCAGGTGTAAGAGAAGATCGCCGTCCGTCGCGGGCGCGGTGTGGCGCGGGCCGACGATCTCTTGGAAGGGCTGTAGAAGCGACGGGCGCGGCGCGCTGGTAAGAAGCGGCCATGCGTCGTAGCCGATGCCGAGCACACTGAAGAGATCTGCCTCGGGGTTACGGAACGCGACGGACTTGACCAAGTCTTTGTACTCATCGAGAACCGCGCGCACGTCGTTGGCACGGCCGGGCGTGATTTTGAGAACGAGGAAGATCGCGTTCCGGGAAGGCTTGTCCACAATGTGTTGGAAAGACATGTAGACCACTATAGGGGCGGGGGCGGACCGACCGGGACGAGTGATCCTATGCGAGTCCTAAAATGACATAATGTACATTATCGGACATTTTGACTGGGAGATGCGCTCTGGGCGACCTTCCGGCCTCGTCCAGATGCAGCACCTCTTTTAGTCACACTGACGAAAAGACGACTATTTCTCCAGGTTCAGGCGCACGTTGATCGCACCGTCCTGGTCGATCTTCGCCGCGATCATGTCCGGCGTCTCGATGCCGAAATCATCGCGGCTGAAATGAACGTCGCCGCCGACGACCAAGTGGTCGCCGTCGCGCAGCACGTCGAACGTCTCCGTGACGGGCTTGGTCTGATCCTTCACCGTCAGCTCGCCGGTGATGTCGACCTGGCCCATGGAACCATCGTCAGGCACGGCAGCCAGATCCACTGGCTTGGTCACGCGGAAGGTCGCCTCCGGGTACTTGTCCGTCTCCAGCAGCTTCGACTTCATGTTCTGGTCGCGCACCTTCTTGTCCGTAGTCAACGCGTCCATGTTGACCGTCACGTCTGCATCCCGCAGCGTGTTGTCGCTGACCGTCACCGTGCCGTCCACGTCGGTCGTCGACCCGGACGTCACGGTGTCTTCAGCCGGCAGGATCTCGTGGATGGTAAAGCCCACAGAGCTGAAGTTCTTCGGATCGCCCTTGGTCACGTGCCACTCGCCGTTAATGTCTTCCGACGCCGCCTTGGCGCCGTCCGGATTCACCGGCTCGGTCTTCACGCCGGCGCCCGAAAAAATGGAAAAAGCTAGCGGGACCAGCGCAAACAGTGTACAGATCACGATCAACACGGCGAAGATGGTGATCATGAGCTTGCGGTTATAAAAGATGCTTTTCATTTCTGCCTACCTCATATCCTCAAGTCGGCGCGCTACCGCGACGAGCTCCTCACACAGTTGCTGGATCTCTTCAGCGGACGCTCCCTCACCGGCGGCCGTCGCGACGTCCTCCGCGCCACAGCGCAGTTCAAACAGTCCGTCCTGAAACGCCGCCGCCTTGTCCGGAGTCATGATGACGGCGTCCTGCGGGATCGGCGTTCCCACGACGTTGTGGCGCTGCTCCCACGCCCGCTGCTTGCACGCGGCGCTGCAGTACTTGCGCGGCCTGCCGCGCGTCTGCGTGGGCATGCCCTTGCCGCACCAGTTGCACTGCGGGGCTTTGCGTTCCCTGCTCGTCGTACGTGTCACCGCTCCAACTCTAAACCATCTATACGGGGCCAGGAACAAACGGCGTTGCGTCTTCGTTATACTTGTAGCTCTTACGAATGGTGCGCTCTAAAGAGCGCACTGCCTTTGAGGGCCAAACTGAGTGGGACCACGAGAAAAGGATGATGTTGCATGGCAGATCGCGTACTTCGCGGTAGCCGGATGGGCGCCGTCAGCTACGAAACCGACCGCGACCACGACCTTGCTCCTCGTCAGATGATCAAATATCGCACCGAGGACGGCGAGATCTATGAGGTCCCCTTCGCGGACGACGCCGAAATCCCTGAGGAATGGCTGTGCAAGAACGGCAAGGTGGGCCACCTAGTCGAGGGCGAAGGCGTTGAGGCCAAGCCGACCAAGCCGCCGCGCACCCACTGGGACATGCTGCGCGAGCGCCGCAGCATTGAGGAACTCGATGAGCTGCTTGAAGAGCGCATCGACCAGCTGCGCAAGCGCCGCCGCACCGCGGCCAAGCTGCTTAAGGAGCAGAAGGAAAAGGAAGCCAAGGAAAAGAAGTAGCTTTTACGGCCCCTTTTAACTAGACAACCGCCGCCCACGGCAGGAACTACTCTCCTACCGTGGGCGGCGGTTGTGCTATGCGGGCTGCGCTCGTAGGTTTATTTGGCCCCGCGAGCGGTATCGCCAAGATCGCGCACAGCCTGCGTGGCCTTGCCAGCGGCGCGGCGCAGTGCAGCCGGGGCGTCGGCCAGCGGGGAATCGGCGACACTGCGCTTGACGATGGGCCCAAAGTCTTCCGCCAAGCCCTTGACCTGGTTGGTGCGGTGGTTGACTCCCCATTTGGTGACCTCAAAGAGGGAATCCTTCACGAAGGAGCCGTCGAGCTTCGACTCGCCGAACTCGCGGTCGGTGAACGTAACCGGCACCTCGCGCACGTCGAAGCCTTCCTGAATGGCGCGGAAGGCGACATCGACCTGGAAGATGTAGCCGGCCTTAGACAGCTCGTCGAGCGCGAGCGTCTCCAGCACCTCGCGGCGGAAGGCGCGGTAGCCGGCGGTCATGTCTGACAGGTCCGCGCCCAGCGCCATGGAAATGTAGACGTTGCCCAGTCGCGACAGCAGCTCGCGGGATGCCGGCCAGTTCACGGTCTTGCCGCCTGGTACGTAGCGCGAGCCGATGACGAGATCGGCGCCGTCGGCCACTTCATCGAGAAGCAGGTGCAGCTCCTCCGGCGCGTGGGAACCGTCCGCGTCCATTTCGCAGAGGACCTCGAAGTCGTGCTCCATGCCCCACTCGAATCCGGCCAGGTACGCGCCCAAAAGCCCGCCCTTGCCCTCGCGGTGCAGGACGTGGATGTGGTCATCGTCAGCCGCCAGCTTGTCGGCGAGCTCCCCGGTCCCGTCGGGAGAATTGTCGTCGACGACGAGGATGTGCACCCCAGGCTGGGCCTCTCGCACGCGGGAGGAGATGCGGGGCAGGTTTTCAATTTCGTTGAAGGTCGGGATGATGACCAACGTGGAAGCGTCTAGAGCAGACACGGACTCAGTCACGGTGACGACTCTCCTCTTTTACTCTGTCGGACCCTACAAAAAAGGGACTATATCCTATGGCCGGCGTCACTTACGCAGTCGGCTAAGAACACGGCCTTTCCAGCTCGTCGTCCACACCGCGGCGGCGGTCAGCCCCACGCCGAGGATCAGGAGAATGACCTGCAGGGTGTGGCCAAACCGGACGGCGGGCGTCAGCGAGTCACGCAGCGGCAGATCCTCGGCTAGGAACTTCGGTTCGAAGATGCGTGACTGCTGGGTAACCGACCCGTCTGGGTGCACGATGGCGGATACGCCGGAGGTCGCCGCGACCACCACTGCCCTGTCGGTTTCCATCGCCCGCATCCGGCTCATCGCCAGCTGCTGGTAGGTCATGTCGGAAAAACCGAACGTGGCGTTGTTCGTCGGCGAGGTAAGGATCTGCGCGCCATTCGCCACCGAGGTGCGGAACGCGTCGTCGAACGAGACCTCGTAGCAGGTGGCCACGCCTACCGGGATGCCAGCCATGTGCACCACGCCCGGGCCATTGCCGGGCTGGAAATCGCCGGCCAGGTCGACGAAGTCGCTGAAATGGGCAAAGAAGTCGCGCCACGGCATTGTCTCGCCGAAGGGCTGCAAGTACTTCTTGTGGTGGTACTCGCCCGGCTGCCCGTCTGCGTCGAATACCTGCATGGTGTTGCGGTCGCCAACGTGATCGCGGGTCAGGGTGCCCACGAGGACTGGGGCGGCGACCCGGCGGGCGGCCTTCTGGATCATCGCCATCGCGGAATCGTCGGCGAACGGGTTGACGTCCGAGGAGTTTTCCGGCCAGAAAACCAGATCAAGGTCGGGCTCAGCCTCGGCGAGTTCTTCCGTCACCCGCGCGTGGTTCGCCAGCACCGCGCGGCGCTGGGCATTGAAATCTAGCCCCATACGCGGGACGTTGCCCTGCACGGCGGCCGCGCGCACCTCACCGACGTGATGGGACGACGAACCGTCCGGCCCGCTTGCTGTCGCGGTCATCGTCGCGACCATGGCAGCAGCCAGCGGCACAATCGCACCGGCGGCGGCTGTCGCCCGAAACCGCGGGAGCGCCTGCCCGCGGGCCTTTTCTGCCCGCGGTACTCCCACCAGGGTGCCGATGAGTGCTGCGATGCTTGTGCCCACCAGAACCGTGGCTGCGGTCACCACCACCGCCCCGCCCCACGGCATCAGGTGCGCCAACGGTCCTTCCACCTGGCTCCACGCCAGGCGCACCCACGAAAACCCGCCGAACGGCACCGACGAGCGCAGCACCTCGACCGCCGCGTACCACAGCGGGAAGGCGACAAAGCCGTAGCGCCAGCGAGCAAGGGCTGCCCCGCCCGCGCCCAGCAAGAGCGCGTAGAGCGCGAGGAACACCGCGAGCGCGATGTACGGAAACGCGCCGACCATTTCCCCGATCCACGGCAGCAGGAGCAGGTAGAGGCAGAGCGCGTGCACGAACGCGACCCACGCCGCCTTCCCCAACGTGAGGCGCTTACCGCGCGGCCAGGGGCTTAGCGCCGCATACAATAGGCCCATTCCGGCGATGGCCGCCGGCCACCACCCGAACGGTGCGTAGGCGGTGTAGGTCAGTGCGCCGGCGAGCGCCGCGAGTACGCAGCGCGCTAGCAACCAGCCGCGCGCCACTAGTGCGTATCCCCGCTGGGGCGTCCACTACCGCCGCGGCCGCGGCCATTGTCGCTATCGGGGCGGAAGTCATCCGGATCCGCCGATTCCGACCAGCGCCGGATCTCGTCTTCGTCGATCACCAAGTCCTCATCGCGGGCCCGCCTGCGAGCTGAGCCGCGGGAGGAGTCGCGCGCCCCAGGCTGCGACGGGCGAGCGGACGTGAACTGCCCGAACGAGGTGTGGTTTTGTGCCATCGGAGTTGCCTCGTAGACGCGCATGCCCATCCGTTCGATGGCGCGGAACATGCGCGCGGCCAGCACCGTGCGGATAAGCGACCGCGTCGGCGGCAGGATGAGCAGAAGTCCCACGATGGTGGTGACGAACCCGGGGATGGACAGCAGAACACCGCCGACCATGGTCAGCCCCACGTTGCCCGCGGTGCGCCCCGGCTTGTCGTCGGAGTAGACGAGCTGTCCTTTGTCGTCCGCCCGCACCCGCGAGCGCATGATGCGGCGGGCTTCCACACCCGCGATGGTCATGCCGAAAAACATGGTGACAAAGAGCACGAGCAGCGCCCAGCCGACACCGATCCAGGACGAGACCGCCCAGAAGGCTAAGGCTTCGAGGAGGAAGTACGCGAAGAAATAAACAACCGGCATAGTGGGTTCAACCATACCGGCTCCCCTACGTATTCCTCACCGCCCCACGGCACCTTGCGGACGTCGCGCCGCGTGTCACGCGGCCGCAAGCGGTGACGGAGGCGGCGACCACGGTGGCTTGTACACTGACGAGCCATGCCGACAGTGAGTTTCCACGAACACTCCCCTTCTGACGCCGCAGCCGCAGCAACCGCCGCCGCGCAAGCCACCGTCACCGTGGCGCGGATGGAGATGACCGGCCGCGTGATCCGGCAGCAGGAATGGTTCGCGCTGGCCAACCTGGCCCGCGACTTCGCCGACGGCGCGATCCACATCCTGGACGGCGGCACCATCGAGGTCCGCGGTGTCCACGACCAGTCCGGCGTAGAGCGCGCCGTGGCGGACATTCCGGCCGAGGAAACGACCGACTTCCCTACCGCCCCGCGTGACGATGCCGCCCCCATCGGCTGGCTCGACGAGGACTGCGAGCCCGGGAGGGTGAACCTCGGCGCCGGCGTCTACGGCCGCCGCCTGCCTGCCGCGCACGTGGATATCCTCGGTGCACTCGAAGTCCCCGTCACCGTCACCCAGCGCGGCAGCCTCATCTTCCACGACATCGCCGAGGGCGACGCTGACGTCGTCCTGCGCGTGCTCGCACCCCGCGGGTTCATCTTCGATGCGAATTCCCCGCATCTGGATGAGTCGCTGCGGGCTGACGGGTAGCAGGCCTACGCCGAAGCCGCGATCAGGATCAGGACGGCCAGTCAGTGGTGGCGTCGATCCACTTCTGGGTAAGCTCCAGGCCTGAAACCCGAAGATACTCCCGTGCGAAGTTATCGATTGCTCTTCCGAGTTGCTCTATGGATGCGAGACCGTCGTCATACGCATTCACTACCGCAGCCTCAATCCAGTCCGGAACCATTCCAGGAACGGCTAGATGTTTGATCGCTAAATCAGCGCGCTGTACAGGGATCCCCTCAAACCAGCACCACTCATCCGGCCGTAACTCCATGCTGTGGGCGGTTACCTTGTGTGGGACGTCGACCTGTATAACGTTCGGCGTGTAACTGGCAGGTACGGCTACATCGCGACCCTCAGATGTCACGACGAAGGGCCCGACATTTTGCGCCTCTAGGGATGCCTGCCACACCAAGGGCACTACTGTCTCGACAGGAAGACAACGGGTAGCCACAACCACCGGTGCGTAAAGAATCAGGGCGCTACTCCACGAGACATCCGCGTCTCGGAAAACGACATCATCGGCGATCTGTAAATTCTCCGACTCCCCGAAAAATGGCTCAATTATTCCGCGTTTGAGGGCGGCTTTCTCCTGCTCTCGAGTCATTTGCCGAGACGTAATCATCCCGCTTTGGTGGCGGAGCACGTCCAAAACGAACTGCATGGCCTACCATCCTGTCTTAACGCGGCATGTGCCGCCAGATTGGCCGCGGCACCATGCGCATCACCCAGGCAAGGAGCCGGAGTGTGCCGGGGATCCACACGGTGGTGCTGCGCGGGCGGGAGCGCTTTTCATCGGCACGCATGTGCTTGGCGATGTGCTCCGCCACCACGTCCGGCGTCACCGACAGTGGCGCGGGGCGCATGCCCTCGGTCATCGAACCGATGACGAAGCCAGGGCGGGCAGTAATAAGCGCCAGCTCGCTGCCGTGCAGGCGGTCCGCAAGACCCTGGCAGAAGGCGTCGAGCCCCGCCTTCGTCGAGCCGTATACGTAGTTCGCGCGCCGCGCCCGCCAGCCGGCGATGGACGAGAAGGCGACGATGTGGCCGCGGGGCATGACATCGGCAAGCACGGTGAGCATGGACACCTGCGCGAGGTAGTCCACGGCGGCGATGTCGGCCGCGTGCGCCTCGTCACGCTCCGCGCGATCCTGATCGCCCAAGATGCCGAAGGCCACGATCGCCGTGGTGATTTCCTCCCCCGCCACCTGTTCGGCGCGGCGCACCACGTCGCGGTGGGATGCGCAGTCGGTCGCGTCGAAGGCGATGCGGTGCACCGCGCTCGCTCCACACTCCGGGGAACTCAGGCGGGAGACGGTGGTGTTGAGGGCGGCATCGTCAAGCGCCGCGTTGTGCAGCTCGGCGTCGCCACGAGGCCGGGCGGCCAGCACCACGGTGCGGCCCCGGCAGATCCGCGCGGCGAGCTCGCCACCGATGTCGCTGCGCCCGCCCAGGACGAGGACCGCGCCGTCTTCCTTTCCGGCCGGCATCTAGCACAGCTCCCGCGGTCCGTTGTTCAGCGAGCGCGCCCCACTGGCCTCCACGACCACGATGTCTTCCAAGCGCATGCCCCACTTGTCCGCGACGTAGATGCCCGGCTCGATGGAAAAGCACATGCCCTCCGTCAGCGGGGTGTCATTGCCCTGCATGATGAACGGATCCTCGTGGCCACTCAGCCCGATGCCGTGGCCTAAGCGGTGGAAGAACGCGTCGCCGTAACCGGCCGCCTCGATGATGTCGCGGGCGGCGGAGTCGATCTCCTGCGCCGTCACCCCGGGACGCACGGCGTCAAAGGCGGCGCGGTAGGCGCGGTACAAGACGTCGTAGGCGGCGCGGAAGTCCTCCGGCGCGGCTTGAGAGTCACCCCCGACGACGTAGGTGCGCGTGCAGTCCGAGTGGTAGCCGGCGCCTAAGGTGCCGCCGAGATCCACCACGACCGGCTCGCCGGCGCGCAGCACGCGGTCGGAGAAGTCGTGGTGCGGGTCGGCGCCGTTGGGGCCGGAGCCGACGATGACGAAGTCGATGCTGTCGTGCTCGGCGAGGATAAGCTCGGACAGCTTGTCCGCCACCTGCTTCTCAGTCACCCCCGGGGTCAGTAGCTCCGGGACGGCCGCGTGCACGCGGTCAATCGCCGCGGCGGCCTGGCCAAGTTGCGCCACTTCTTCGGCGCCCTTGCGGTAGTAGAGATCCGACAGCAGGTCGGCGGTAAGCACCCAGTCGCGGCGCTCAGCGGGATCGCGCTTCTGGATGCGCAGGACGTGGTCGGCCGTCAGTGAGCTGCTCAGGCCGATGGTGGCGCCAGCCGGGGCCTCGCCCAGAGCGTTCCACACCAGTGCGTACGGGTCCTGGCCATCGGCCCACTGCTTGATGTCCACGTCGAGCTCTCCGATGGGAGAGCGCCGGATATCGCCCATGTCGGTGGAGAGGACAATAACCGTCGCGCGCCCCGCGGCGGGGATGACCAGGCTGGTCAGCCGCTCATGCGAGGAGGCCCAGCTGCCGGTGAAGTACGCGAACTCGGCACCGGTGGCGATGACCGCGCCGGCAGCGCCGGCTTCGCGGACGGCCTGCTGCGCGCGCTCGATGCGCTCCGAGTACAACTCAGGGCCGAAAGTGGACGGGATGGAGTCGGGTGTCTCAGTCATGGCACACACCTTAGTGCGCCGGGCTTAGGCGCCGATAGCCACCACGCCGCGCTGGATCGCGTCGATAGCCCGCCGTGCGTTGGCGCGAATATCCTCGCCGTAGCCGGTCTTGGCCACCTGCTGGAGAAGATCGACCACCTGCCGGCACCAGCGGACGAAGTCACCGGCGGTCAGCTGCGCGCCCGACTCTGCGGCCGCGGCCAGGCAGTAGCCCAAAGGCGCTCCCGCCGCCCACTGGTGGATGGCCAGGGCAAACTCGGCCTCCGGTTCACGGGTAACGGGCAGCTGGTTGCGCTGCTCGTCGGCGGCCAGTTCGCTCCACACTCGGACGGTGGCGTTGGCGGCATCCACCATCTCCTCCGTGGGCAGTTCGGGCTGCCCGGCGGTGGATTTGCGGTTTTCAAACACGCACAGTGAGCTCACCCCGGCCAGCTCTGCCGGATCCAGACCGTCCCAGATGCCGCGCTTGAGGCACTGTGCCACCAGCAGATCCGACTCGCTGTGGATTTTGGCCAGCCGCTCGCCTTCTTCGGTGACCACTGGGACCCGGTCCGGGCCAATGCCATCGAATTCCACGTAGTCCATCTGCGCCAAAAGCCCCACGATGCGCTCGAAGGTGCGGCCCAGGGTGTCCGTGGCGCGCTCCACCCGCTTTTCCATCTTCTCCAGCTCGCGCTCGCGGCGGTCCAGCCGGTGCCCGATATTTGCCAGCTGTTCGCGGTCCAAGGCCGGCCAGTTGTGCGCCGGGTGCTCGCGAATGGCCTCGCGCAGCTCGGTGATCTTCTTCGTCGGCCGCACGCGCGGTTTCAGCCGCATCTTCTTCGGGCGGTGGAACTTCTCGCGCTTGAGCGCGTTGACCACAAAGCGCGAGTTCTTCCGCGGGTTCTTCCGCACCTGGCGCGGCAGCTTCATTCGGCCGACGGAAATAGGCGGGTTATCGATGCCGGCTACGTCAATCCGGCCCGACCAGCCGGTTTCCGTGGTCACCCACGGCCGGGGATCGGCCGACTGGTTAGCCGCGGTATTGACCACCGCGAGCGTGGGGCCTTTTCGCCCTGCCAGCGCGACGACCTCGCCTTCCTGCATCTTGGCCAGCACGGTGCGCACTTCCTGGGTGCGCTGCTCGACCGAATGCGCCTGGGCGGCGCGTTCCTCATCGGTCAGCGCGCGGCGCAGCGCGACGTAGTCCATCAGCAGCGTCTGCGCATCCTCACCATCGGCCACCGGCGGCGCAAAGGTCTCTACCGCCTCGGCCAGTTGCTGTTCCAGCTCGGCGACGCGCTGCTCCGCCCGCTCAATCTCGCGCGTTTCTTCCACCACGGATCCGTTCGCTTGGAACTGCGCAAACGACTTCTCGATGAGCCGCAGCGAGTCATCGAAACCGAGCATGCCCAGCAGGTTGATGGCCATGTTGTACCCCGGGGCGAACGTGGAATTCAGCGGGTAGGTGCGCGTGGAGGCAAGGCCTGCCACCTGCCGCGGATCCATGGCCGGCGCCCACAGCACGACCGCGTTGCCTTGCGTGTCGATGCCACGCCGGCCCGCGCGCCCCGTCAGCTGCGTGTACTGCCCCGGCGTGAGATCCACGTGCGACTCGCCATTAAATTTGATGAGCTTTTCCAGCACCACCGTGCGCGCCGGCATGTTGATCCCCAGCGCGAGCGTCTCAGTGGCGAAGACGGCCCGCACCAGCCCGCGCACGACGAGATCTTCCACAATGTGGCGAAATGCCGGCAGCATACCGGCGTGGTGGGCGGCGAAACCGCGGGAGAGCACCTCGCGCCACTGCCGGAAGTTAAGCACCTGGAGATCCTCTTCCGGGATGCCTTCCACCCCGGCATCGATGATCTCTTTGATCTGCTGCGCTTCCTCCGGCTCGGTCAGGCGCATCCGCGAGCGGTAGCACTGGTAGAGGGCGCCGTCGCAGCCGGCGCGGGAGAAGATGAAGGTGATGGCCGGCAGCATCTCCTGCCCCTGCAGGAGCTTGAGCACCTCCGGCCGGCCGAGGGGGCGGTACTTGTCCTGCGGGCGCGGCGCGCCGCTGCGCCGGCGGGAATCCCGGCCCTTCTCCGCGCCCTTGTTGCGCTTGGCCAGTGCACGCGAGCGAAAGCCCTTCCCGGAGACGTAGTCGGCTTTGCCCTGGTTGGCATCGCGCTCCTCGAGGCGCTGGACGCGTTGCACCAGTTCCGGGTTGACCTCGCCGGTCGTGCCCGGCTCGAAAAGTGGGTAGACCTTGTGCCCGATGAGCATCCACTGGTCCAGCGGGACCGGGCGATGCTCGGAGACGATGACCTTGGTATCGCCGCGCACGGCAGAAAGCCACTCGCCGAATTCCTCGGAGTTCGACACCGTGGCCGATAGCCCGATGATGTTGACCGACTCGTCAAGGTTCAAGATGATTTCTTCCCACACGGCGCCGCGGGCGGCATCGGCAAGAAAGTGAATCTCGTCCATCACCACGTGGGTAAGCCGGTCCAGGGCCCGCGAGCCCGCGTAGATCATGTTGCGTAAGACCTCGGTGGTCATCACGACGATCTCGGCGTGGGGGTTGACGGAGACATCGCCAGTCAGCAGGCCCACGGCGTCCTCGCCGTGTTCTGCGACGAGGTCGTGGTACTTCTGGTTGCTCAGCGCCTTGATGGGCGTGGTGTAAAAGCACTTCGTGCCGCGGGAGAGCGCCAGGGAGACGGCGAACTCGCCCACGATGGTCTTGCCGGCGCCGGTGGGAGCGCATACGAGCACTCCCCGATCGTCCTCGACGGCCTGACAGCCCTCGAGCTGGAAGTCATCCAGCGGGTACGGCAGGGCGGCGGAAAACTCAGCAAGATGCGACGTGGCCATAGTGGCCTAGACTACCTGCCGCTATAGCACGTCGTCGAAGGGATTGGCCCCTGCATTGTCGTGGCGGACCGGTGCCGGTTTGGCCACCGGCTGGGAGGTGACCGGCTGGGGTGCATCCATCCCGCCGGGGGCGGTATCTAACGCGGAGGCCTCCTCATCGTCGAGGCCGAGCCATTCGGGGCGCTCGCGCCCGCGGCGCTTGTCGTGGATACGACAGAACTGGAACGACAGCTCGACCAGGATGATGAGCGCCAGGGACAAGATGATCATCGTGAACGGATCCTGGCCGGGTGTGGCCACCGCCGCGAAGATGGTGATGGCCACGATGATGATGCGGCGCTTGTCTTTGATCGCGTCGTAGCGCAACAGGCCCAAGAGGTTGAGCGTGACCACGACCAGCGGCACCTCGAAGCTCACACCGAAAATGACGAGGAACCCCAGCAGGAAGCTGAAGTACTCCTTACCGGTCAGACCGGCCGCCTGATACTGATCGCCCACCGAGACGAGGAACTCGAGGCCGATGGAGACCACCGCGTAGGCCAACACCGCGCCGAGGACAAAAAGCAGCACCGCCACCGAGACGAAGCTAAAGGTGAACTTGCGCTCCTTGCGCAAAAGGCCCGGGGTGATAAACGCCCACACCTGGTAAAGCCAGAACGGCGAGGACAACACCAGCCCCGCAAGCCCCGCGATCTTGAGGCGCAGCAGGAGCATCTCGAACGGGCTCGTGGCCAACAGGCGGCACTCGCCGTCGCCGGTGAAGTCAGCGCGCAGGTTATCCGGCAGCGAGCAGTACGGCCCGCGCAGCATCTCGCCCAGCGGCGGGATGCCCGGCGGCGCGGTCTGGTACCAGATAAAACCGACGATGGTGCCGCACAGTACTGCCACCACCGCGAGGATCAGCCGGTAGCGCAGTTCCTTGAGATGCTCGACCAGGGTCATCTCCCCGGTCGGGTTCTTCTTTTTGCGCGCCGGAAGTTTCAGCCCTCGCTTTTTCTTCTGGCCGGCCTGCGGGTGTGTGGTCATGCGTCGCTGAAAAGTTGTTGAGGTGGGTACGTGAAAGAGGTTTACTGCGCGTTCTACTGACCGCGGGCCTGGGTGTGGGCCTCCGGGTCGTTCAGCGGGCTCGCGGCGTTATCCGCTGCCTGGTTGCTGGACGGCAGAGCTTGCTGGGACGGGGTGGCCGTCTGCGTCTGCTTCGACTGCGCGCTCTCGTTGTTCATCTCGTTGACCTCGGACTTGAAGATGCGCATCGAGCGCCCGACGGAACGCGCGAGTTCCGGCAGCTTGGTCGCTCCGAAGAGCAGGAGGATGACCACGATGATGAGGATGATTTCGGGTGCGCCGACGGACATGAGCCTCTCTTCTTCCTACACCTTGCCGCCCGGATGAGACGCCTTCAGCGCTGCATCGGGGCAGTGACGATGATTGTTAATTGGTGAAAATTGCTGATTAGTGAGTATAACGGTTCAACCCTGCCGCCGCTTTGTTCGCAACGGCCTGCCGCAATTCGGCGGGAGCTTCCACTCGCACGCGGTCTGCGTGCCCCAGAATAAAGCGCACGGCCCACTCCTCCGACTGCACCGGCACGGTGGCGGGAATCCAACCTTCGGAACCTCGATTATCGGCCCCAGCCTCGGCGTCTGCGGACAGCTCGAGGTCCGCCACCTCTGCCAGCCAGGTGGCCTGGCTATCGACGGAAACCTCCGCCCGCTCAGCCTGGCGGAAATTAAAGGGATCGGTCGGATCAAAGCTTAACTGGCCCAGGTGCGGCGCCGATTTCTCCTCGACAAGCTCGACGTGGCGCATGCGGTCTATCCGGAAGGTGCGGTGCGCGTTAGACGCCGGCTCCCAGGCGATGAGGTACGCCACGTCCTCGACGAGGAAGAGGCGAGCCGGATCGACTTCACGGCGGGTCCACTCCTCTGCCCGCGCCGACCAGTAGTCGAAGCGGGCGCGCTGCCGGGCATCGACGGCGCGGGTGAGCGCCATCTGCGCCTGCGAGTCCTCGGCGGCTGGGTCGACATCAGCCAGCGAGTCGTAAATCCCCCGCGTCTTCGAGTCCATGATGCCGCGCAGCTTGGCGGCGGCGGACTGCACCGCGTGGGAATCGGCAAGCCCGGGGCTCGATTCGAGAGCTTCCAAGGTCAAAAGCAGCGCGCCCGCCTCCGTGGCAGTCAACCGCAACGGCTTGTTCAACCCCTGATCCTCGGTGATGGTCACGCCGTCGCGGTAGCTGAAGGTTAGATCAATGAGATCCTCGGTCCCGCGCCCTACGCCGCTGCAAAACAAGCTGGTGAGTGCCTCGTGGACCTCCTCGACACCCATACCTAAATCCGTGGCCGCTTCCATGAGACTCGCGCCCGGGTGCGACTGGAAGTAAGGGATGAGGTTGAGCGCCCCTACCAGCATGCGGTGCTTGTCTGTGCTGTCGGCCATGACTATCGCTCCCCTTCTTTGAGCGCCTGGCGCAGTAGATCGATGATGCGCTCTCGCGCCTCTGGCGGCTCGATAATTTCCACCTCGTCGGCGTAACCGACAGCCGTGCGCACCAGCCAGTCCAGCGGGACTCCGCGCAGTTCCACCAGCCCGTCGGCGAGGCGGTGGCCCTGGGCCAACAGCTCAAAGGCAGCAGCATCCTCCGGCGCGCGCACGAGCGCATCGACCAAACCCTCGCGGGACAGCGCCTTTTCCACCAGCTGCTGGAGCGGTGCTGTCGGCTCGGTGTGCTCGGCACGGCTGCGGGTGGCTTTTACGCTGCCGATGCGCGTCGCCCGGAATGCGCGCGGCGCCGCGCGGTCGACGTCCCACCCCACGAGGTACAGGCGCGTGCGATGGGTGACCAGGCCCCACGGATCCATCGTGCGCATGGCCGGCTCGGCCCCGGGGGCGCGAACATACTCAAACCGCATGCGCAGGCCGGTGCGGATGATGGTGAGAACCGCGCGGACCATTTCGGGGTCGATACGCTGGGCATCGACAACCGCGGTCACCGTCGAGCGGGCCGCCAGATCCCGGGAAGCCCCGGACGCGGCCAGCTTGGTCCACCCCGCCCGCGACAGATCGCTCATGCCGCCGCCCTGGCCGATGCCCGCGGCGAGCCCTAGAACCAGCGCCTCCTCCGGCGTGAAGTCGACGGCCGGCAATTCGTATGCGTCCTCCAACAGCCGGTACTCGGCGCCGAAACCTGCCGCCGACGTGGTGACGATGGGCACCCCGGCACGCTGGAGCGAGCGCACGTCGCGGCTCAACGCCTTGGCAAAGGCCTCGTCCGTCTTGTCCTGGTAGCCGTCGACGTTGCGGCGGATCCACTCGGCGCTGCGCGTGCCCCGGCCACTGTTCGCCGCTCCCTGGAGGGCGAAAGAGAGGTTGACCAGGCGCTCGACTGCCTGCTTTTGGGAGGGTGCCATCCAGTTCGTCCTCTCTAGCGTGGGAGCGTCGCCTGCCGGGGCCGTCGTCCGCGAGGCGCGCGGCCAGGCTTTTTAAGCGTTAACGCGCATGTAGTCTAGCAGCGCGTCGAGGCGCGGATCGCGGCATGCAAACGGGTCCGCGAACTCTTCGGTGTACGGCTCTGGCCGGTTGATCTTCATCCGCACCCAGTCCACGGAGGTCTCCGCGTTCAGCTCCCGCGCGGTGCGGAGGAACTTGCCGCGCAAGTTTGCGCGGGTGGTCGCCGGTGCGTGGTGCATGGCCTTGGCGATGTCCGCGTCGGTCACCCACCGCGCAACCCGTCCGCGCTCTACAAGCGCGTTGTACAGCCCCCGGCCGGGGCGGACGTCGTGGTAGGTGAAGTCCACCTGCGCGAGCTTCGGGTGCGACCAGTCGCAGCTGAGGCGATCCCGGAACTGCTCTAACAGCTGCAGCTTTATTACCCAGTCGATTTCGGTGCCCACGCGGGCCAGATCCCGCGCATCGATCGCATCCAGGGTCCGCTCCCACAGATCCACCACTCGGGCCAGCTCCGCGATCGGCGTACCGCAGTCGTCGCGCTGCCCCAGCCAGTCCCGGGCGCGCTCGCACAGCCGGCGCTGGATGTCTAGCGCGGCGACGCTGCCGCCGTCAGCGAGTTCCACCCGCGCGCGGCCGGTGAGGTCCCGGGAGACCTCCTGGATTACCGCGATCGGGTCGGCGAGATCGAATTCCGGCAAATCCACCCCGGCTTCGAGCATTTCTATGACCAGCTGCATCGAGCCGACCTTGAGCGCCGAGGTCGGCTCCGCCATATTCGAATCGCCCACGATGACGTGCATACGGCGGAACCGCGTGGAGTCCCCGTGCGGCTCGTCGCGGGTGTTGATCATCGGCCGGGACCGCGTCGTAGCGGACGAGATCCCGTCCCACACCTTGTCCGCGCGCTGCGAGAGTACAAACTGCGCCGGCTCCGAACCGCGAGGAGCGCGAATCAACCCCGCGCCGGCAATGAGCTGGCGGGTAATCAAAAACGGCAGGAGCGCCCGCCCCATGTCTTTGAGCACCACCTGCCGGCTCACCAGGTAGTTCTCGTGGCAGCCGTAGGAGTTGCCGGCGGAATCGACGTTGTTTTTAAACAGGTAGATAGATTCCGCGCAGCCCATATCGCGCAGCCGCTTTTCCGCGATGCGCGCCAGATCGTCCACCATCCGATCACCGGCACGCTCATAGGCGATGAGCTGGGACAGGCTGTCGCACTCCGCCGTGGCCACCTCCGGGTGGTTACCCACGTCGAGGTACAGCCGTGAGGCGTTGTCCGTGAAGACGTTGGTGGAGCCGTATTCTTCCACGACGGGGCGGAACATGCAGCGCGCCACCTCGTCGGGGCTGCTGCACTGCCGGCACAGGCGGCTGTCCACGTTGCAACGGATCTTATTGCCGCGCGTGGCGATGAGCCCGTACTCGGTCTCAATCCCCATGATCCGGCGGGTATGTACCGGGGTGTTGTCCGCGTTCGCCCCTGGGGCGTACGAGATCATTGGCCGCCCTTCTGCACGTAGGAGCGCACAAACTCTTCGGCGTTGCTTTCCAGCAGGCCGTCAATCTCGTCGAGGAGGTCGTCGGTGCCTGCCTTGTCGATGTTCACCTGACCCGCCGCGGCGTTATCCCCCTCGTTCTCAGGGTTGTTTCCCCCACCGGGGGCATGGATCTGCTGGTTAGCCATGACCTAAACCACCTTTCCTCGAAGTTAGTCTGCCCTAACGATATTCGGCCGTGATTCCGGCGCGCGCAAGGGCCTCCAAAAGTTCGGGAACATCGCCCGCCTCGTCCACCGCCTGGCCGACGTGGGTGGCGGTCGCGCTGCCCACCTCTTTGAGCCGCAGCACCGCTTGCTTGTCTAGGCCGTTAATGTGCGCGTGTAACACGATGGTGTCCCAGCTGGCGGCGGCCACCGCGTCGCAGAATTTCTCCAGCACGCGGCCGCGCAGGTACGCGCGGGAAGAATCTGGCGGCGTGTCCGCCGCAGCGGCAAGCTCGTCTCCGGAAACTAGCTCGCGCATCTGGCCTTTGCGCAGCAGCGCGTAGTAGAGGGACTTGTCCGGATCGACGTCGGCGTACTGCAGGTCGATAGCCGCGAGTTTCGGGTTATCTGCCGCGATACCGCGGTCCATGTAGGCGCGCACCAGGCGGTATTTGGCCACCCAGTCCAAAAGGTGCGCGGCCGAGAGGGGATCCTCGGCAAGCAGCGCGACCGCCTCGTCCCACGCGGCGAGGACCTTCCGGTCCACCTCGGTGGTGGCGGTCACGCGCTGGCGGTACTCGGCGAGCACTTCGAGAGCGGACAGCTCACGGCCGTCAGCAAGCTGCAGCCGGTGTTGCAGCGTGACGTCCCTGCTGACGCGCTCGAGCTCTTCCACCGGGGCGGTCAGCTGCAGGTCGCTAAAGTCCACCCCGGATTCAATGGCGTCTAAGACCAGCGCGGTCATGCCGAATTTGAGCAAGTTCGACGTCTGCGACTGGTTGGCATCGCCAATAATGACGTGCAGGCGCCCGAAGCGGTCCGCGTCCGCGTGCGGCTCGTCGCGGGTGTTGATGATGCCGCGGTTCAGCGTGGTCTCCAGCGAGATCTCCTGCTCGAAGTAGTCGGCCCGTTGCGATATCTGGAAACCCGCCTCTTCCCCGCTCGGGCCGATGCCCACGCGGCCAGCGCCGACAACGACCTGGCGGGTGACGAAGAACGGGATGAGCGCCGCCGCCATGGCGTCGAAGTCCGTCTCGCGCGAGTACAGGTAGTTCTCGTGGGAGCCGTAGGACGCGCCCTTGCCGTCCACGTTGTTTTTATAGAAGCGCACCGGCGGGCACGGTTCATGCCCGTCGAGGACCGACGCACCCTGCTGCTCCAGCTGGGCCAGCGCCTGCGCCGCCCGCTGGACCACGACATTGCCGGCCGCGTCGTGGACCATCGCGTCCCAGGCGTTGTCGCACTCCGGCGCGGAGTACTCCGGATGCGCGTGATCGACGTAGTAGCGCGCGCCGTTGGGCAGGATCACGTTGGCCACACCGATGGCGTTCGGGTCGACCACCGGCACCGTGGAATAGCGCTTGAGGTCGAAACCACGCGAATCGCGCAGCGGGTGCTCCGCGGCGAAATCCCACCGGGATCGCGCCTTCGTGTGCAGCGCGGCGTAGGCCACGACCGCGTGCGTCGACGAGACGATCGGTGACAGCTCAGGCGCACTCGGCGTGGTGATTCCGTACTCGGTTTCGGCTCCGATAAAGCGGGAGGACATAACCGACACCTTATCGATTGCCCCTTAGAGCCGTCAGGTTCTTCTTTCTTCTACCGGTTGATGACCTCTACCGCTGTCACTGCAGAGCTGGTTCCGCCCCCAGCGCTGGCGCCGACGATCTTTGACCAGTCCTCCGGGTTGGCGGACGTGGGCACGTGCTCGCTTTCGTCCTGCTCGGCGGCGATGGCCTCGGTGAGGTGCGCGCGGGTGATGCCGCGGTTGGCGCCGCCGGACTGCAGCTCGTCCTTGATGGCCAGCTTCTTCGCGCGGGCAACGACGTTGGCGAGCATCGCTCCGGAAACGAAGTCGCGGTAATGGAGGGTGCGGGTGGAGCCATCGGCAAGCGTGAGGCGCACGAACGGGCGGTCGGCGTAGAGGTCGTCCACGGCGGCATCGATAAGCGCGGTGCGGTCCTCGGCCGTGGGGATGGACTCGGTGAGATGGTGGGCCAAGATGTCGCGGGCGCCGTCCTTGGTCGGGCGGTTGATGCGGATCTTCACGTCCAACCGGCCCGGGCGCATGATCGCCGGATCGATGAGCTCCTCGCGGTTGGTGGCGCCGATGACGATGACGTTGCGCAGATCCTCCACCCCGTCGAGCTCCGCGAGGAGCTGCGGGACCACGGTGGTCTCCATGTCGGAGGACACGCCGGAACCGCGGGTGCGGAAGATGGACTCCATCTCGTCGAAGAAGACCACCACCGGTCCCCGGCCGCCCTTCTCGGCGAGCTCCCGGGCGCGCTCAAAAATGAGCCGGATGCGGCGCTCGGTCTCGCCGACGAATTTGTTGAGTAGCTCTGGGCCCTTGACGTTGAGGAAGTAGCTGTCCGCGCCGCTCCCCTCGTGTTGGGCGAGCGAGTGCGCCACCGCCTTGGCGATGAGCGTCTTGCCGCACCCCGGCGGCCCGTACAACAGCACGCCCTTCGGCGGGTGCAGGTCGTAGTCGCGGTACAGGTCGGGGTGGAGGAACGGCAGCTCCACCGAGTCGCGGATCTGGCTGATCTGGGACTCGAGCCCGCCGATGTCGTCGAAGGTGACGTCCGGGACTTCCTCCAGGGACAGCTGGGAAAGATCAGTCTTTTCCACCACCTCCACCGCTACCCCGGCCTTCAAGTCAGTCAGCACGGTGTCGCCTGCGCGAACATCGGCGCTGATCTGCCCGGCAATAGAAATGACGTGTTCCTCCCCGCTCGGGGTGGTGACGATGACGCGGCTATCATCCAGGCGCTCAGAAACCGTGGTCAGCTGGCCGCCTGGGGCATAGCCGCAGGCCTCTACCACGACGTGCCCCTCGCCTAGGCGCACCACCTGACCCACCTCAAGGCTGCCGGGATCCAGCAGGGGCGAGACCTTCACTCTCAGGTGCCTGCCCGCGGTAAAGATCTCCGCGTCGGCAATGCCGTCGCTGCGCGAGGTGGAATAGCGCAAGAAGACCCCGTAGCTCGACGCGGGCTCAGCAAGCGCGTCCACCTCCGCGGACAGGCGCTCCAATTGATCGCGGGATGCCTTGAGCAACTCTGCGAGCTTCTTGTTGCGCTCGGCCAGGTGGGTTTCCGTGGGGGAACCCGTGCGGTGAGAATCCGCCGACGCGGGTGGCACTGGTGGAGTCATGGACTAAGACTAACGCCGCGCTTTGCGCTTGGGAGGCGGTGGGGTGACGCCATCGGCAAGCCGCCGCGTCATGATGAGGAACGCCGTGTGCGCGTTCATGCGGTGCTCCGGGCGGGTGGCCAGGCCCTCCACCCGCCACTCGCGCACCAGGGACTCCCAGGCGCGCGGCTCGGTGAAGCACTGCAGCTCGCGGATTCCCTCCATGACCTTCATCAGCTGCGGGACGGTGGCCACGTACGTCATGAACACCCCACCCGGGATGAGCAGGTCACGCACCTTGGCCAGGTGTTCCCACGGCTCCAGCATGTCGAGGATGACGCGGTCGACCGGGCCGCCCAGATCCTCGACGGTCACGTCGGCCAGATCGCCCAGCTGCGGGGTCCACCACTCCGGCTGTTCGCCAAAGTACTCGCGCACGTTGTCCACCGCGTACTCCAAGTGATCGTCGCGCACCTCGTAGGAAAATACGCGGCCTTCGGGGCCAACGGCGCGCAGCAGCGACATGGACAACGCGCCAGACCCCGCGCCGGCCTCGAGGACGCGGGCGCCCATGAAAAAATCGCCCTCGACCAAGATCTGCGCCGCGTCCTTCGGGTAGATCACCGCCGCGCCGCGGGGCATGGACAGCACGTGGTCGACCATGAGGTGGCGGAAGATGAGGAAGTCCGAGCCCAGCGTGGAGGTCACTACCGAGCCTTCGTCGCGGCCGGCGATGTCGTCGTGCTCAATGATGCCCTTGTGGCTGTGGAACTTCCCGCCTTCCTGCAGGACAACGGTGTAGTGGCGGCGCTTGGTGTCCGTGAGTTGGACGCGGTCGCCGTATTGGAATGGGCCGGAATAGGCCATGGGTACTGTGTGCTCCCTTCCCCGGTTGTGAGTGTGTGTGAGCCGCTGTGGTGTCGGTGCGCGGCGTAACTAGTGATCCGTTGCACCGAAGTATGCCGCAAGGGCGTGCTCCAGCCATAGTTGGTCATCCACGCCGATCATCTCGCGGGCGGAGTGCATCGACAGCATGGGCACGCCGACATCGACAGTCGGAATGCCCAGGCGGGTGGCGGTGATAGGCCCGATGGTGGAACCGCACGGCACGTCGTTGTTGCCCACGAACTGCTGCACCGGGACCCCGGCATCGCGGCAGACACTCTCCCACCGCGCCCGGGTGACCGCGTCGGTGGCGTAGCGCTGCTTGCCGTTGATCTTGGTCACCGGGCCCAGACCGATCGCCGGCTGGTGGCCCGCGTCGTGCTTGGCGGCGTAGTTGGGGTGCACGGCGTGCGCGGCATCGGCAGACACGCAGCTGGACCGGGTAAAGCTGCGGCGCAGGGCCTCCGTGTCCATGCCGAGCGCGGTGCCGGTGCGGGTGAGTACGTCCTCCAAGATTGGGCCGGCCGCGCCCGCCCGGGAGGCCGAGCCGACCTCTTCGTGGTCGAAAGCGGCAAGGACCAGGACGTCGGAGGTCTGCGCGGCGCTTGCCGATGCCCGCTCCATCGCCCGCATCCCCGCGTACACCGACGACAGGTTGTCCATGCGGCCGGCGGCGAAGAACTGGCCGTCTGGGCCGAAATACTCACCGCGCTGTGTATCGGCGGTGATGAGCTCGAAGGACACGATGTCCTCCGGGCGCAGATCCGCAGCCGTGGCCAGCGCGGTGCGCACCGGGGAAAAAGCCGGGGCGCTCGCGTCGTGGGCGGAGAGGATCGGCTGCAGGTGCTCCTGCAGGTTCGGCGTGAAGTCGTTGGTGCGCTCCAGGTGGATGGCCAGGTTCGGAATACGCGCGATGGGGCCGGTGCTCACCAACCGCTCGCGGCCGTCGCGCGTGACCACCCGGCCGGCGAGGGTGAGCTCGCGATCGAACCAGCTGCGGATGATCGGCCCGCCGTAGACCTCGACGGCGACCTGGTCCCAACCAGAGCGGGTGGAGTCCGGATTGGGCTTGACGCTAAACCCCGGCGAATCGGTGTGGGCGCCCACGATGCGGAACGCGGACTCCGCGCCTGCTCCTTCCGGCACGTACCAGGCCATCACGGCGCCGCCGCGGACCATGACGTGGCCGCCGGGTGCCGCATCCCACGCGTCCTTCTCGTCGTGGATGGTGAAACCACTGTGCTCCAGGCGGCGGGCCACCTCGTCGGCGGCGTGGAAGCTCGAGGGGCTGGCCGCGATGAAGTCGCGGAAGTCATCCAGCGAGTCCTGCGCTGCGGGGGTCGAAGTCGAATTAGTCATGCCTACTACATTGCCACGT
This sequence comes from Corynebacterium massiliense DSM 45435, assembly GCF_028609805.1. NCBI lineage: Bacteria > Bacillati > Actinomycetota > Actinomycetes > Mycobacteriales > Corynebacteriaceae > Corynebacterium > Corynebacterium massiliense. Next base: position 1,142,775 of record NZ_CP063189.1, read on the forward strand.
CCGCCCGCTCAGGCGATACGCTATGAGGGCTATGCCCGATTCACGCCCTGAAGATTCGCACCAGGAAGCGCTCGCCGTTCCGGTCTCCCGGAAAAAGAAGCCGCGGCCGCTGGCCCTCTCGCCGTCCCGCGCGTCCGACTACCAGCAGTGCCCGCTGCTGTACCGCCTGCGCAGCATCGACAAGCTGCCAGAGCCCAAGACACTGGCGCAGGTGCGCGGCACGCTGGTGCACGCGGTGTTGGAGAAGATGCACGGCTGGCCGCGGGCGGAACGGACGTACCCGGCGGCGGTCAAGCTCATCAAGCCGACGTGGGCGGAGATGGTCGAAGCCGACGCGGAGCTTCTAGAGCTCGTGCCGGAGGACGAAACCCTCGGCTTCTTCATTGAGGTCCGCAGCCTGGTCAAAGGGTATTTCCAGATGGAAAACCCGCAGGGTTTCGATGCCGATCGGGTGGAGATGTACGTCAACACCATCCTGCCCAACGGCGTCCCAGTGCGCGGGTTCATCGACCGTGTGGACGTCGCCCCCACCGGCGAGGTGCGCGTGGTGGACTATAAGACCGGCAAGAAGCCGAAGCCGCGCTTTTCCCACAACGCAACGTTCCAGATGCGCTTTTACGCCCTGGTGTATTGGCGGCTTTTGGGCATCCTTCCCACCCAGCTGCGGCTGATGTACCTCAAGGTCAACGACTCAATGTTCCTCGCCCCCACCCGCGAAGAGCTGGAGTACTTCGAGCGCGACCTGGGCGAGCTGTGGTCCAAGATCGTCGGCGATGGCAAGACCGGGGACTTCCGCCCCCGGCCCAGCAAGCTGTGCGGATGGTGCGCCTTCCAGGAGTACTGCCCCGAGTTCGGCGGCACGCCTCCCGCCTACCCCGGGTGGCCCGGAGCGGTGGGCGACCAGCAGGCCCAGCAGCCCCAGCAGGCCTAGAACAAGCCGGAGATCATGCCGTCGGCGGCGACGTCGATGCCGTTGGCGGCCGGCTTCTTGGGAAGCCCCGGCATGGTCATCACGTCGCCGGTGAGCGCCACGATGAAACCGGCGCCGGTGCGTGGCTGCAGCTCGCGGACGTGCAGCGTGTGTCCTTCCGGCGCGCCGAGTTCGGCCGGGTCATCGCTGAAGGAATACTGCGTCTTGGAGATCACCACGGGCATGGTGTCCCAGCCGTTTTCCGCGATCGCCTTCAGGTCCTTTTTCGCCCGCGCGGAGTAGACAACCTCATCGGCGCGGTAGACGGTGGTGGCGATCTTTTCGATGGACGCCTCTACCCCAGCGGCTGGGTCATAGAGCGTGTGCGAATCGCCGCCGAGGTTGTCCAGGAGCGTATTCGCCAGCGCGGTCGCTCCCTTGCCGCCGTCAGCGTGTACGGTGACCTCCTCCAGCGCGACGCCGAAGTCCGCGGCCCACTCGCGCATGAACTCGCGCTCGGCGGCGGTGTCCGAGGGGAACAGGTTAAGAGCGACCACCGGGGTGACGCCGAAGTTTCGGACGTTGTCCACGTGGCGCTCCAAGTTCTTGATGCCGGCGCGCAGCGCATCGACGTTTTCCTCGCCGAGATCCGCCTTGGCCACGCCGCCGTTGTACTTCTGCGAGCGGATCGTGGCCACGACCACGGCGCCGGCGACGTCGATATCGCCGAAGCGCGCCTTGATGTCGAAGAACTTCTCGCCGCCCAAGTCCGCGCCGAAGCCGGCTTCGGTCAGGACAATGTCGCCGAAACGCTGGGCGGTCTTGGTGGCGAGCAACGTGTTGCACCCGTGCGCGATGTTGGCGAACGGGCCGCCGTGCACGAACGCCGGGGTGCCGCCCAGGGTCTGCACGAGGTTCGGGTTGAGCGCATCCCGCATGAGCGCGGTCAGGGCGCCTTCGGCTTCGAGGTCGCGTGCGGTGACCGGCTTTTTGTCGAAGGTGTATCCGACCGTGATGTCCCCGAGCCGCTTCTTCAGGTCCTCCAGGCTGGTGGCCAGGCCGAGGATGGCCATGATTTCCGATGCCGCGGTGATGGTAAAACGCGTCTCCGCCGGCACGCCGTGGGCCTTGCCACCGAGGCCGGTGATCACGTTGCGCAGGGCGCGGTCGTTGACGTCGATGCAGCGCTGCCAGGTGACGTTGCGCGGGTCGATACCCAACGTGTTGCCCTGGTGGATGTGGTTGTCGATGATGGCCGCGAGCGTGTTGGTCGCCGCGGAGATGGCGTGGAAGTCGCCGGTGAAGTGGAGGTTGATGTCCTCCATCGGCACGATCTGCGCGTACCCACCGCCCGCGGCGCCGCCCTTGATGCCCATAACCGGCCCCTGCGAGGGCTCACGCAGGGCCACGATAGCCTTCTGGCCGGCGAGGGTGAGCGCGTCCGTCAGTCCGATGAGAACGGTGGACTTGCCCTCACCCGCCGGGGTCGGCGAGACGCCGGTGACGAGCACGACCTTGCCCTTCGGGGCGTACTCACCGATCTTGGTGATGTCGACCTTGGCCTTGGTGTTTCCGTACGGGATGAGGGCCGCGGAGGGGATGCCCGCCTTCTTAGCGATGTCGGCGATGGGCTCAAGCTGGTGTGCCTGAGCGATTTCTACGTCTGATGGCTGGTGAGTCATACCTACTTAGACTAACCAGTCTGTCGAGCGACGTCACGAGTTTGGCACCAGAAGATTCTGGGTGGTGCTTAACCAGCAGCACTGCTGCTAGAGCACTACGGCGCCGAGGGCGTAGCCCAACAGCACGGACAGCCCGATGCTGACCACGCCGGGCAGCAGGAACGGGTGGTTGAACACCGCCTTGCCGATGCGAGTCGAGCCCGTGTCGTCCATTTCCACCGCGGCCAGAAGCGTCGGGTAGGTCGGGAGGATAAACAGCGCGGACACGGCCGGGAACGCGGCCAGCGCGGTCAGTGGGCTGACGCCCAGCGCGAGAGCGGCCGGCATGAGCGCCTTCGCGGTTGCCGCCTGCGAGTACAGCAGCGACGCCGCGAAGAACAGCACGACGGCCAGCAGCCACGGGTGGGACTCAATGATGGAGCCGGACAGCGACTGGATGTCATCGATGTAGTGGTTGATGAGGGTCGTGCCCAGCCAGGCCACGCCGAGCACGCAGATGCAGGCGGACATACCGGAACGGAACACCTGGGCACTGAGCACGTCCGCGGCCGGGATGCGGGTGGCCATGACGATGATGGCCGCGGCGGTGAGCATGACGGTCATAATGGCCTCATTGCGCGGCAGCGTCGGATCGGTGATGAGCCCGACCTGCTCCGAGGTGATCGTCGCGTACGCCATCACGATGAGGATCGCGGCAGCGAAGATACCCACCGACAGTTTTGCGCCCTTGGGCGCGACGTACGTATCGGCCCCACGCGGCGGTTTCACCTGGCCGTTAGCCATGCGCTCGCGGTAGACGGGATCGTCGTCGAGTTCCTTGCCAGAGCGGTTTGCCAGCCATGCGGCCGGGAAGATGGACAGGAACGTCGCCGGGATGACCACCGCAAGCACCTGGAGGTAGCCCACCTCCATCGGCTCGAGGAGCGAGGCCATCAGCACGACCGCTGCGGAAATCGGCGAGGCGACAATACCCATCTGGGAGGCGACCACCGCCACGGACAGCGGGCGTGACGGGCGCACCCCGCCTTCCTTGGACACCTCCACGATGACGGGCAGGGTGGAAAAGGCCGTGTGCCCGGTGCCTGCCAGGACGGTCATCAGCCACGTGACGATGGGCGCGTAGAACGTGATGTGCTTCGGGTTCTTGCGCAGCCAGCGCTCCGCGACGTGGACGAGGTAGTCCATGCCGCCGGCGCGCTGCATCGCGGCGATGGCGGCGATGACGCACATGATGATGCCGATGACGTCGAAGGGAATGTCTTCGCGCGTAACCGGGATGCCGGTCAGGCCGAGCAGCAGTACGCCGAGGCCGCCAGCAAAGCCGATGGCGATGGAACCAAGGCGGGCGCCTAGGAAGATGGCCGCCAGCACGATGAGGATGTGGACGATGACCATTGCCAGATACTCCGTGGTCTAGGCACGTTTTAGGGCCGCGCTCCGCGCGGCGAAACGGGCAGACAACACCGACGCGGACGGGGACGCGAAAGGCTTTTCGCTCCGCTTCTCATTGTCCTTACCAATCTGCCTTATACCTAACTGACAGACCCAATTGTGTCCGGTCACACATCGGCGTGTGGGCAGCAAAATACCCCCGCCGGAAAGGCGGGGGTATGCGTTCGCTCTTCCCTAGCGGGGTGAATTAGTCCTCGTCGAGGTACAGCTTGCCGCGGAACTCTGGGTGCATCAGGTTCTGCACGGACAGAACGCGGTCGAGGGTGGCCTCATCGAGCAGGCCCTTCTCCAAGACGAGCTCGCGCACGCCCTTGCCCGTCTCCAGGGACTCCTTGGCGATCATGTCGCCGTTGTGGTGACCGATGAACGGGTTGAGGTAGGTGACGATGCCGATGGAATCCTCCACGTACTTGCGGCAGACGTCCTTGTTAGCGGTGATGCCCTCGACGCACTTGGTGCGCAGAGTCTTCACGGCGTTGCCCATGATGCGGATGGACTGGAACAGCGCCTCGCCGATCACCGGCTCCATGACGTTGAGCTGGAGCTGGCCCGCCTCGGAAGCCATGGACACGGCGACGTCGTTGCCGTGCACCTTGAAGCACACCTGGTTGACCACCTCCGGGATGACCGGGTTGACCTTGCCCGGCATGATGGAGGAGCCCGCCTGGACCGGCGGCAGGTTGATCTCGTGGAGGCCGGCGCGCGGGCCGGACGACAGCAGGCGGAGATCGTTGCAGATCTTGGACAGCTTGCTTGCGGCGCGCTTGATGGCGGAGTGCAACAGGACGTAGGAACCGGTGTCCGAGGTCGCCTCGATAAGGTCGCGGGAGGACTTGATGTCCAAACCGGTCACCTCGGACAGCGCGGCGGTGACCTGGTGGCGGTAGCCGGCCGGGGTGTTCACGCCCGTGCCGATGGCGGTAGCACCCAGGTTGACCTCGAGGAGGCGCGCCTGCGCGTCGCGCAGCACGGCCTGCTCTTCCTGCAGGTTGTGCGCGAATGCCTTGAACTCGTCGCCCAGGGTCATCGGGACCGCGTCCTGCAGCTGGGTGCGGCCCATCTTCAGGTAGTCGTGGAACTCGTCTGCCTTGGCGGAAAACGCGTCCTGCAGCTCGTCGAAGCGCTCGATGAGCTGCTCGACGGCGGTGTACAGGCCGAGGCGGAAGCCGGTCGGGTACGCGTCGTTGGTGGATTGGGACATGTTGACGTCATCGTTCGGGTTGATGATGTCGTAGGAGCCCTTCTCCTTGCCCAGGTACTCCAGTGCCAGGTTGGCCACGACCTCGTTGGTGTTCATGTTGACCGAGGTGCCCGCGCCGCCCTGGAAGACGTCGATCGGGAACTGGTCCATGCACCGGCCCTCTTCCAGGATCTGGTCGCAGGCCCAGATGATCGCTTCGGCCTTGTCGCCCGGCAGGGTGTGCAGACGGCGGTTGGCCATCGCGGCCGCCTTCTTCACCATGACCATGCCGCGAATAAACGCCGGGATGGAGTTAATGGTGACGTAGGAGATCTGGAAGTTGTTGATGGCGCGGGTGGTGTGGACGCCGTAGTACGCGTCAGCCGGCACGTCGAGCGCACCGAGCAGATCCTCTTCGGAACGCATCTTGCCGGACTGAGCAGCCTGGGCGCCCGGATCGGTGGTGTCGGCCTCGCCGGCTTTCCCCTGGGCATCGTCACGCACGCCGTGCTCGGCCTCGACCGCGGCGGTGGCATTGTCATCCGCAGCGGCTTCCTTGGCCCGCGCCTTCACGTCGGCGAACTTGACTCCCTCATCCGTCTCCACGGCGTGGGAATCCTTCTTCAGGTTCTTGTCTTTGTTCTTGACCTTGTCCTTGGACTTGTCCTTTTTGCTGTTCTTAGACAATCCAGTCACACTCCTAATTCATTCGAAATGAGGCCTTAAACCAAGGGGCCGTTAAGCACACCTTCGACCATCATAACCAGCCGGTGGAGGCGGTTGAACAGGATTGAAAACTATCCCCTAAAAGCGGGCAACCGCTCAAACCAGGCGAAGACGTCTGCCGCCGTGGCCCCGTCGAGGTGGCGGTGTGCGCTACCGCGCAGGGAGGTGATGGGAACCGCCCCGTCCGGGACGGAGATGTCATCGGTTTCGGGGAGCCCAATCACGCGACACCCGGCGGCGAGCGCTGCGGTCATACCCGCCGTCGAGTCCTCGAACACTAAGCACTGCTGCGGTTCCGCGCCGACGCGGCGCGCGGCTTCGAGGTACATGTCGGGCGCCGGCTTCCCCTGCGGAACCTCGTCGCCGCAGATGGTGTCGGTGAAAAACTCCCGGCCGATGGCGGTAATGGCCGAGTCGGCGACTTCTCGCTGGGTATTGGTGGTCACGAGCATCGGCAGGCCGGCGCGTCGCAGCTCCGCCAACAGCACTCGGACGCCAGGGAACATCGTCAAGCGCTGCGCGAAGAGGTCTTTGATCTTGCTGAACAGCTGCGCCTTGTAATAGGCAGCGTCCGCATCCGTGAGCTCCACGCCGGAAATGCGGGCCATGTAGCGCAGCATGTCGGGAAACGCCGCGCCGATGGTCTGCGCGCGCTCGTCCGGGGTGAGCGAATGCCCCATGAGCGATGCCAGGTAATACATCGCCTCGCCCCACAGCGGCTCCGAGTTGACCAGTGTCCCGTCCATGTCCCAGAAAATGGCGGCGGGAGCAAAGTCACCGGAAGACTCAGAGAGCTCGGAAGGTGCGGGAGTGCCAGGCGATTGCGGCGAGGTGGGAGTGGAATGCGACATGGGGCTTAGTGTACGCAGCGGGCGGTTAGGAAAAATCCGGGAGCTGCGCCAGCGCTTCGTCGTCCGCCCCAGTGGCGCCGGCGGCGTTGTAGATCAGCTCGCGCAGCTCGTCTTTTTCTTCCTTTTCCACAATCGCGCCAGCGAACGAGTCGTTGTATTCGTCGATGTCTTCGACGTGGCGCGTGACGATGGTGGCCAGAACCGGGCCGGTCGGATCGTCCGGCAGCTCGTCCAGCGCGTCGAGGAGGTTCTCGATGCGCGACTTCAGCCCCGGCAGCGCCGCCGGATCGAACGGCTGCTCCCAGTTCTCGCGTTCTTCGGGTTTGAGGTAGCTACCGGTGGCAAAGGATTCGAGATCGCCGATGAACTCGTCGACGTCGGCTTGGAAATCAGCGCGGATGCTCATGCCGCTCATTGTGACCCAAGATCAGCGAGCCCGCACGCCGAGCAGCGAATGAAGTGCCGTCGCCACCACATCCCCGGCCTCCGGGTCGTCGGCGCCGTGGGCTTCGAGGTCTTCCTGGGCCCACTCATCGACACGCTGCAGCACCGTCGGGGTATCCAGATCGTCTGCCAGTGCGGCGCGGACATCGGACACCAAACGCTGCGCACGCGGCAAGCTGCCCGGGCGCTCGGCCACGGCCGCGGTCCACCGGCGCAGGCGCGCAGAGGCCTCCTCGAGCACCTCGTCCGACCAGTCGCGTTCGCTGCGGTAGTGGCCGGAAAAGACGCCGAGGCGGATTGCGGACGGGGCATAGCCCTGCTTGGTCAGCTCGTGAACGAACACCAGGTTGCCGAGGGACTTCGACATCTTGGTCCCGTCGAGGCCGATCATGCCGGTATGGACGTAGAAGTCGGCCATCCGGTCCACACCCAAACCGGCCTCCGCGTGGGCGGCGGAAAATTCATGGTGCGGGAAAATGAGATCGTTGCCGCCGCCCTGGATGTGGAAGGTGGAGCCCAGGCGGTTGGTGGCGATGGCCGAACACTCCACGTGCCAGCCCGGCCGCCCGGGGCCGAACGGCGAGTCCCACTTCGGCTCCCCATCGCGGTGCGCGCGCCAGATAAGCGCGTCGAGCGGATCCTTCTTCCCCGGGCGATCCGGATCGCCGCCGCGCTCGGCGAAGAACTGCTCCATCTGCTCGCGTGAGTAATTGGACTCGTAGCCGAACTGCTCGGTGGCCGCTATCGAGGCGTAAACGTCCGGGTAGTCCGGATCGTCGACCACGTAGGCCGCGCCGTTGTCCAGCAGGCGCTGAACCAAGTCAATGATCTCGTCAATCGCTTCCATGGCGCCGACGAAGTCCTGCGGCGGGAACGCCTCGAGAGTTTCCATGTCGGAGCGAAACAGCGCGGTCTGTTCGTCGCCCAACTCCCGCCAGTCCACGCCGTCGCGCTCGGCGCGCTCGAAGAGCGGATCGTCGACGTCGGTGACGTTCTGGACGTAGTGGACGCGGTAGCCGTTATCCAGCAGAACGCGGTAGATGAGATCGAACGTCAGGTAAGTCGCGGCGTGGCCGAGGTGAGTCGAGTCGTACGGGGTAATGCCGCAGACGTACATCCGGGCTTCATCCCCGGAAATTTCTACTGGGCGCACCGCGCCATCGGCGGTGTCCCGCAGGTGCAGCTGGCGGGCTTCACCCGGCACGGACTCAATGGAGGGAGTAGGCCAATTTTGCATGCCCGCCATGGTAGTCAGGGCCATATTCGCGCGCTAATACGGCTGGATTGCCCCCGTGGCAAGCAGCAGCATGACCAACAGGCCCAGCGGAATGCGGTACGCCGCGAACCAGGCGAACGAGTGGTTGGACACGAACTTCAGCAGCCAGGCGATAGACGCGTAGCCAATGACGAAGGCGATGGCCGTGCCCACGGCCAGCTGCGGCACCGTGGCCACCTGTCCGGCGGACGGGTCGAGCGCGTCCTTCAACTCGAAGAGCCCGGAACCAAGCACAGCCGGGATGGCCAACAGGAAGGAAAAGCGGGTGGCCACTTCCCTATTAAGACCTAAGAACAAACCGCCCGAAATCGTGCCGCCGGACCGCGAGACACCGGGGATGAGCGCAAGGCACTGACACAGGCCCATCACGATCGCGTCCTTGAACGTGAGCTGATCGAAGTCGCGCTTCTTCTGCCCCCACTTCTCGGCGGCAATGAAGACGAACGAGAATAGGATGAGCATCGCGGCGGTGGCCCACAGATTGCGGAAGGTGCTGCGGATGAGGTCCTGCAAGAACAGGCCCGCAAACACAATGGGCACGGAACCAACGATGACGAACCAGCCCATCCGCCAGTCCTGACCGCGGGAGTCCTTGTCCGCCCAGCCGCGGAACCACCCGCGGAGGATCTGCCAGATCATGGGCGCGAAGTAGACCAAGACGGCTAGCTCGGTGCCGAGCTGGATCACGGCGGTAAAGGACGCGCCGGCATCGGCTCCCCAGAACAGCTCGGAGAAGATGCGCAAGTGCCCCGATGAGGACACGGGGAGGAACTCGGTCAGGCCCTGCAGAATGGACAGGACAATGGTCTGCAACCAGCTCATATCGGTGAGCTCGGGAGACTGTTGTGCGAGAGTGCTGACGTTATTCACCCGCCACAGCCTACAGCTGCCCCGCTGCTACGATAAACAGCCGTGCTTGGATCGTCGATGAATTTCCCGCGCCGCACCGCAACGGCCGTAGCGCTCGCCGCGACCCTTTCCGGCGCGCTGGCCGCCGCTGGGTGTCAGGCAAACACCCCGCCCGATGACGCCAAGGAAGCCGAGGTGCAGGGCAACGCTACCCCGGCGGAGTCACCGCGCACCGAGGAATCCGGGGATAAGCTCGCCGGCGATATCCTCAACGCGCCGCGCGGCCTCGACGACATCACCGACCTCGAATCGATCGGCACCACCCTCGCCGCGCGCTCCGGCGACACGCTAGCCGTGGGGTCGGTCGATGACTTCCGCGCCGGGAAGGCGAAGACCATTTCCCTGCCTGGCGAGTGCGGCGACATCACAACCGCCACCGACCCGGACAAATTCGTCGCTCCCTGCGGCGACGAGGTGCTGTTTGTCCCGGCTGACTCGCCCGCGGATGTCTCCCACGTCAAGGTCGACGAGGAGTTCCCAGTCACCGCCGCGACGGTCACGGAGACCGGGGATCTCTACGTCACCTCGCGCGACGTCGACCGCGTCGCCGTGTATCGCGATGGCTCCCGCGCGGAAGAAATCCGCGTCGAGGCAGGCACGGATCAGCTGCTCGCGGTGGGCAACGGCGATAAGGACGACGGCATCGTCCGTCTCAAGCGCGCAGACACCACGATCCAGTCGCTGGATCTGGACAAGTCGCGCGCCGGTGGCCGCCTCCGCGTGGGCCAGGGCCTGGGCGAGGCCGCCACGAGCCGCGACGGGGTCATTGTGGTGTCGGACACGATCGGCAAGCGCATCGCCATCTACACCGATGATGACGTGGTCCGCCTGCACCAGCTGGGGCTGACGGATGGCTCCCCCTGGGCGGTGGCGTGGGATGCGAAACGCCAGCTTGCCTGGGCTACCACGACGGACAACAATAAGGCGCAGGCATTCGACATTTCTACCGGCGTTCCGGAACCGCGGGGGCAGGTCGACACGCTTGCCGATGCCCAGAGCATGACCGTGCTTGCCGATGGCACCGTGGTCTTCGCCTCCGCAACCGGCGAGGGGATCCAAGTGGTTTCGGATCCGGCGCTGGATAAGTAGGTAAGGACGGCGAATTTCACCCATGACGCAGCACCACGTTTCCGCGGATAACCCCACCTCGCTTCCGGGCCGTGCCTTCGACGCGGCGTACCAGCTGGCGCTCAAAGGCATGTTCACCATCGACCCGGAGCGCATCCACACGTGGATGACCGCGGCGCTGCGCGGGTTCAGTGCGGCCACCCCGCTTAACCGCGCGGTCAACCGAATCGTGCCGGTCAACGACGATTCCCTGGCCCAGACCGTCTTCGGCGTCCACTTCCCGCGCCCGCTCGGGTTGGCTGCCGGGTTCGACAAAAACGCCGCGGCTGCCGATGCCTGGGGGCCGGTCGGTTTCGGCTACGCCGAGCTGGGCACCGTCACCGCATACGGCCAGCCGGGCAACCCGCAGCCGCGCCTTTTCCGCCTGCCGGCCGATAAGGCGCTGCTCAACCGCATGGGCTTCAACAACCACGGAGCTATGGCGGCGGCCAAAAACCTCCGGGCGCGCCACTCCGATGACGTCATCGGCATCAACATCGGAAAGACGAAAAAGACCCCGCTCGACGAAGCAGTCGATGACTACCGCCGCTCGGCCTCCCTGTTGGGCGGGCTGGCGGATTATCTCGTCGTCAACGTCTCCTCCCCCAACACGCCGGGGCTGCGCGACCTGCAGGCCGTCGAGTCTCTGCGCCCCATCATGCAGGCGGTCACCGAGTCCACCGATACCCCGGTGCTGGTGAAGATCGCGCCTGATCTTTCGGATCCGGATATTGACGCGGTTGCGGATCTGGCCGGCGAGATGGGCCTGTCCGGCATTGTGGCCACCAACACGACCATTTCCCGCGAGGGGCTCACTACGCCCGCGTCGCGCGTGGCAGAGATGGGCGCTGGCGGCGTGTCGGGCGCGCCGCTGACCGAGCGCTCCACGGAAGTACTCCGCCGGCTGTACGAGCGCGTGGGCGAAGACTTGGTCCTCATCGGCGCCGGCGGCATCTCCACGCCGCAGCAGGCCTGGGAGCGCATTGCAGCGGGTGCTTCCCTGCTGCAGGCCTACACCGCGTTCATCTACGGCGGCCCGGGGTGGATCCACCGAGTGCACCGGGGCATCGCCACACAGCTGAAAGCCCACGGCCTCGAAAACATTTCTGAAGCCGTGGGCAGTGGCCTTGAATGGAAGGCCGTCGAACGGTAGGCCCTGGAAGGGTTCGGTTTACTCGGACTCTTCGTACCAGCCCCACAGGACCGCGCGGCCCAAGGCGTGGAAGTGCAGGTTAAAGCCCAGGACCGCCGGGGAAGCATCCTCCGGGATGTCCAGGGCCGGCACGTCGACGGCGTGCACGATGTAGATGTAGCGGTGCGGGCCGTGGCCGGCCGGCGGCTGGGCGCCGATGTACTCCCGCTGGCCGCCGTCATTGACCAACGAGACCACGCCGTCGATTCCCAGATCGGCTGCGGAACCGGCGCCTGTGGGCAGCTCCGTGACATCCGCCGGGATGTTGAAGGCCGCCCAGTGCCAGAAGCCAGACATGGTCGGCGCGTCCGGGTCGTAGCAGGTCACTGCCAGGGACTCGGTCCCCTCCGGCAGGTTGGACCACTCCAGCTGGGGCGAAACGTTATCCAGCTGGCAGTGCTTTTTAGCTAGCTCGTCACCGTCGACGAGGTCCGTGCTGGACAGGGTAAAAGAAGGCAGATCGCGCAGCGGCGCGAACGGATTGGAACCGGGGAAACGAGAATCGTTGATGTCGGACATGCCTCCTTTGTACCTGAGGAGGTGGGATTACGTCAGAGTAATTTTCCCGCCAATTCACCGTCTCAAACCCCGTTGAAAAACCTCATTGCGCTGCCGATTTGTAAAATAAACGGCCGAGGGGCTACTGTATTTCAAGTGCCCCTGAGGCACAGACAAAAATTAGATAAGCCCGGGTGGCGGAATGGCAGACGCGCTAGCTTGAGGTGCTAGTGTCCTATTAACGGACGTGGGGGTTCAAGTCCCCCTCCGGGCACCGCCTAAAGGCCCCGAGACACATCGTTTCCCACGGTGCGACTCGGGGCTTTTTCACTTTCTATATCGTGTGGTGCATGCCGAACGATAAGCACAACCACAACGTCACTATCCGACCCGCGCGCAAGGACGATCTCCCAGAGGCCATTGAGCTTCTGGCCCATGTCTTCGCAGAAGACCGCGCGGTGCGTTCCATCCTCGCGCACGCCTCCGACCACGATCCGGTGGATTTCGCCCGCGCCATCTACGAGATCCAGGTCTACGGCCACTACTTCGAGCGCGGGAAGATCGACTTGGCCGTGGAAGGCGACAAGATTTACGGCGTGGGCTTGTGGGCCAAACCCGGCGAGCAAATGTCCAACGCGCGCTTTGTGCGCCTGCTGCCGCGCTACGTCAAGCTCTTTGGCCGCGCCAGCGCCTTCGTCGCCCGCCGAGAGGCACGCGCGGAGGCCGCCCACCCACCGTTCCCGCACTGGTACACCTTCGCCCTGGGCGTGAGCCCGGACGCGCAGGGGCTCGGCGTGGGCTCCACCCTTTTGCGCCATGGTTTACAGCGCGCGCAGAACTCCCCGGTGTACTTGGAGGCGTCGACGCCGAAGTCGGCGGCGCTGTACCGCTCGTTCGGGTTCGTGGAGTTGGGCGAGATCGACATCCCCGGTGACAAGCTCTCCGATCCCCCGGAGATTGCTATGTGGCGGGAGCCGGAAGATCCGGCCAGCGCCGCATACACCAAGGAGTTGAAGTAGCTACCCGCCCGCGCGGTGCTAAAATCCTCGCCCATGAACTTCCCGGGAGACACTCGCACGCACCGCTCTCGGCGAACTGTAGAACCTGGGCGACCTACCCTCTCCGGCCTGTGGGCATTCGCCCGCGGGCTTATCCGGGATGGGGCGCGCGCCGTCGCGCACTGGGACGCCAGGCGGTGGCTGACGGTGCTCGCCGGCGGCGCTGCGCTCGTCACCCTGATGGTTGTCCTCACCCACGTGGATATGGCGCAATTGCGCGCGTGGGCCCACCACACCGGCCCCTGGTTCGTGGTGGTCTTTGCCGCCCTCTACGTCGTCTTCACTCTCTTTCCCCTGCCCCGCACTATCTGGACCGTCACCGCCGGAATCCTCTTCGGCCCGTGGTCTGGGTTCGCCCTCGCGCTCGTCTCGCTGACCATCTCGGCGATGCTGGCGTTTACCGCCGTCCGCAGCGCGCTCGGAAGTTGGATCGCGCCGCGCCTTCACCACCCCACCGTCGCTGGCATCAACGATTACTTGCAGCGCCGGGGATGGGTGGCCATCGTCACGCTCCGCATGGTCGGCGCCGTGCCCTTTTCCATTCTCAACTACGTGGCCGGCCTAACCCCCATCCCGCTGGGGCAGTTCACCGTGGCCACCGCACTCGGCTCCATCCCCACCACGGCGCTCGGCGTCTTCTTCGGCGATACCTTGACCGGCCACGCGGATCCGTGGGTCATCGCCGCCATGGCCGTGCTGGCCGTCTTCGCTATCGGTGCGTTGCTTTACGATGCCCACCGCGACCGCGTCAAGGGCCACGGGTAGACTGCACACACATGTAGTCAGTGGTGTGTGTGACCGCCAGCGCGCAGCCGCCACCAACCCCTCGAAATCCCGGAAGGAGCACGCCGCCTCATGTTCGCTATTCACGCCCGTTACCGTGGTCGTTCCGCCCAGCGTTCTGACCTGGTGGGGCGGTCTGCCGAGGCGTTGTCCACCCTCGACGGGGTGGGTGAATTCGCCCGCCTGGGCGTGGAAGACATCCGCGCGGTCGTGGATTCCGCCGAGAGCGTCTACGAGGTCACCATGGCGCTGCTTGCCGATGGCGCCTGGGCCATCGGCATCGGCATCGCCCCGGATGAGGAAGAGGCCGCGGAGGCGGCCACGCGGTCACTCCGGAAAGCGTCCCGCGCCGGCAAGGTATATGCGCTCGTAGACGACGTGGAGGTGGATCGCGCTGAGCGCGCCGCGCGGGCGGACGATATCACCGCCATTTTTGGGCTGCTGGGCCACATCCTGCACAAGCGCACCCCGGAAGGCCGGGAGGCCACGAGCCTGGTGCGCGGCGGGTGGAACCAGAACGAGGCGGCAGAGCAGCTCGGCATCTCCAAGCAGGCGATGTCGCAGCGCCTGCAGGCGGCCGGCTGGGCCGCCGAGACCGCCGGCTGGCAGCTGGCGCTGCGCGTGCTGGACCGCGCGGCCGACCCCCAGCGCTAAAGCAGATCTGACTTGCTCAGTTCCGGGGTGGTCACAAAATCCACGAGCCGCTCGACCGCGCCGATGAGCGTCGAGTCCAGATCCCTAAAGGTATTGACCGCGTTATAGACGCGGTTCCACCCTTCTTTCCGGTCGGACCAGCCGACGCGGCGGCAGATGCCCGTCTTCCAGTCCTCGCCGTAGGGCACGTCCGGCCACTCGCGCAAGCCGAGGCGCTCGGGCTTCACCGCCGCCCAGATGTCGATGTAAGGGTGTCCGGTGACAAGCACGTGCTCGCCCACCGTCTCCGTCATGCGGGTTTCTTTCGATCCCTCCACCAGGTGATCTGCCAAGACCCCCACGCGGCGTCCAGGCCCCGGCTGGAATTCTTTGAGGCGAGCCTCCAAGTTGTCCAGGCCCTCGAGGTACTCCACGACCACGCCCTCCACGCGCAGATCATGGCCCCAGACCTTCTCCACGATGGCGGCATCATGGATGCCCTCCACCCAGATGCGCGACGGCGCCGCCACCTTGGCCTCCACATTTTCTACCCGGCGAGAACCCGAATTGGATTTGCGAGGTGCGGCTTTGGGCACGTACCGCACCAAGGTGACCGGCTCGCCCTCGAACAGGAAACCGCCTTTGACCAGGTTGAAGACCCGCTCGACCCCGTGCCGGTCCTCTAAGCGCACGACTTCGCCGAAGATGGTTTTATCCACTCCCATGACGGCGCCGACGAAGTCGTCGCCACGCACCTCCACCACCATGCCGGGCTCCGCCGGCACCTCCGGATAGGACCGCGGGCGGTTGCGCTGGTGTCCTGAGAAGATGTCTCCGGCATAGGGGTCACGGGAAGCAAAACTCATAGGGAATGAGCCTATCGCCTACACTGGCCCGCTATGGATATACGCGCCGAGGTCTGGTCACCACTGCAAAACACCGCGGTTTGGCTGGGAGCCTGGCTCTACGGGCACGCGGCGACCGACGACTTCCTGGATGCCCTGCGCGCGCTCGGCGGCGAGCAGACCGTGGCCGACGGGAGGCCTTTCGTAGATCTCCTCGCGCTCGTGCGCGAGGAGGCGACCGCCGCCGCGACCGCCACCACTGCCGCCGACGGCGACAGCCCCGGCGAACCCGTGGTGCGCCTCATCCTTTCTGGCCCCGGCGAGGCCCCCGCACTGCCGGCGGGCAGCGAATCGGCGAAACGGGCTGCCCGCAACCGCAGCGGGGCCATCGTCGTGCGCACCGCCGATCCGGACCGCCACCTCGTTCTCATCCCGGACGCAGGCCCGCGCCCAGACGCCCACCGATCCACCGGTGACAGCGGCCGTGACGCTGCGGTGGGAACCCAATGGGAGGTTATCGAGGAAACCACGCCCCTGCCCGCCCCCGCCTGGCTGTCTCCCGGCGAGGCGGACGCGCTGCTGACGGAGGCCACCAACGAGTCCGCGGACATGATTGAGGCCGCGGCCGCCCAGGCCGAGTTCGCCGCGCCGGATCTCCCCCGCCCGCGGCTAACAGTGGGCACGCTGTCGGATTTTTACGACACCCCCGGTTTGCCCGCCGCGGTTCCTGCCCGCGCGGCCAAGCTATTCGCACGCGCCGACAACGTCGCCGCGATCATTGAGGCCGTCGCCGAGCGCGCCCGCGACCACTCTTTTGATCCGCAGCTGCTCCGCCTGTGGCGGCACATTCGTGCCGCGCGCATGACGGGCGTGGCCTACAGCGTGCGGGAGTTTTCCCGCTAAGCAGCCTTTTAGCTAGCTCGCGGGTTTGATTTCGCAGCACCCGACGGCGCACGGTTCGCCGTCTTGAGTGCACCCCTGGACCGTGACCTGGCCCAGCGACGCGTACTCGCCGCGGCCAAAGGCGCCGGATTCGAGCTCTTCCAACAGGTCGACCACCATATGCGCAAACGACGCCTGGGTGCCCACCGTGTCCGCGCGAAAGACGCGGACGCCGAGCTTCGTGGCGGCATCGACAAGCTCGGTGTCGAGGTCCCAGATTACCTCCATGTGGTCGGCAATAAAGCCGATGGGACAGACCACCACGGAGGTCACTCCCTCCGTCGTGGCAATCTCCGTGGTGTAGTCCACCACGTCCGGCTCCAGCCACGGGGTGCGCGGGTTGCCGGAGCGCGACTGCCACACCACCGAGTAGTCGCTGACCCCCGCGGCCTCGGCGACGAGGCGGGACGCCTCCGCGACCTGGCGCGAGTACAAATTCTTATCGCCTGCCGCCCCGCCGGCATCGTCGTGCGCGTTCGGCACCGAGTGCGCCGAAAACAGCACCGCCGTAGCGTCTCGCTCCGCGTCCGGGACCTGCTCGACCGCGCGCTGGACGCTCTTTGCCAAATCGGAGACGAACTGGGGGTGATCGTAAAATTGCCGGATCTTGGTGAACGTGATATCCGGCAGCCCCTTTTCGGCCAAGTGTTGCCGCACGCGTTCAATGTCCTCGTCGTACTGGCGGCACGCGGAATAGCCTCCCCACGCTGAGGTGGCAAAGACCGCTACGTTGCGCACTCCGTCGCGCGCCATCCGCTCGGCGGTGTCCGTGGCAAACGGGTGCCAGTTGCGGTTGCCAAAGTAGACGGGCAACGAACGGCCGCGAGAGCCCAGCTCCTTTTCGATGTTCGCAATCATCTCGCGGTTCAGCCGGTTGAGCGGACTGACGCCATCGAAGTGGAAGTAATGCTTTCCTACCTGGGCGAGCCGCTCGCGCGGGATACCGCGGCCCCGCGTGACGTTCTCCAAAAACGGAACGACCTCCTCGTTTCCTTCCGGGCCACCGAAGGAAAGAACGAGGAGGGCGTCGAACTCCGCGGGCGTCGTAGTAGTTACAGACATGCTGTAAACACTACAACTTTTGGTTTAGATCAAGCGAACGGCATACGGAGCCATGCCGGCTTGGCGCACCGGGTTGACCGAGACGGTGGAGCCGGACTGCGGAGCCTCAAGCATCTGCCCGTCGCCCAGGTAGATGGCCACGTGCTCACCGCCATTCGGGCCGTAGAAGATGAGGTCGCCGCGCTGCATCTGGCTGGGATCCACCTTCTCACCGCGCTGGTACTGGTACCCGGTGAAGTGCGGCAGGGAGATGCCGGCGGCTGCGAAGGCGTAGATGACCAGACCGGAGCAGTCGAAACCGACCTTGTTGTAGTCGCCGTGGGAGTCGGCCACACCGCCGTCACTGATGCCCTTGGTCGGGCCGTTGGCGTTGCCGCCGCCCCAGGCGTACGGCATGCCCACCTGCGCCATCGCACGGTCGATGACGGCCTCGATCTTGTCCTCGCGGGACTTATCCGAGATCTTCTCGCCGGCCTTGTCAGTAATCGTGGTCGAGGTATCCAGATCTTCCAGGACGCCATCGAGGTCGTTGACCAGGTCCTCGTCCGCACCGGTGGCGGTGTTCGTGATGCCCTGCGCCTGCTGCTGCGAGTCCGACGTCCCGTCGGCCGTGCCGCTCTGCGCGGATTGCGCCGACTGGGCCGATTGCGCGGACTGCGCGGACTGTGCCGACTGGTTCGAGGTTGCCGACTGACCGTTGCTGGTAGCCTGCTGGCCGTTCTGCTCACCAGTCTGCTGGTTAGCACCCTGCTGGTTGGCGCCCTGCTGGCTAGCCGCACCGTCGTATTGGATCGCCGGGATGGTCGCGCCGTCTTCGTAGGCGGTTTCCTCGAAAGCGGCGTGGTCCGGCTGCGAGTCCGCCACGATGTCGGCGGCGGCCTGGAACGCGGCATCGAGAAGCTGCTTCTTCTGCTCCTCCGTGATGCCTTCCTCCTTGGCGCCCTTCTCGTCGGCCTTGTCCGCAGCATCCGTCTTCGCGTCGTCCGACTTCGCGTCGGAGGACTTGTTCTCGGACTTGTCGCTCGTGCGTGCCGATGCCGACTTATCTCCGTCCTGCGAGGACTGCGTAGCGGCGGATTGGTCGGTGGACTGGTGAGTCTCCGACTTCTTCTCGGACTCATCGCCGTGCTTGTCGTCGCTACCGGACTTCTCGCCGCTTCCGGACTTGTCTTTGTCCCGGGCGCCATCGATAGCGGTCTGTGCCGCCTCCTGCTTGTCGACGAGCTCGTCGCGCTTCTTCAGCGAGGACTCGATGTGCGACTGGCTATCGGAGAGGCGATCGCGGGCTGCCGACTCCGCTTCGGTGGCGCGGTCCACGCGCTTGTCGGCGAGTTCCTCTGCCTTGCGCAGCTGAGACTCCTTGTTCGCCTTTTCCGTGCGCACGCGCTCCAGGCTGTCAACGGTCTTTTTCTGATCCTCGGCCTGCTCGCGCAGATAGGAACGGCGCTCCAGCATGTCTTCTCGGGCGTCCTGGCCCGAGGCATTCGTCACGGCCTCGCTGGTGTTAGCGCGCCGGTACGCGGTGCGGGAGAGATCATCCAGCTTCTCCTTGGCGGCATCAAGATCCTTTTGTGCCTGGTCCAACTCGGCCTGCGCAGTCCGGGTGCCGTTTTTCGCCTGGATGGACTCCGAACGGGCGTCCTGGAGGTCCACGAGCGCCTGGTTGACGGCCTCGCGGTACTGGCCGATCTCGCCTTCGATGCGGGCGATCTCGTCTTCGACCCCGGCGAGCGCGCTGGCGACATCACCAATGGATGCCGAGCCGCCGTCCAGCTTGGACGTCAGTTCACCGATGATTGCCGAGGGATCAGGTTCTTTCGCTACGGCGGGTGTGGTCGGTGCGACGACGGACAGCGTCGTCGTGCATGCAACAGCCGCCAAGGCCGACTGCATGAGCCCGCCGCCCCGTTTGGGTCGGCGCGAGCGTTTGAACAAAGTGGTGGCCACGAAACGTCTCCTTCTGCCACCCATCAGCACGCATGCACAGTGGACTGGACTTCCCGCACACACGCACCTGCATCTGCGCATGGCACGCGTGTACTGCGCGGTCGCTCTACGAACACCGCATCACGGGAAGTCAACAATCAAGTCTGCACACTTGTCGTACGAATGGGGGCATAGTCTTTCAGAACGGTTTCTTCACGGTGCCCCAAACGAACACTTCGACCCAGCCCACTACCCGCGCGTGGCCGCCCAACTGAAGCGCATAACCGCGGCGTGCTTCCCCACATGCCCGTGTGTACGTCAGTCAAGGACTCGCTCGGAATAGACGGTTTCAAAGTCAACCCTTGAGGCGATATGAGCACCTTATGCCACTAACCCCACTCACTGCACTCAATTCTCACAATTCACAGCAGAACGCACGCCTCCCGCGCGTTAGCATGCGCACCTTACCTGCAGACACGCCCGACACGCCCCACTGCTGTGTTCTTCATCACATCACGGTTTGATAAACGTCTCTTGTGGTCGCATTACCCCCGCAAGCAAACGGCCAATCAAGGAGGAAACGTTGATCGGGGCTCATATTCAGGCCACCCACGTCAAGTCTGTAGACCAGACTGAACTTAGAACATCCGCCCGTCGGCTAGCCCACGTGCCCCGCGTTACCGACGGTTTGCTGCCCGGTATGCACCCCAGAAAGCCAGCGCGCATACCGCCAGGACCAGCGGAACGATAAGCCCCCAGGCCGGATCGCCAGCCGGGAGGGCGTCGTAGAAGGTGTGCAACATGTCGACCTGACTTTGCCCCGGCGTGGTTTGAGCCTGGGCGGCTTCGATCTCTGCCCGGCTCCAGTTATCGCTGACGGCGGAGACACTACCGGGCTGTTGAACGATTACGGTGTCCAACCCGGTCGCCTCTTGCAGCTTGGTCGCCACATCCCGCGCCCAGCCGTAGGGTTGGTCAGCAACATCTACGACGGCAATGCCGTCGCCGGGCCGCAGACTGTCATGGATTTGCTCCTGCACCGACGGGTCCCGCGCGAGGTCTGGGTTGGTAAACGCGACGGCATCGTCACGCAACTGCTCTGACAGATCGGCGAGATCCACGGCGTCGAAATAGGTCTGGTCAAACATGGGGCCGTTCTCCTCGCGCGTGGACAGTGACATACGCCCCTTTCTTCGCGGGCGCGCGCCTACGGTAGGTCAAATAGTGGAAAATTCGGTCAAGGCACGACCGGAAAAGCTGAAACAGGACGAGCGTACTGTTATAGTGACAGAAGTCGACGGTTTACCCACCTATACTCGATGGGTGAACCATCGCGTTCGTCTCGTCTCACGCGCCCCGCGTTCGCGAGCCCGTACGGCACGCACGCTCTTGCCGCGGGCCCGCGGCACACACGCGCAGGGCGGTGAGCTGTGAACAATACTCAGACAAGGAATGGAGCTCCCTGTGACTGAAAGCTTGAATTCTTTCGGCGCTAAGAAGACCTTGGAAGTAGGCGACAAGACCTACGAGTACTTCGACATCAACGAGGTTGAGGGGCTGAGCAAGCTTCCCTACTCGTTGAAGGTTCTTGCAGAAAACCTGCTGCGTCACGAGGACGGCAAGAACGTCACCGCCGATCACATTAAGGCGCTTGCTAACTGGGACCCGGAAGCTGAGCCGGACACCGAGATTCAGTTCACCCCGGCCCGCGTTCTCATGCAGGACTTCACCGGCGTTCCGTGTGTTGTCGACCTGGCAACCATGCGCGAGGCCGTGACCAACCTGGGCGGCACCCCGGATCAGGTCAACCCGCTCAACCCGGCTGAGATGGTCATCGACCACTCCGTGATCGCGGAGGCCTTCGGCTCCCCCGAGGCTCTGGATAAGAACGTCGAGATCGAGTACGAGCGCAACGAGGAGCGCTACCAGTTCCTGCGCTGGGGTGCGGAGAACTTCTCCAACTTCCGCGTCGTTCCTCCGGGAACCGGCATTGTTCACCAGGTCAACATTGAGTACCTGGCCCGCGTCATCTTCGACAACGAGGGCCTGGCGTACCCGGATACCTGTATCGGTACCGACTCCCACACCACCATGGAAAACGGCCTGGGCATCCTGGGCTGGGGCGTCGGCGGCATCGAGGCCGAGGCTGCCATGCTGGGCCAGCCGGTCTCCATGCTCATCCCGAAGGTCGTCGGCTTCAAGCTGACCGGCGAGATCCCGACCGGTGTGACCGCCACCGACGTGGTTCTCACCATCACCGACATGCTGCGCGAGCACGGCGTGGTGCAGAAGTTCGTCGAGTTCTACGGCAACGGCGTGAAGTCCGTCCCGCTGGCTAACCGCGCCACCATCGGCAACATGTCGCCGGAGTTCGGCTCCACCTCGGCCATCTTCCCGATCGACGAAGAGACCGTGAAGTACCTGGAGCTCACCGGCCGCCCCAAGGAGCAGATCGAGCGCGTCGAGGCCTACGCCAAGGCGCAGGGCATGTGGCTCGAGCAGGACGCCGAGGAAGCCAAGTACTCCGAGTACCTCGAGCTGGACCTGTCCACCGTCAAGCCGTCCATCGCCGGCCCGAAGCGCCCGCAGGACCGCATCCTCGTCGAGGACGCGAAGGCTCAGTTCCGCAAGGATCTCCACAACTACGCCGAGGGCGACGTCGTCACCGAGGAAAACACCCCGGAGGCACGCCGCATGACCGCCGAGTCCGGCGAGGTCTCTGGCGAGCACGATGACATCACCGGTGGCCTCAACGCTGCCCGTGAGGGCCACGGCGAGACCGCCGCCATCGACCCGGTCGGCCGCCAGTCCTCCCCGATCACCGTCGAGTCCCGCTCCGGCGGCGAGTTCACCCTGGACCACGGCATGGTCGGTGTGGCTGCAATTACCTCCTGCACCAACACCTCCAACCCGTCCGTCATGGTCGGCGCCGGCCTCATCGCCCGCAAGGCTGCGGCTAAGGGCCTGAAGTCCAAGCCGTGGGTCAAGACCACGATGGCGCCGGGCTCCCAGGTTGTGGACGGCTACTACAAGCGCGCCGACCTGTGGAAGGACCTGGAAGCCATGGGCTTCTACCTCGCAGGCTTCGGCTGCACCACCTGCATCGGTAACTCCGGTCCGCTGCCGGACGAGGTGTCCGACGCCATCAACGAGGCGGATCTGGCCGCAACCGCCGTGCTGTCCGGTAACCGCAACTTCGAGGGTCGCATCAACCCGGACATCAAGATGAACTACCTGGCGTCGCCGATCATGGTCATCGCCTACGCCATCGCCGGCACGATGGACTTCGACTTCGACACCCAGCCGCTGGGCCAGGACCAGGACGGCAACGATGTCTTCCTGAAGGACATCTGGCCGACCCCGGAGGAGATCGAGGAGACCATCCAGTCCGCCATCTCCCGCGAGATGTACGAGGCTGACTACGCCGACGTCTTCAAGGGCGACGAGCAGTGGCAGAACCTGAACGTCCCGGAGGGCGAGACCTTCCAGTGGGACGAGGACTCCACCTACGTCCGCAAGGCTCCGTTCTTCGAGGACATGGGGCTCGAGCCGGAGAAGATCGAAGACGTCAAGGGCGCTCGCGTCCTGGTCAAGCTGGGCGACTCGGTCACCACCGACCACATCTCCCCCGCTTCCGCCATCAAGCCGGGCACCCCGGCGGCGAACTACCTGGACGAGAACGGCGTTTCCCGCCCGAACTACAACTCCTACGGTTCCCGTCGCGGTAACCACGAGATCATGGTTCGCGGTACCTTCGGCAACATCCGCCTGCGCAACGAGCTTGTCGATGTCGCCGGTGGTTACACCCGCGACTTCACCCAGGAGGGTGCGCCGCAGGAGTTCATCTACGACGCAGCCCAGAACTACGCCAAGGAAAACACCCCGCTGGTCGTTCTGGCTGGCGCCGAGTACGGCACCGGTTCCTCCCGTGACTGGGCCGCCAAGGGCACCCACCTGCTGGGTGTCAAGGCGGTCATCGCTGAGTCCTACGAGCGCATCCACCGCTCCAACCTCATCGGCATGGGCGTGGCTCCGCTGCAGTTCAAGGACGGCGACTCCCACGAGTCCCTCGGCCTGGACGGCACCGAGACCTTCGACATCACCGGTCTCGACGGCTTCAACGACGGCCACCCGAAGGAGGTGCACGTCACCGCGACCAAGGAGGACGGCTCCACGGTCGAGTTCGACGTCAACGTCCGCATCGACACGCCGGGTGAGGCGGAGTACTACCGCAACGGCGGCATCCTGCAGTTCGTTCTGCGCGGGATGGTTAACGCCTAAGAGCTAACGGCCGGCCAGTGCCCATCGGTACTGGCTGCCTAGCCTTGAGGCACTTTTCATTGAAGGGCCGCGACTGCCCAGCCTGCGCTGTGGTGAGGTCGCGGCCCTTTTTCCGCACCGACACGCTCATAGAAGGACTCTGTTTACACCATGCCCATCGTCAGTGATGAAGAACTCCAGCGCCGCCGCCACGACATTCTGGTCGGCGCCCGCAGATGCTTCGCGGAACATGGCTACGAGGGCGCGTCGGTGCGGCTTTTGGAACAGGCGACCGGAAAGTCCCGCGGCGCCATCTTCCACCACTTCCGGGATAAGGAGTCGCTGTTTCTGGCGCTCGCCCAGGAGGACGCCGCCCGGCAGGCGGAAGTGGTCTGCCAAGAGGGTTTGGTAGAGGTCATGCGCGACATGCTCAACCACCCGGAACGCCACGACTGGCTGGCCACCCGGCTGGAGATCATCAGCCTGCTGCGCACGGACCCATCGTTTCGCGCCCGCTGGCGTGACCACCAAAGCGTTCTTAACGATGCCGTGTATTCCCGCCTGCGCTCCAACGCGGAGAAGGGTCGCCTGCGTGACGATGTCGACATCGACACCCTCGTCGCTTACCTGGAGACCTTCATGGACGGGTTCATCACCCGCCTAGCCCTGGGCGATACCGACGGGCTGCACGAGGTGCTCGACGTGGTCGAGCACAGCATCCGTCACTCGCGCTCGCTGCTGTAGAGCCCCGGCCGCCGCTGGAGCTGATTTTTACCTGTCGGCGAGTTTTACTTCCGTCACCGTCGCGTATTCGCGCACCGCTGCGGCGAAACGGTCGTCGTGACAGGTAAGAATCATCGCCGCGCCGTTTTGGAGAGCCCGCGCGATTTCGGCATGCAGTGCCTGCCGATGCCGCGGTGCCAGCCCCGCGTCCGGCTCGTCGAGTAGGACGAGCCGGAAGCCGCTGCCCCGCTGGCCGCGGGACGCACCGTCCAACTCCGCGGCGACGTTGAGGAGCTTTTGCGCGCTTTCGGATAAATCGAGAGGGTGCGCACATGCGTCAATATCTAAACGCCGGAGCATTCCAGCGAACGCGACATCCGCGCACCGCGGCTCGATGAGTTGGTCGTCTGCTGACTGCAGCGCCATGGCCACGTCCCATTCGTCGCGCAGGTAGGGTGCCCCTTCAGTATCGCCCGCATCCAGCCCGGCAAGGCAGCGCAGTACCGTGGTCTTGCCCGCCCCGTTTGGCCCGCGCAACCACGTCACGCCGCCCGTGCGCACGGGGATGGACACGGGCCCGACGCGAAATGCCGCAGTGCGGCCATCTTTTCGGCCCCGCGTGGCAATCACCGGGCCGAGCTCCGTCGTTGCGCCGACGGGGGCCACCGGCGCTGGCAACGCGGCCGAGCGGTCCGCAGCGTCCCTCCGGCCCATGGAATCGTGCTCGATGACGCGGCCGCCGAGCAGAGGGTCGGATTCGTAGCCGACCGTGATGACTGCGGTGTGGGCATCGGCAAGCGCCTGCAGGTACTCGGCCACCTGCTTGCGGGCCTGCGGGTCCAGGCCCACGGTGGGATCGCAGACCACCAGAACATCTGGCCTGCTAATTCCCACCGCACCGATGGCGAGCCGGCGGGTTTGCCCTCCTGATAGCGTCGTCGGATCTGCGCCGAGGTGTTCGCTTAGCCCGAGGAGGTGCGTGGTCTCGCGCACGCAGTGGTCGATGATCGCAGCATCCACGCCGCGGTATTCCAGGGGCAAAGCGAGCTCTTCTTCCACGGTGTCGCGCAGAAGGCTCACGTGCGCATCAGGCTGCGGCCCCACGACCGCGACGGTCCCGTACTCCCGTGCTAGGTGATCCGCGTAGTCTTCCTTCACCGTGTCCGGCCCGAGGACGATGTGCTGTATTGGAGCACCCGGGCGGGAAGCGGATGCGTGAGACGAGGATACCGCGGCAGAGTCATCGAAACCGATGGCAGCCAACGCCCGGCCGCGCTGCGCGCCGCTTCCGAGCAGTCGGCTCATCACCGGGACGGCGAAGTGTGGGACGATGGTCCGCACGTTCGCTCTCACGCCGCGGAGTTGGTTGGCGTCGCGGACGACCGCGACCTGCCGGCCGGTCTGCGGGATGACCTGGATGGCAACACCGGCGAGATAGGCCAGCCGGCGGGCTGTCGGGCTGGTGCCTGCCGGGCTGGTGCCTGCCACGCGCTCAATCGACTTAGCCAACTCGGCCGGGCGAATGCATGCTGATGCCGCGAGCACGCACGACGCTAGCGCCCAGCAGCGGGCGGAGAGCCCGGCGGCCGTCATTAGGCCATCGGAGGTCACGCCCCAGCCGATGGGATGATCACCGTGTGGTGCGTGGATGATAGCGACGGACAAGGCCACCGGCAGTGAAACGGCTACCGACGCCGCTGCCAGATGCAGCCGGCGCGACGCCGCGACACACACCACCAACGCCACCGCCACTACTAAAAGCGATACCCACGTCGAGTTGGCGGTAAAGACCACACCCCACGCGATGGCGGCCAGCGCCAGCACCGCAAGCGGGCGCAGTGAGCCGCGGCGAGAAACCGTCAGGGCAGGCGCTCCCCCGTCTTCTGCGGGCACCGGCTCCGTAAACCGCTGCAACCGGTCGGTCGCCGGATTGGCACCCGGCCGGTAAGACGCCGCGCTAGCATCGCGCGACAACGCCCGTGTGGGCAGCGCCTTGAGTGTTGCCCACACGATGAACAGCACCGCAATCTTGTCCGCTGGATCCGATACAGCGGACTGCAACGTCACCGAGCTGATAAGCGATCCGGTCACCTCTTGGAACACGGACACGAGCGCGCCGGTCCCTACCCCGGACGTGCCGCCGTAGACGAACGCGGCAACAGGCGCGGCCAGCATCCCAGAGACGATCCCGATGACCGCGCCCGCGCTCACCATGCGCCACGGGGACTTGAAGGCACCGCGCTCCACCGCCAGACCGGCCATCGCGCCGGTTGCCGCCGACACCGCGGCGAAAGGCAGCGCCGTCGGGTTGACCAGGCCCCACGCCACGGACGAGACCGCGCCGGTGGTCAGGCCCGCCGCAGGGCCGGTGAGGGCAGCGATGAGAACCGTGCCTACCGAATCCAGGTAGAGCGGGATGCCTATCGACCCGACCACTTGGCCCACCGCAGCATTGGCCACGACCGCCAGCGGGATAAGCGCGATCACGCGGGCGGGCAGCCGCGGCAAAACCCCCGCGACCAGCGCTAGGGTGCCCGCTAGATAGCCGGCGAGGGTGATAAGGCCGGCCCGTGAATCGGCGAGCGCGGCGGCGGTGCTGCCATCGCCCTCCCCAAACGACGGGCGGGCAATAACCACGAAGACCCACGTCGCGGCGATGCAGAATACGCCGAAGAGGGTAATTAACCGGCCGCGGGAAAACAGAAGTGACATGGGAAATTCCGAAGAGGTTGTTGCGTCTCCCCGCGCCTATGTCACCTCAGCGCGGACGCTCAGCAAAGTAGCTGGGCTGAAAATTCTTTCCCGCTAGCGTAACCAACCGGATGCGGGATGGCTAACCAACCCTGCGCCGCGGAAGAATTCGGCGAATGCGCCGTCGATATCAGCCGCGGTCACCAGCCGCGAATTGGCCGGGCGCGCCCAGTGTCCGCGCAGGTCCGCCACGCTGGTCCCACGCAGCAACTCGCTGTCCGCCTCGACCGCGATGGTGGTATCGACGGCTTCACAATCGGCGCGCCCCAGGGCAATCAGGCAGGTCAGCAGATCGTGCACCTGGGCCTGGTAGCCCTCCCCTTGGGCCTCGTGAAACTCGAAGTAAAACCGCACGATGTCGGGCAGGACCTCGCCCATCGGGGTCTTTCCCAGCGCAGCCACCAGCGCGTCCAGACGCCTCGGCGTCAGCAGCATCTGCTCGGTGACCTCGAGCGAGCACAGGGTAGTCAGCTCCCTAGTCGGGCGCGCGAAGAAGTCCCGCGCCGCGTAGGGGTCAACCCAGAAGTTCCACTCGGCCGTCGGCGTCGTGTTGCCGCGGTAATTGACCGCCCCGCCCATGACGGTGACGGAGGAGAAACGATCCATCTCGTCTGGGTGCTGCGCGGCGAAGGCCGCGGCGTTGGTCAGCGGCCCGGTGACGATGAGGTGGACGTCCCTGCCTGCGCTATCGCCGCTCGCGCTCCCGCCACGCGCGAGGGCATCCAGCCAGCAGCGCTGCCACTTTTCCGGAGCACTGAGCTCTCGGTCGGCGGCGCGGGCACACCGCTGAGGAGCCTGCGCATACCCCAATCCGTGGGCGCCGTGAGTCTCCGGGGTGGTGACCAACTCGCACCGCGCTGGGGCGGGCTGGCCGGCGGTGACGGCGGCATCGGCAAGCACGTGCTCGCCGCACAGCTCCAAGATCCACCGGGCGTTGGCGGCCGAGACATGCGCGTGGGTGTTGCCGGACGATGTCGTGACGGCCGCCAGCTCAATCTCGCCGGCGCGGTGCAGGCCTACCAAATAAATGAGCGCCAGGGTGTCATCGATGCCTGGATCGCAGTCGATGACCACCACTGGCGGCTCAGCATGCGGGGTGTGTCCCATTGTTAGATGTCGGCGACCTTGCCGTCACCGTCGATGAAGCTCAGCGGGGATGCCGGCCAGGTCTCACGGCCCGCCATTTCGGTGACAACGTCCGCCACCAGCTCGCGCGAGGTGTGCTGGCCTTCCTTGGCCACCTCGTCGGCGACGAGCTCCACGCCGCCGGCCGGCTCCTCGGTCAGCACGGCCGGGCCCAGGATGAGGTAGTCGAGCTCCGTCGCGTTGAGACGGTTGTCCACTTCCTTCTTCGCCTCAACGTACGGGTAGAAGTCCGGATCCTTTTCCTCCGGCATCTCGTTCTTGGTCGCGCCGGCGTACGAAATCATGAGGTAGCGCGGCGCGTCCTTGCCCTCAGAGGCGAGCTTTTCCACCGCGTCGATGGACTTCAGGGCGGCATCACGGTCGACGGCCCAGGTGAGCTCGCGACCGCCCCGGCCACCGTTGCCCGCGCCCCACACGACGACGTCGAAGTCTGCGAGGATGTCGGCCCATTCGTCGACGGAGAGCTCGGTGACATCGCGAAGCAGGGCCTTCGCACCCAGCTTTTCGATGTCCGCCACCTGCTCTTCCTTGCGGATAAGGGAGGTAACCTCGTGGCCCGCGTCCACGAGCTTCGGGGCGGCCAGCAGGCCGACCTTGCCGTGGCCGCCTATGTAGAGAACCTTCTGAGTATTCGTCGTATCAGTCATGAGCGCCACCGTACGCTTCCGAACCGGCCTACATCAGCCCCGCGGGGCGCTACCATGAATCGCATGCATGCAATTTTGACCGTCTCCGGTGTGGACCACACCGGCATCATCGCCGCCGTGGCCACCGCCCTTGCTGAAGAAAATGTCAACATCCTCGATGTCTCCCAAACGCTGACGTCCGGTTACTTCACCATGATCCTCCGCGTGAAGTACTCCGAAGACGACATCACCATCGCCGGCATCCGCGCGAAGATGAACCAGGTTGCCGAATCGACCCAGCAGGTCATCAACGTGCAGTCCGAGGATCTCTTCACTGCCATGAACGAGGTGTAGGCCGGATTATGACTACCCCGCTCAACGCGCACCGCATTCTCGATGTCATCGACATGATCCAGCGCTACCGCCTGGATATTCGCACCGTGACGATGGGCATTTCCCTTTTGAGCTGCGCGCGCTCCACGATGAAAGAGACCGCCGACGCGATCTACGACAAGGTGACCACGCAGGCCGAAAACCTGGTGGATACCGTCTCCCACATTGAGGCCGAACTGGGCATCCCGATCGTGAACAAGCGAGTCTCGGTCACTCCGGTTTCGCTCATCACGGCCCAGGCCGAGGGCAACCCGGCGGAGGTCGCGCACGCGCTCGACCGCGCCGCCCGCGAGACCGGCGTCGACTTCGTCGGCGGTTACTCCGCCTTGGTGGAAAAGGGCATGACGGCTGCCGATGAACGCCTCATCCACTCCATTCCGGAAGCACTTTCTGCCACGAACTTGGTGTGCTCATCGGTGAACGTCGCCTCCTCGCGCGCCGGCATCAACATGGATGCCACGCGCAAGATGGGTGAGGCGGTGAAAAAGGCGGCGGAACTGACCGCCGAAGAGTCGGCGATCGCCTGCGCCAAGCTCGTCGTGTTTGCCAATTCCGTGGGCGACAACCCATTTATGGCTGGCGCGTTCCACGGCGTCGAGGAACCCGACTGCGTCGTCTCCGTCGGTGTCTCCGGGCCCGGTGTGGTCGACCGCGCTATCGGCTCGCTCGAAGGTGCCACGCTCAACGAGGTGGCCGAGGAGGTCAAGAAGGCGGCCTTTAAGATCACCCGCGCCGGGCAGCTGGTGGGCACCATGGCGGCCGAGCGCCTCGGTGTGCCGTTCGGCATCGTCGATCTCTCGCTCGCTCCCACGGCGGAGCTCGGCGATTCCGTCGCCCATATCCTGGAGCACATGGGGCTCGAACAGGTGGGCACGCACGGCACCACCGCCGCGCTGGCGCTTCTCAATGACTCGGTGAAAAAGGGCGGCATGATGGCCTGCTCCCGCGTGGGCGGGCTGTCTGGGTCTTTCATCCCCGTCTCCGAGGACCGCGGCATGATCGACGCGGTGCGCAGCGGCGCCATTTCGATGGACAAGCTAGAGGCGATGACCGCCATCTGCTCTGTCGGCTTCGACATGATCGCCTTGCCCGGGTCCACCCCGGCGGAGACGATTGCCGGCATGATCGCCGACGAGGCTGCCATCGGGATGATGAACCATAAGACGACCGCCATGCGCGTCATCCCGGTTCCGGGCAAGGACGTCGGCGACGAGGTCAACTTCGGCGGGCTGTTGGGCTACGCGCCCATCATTCCCGTCAACACGGTGGGTAACCGCGAATTCATCCACCGCGGCGGGTTCATCCCCGCCCCGGTGCACGGGTTCCGCAACTAGGCCCGAGGCAAAGTCTCGGGCCTAGCCGTTAGGCAACTACTTTTTGCCGCTGGGAAGCACGTCCTTCCACGGCTTCTCATCCCACTTCAGGCCACCGGCCAGGAAGGCAATCGGGCCGAGCGGGCCAGCGCCGGCGATGACGATTCCCCACAGCCACTGCGGGCCGCGGATCTTCTCCTTCGGGATGTGGTAGAGGAAGTGACCGGCGACGGCCTTCAGAAGAGCGTCGAGGGCTGCGAACTTGCCGCCGTTGCCCTTGTTGTCGTCGTTGTCGTTGTCGTTCTTTCCGCCAAACAGCGTAGTCAAAGAATCAAATAGAGCCATGCGGGCCATTGTAGGGCGGCGCGGGCATGCCGCGCCACGAACTTTGCAGGGATTACTGCCGCCTAGGCTCCGCTACGGGTAGCTGCGTGCCACCGCTGCTACCCGCTAGGCCAGTTCGACGATCTCCATGTACTCGTCGCTCCACAAGTCTTCGTCGCCGTCGGGCATGATGATGACGCGCTCCGGTTCGAGTGCCTTCACCGCGCCCGGATCGTGGGTCACCAGTACCACTGCCCCGGTATACGTGCGCAGGGCATCGAGAACCTGCTCGCGCGAGACGGGGTCGAGGTTGTTGGTCGGCTCATCGAGAAGCAGCACGTTCGCCCGCGACGACACCAATGTTGCCAGCGACAGACGGGTCTTCTCACCGCCGGAGAGCGTGCCGGCGGGCTGCTGCAGCTTGTCGCCGGAGAACATGAAGGCGCCCAAAAGGCCACGCAAGTCCTGCTGGTCGGCCTCCGGGCAGGCATCGATGGTGTTCTGCCACACAGACTTGTCCGGGTCGATGGTGTCGTGCTCCTGCGCGAAGTAACCGATGCGCAAACCGTGGCCGGTGACGATGCCACCCTCGCCATCGGAGCGTTCCTCGCCGGCGAGCAGCTTAAGCAACGTAGTTTTGCCGGCGCCGTTGTAGCCCAGCACCACGACACGCGAGCCCTTGTCGATTGCCAAATCCACGCCCGCGAAGACCTCAAGTGAGCCGTACATCTTGGTCAGCCCCTTGGCGTTCAGCGGGGTCTTGCCGCAGTGCGCGGGCTCCGGGAACTTGATGCTGGCCACCTTGTCGGAGACGCGAACCTCGTCCAGGTTTTCCAGCATCTTGTCCGCGCGGGCCAACATTTGTTTCGCGGCTGCGGCTTTCGAGGCCTTGGCGCCGAATTTGGCGGCCTGCTTCTGCAGCGCGGACGCCTTCTTCTCGGCGTTGGCGCGCTCGCGGCGGCGGCGCGCCTCGTCGGCGGCACGCGCGTCGAGATACTTCTTGTACCCCATGTTGTACACGTCGGCCTCGGCGCGCGTGGCATCCAAGAACCAGACCTTGTTGCAGACGGCCTCCAGCAGCTCCACGTCGTGGGAGATCATGAGCAGGCCGCCTTCGTGCTTGGACAGGAAGTGGCGCAGCCACGTAATCGAGTCGGCATCGAGGTGGTTGGTGGGCTCATCGAGAAGCAACGTCGTGTCCGACTTGCCCGAGCCGGCGGTGGCTGCGAACAGGATCTGCGCCAGCTCCACACGGCGGCGCTGACCACCGGACAGCGTGTTGAGTTTCTGATCCAGCACGCGCTGCGGCAGGCCCAAGTTATCGCAGATCTGGGCGCACTCGGAATCCGCCTCGTAGCCGCCAAGCGCGTGGTAGCGCTCCTCCATGCGGGAGAACTTTTCGATGGCCTTGGCCTGCTTATCCGGATCCGTCTCGGTTTCCATCCGGTGCTGCTGCTTGTCCATCGAGCGGCGGATCTCATCCAGCCCGCGGGCTGACAACACGCGGTTACGCGCGGTTTGCTCCAAGTTTCCCTCGCGGGAATCCTGCGGCAGGTAACCAATGGGCCCCGAAACGGTCACCGAACCGCCGTGGGGTTCGGTCTCCCCCGACAGGATGCGCATCGTGGTCGTCTTACCGGCGCCATTGCGTCCGATCAGCCCGATGCGGTCGCCGTGCTGCACGCGCAAGTGGTGTCCCGGCGCCTCCAGCAGAGTGCGGGCGCCGACGCGAACCTCGAGGTCATTGGTAACAATCACGGAAAGATACTAACAATTGACCGCGCACAGAAAAGAAAAGACCCGCAACGGCGGGGTCGCGCCACTGCGGGTCTTTAAACCTGTCCGAGTTGGAGAGCTAGCTTTGGCGGGCTTTCTTGACGATGAACCACACGGCCGCAATCACTGCCGCCACGACCGCGACCTTCAGCAGTAACATCCCGGCGACCGCAGCTAACACGCCTATTTCTGGAAGGCCTATGCTCATCGTCTCAACTCCTTTGCCTGAATTTTCGGGGCCCAAACGGTGGGATCCCCGTGGGACGCACCCTAACACAGTTTTATTCACCTACACGGCAAAGCCGAGGGCCTGCAGCTGTTCGCGGCCTTCCTCGGTGATCATGTGCGGGCCCCACGGCGGCATCCAGACCCAGTTGATGCGGATGCCGTCCACGACGCCGTTGCCCACGACGGCCTCTTCGGACTGCTCTGCGATCATGTCGGTCAGCGGGCAGGCCGGGGACGTCAGCGTCATGTTGATGTGGGCGATTTCCTTGCCCTGCTCCTCTTCGAGCCAGATATCGTAGACCAGACCGAGATCCACAATGTTGATGCCGAGCTCCGGGTCAATGACATCGCGAAGATACTCGGAGATGTCGTAGGCCTTCTTGATCTGCTCTTCGGTCTGCTCCGGGCGCTTCTGCTCCTCGGAGTTGCCGTCGAAGCTTGAGTTTTCGTTCTGATACGGCTCAGTCATCTACTTCTCCAATTCGGTTAGCGCATCGACCGACGCGGCCTCGAATGCCTTCCACCCGAGAAGCGCGCACTTCACACGGGCCGGGTACCGGGACACGCCAGCAAAAGCCACGCCGTCGCCGATGACGTCCTCGTCGCCCTCGTATTCGCCGCGGGAGGTGGCCATCTTCTCAAATTCGGCCAGCTTCTCGCGAGCCTCGGTGAGGCTCAGCCCCATGATCTCCTCGGCCATGACCGACGTCGAGGCCTGCGAAATGGAGCACCCTTCCGCATCGTAGGAGACGTCCTTCACGGTCTCGCCGTCGTCGGACAGGCACACGCGTAAGGTCAACTCGTCACCGCACGACGGGTTCACGTGGTGCACCTCGGCCTGGTACGGCTCCCGCAGCCCCGCATGCACGGGGTGCTTGTAGTGATCCAGGATGACGTCCTGGTACATCGAATCAAGATTCATTTAGTTCACCCCAAAGAACTCGCGAGCGTGCTCGATTGCCTCGACCAGCTTATCGATCTCTTCGAACGTGTTGTAGAGGTAGAAGCTCGCCCGGGCGCTCGACTGCGCCCCCAGCGAACGGTGCACCGGCCACGCGCAGTGGTGTCCGACGCGGATGCACACGCCGCGGTCATCGAGAACCTGGCCTAAGTCGTGCGGGTGCACGCCATCGACCGCGAACGCGATAGCCGCGCTGCGGTTGTCCGGCGACGTCGGCCCCAGGATGGTCAGCCCGTCGATGGTCTGCAGCTTCTCCAGCGCGTACGCGGTCAGTTCGCGCTCATGGGCGTGGATGTTGTCCATGCCGATCTCTTCGAGGAACTTCACCGCGGCGCCGAGACCAACGACCTGGCTGGTCATCTGCGTGCCGGCTTCGAAGCGCTGCGGCGGCTCGGCGAAGGTGGTCTTTTCCATCTTCACGATCTCGATCATGGAACCGCCGGTCAAAAATGGCGGGAGCTGCTTTAAGTGCTCCCCCTTGCCGTAGAGCACGCCCACGCCGGACGGACCGCACATCTTGTGCCCGGAGAAAGCCGCGAAGTCTACGTCGAGCGCGTGGAAGTCAACCGGCATGTGCGGCACCGACTGGCACGCGTCCAAGACGGTGTAGGCACCCACCGCCTTGGCGCGGCGAACGATTTCTTCGACGTCCGCCACCGCGCCGGTGACGTTGGACTGGTGGGTAAATGCGACGACCTTGACCGATTCATCGAGCTCGAGCGAGTCGAGGTCGATGCGGCCATCGTCAGTCGCGGCGTACCACTTCAACGTCGCGCCGGTGCGCCGCGCCAGTTCCTGCCACGGCACCAGGTTCGCGTGGTGCTCGATCTCCGTAATGACGATCGTGTCGCCTGGGCCGACCTGCAGGTCCCCTGCCCGGTCGTCGCCCATGGTGAACGCCACGAGGTTGAGCGCCTCCGTGGCGTTCTTCGTGAACGTGATTTCCTCGTAGTCGGCACCCACGAACTTCGCGATGGCTGCGCGGGCGTCCTCATAGGCGTCCGTGGCTTCCTCCGCGATCTGGTAGGCCCCGCGGTGCACGGGCGCGAAGTTGCCCAGCACGAATTCTTCTTCCGCCTTCCACACCGGCAGCGGGCGCTGCGAAGTGGCACCGGAATCGAGATACACCAGCGGGTTCCCGCCGCGCACGGTGCGCTGCAGGATCGGGAACTGCTCCCTTACCGCATCAACGTCGAAGTGAGTCATACCCTGTATGTCCTGATTTCCTAAGTTGCGCTTACAGGAACTTGTCGTAGCCCTCGGACTCCAGCTGGTCCGCCAGCTCCGGGCCGCCGGTTTCCACGATCTTGCCGCCGGCGAAGACGTGGACGAACTCCGGGCGCACGTAGTTCAGGATGCGCTTGTAGTGCGTAATCATGACGATGCCGCCATTGGTTTCGTCCTGGTAGCGGTTAATGCCGTCGGAGACGATGCGCAGCGCGTCGACGTCCAGGCCGGAGTCGGTCTCGTCCATGATGGCGAACTTCGGCTTGAGCACGTCGAGCTGCATGACCTCGTGGCGCTTCTTCTCGCCGCCGGAGAAACCTTCGTTCACGGAACGGGAGGCGAAGGACTTATCGATCTTGAGGTCCTCGCGCGCCTGGGTGAGCTCCTTGTTCCACTCGCGCAGCTTCGGTGCCTCGCCGCGGGTAGCGGTGACCGCGGAGCGCAGGAACTGGCTCATCTTCACGCCCGGCACCTCGGTCGGGTACTGCATGGCGAGGAAAAGACCGGCGCGGGCGCGCTCGTCCACGCCCATCTCGAGGACGTTCTCCCCGTCCAGCAGGATCTCGCCTTCGGTCACCTCGTAGCGCGGGTGGCCCGCGATGACGTAGGACAGGGTGGACTTGCCGGAGCCGTTCGGGCCCATAATGGCGTGGATCTCACCGGAGTTCACGGTCAGGTCGACGCCCTTCAGGATCTCCTTGGGCTCTTCGTTCTCGTCGCTCGGCAGCACCTGGGCGTGCAGGTTTTTAATTTCCAGCGTTGCCATAGTTTTAACTCTCTTTCGCTTCGTACGTGGTGTGTGTATAGGGCTTGGCTGACTGTGAGTCCGTCTAAGCGGTGATGCGCTCGAGTTCGTCGACGACCCGCTTTTCCAAGTCCTCGCGCAGGGACTCGACCGGAATGCGCTGCAGCACGTCGAAGAAGAAGCCCTGGATGATGAGGCGGCGGGCTTCCGCCTCCGGGATGCCGCGGGACATCAGGTAGAACAGCTCGAGTTCATCGAATCGACCCACCGTAGCGGCGTGGCCCGCGCCGGCGATCTCGCCGGTGGCGATCTCCAGGTTCGGGATCGCATCGGCACGCGCGCCCTTGGTCAGGATGAGGTTATTGTTGGTCTCGTAGGTGTCGGTGTTGCGGGCATCCGGGCGGATGAGCACGTCACCGACCCAGCACGTACGAGCTTCGTTCATCTCCTCGCCCTGCAGAGCACCCTTGTAGAGGACGCGGGAGCGGCAGTTGGGCTCGGAGTGATCGACCAGCATGCGGTTTTCGAAGTACTGGCCCGAGTCGGCGAAGTAGACGCCGAGCAGCTCGGCATCGCCGCCCGGGGCGGTGAAGTTGACGCGCGGGACGATACGGACCACGTCGCCGCCGAAGATGGCGGTGTTGTGGCGGATCACGGCGTCGCGGCCGACGGAGATGACCTGGTGGGACATCTGCAGGCCGTCGGACTCCCAGTCCGCGTCGATGACGACGGTGACGTTGGCCTCATCGCCGACGAGAAATTCAATGTTGTCGGCGTGAGTGCCGGAGCCTACGTACTTCAACACGATGGTCACGTCGGCGTGGTGGCCGATGTCAAAGGAGGTCATGCCGAAGGAGGTGACATCGTCACCCGCGCCGGTGATGGTGACAGTGACCGGCTCCTCCGGGTTCGCTTCCGGGTCGACGGTGACAACCTGTGCCTCCGGCATAGAGGTCCAGGCCTGTGCCGCCACGCGGTCGGTCGGCTTGCCGGCGCGACCCAAGCGCTCATCGTCCGGCGCGACGGTCTCGGAGTGGACACCGGCCGGGGTAGTGACATCGATCTTCTGCGCGACCGGGGTGGAGAACTCGCCCTTGTGCAGGCCGCGGAGGCGGCGCAGCGGGGTGAAGCGCCAGATCTCATCCTTGCCGCGCGGGACGTCGAAGTCCGCGACGTCGGTCGACTGGAAAAGGTCACCCTTGGTCTCGTGGGTAGCGCCCCGCTGAGTCGAGAATTCGTTTGCGTTGACCATTACGGTTTAGCCCACCGATCCTTCCATCTGCAGTTCAATGAGGCGGTTCAACTCGAGTGCGTATTCCATCGGCAGCTCCTTGGCGATGGGTTCGATGAAGCCGCGCACGATCATGGACATAGCTTCTTCCTCGTCGATTCCGCGCGACATGAGGTAGAACAGCTGCTCCTCCGACACCTGCGAGACCGTCGCCTCGTGACCCAGGGTGACGTACTCGTTGCGGATGTCGTTGTACGGGTATGTGTCCGACCGGGAGATGTTGTCCACCAGCAGGGCGTCACACTCGACGTTCGAGGTGGAGTGGTGCGCGTTCTTGTGCACCTCCACCAGGCCGCGGTACGCGGAACGGCCGCCGGAGCGGGACACCGACTTAGACACGATGTTGGACGAGGTGTACGGCGCCAGGTGCTTCATCTTCGCGCCAGTGTCCTGGATCTGGTTTTCGCCAGCGAAGGCGACGGACAGGACCTCGCCGTGGGCATGCGGGCCGGTCATCCAGACCGCCGGGTACTTCATGTTCACCTTGGAGCCGATGTTGCCGTCGACCCACTCCATCACAGCGCCTTCTTCGCAGCGGGCACGCTGGGTGACCAGGTTGTACACGTTGCCCGACCAGTTCTGGACGGTGGTGTAGCGGCAGCGGCCGCCCTTCTTCACCACGATCTCCACGACGGCGGCGTGGAGGGAATCCGAGGTGTAAATAGGCGCGGTGCAGCCCTCGACGTAGTGCACGTACGCGTCCTCGTCCACAACGATGAGGGTGCGCTCGAACTGGCCCATGTTCTCGGTGTTAATGCGGAAGTAGGCCTGCAGCGGGATGTCCACGTGCACGCCCTTGGGCACGTAAATGAAGGAACCGCCGGACCACACTGCGGAGTTCAGCGCGGAGAACTTGTTGTCGCCCGCCGGGACAACGGACTCGAAGTACTCCTGGAACAGCTCCGGGTATTCGCGCAGGCCGGTGTCGGTGTCGACGAAGATGACGCCCTGGCGCTCCAGATCCTCGCGGATCTGGTGGTAGACCACCTCAGACTCGTACTGTGCGGCAACACCGGCGACAAGACGCTGCTTTTCCGCTTCCGGAATGCCCAGCTTGTCGTAGGTGTTCTTAATGTCCTCGGGCAGGTCGTCCCAGGT
Organism: Corynebacterium massiliense DSM 45435; assembly: GCF_028609805.1. Taxonomy (NCBI): domain Bacteria; kingdom Bacillati; phylum Actinomycetota; class Actinomycetes; order Mycobacteriales; family Corynebacteriaceae; genus Corynebacterium; species Corynebacterium massiliense. The sequence goes on from NZ_CP063189.1 coordinate 1,181,113, forward strand.
CTGCGCCTGCTGCTCCGTGGACTTCACGTAGTACTTGATGTTGTCGTAATCCAGATTGGTGACATCCGGACCCCACTGCGGAAGCGGCTTCTTATCGTAAATATCCAAGGCCTTGAGGCGCCGCTTCAGCATCCATTCCGGCTCGTTCTTGCTTTCAGAGATGTGGCGCACCACGGACTCATCGAGTCCGCGACGTGCAGCCTCACCAGCAGCGTCGGAATCGTGCCAGCCGTATTCGTAGGCACCGATGGAATCGATGATTTCGTCATCGGTCATCTTCTTCTCAGTTCCTGGGGCAGGATTTGCCTGAGTCATGACCCGCTCCTTTCATGGGAATCATCTTCTTGCGTCGTGGGGGTTGAGGCGGTGTTCAACGGGATATTCGTAGTGCAGATGCCGTGTCCGTCCGCGATCGTGGCCAGTGGCTGCACGTGCGTGCCCAGCTTTGCGGAAACGACCTCCTGCTCAGCTGCACACAACTCCGGGTGCTCTGCAGCCACACGGGCCACCGGGCAGTGGTGCTGACAAATCTGCACTCCCCGTCCCGCGTTGGTAACCGTGGCCGCGAAACCGTGCGCATCCAACACATCGGCCAGTTTACGCACCGCATCCGACAGGGATTCTTCATCCCCCGCCTGCACTTCGGCGTCAAGATCGACGCCGGCGAGCAGACGGTTCCAGTGGGCCGTAGCGAACCGCTCCACGGCGGCGCTACCCCCTGCCTGCCGGATTGCGTGAAGCGCGTCGGATGCTAGCTCATCGTAGGAATGACCGAACTGCGTCCGGCCGGTTTCCGTGAGCCGGAAATGCTTCGCAGGACGCCCACGGTGTGCTCGTCCAGAGCCAGCTGCTCCGGCGCGCGGCTTAACGGTTTCTGCGTACCCCGTATCGACCAGGATGTCTAAGTGACGACGCACCCCGGCAGCCGACAGCCCAAGCTCGTGAGCAATGTCCGCGGCAGTCACCGGGCCGTTTTTGAGTACATACAGCATGACCTGGCGGCGCGTTTCCCCCTCAGTCGATCGCGTCTCCTGCATCGAGGGCCACACCTCCTTGCCATTGGTCGCCGACATGTTCGTGCGTCTTTTTAGACAACACTAGTGTTCCCTAAATCATTCCCGAATGCCATTTCCACCACGCCGCGGCCCCGAATTATGGGTGACTCCTGGCCGGGCGCTGTCCGGAAAGTGCGCCATGCGCCGAACACACATCCCCGCAAAACGACCCCCACCAAGCCTGGGCGGCTACAGTACTATTCGATGATCACGCCGCTGCACCGCCTCTGGGCCCCGTTCCGCCGGGAGATCCCCCGGCTCGGCCTTCCCGGATCCCGGTCAGCGGGTCTACACGTTGAACCCACCCAAGCTGATACCGCCGCGCGTGACGATGCCCCGGCGCCCCCGACGACCCCAGCGGGCGAGGCACCTACCGCGCCCCCGCCAGCGTCCCAGCCCACGCCGACCGAGAGTCGTGTCTTTTTCGCCCTGCGGTGGCTGGGCACCGTGGGCGCATTCTTGATCTCTGTCGGCGGGTTGGGCGCTGGCGCCCTGCCGGTGGTAGGCAACCCGTTCGATTCGCTGCCGCTCGGCTCGGTCATGTCGCGAATGCTCCAGACATCGTCCGCACTGACGATGGCGGGCGTCGGCCTCCTCGTTACCGCCTGGCTGCTCATGGCACCGCTCGTCGGCGTCCCCTTATGGGGCGGGTGGCGCCGGTTTACCACCCGCCGAGACGACAGCACCGCGCCCGACCCCGCGCGGGCTTCCGGGGTGGTCTCCGTACGCCAGTTATGGGCCACTTACGCCGGGTGGGTCATTCCTCTGATCTTGACCGCTCCCCTTTTCACCCAGGACATCTACTCTTACCTGGCCCAAGGCTCCATTGCCGCCCACGGCATGGATCCGTACGCCGCCGGTCCCGTTCAGCTGCTGGGCGCCGACAACGAGCTCGCCCGGTCGGTCCCCTTCATCTGGGCCAACTCACCGTCTCCCTACGGCCCGGTCGCCACGGGGATAGCCGCGGCGATTAGTTCCGCCACGCACGACTCCATACTCTTCGGCGTTATCGCCCACCGATTGCTTGCAGTTTGCGGTGTCGCCTTGTCCGGCTGGGCCATCGTCCGCCTGGCTCGCCGCTGCCACGTCGTGCCCGCCGCCGCACTCTGGCTCGGCATCCTCAACCCGATTTCCGTCCTGCACCTCATTGGCGGAATCCACAACGAAGCAATCATGCTCGGCTGCATTCTGACCGGCATGGAGCTCTCCCTCGCCGCGCTCGATCGCCTTGCCGCCGGTACTTCTTGGTTGCGCACCTGCGTGCCGATGTTCACCTGCGGCGGCGCCCTCATCTCCTGCGCCGGGATGGTCAAGGTCACCGGCTTTATCGCGCTCGGGTTTGCCGGGATGGCCCTCGCCCGCACGCTCATGAGCCACCGCGGTTGGGGTGCGGTGCGAGCAGTCGCGGCGGCCGCCGCGTTCCAGCTGGCAGTGCTTCTCGGCTCCATCGCGCTCGTTACCGCAGTTACCGGCGTCGGTCTGGGCTGGCTGGGCGCCCAGGGCGGGGCCGCCACCGTGCGCTCGTGGTTGTCTCTCTCCACGGCAGTCGGCGTGGCATGGGGTTTTCTCGGCATGCTGCTGGGCCTCGGCGATCACACCGACGCGATCCTGGGCGTGACCCGCACAACGGGCGTCTTTATCGCCCTCGTCTTCCTGATCCGCATGCTGCGCGCCACCCTGCGCGGGACTATTCACCCGGTGGGTGGCCTTGGCATCGCCACGTTCGTCCTCGTCGTCTTCTTCCCGGTCGTGCAACCCTGGTATGTCCTGTGGGCCATCTTCCCGCTCGCCCCGTGGGCCAACCGCTTCATTTTCCGCGTGTGGGTCATCGGTTACTCCGCGGTCATGAGCATCATGGTGCTGCCCCGCGGGCTCGGCCTGCCGCCGGGGACGGTCGCGGTCATCTACGCCGGCGCCGTTTTGTCTTTCCTGGCAATCCTCTGGCTGTGGCGGGCAGCGCTATCGCGATTTGGCGAGCGTGTTTTACACTGACAGGCCGTGACTACTAGCGCATTGTCCCTGCGCGGGGTAACGAAGACCTTCGGCTCCCGGACCGCCGTCAACGGGCTCGATCTCAGTGTCCGCGACGGCGAGTTGCTGTGCCTCCTCGGCCCCAACGGCGCGGGCAAAACCACCACGATTGAAATGTGCGAGGGGTTTATTGCCCCGACCTCCGGCACCATCTCCGTTCTCGGACTTGACCCGAGCTCCCAGCCGGACCAGGTGCGGTCCCGGATCGGCATCATGCTGCAGGGCGGCGGCTCCTACAACGGCCTGAAGGCCGCCGAGATGTTGCGCCTCACCGCGCGCTACTACCGCAACCCGCATGACCCCGACTGGCTGCTCGACGTGCTCGGACTCGACGGGGTGCGCTCTACGACTTACCGGCGCCTCTCCGGCGGCCAAAAGCAGCGCCTCTCGCTGGCGATGGCGATCATCGGCCGGCCGGATCTGGTGTTTTTGGACGAACCCACCGCCGGCCTGGACGCGCAATCCCGCCTGGTGGTGTGGGAGCTGGTGCGCGCCCTCAAGCGTGACGGCGTCACCGTCGTGTTGACCACCCACTTGATGGACGAGGCGGAGTCCCTCGCCGACCGGGTGCACATCATCGACCACGGCACGACCATCGCGGAAGGAACGCCCACCGAGCTCGTTACCCAGGGCGCTAATCCCCTGGTCGTGGTCGAGACCGACGTGGCCGTGGACACCGCCGCCTTCCGGGAGCACACCGGGGCCGACATCCAAGCCAGCCGCCCGCTGTATTACCGCGTCCAGGCGACTGCCACCCCGCACCTTTTGGCCGCCGTGGCCGCCGAGCTGGAGCGCCAGGGGGTCTTGGCCCAGCGCATCGATACGGTGCACCGCAACTTGGAAGACGTGTTTCTGGAACTGACCGGCCGGAAGTTAAGGAGCTAGACATGGAAAACAACTCCGCTGCCTCCTCTGCTGAGGCTTTCCCGCCCGGGACCTTTGCCCCGCGCCCGCGGCAAGCCTCCGGCTGGACCATGGCCGCCGCGCAAGGCGCTACGGAGGCCAAGCTCATGCTGCGCCACGGCGAGCAGCTCCTGCTGAGCATCATCATCCCGCTGGCCATCCTCTTCGGCACGGCCAAGCTGCCGATGCTTGCCGATGCCGCCGGCATCCAGCAGATCTTCCCCATGGTGCTGGCCGTCGCAACCACCAGCGCGGGGTTCACCGGTGAGGCCATCTCCCTCGCGTTCGACCGCCGCTACGGTGCCCTCAAGCGCACGGGCGCGTCCGGCGTGCCCACCTGGACCATCATCGCGGGCAAGATCCTCGGTGTTGCCGCCATGGTTGCCGTCCAGGTCGTGCTGCTGACCGCTGCGGCACTCTTCCTCGGGTTCCAAACGTCGCCGGCCGGCTTCCTGCTGGGCGCGGTGACCCTGTTCGTCGGAGTGGCTGCCTTCACCGCGCTCGGGCTTTTGCTCGGCGGCACGCTGCCCGCCGAGGTCGTCCTGGCCGTGGCGAACCTCATCTGGTTCATCCTCTTGGGCGTCGTGGGATGGGTAATGTATTCGCAGGGCCTGGGCCACAACGGCATCGCCAATGCGGTGCCCACGGTGGCGCTGGCCAGCGGCCTCGACGAGGCGTTCGCCAGCGAAGTCCCGTGGCTGCCATGGCTGTCGCTGCTGGCGTGGGCCGCCGGCGCGTCGGCTGCCGCGGTCAAATGGTTCCGCTTCGACTCGTAGATACATATCACGTGCGCGCAGCGGCTTTGGGGTTCTTAGTTTTGCCCGGCCATCTACTAACGTGATGGCGGTGAGTACGACGACCCCTACGCCACCGCGCAACCGCACGCTGTGGCAGCGCTTCAAGGATTTCTTCGGCTACGCCACCATCCAGCAGCAACGCGCCGTGGCGCTGGTGTTGCTTGTGTGCCAAATCGGCATCACCATCACCGGCTCGACCGTGCGCGTGACCGGTTCGGGCCTGGGATGTGAGACGTGGCCTAAGTGCCACCCGGACTCGCTCGTCCCGGTGGAGGGCTTGCCCATCGTCCACCAGATCATTGAGTTCGGTAACCGTCTGTTGACCTTCGTCGTCTCGGCCGCAGCCATTGCCGCCATCGTTGTGGTGTACAAGGCGCGGCGCCGTAAAGAGCTCAAGGTCTACGCGTGGGCCTCGTTCATCCTCGTCGTCGTCCAGGCGATCATTGGCGGCATTTCCGTTTTGCTCAACCTGCGGTGGTGGGCCGTGGCCTTGCACTTTTTGCCCTCGATGGCCTTGGTGTGGCTCGCCGCGATGCTGTACTCGCGCATCAAGACCCCCGATGACGGCACCCCGACCCGGCAGTTCCCGGGTCGCATCCAGAACCTCACCCTCATTGCCAATATCGCGCTCATCGTCGTTTTGATCACCGGCACGATGGTGACCGGTTCCGGTGTCCACTCGGGCGATGCCGCCATCCACATGGAAAGCCGCCTGCAGGTCAACACCGAGTACATGGCGGTTGCGCACGCGATGTGCATGTACGTCTACCTTGCCTTCACCCTGGTAGTGGTGTGGATGCTCTACCGCCACGGTGCTCCGTCGGCCACGAAGAAGGCCGGCGTGGTGCTCATCGCCATCATTCTCCTCCAGTGGGTCATCGGCGTCATCCAGTTCCGGCTGGGCATCCCGCGGTGGACGGTGCCCGCGCACGTCGGCATGTCCGGTGTGGTCACCTGCTTTAGCGCCCTGCTGTACGCGCACGGTGTTACGCGGGTGCGCAAAGGTGACGCGAACGAATTGGTCACCGGTTCCCCGGCCGGTGATACGCGCCGCGCAGCGCACTTCGCCTCATAAATCGCCACGCTGTGCCCACCTCGGCGACTACCGTGGTGAGGCATGCGTGCTATCCAGATTGAAAAGACCGGCGAGCCCGAAGCCCTGCGCCTAGCGGATGTAGCTGAGCCCGATCCTGCCTCCCGCGAGGAAGACTGCGTTGTCGTCGAGGTGCACTCGGCCGGCGTCAACTACATCGACACCTATTACCGCACCGGCCTGTACTACGCCCAGACACCCTTCGTGCCTGGTCTGGAGGGCGCCGGCCGCGTCATCCACGATCCCCAGGGAGACATCGCGGAAGGCACGATGGTCGCGTGGGCCCACGCGTTCGGTTCCTATGCCGAGCAGGTGCTGGTCGAGCGCGACAAACTCGTCTTCGTCCCTGAAGAGATCGACACCGACGTCGCCGCCTCGATGCTGATACAGGGCATGACCGCCCACTACCTCACCAATGGCGTCTACGACCTCTCCGAGGGCGACAGCTGCCTCGTCACCGCCGGCGCGGGCGGCGTAGGCCGCCTGGTGACCCAGATGGCCAAGGCCAAGGGCGCGACCGTGTATTCCGTCGTGTCTACCCCGGAAAAAGAAGAGCTCGCCTACGCCGCCGGCGCCGATCAGGTCTTTGGTTATTCGGAGGGCCTGGCCGAGTCGGTGCGCCGCCACAACGGCGGGCGCGGCGTGGACGTGGTGTACGACGGCGTGGGAAAGACCACGTTCCAGGAGTCTTTAGAGGTCACCCGCCCCCGCGGCACCGTCTGCCTGTTCGGGGCGGCGTCCGGGCCTGTCGATCCCATCGACCCCCAGGAACTGAACAAGCACGGCGCTTTGTTCCTCACCCGCCCGTCGCTGGCCGCCTGGACGGCGAATGAGGGCGAGTTCCACATGCGTGCCCAAGCCGTCGTGCGCGGCGTCCTCGACGGTGAGCTCGATTTCCGCGTTTCGGGGGCCTACCCGCTTGCCGATGCCGTCCAGGCCCATCGCGACCTCGAAGCCCGGAAGACGACCGGGGCTATCGTCCTGCACGTCAAAGACGACTAACCCGGTGGCGCGCCGCGCTGGAAGTTAGACGCTGGAAGTTAAAACAGCGCGGCGGACATCCCGAGGGCCCGGCCAATGGGCTCCCAGCCCACGATCGCGTCGACGGACAGGCCGATGAACAGGACCGACAGGTAGTTGTTGGAGTAGATAAACAAGCGCATCGGCTTGACCTTGGCGCCCCGGGCGACGCCCTGCTGAAGGCGCACCGCCATCCAAATGAACAACGCGCCGGACGCTACTGCCGCCACCAGGTAAATCCACGAGGCGGCCGGAATGATGAGCAGCGAGACGGCCACGGTAGCGACCGTGTACCAAGTGATCTGGCGGGTGACTTCCTTCTCGCTGGCGACGACCGGGAGCATCGGCACGCCGGCGCGGCGGTAGTCCTCCTTGTACTTCATGGCCAGCGCCCACGTGTGCGGCGGGGTCCAGAAGAAAATAATGAGGAAGAGCACGATCGCCTGCCACCAGCGGTCCGCCTGGCCGTCGGTGGCGTTATCGCGGATAACCGCCCAGCCGACCATGGCGGGCATGCATCCCGCCAGTCCGCCCCAGACCACGCCTTGAGCGTTTTTCATCTTCAGCCACTTGGTGTAGACGAAGATGTAGAAAACGTTGGTCAAGATGACGAAGAAGGCCGCTAGCCACGAGTGCGCCAGCACGCCCAGCCAGAGGACGGACACCGTGAGCAGCACCGATCCAAAGATGGCCGCCGAGCGCCGAGTAATCTTCGAGCGCACCAGGGGACGCGCGCGGGTGCGCTGCATCTTCTGGTCAATCTCATAGTCGACGACCATGTTGAACGTGTGGGCGGCGGCAGCGCCCATCCATCCGCCGAAAATGGTGGAAATGATGAGCCAGATGTTGTCCGCCACGGCATCAATGCCGCGTTGGGCTTGGAGCATCGCGGGGATTGCGGCGACGAGCAGCAGTTCGATGATCCGCGGCTTCGTCAATGCAAAATACGCCTTGATGGTCTCCAAGGATTCTCCTCATAACTATCGGGCACACAGTGTGGGGGCTAATGCGCGGCCGGCGCGAGCGGCTGGGGCCGGGATAGGCGCAGCGCGCTCACATGGTCACATCAACTAGTCGCACGCGTGCCGCGGGAAGTTCCAGACCTCAACAGCCTACAGTTCGGTGCAAGTTCGCCACTAATCGCCCATTTGCCGCCCGCGCCCCACTACTATGAGGACGTTAGAAACCATTTCCGACCACGTTAGCGAGGCGTATTTCGTGTCCCCCTCAACTCTCCCACCTGAGCTGCAGTCCAAGACCGTTGCCCGCTACCCCGACGACTGGACCGATACCGACACGCGCGCCGTGGACACCGCCCGCGTCCTAGCCGCCGAGGCAGTGGAAAACTGCGGTTCCGGCCACCCCGGCACCGCAATGTCTCTGGCACCACTCGCCTACACCCTCTACCAGCGCCAGATGGTCCACGACCCAGCCGATGTCATGTGGCTGGGTCGCGACCGTTTTGTCCTGTCCTGCGGCCACTCCTCTTTGACCCAGTACATCCAGCTCTTCCTCGGCGGCTTCGGGCTGGAGATGGAGGACCTCAAACAGCTGCGCACCTGGGGTTCCAAGACCCCGGGCCACCCGGAGTTCTCCCACACGGACGGCGTGGAAATCACCACCGGCCCCCTCGGCCAGGGTTTGGCTTCCTCGGTGGGTATGGCCATGGCGGCGCGCAAGGAGCGCGGGCTGTTCGACCCGGATGCGCCGGCCGGCGAGTCGCCGTTCGACCACTTCATTTTCACCATCGCCTCCGACGGTGACCTGCAGGAGGGCGTGACCTCCGAGGCATCGTCAATCGCCGGCACCCAAAAGCTGGGCAACCTCATCGTCTTCTGGGACGACAACGAGATTTCCATCGAGGACAACACCAATATCGCGTTTACTGAAAACGTGGTGGACCGCTACGCCGCCTACGGCTGGCAGGTGCTTACCGTCGAGTCGGGCGAGGACGTGGTCGCCATTGAGGAGGCCATTGCGCAAGCCAAGGCGGATACGACCCGCCCGACGTTCATCCGCGTCAAGACCGTCATTGGCTACCCCTCGCCCACCAAGATGAACACCGGCGCCGCGCACGGCGCCGCGCTGGGCCAGGAGGAGGTCGATGCGATTAAGAACGCGCTCGGCTTCGATCCGAACGTGCGCTTCCACATCGACGACGAGGTCCTCGAGCACACCCGCCGGCTCTCCGCGCGGTCGCAGGATGCGCGCCGGAAGTGGCAGGAGAAGTTCGACGCGTGGGCAAAGAAGAACCCGGAGAAAAACGAGTTTCTGGAGCGCTTCCGCGCCCATGAGCTGCCCGCGGACTACGACGCGGAGCTGCCGTCGTGGGATCCGGATGAAAAGGGAATTGCCACCCGCAAGGCCTCGGGTAAGACCATCCAGGCGCTGGCGAAGTCCATTCCGGAGCTGTGGGGCGGCTCGGCCGATCTGGCGGGCTCGAACAACACCGCCATCGAGGGTGCCGATTCGTTTGGCCCGGAGACCATCTCCACCGACAAGTGGACCGCCCAGCCTTTCGGCCGCAACCTGCACTTCGGCATCCGCGAGCACGCAATGTCTTCCATCATGAACGGCATCGCGCTGCACGGAAATACCCGCGTGTACGGCGGCACGTTCCTGATCTTCTCCGAGTACATGTTCCCGGCGGTGCGCCTGGGCGCGCTCATGCAGAACGACACGTACTACGTGTGGACCCACGATTCCATCGGCCTGGGCGAGGACGGCCCGACCCACCAGCCGGTAGAAACCCTCGCGGCGCTGCGCACCATCCCCCACCTGTCCGTCATCCGCCCGGCGGATGCGAACGAGACCGCCCAGGCATGGGCCGCCGCGCTGGAATTCGAGCCCTCGCCGAAGGGCCTGTGCCTGACCCGCCAGAACGTGCCGGTGCTGGAGGGCACGAAGGAAAAGGCCCACGACGGCGTCCGCCGTGGCGCCTACACGCTGGTCGATGCCGCCGGTGAGGCAGGCACCCCCGACGTCATCCTGATCGGTACCGGTTCCGAGGTGCAGCTCGCGGTGGAGGCCGCCCGCCGCCTGGGTGAGGAAGGCATCGCCGCCCGCGTGGTCTCCGCGCCGTGCCTCGAGTGGTTTGACGCGCAGGACGCCGAATACCGCGAGTCCGTGCTGCCGAGCGCGGTCCGCGCCCGCGTCTCGGTGGAGGCCGGCATCGCCATGCCGTGGCACAAGTACACCGGCGATATGGGCGAAAACATCTCGCTTGAGCACTTCGGTGCCTCTGCGCCGTACACCGAGCTCTACGAGAACTTCGGGATTACCGCCGACGCCGTCTACACCGCCGCGAAGAAGTCCCTGGCGGCTGCACGCGGCGCGAACGCCTAGCGCACGAAAGAGAAAGGACGAGATTGTGAACAACATCGACAAGCTCGCGGAACTGGGCACCTCTACCTGGCTCGATGATCTCTCGCGCCAGCGGCTGACCTCCGGCAACCTCAAAGAGGTCATTGACTCCAAGAGCATCGTGGGTGTCACCACCAACCCGGCCATCTTTGCCAAGGCGATGAGCGAGGGCGACGCTTACGACGCGGACATTGCTGACCTCAAGGCCGCCGCTGCCACCGTCGACGACGCGGTCTATTCGTTGGCCGTCCAGGACGTCCGCGAAGCCTGTGACGTCTTCGCCGACATTTACGCGCAGTCGGGTGGCCGCGACGGTCGCGTGTCCATCGAGGTGGATCCACGCGTCTCCGCGGACTACGAGGCGACCATCTCCCAGGCGCGCGAGCTGTGGGGCAAGGTGGAACGCCCCAACCTCATGATCAAGATCCCGGCGACGGACGAGTCGCTGCCCGCGGTCACAGACGCGCTGGCAGAGGGCATTTCCGTCAACGTCACCCTTATCTTCTCGGTCGAGCGGTACCGCCAGGTCATCGACGCTTTCAAGAAGGGCGTGCAGAAGGCGGCAGATAACGGCCGCGATGTCAGCCGCATCCACTCGGTCGCGTCGTTCTTCGTCTCCCGCCTGGACACCGAGGTGGACAAGCGCCTCGATGCCATCGGCACGCCAGAGGCGCTGGAGCTCAAGGGCACCGCGGGCGTGGCCAACGCGCAGCGCGCGTACGCGGTCTACCGCGCGGAGTTTGCCGAAGCCACCGATCTCCCCGCCGGCACGAACCCGCAGCGCCCGCTGTGGGCCTCGACCGGAGTGAAGAATCCGGAGTACCCGGCCACCAAGTACGTCACCGAGCTCGCTGGCCCCGACACGGTCAACACGATGCCGGAGGGCACCATCGATGCGGTATTGGCCGCAGACGACCTGCACGGCGACACGCTTTCGGAGTCCGGGGAGAAGGCCGAGGAGGCGTTCCGGAAGCTGGCGGAAGTCGGCATCGATTTCGCCGACGTCTTCGCCGTGCTCGAGCAAGAGGGCGTGGACAAGTTCGTTACCGCGTGGAGCGACCTATTGCAGTCCATGGCCAAGCGGCTTTAGTTTCTAGTGGCTCTAGGTTTTAAAAGCTCTAGGTTCTAGCCGCGTGCCTACGGGCAGTACACTAACGCCCGCAGGTTTTCACACACACTCTTATCCTTACTTCTGCGCCGAAAGGAATGAAGCACGTGACCGAGTCCGGATCCGGCAAATGGGTCAACCCGCTGCGCGACGACACTGACAAGAGGCTGCCCCGCATTGCTGGACCGTCCGGCCTGGTCATTTTCGGCGTCACGGGAGATCTGGCCCGCAAAAAACTCCTGCCGGCCATCTACGATCTGGCCAATCGCGGGCTGCTGCCGGCAGGCTTCACCCTGGTAGGCTACGGCCGCCGCGACTGGAGCAAGCAGGAATTTTGCGATTACGTGCAAAAGGCGGTGCGGGAAAAGTCGCGCACCGAGTTCCGCCAACACGTGTGGGACCACCTGGCGCAGGGCATCGAATTCGTCTCCGGCTCCTTCGACGATGCCGGGTTCGATTCGCTGGCCAGCCGCCTGCGCGAGTTGGACGCCGCCCGCGGCACCGGCGGGAACTGGGCGTACTACCTGTCCATCCCGCCGCAGTTTTTCTCCACCGTGTGCCACCAGCTGCAGCGCGTCGGCCTCACCTACAGCGAAGAAGATTCGTGGCGGCGCGTCATCATCGAAAAGCCCTTTGGCCACGACCAGAAATCGGCGCGTGAACTCAACGAGATCGTCAACGCCGTTTTCCCGGAAAGCTCCGTCTTTCGCATCGACCACTACCTGGGCAAAGAGACGGTGCAAAACATTATGGCGCTGCGCTTTGCCAACCAGATCTTCGAGCCGATGTGGAACGGCCACTACATCGACCACGTGCAGATCACCATGGCCGAGGACATCGGCTTGGGCGGGCGCGCCGGTTACTACGACGGCATCGGTGCCGCCCGCGACGTGATCCAAAACCACCTGCTGCAGCTGCTGGCGCTCGTGGCCATGGAAGAGCCAGTCTCTTTCGAACCATCCGCCCTGCAGGCAGAGAAGATCAAGGTGCTGCGGGCCACCCACCCGGTGCACCCGCTGAACAAGACCACCGCCCGCGGCCAGTACGCGGCGGGCTGGCAGGGCTCGGAGTACGTCAAGGGCCTACGGGAAGAAGAGGGCTTCGACCCCGAATCGACCACGGAGACCTACGCCGCGTGCACCCTGGAAATCAACTCGCGGCGCTGGGGCGGCGTGCCGTTCTACCTGCGCACCGGCAAACGCCTCGGCCGGCGCGTGACCGAGATTGCCCTGGTGTTCAAGGAAGCGCCACACCAGCCCTTCCACGCCGGGCAGATTTCCGCGCTGGGACAAAACGCGGTGGTCATTCGCGTGCAGCCCGATGAGGGCGTGACCATGCGTTTTGGCTCCAAGGTCCCGGGCTCCGAGATGGAGGTCCGCGACGTCAACATGGACTTCGCCTACACCCAGGCTTTCACCGAGGAATCCCCCGAGGCTTACGAGCGCCTCATCCTGGATGCCCTGCTCGACCAGTCCTCCCTCTTTCCCACCAATGAGGAGGTGGAGCTGTCCTGGGCCATCCTGGATCCGATCCTGGAGTACTGGGCCAGCGGCGGCACGCCGGAGGACTACCCGGCCGGTACCTGGGGCCCGCCGGCTGCTGATCAGATGCTGGAGCGCCACGGCCGCGCCTGGCGCCGCCCCTAGGCACGCACACCCAGATACACCTTCGAGGAGAAACGCGCTTTCACGATGATTATCCCGCTGCCCGACACCACCACGCGCCAGATCCTTTCCACGCTCCTGGATGCCCAGGAGCACTACACGCTGACCACCGGCAGGGTGCTCACCCTCATTGTGTCCGCGGCGGAGGAAGACAACGTCGACGCGATTCTCTCCGCCGTCCGCGACGCCTCGCACGAGCACCCGTCCCGCGTCCTGATGGTCATCTCCGGTGACACGGAGGCCCCGACCGGGCTGGATGCGGAACTGCGCGTCGGCGGCGAGGCCGGTGCCTCCGAGATGGTGGTGATGCGCCTGCACGGCGCGCTTGCCGATGAAGCCGAGGCCGTCGTCACCCCTCTCCTTCTGCCCGACACCCCGATCGTGGCGTGGTGGCCGGCGCGCACGCCGGAGTCCCCAGCCGACGACCCGATCGGGTCTATCGCCCAGCGCCGGATTACGGATACCTCCCGCCTGCACGCCAGCCGCGACGAGGTGCGCACCGCGCTATCCACGCTGCGCACCGGTTACACGCCGGGTGATTCGGACATGGTCTGGGCGGGGCTTACTCTCTGGCGCGGCATCGTCGCTTCCGCCTTGGACCGCCAGCCGTTCGAGCCCATCGAGTCCGTGGACGTGTCCGGCCCGGCCACCAGCGCGGCCCCCGACATCGCGGCGGGGTGGCTGGCGGATCGCCTCGGGGTGGCAGTTCGCCGCACCATCGATGACGACGACAACCCGGAGTGGTTCCCGGTCCGCAGGATTAAGTTCCACCGCCGCAACAACCCGGTGACCGTCGAGGTCCACGACGCCCACACGGTGCGCGTGGCCATGCCGGGCTCACCCGAGTGGTTCGTGGCCATGTCGCGCCGCTCGGTAGCCGAGGTCCTCTCCGAAGAGCTGCGCCACCTCGAGGCGGACACCCCGTACGCGAAGGCGCTGCGCGCGCTGACCCGCGTCAACTACTGCTAGCGGCACGACGGTTAATTTCGGACCCGAGGAACACTTCAGCCGACGACTAAGGAGCATCCGCGACACCATGCTGCGCATCGAACGAGTAGACACCAAAGACGATCTGTTGGCCCGCGCCGCGCGCGACGTCCTTAAACTTCTGGCGGACATTCAGGCCACCCACGCCGGCGTGCACGGCGATGGCGTTCCCCGCCTCGTGTTGACCGGCGGCGGCGCGGGCATCGGCACGCTGGGGCAGATCCGCCAGCAGGTCGAGGCCGCGACCGCCCCGGCCGTGGACTGGCAGCGCGTGCACATCTTTTTCGGCGACGAACGCAACCTGGATGTCGCCGATCCCGAATCCAACGAGGGACAGGCCCGCCGTGCGCTTCTCGATGCCGTCGGCGTGCCGGACGACCACATCCACGGCTGCGCGGTGCCGACTGACGATGTCTCCGCGGCTGCCGCCGAATACGAGAAAGTCATTGCCGCGCATGCGCCGGAAGGCTTCGACCTGCACCTGCTCGGCATGGGGCCGGAGGGCCACATCAACTCGCTGTTCCCGCACACCGCGGCGGTGGCGGAAAAGGAGCGGCTAGTTATCGGAGTGACCGTTTCGCCGAAGCCGCCGGCCGAGCGCGTCTCGCTCACCCTCCCCGCCATCGGGCGCGCCGCCCAGGCGTGGCACCTGGTCACCGGTGCAGAAAAAGCCGAGGCGGCCCAGCAGGTGGTGGCCGGCGCGTCTGCCGATGACTGGCCGGCCGCCGGAGTCCCCCGCGTCACCAACGCCGTGTTGTACGTCTCGGCCGACGCCGCACCTCAAGCGCAGAGCTAAGGAAGCATCAAGACTTACGAAAAATCCCGCGGGCTGTGCTTGCTGTTCGGGCACACCCCGCGGGATTTTTCGCGTCTAGGAAGTCTTTCTAGACGCGAGGCTGGCTAAGCCGCGTACGCCTGGATGAGGTTGAGGCCGATGATGGCGGCGAGCCAGATGATGACGAGGACGACGGTGATGCGGTCCAGGTTGCGGGTCGCCGTGGTGGAACCGGACAGGTTCGACTGCACTCCGCCGCCGAACAGGCTGGACAGGCCGCCGCCTTTACCCTTGTGGAAGAGAATAGCCACGGTCATCAGAATCGAGACGATGACCAGGATAATCTGCAAGGTCAGAGCCATGAACTTTCCTTTGGGTCGGGGTATCGGAGCGCTCGGTGCAAGCGGCGCTGGTCTGCCCCAGCGACGCAACTACTCCGCATACTGTACACCACGCGCTCACCCCACCCGTAAGTCGGCGCGGGGTGAAAATGACGCGGGCGTAATTAGTGCCTGGTTGTTAACGACGCGTTGCCAGGGCCGCATTCGCGGCGAGTTTGGCGAAGTCCTCGCCCACCAGCGAGGCGCCGCCCACTAGCCCGCCGTCGACGTCCGGTTGGGAGACGATGTCCGCGACGGAATCAACCTTGACGGAGCCGCCGTAGAGGATGCGGGTTTCTTCTGCCGTATCTTCTCCGGCAAGATCCGCCATCGCTTTCCGGATAGCCGAACACACTTCTTGGGCGTCGCTCGGCTCCGCCACCTTGCCGGTACCAATCGCCCACACCGGCTCGTAGGCGATGACCACCTGGGCCAGCTGCGCGGTATCGAGCCCGGCCAGCGACTCGCGGACCTGGGTGACCACGTAGTCCACGTGGTCACCGGCCTCGCGCACGTCCAGCGGCTCGCCCACGCACACGATGGGCCGGATGCCGTTGTCGATGGCCGCCTTCGCCTTCTGCGCGACCACCTCGTTGGTCTCACCGTGGTACTCACGGCGCTCGGAGTGGCCGACGGCGACCCACGTGCAGCCCAGCTTCGCCAGCATGGCGCCGGATACCTCGCCGGTGTACGCCCCAGACTCGTGGGCGGAGACGTCCTGCGCGCCGTAGGTGATCTTCAGCTTGTCGCCATCGACAAGCGTCTGCACGGTGCGGATGTCCGTGAACGGCACCAGGAACGCGACGTCGACGTCCTCGTAGTATTCCTTGGGCAGGGCGAAGGTGAACTTCTGCACCGAGCCGATGGCTTCGATGTGGTTGAGGTTCATCTTCCAGTTGCCGGCGATAAGCGGTGTGCGAGCCATATGGATAAACAGCCCTTTCTTGAAACTGGGTAAGCGGGGGTGAGACTGTGCGGGAGGTGAGCTCAGGCGACGAGCGCGCTAGGCCTGCAGGACGGATACGCCCGGCAGGTCCTTGCCCTCGACGAATTCGAGGGAGGCGCCGCCGCCGGTGGAGATGTGGCTAAAGCCGTCCTCCGGCAGACCCAAAGTGCGCACCGCCGCGGCGGAGTCGCCACCGCCGACGACGGTGAACGCGCCATTCTTGGTGGCCTCCGCGATGGCCTCGGCCACCGCCTTGGTGCCGCCGGCGAAGGCCTCCATCTCGAACACGCCCATCGGGCCGTTCCAGAACACGGTCTTGGAGGAGGTGATGATCTCACCGAACTTCTCGGCGGCCTTCGGTCCGATGTCGAGGGACATCCAGCCCTCCGGGATGCCGTCGAGCTCTACGACCTTGGACTCGGCGTCGGCCTTGAACTCGGTCGCAGCGACCAAGTCTGCCGGCAGGACGATCTTGTCACCGAAGCGCTCCAACAGGTCCTTGCAGTTGTCGATCTGCTCTTCTTCCAGCAGGGAGTTCTGCACGTTATAGCCCTGGGCGGCCAACAGGGTGTAGCACATGCCGCCGCCGATGAGGATGTGGTCGGCCTTCCCGGCGAGCGCCTCGATAACGCCCAGCTTGTCGGAGACCTTTGCACCACCCAACACCACGGTGTACGGGCTCTCCGGGTTCTCCGCGACGGCCGCGAGCTTAGACAGCTCCTCTTCGACCAACTTGCCGGCGTACGCCGGCAGGATCTCCGCGACGTCGAAGACGGACGCCTGCGAACGGTGCACCACGCCAAAGCCGTCGGAGACAAACGCGCCCTTGTCCGCAGCCAGGCCGGCCAATTCCTTGGCCAGCGCCGCGCGCTCGGAGGCATCCTTGGACTTCTCGCGGGCATCAAAACGCACGTTTTCTAGCAACATGACCTCGCCGGCGCCGAGCTTTTCGGCACGGGCGTGGGCGTCCTCCCCCACGACATCGGCGGCGAGCCCAACTTCCTGGCCGAGCTCTACCGACAGCGCGCGGGCAACCGGCGCGAGCGAGAACTTCGGATCCGGCTCCCCCTCCGGGCGGCCCAGGTGAGCGGACAGGATTACCTTCGCACCGCCCTCGACGAGGGCCTTGATGGTGGGCAGGGACGCGGTGATGCGGCCGGCATCGGTAATCTGCCCGTCCTCATCCAGCGGGACGTTGAAGTCCGAGCGGACGAGGACGTGGCGGCCCTCCACACCTTCAGCCAAGAGTTCATCGACGGACCGGAAAGCCATAGTTTCTCCTTTAATGGGTCGAAATTAAAGTACCGAGTTCACTGAAAAAGAATACCGGTCCGCGGGCGGGCCTTTTCGGCCTATCCGCGAACCGGCAGTGTGAATTAACGCAACTTACAGAGCGGCGCCGACCTGCTCGGTCAGACGCAGCAGCTGGCAGGTGTAGCCCCACTCGTTGTCGTACCAGCCGAGCACCTTCACCAGGTTGCCGTTGGACACCTTGGTCATGCCTGCATCGAAAATGCAGCCGTGCGGGTCGGTCACGATGTCGGTGGAGACCAGCGGATCCTCCGAGTATTCGAGAATCTCGCCGAACTCACCGGTCGCGGCCTCCTTCACGGCGGCGTTGATCTCCTCGACGGTCACGTCACGGGACGCGGTGAACGTCAAATCGGTGGCGGATCCGGTAACCACCGGTACGCGTATGGCAAAGCCGTCGAGCTTGCCTTCCAGCTCCGGCAGGACCAGCGAGACCGCCTTGGCCGCGCCGGTCGACGTCGGAACCATGTTGATGGCGGCGGCCCGGGCACGGCGCGGGTCCTTGTGCGGCGCATCCTGCAGGCGCTGATCGCCGGTGTAGGCGTGAATGGTGGTCATCAGGCCCTTTTCGATGCCGAACTTCTCGTGCAAGACCTTGGCCATCGGCGCGAGGCAGTTCGTGGTGCACGACGCCGCGGAGATGATGTGGTGGTTCTGCGGATCGTAGTCGTCGGAGTTGACGCCGTAGACGAACGTGCCGTCCACGTTCTTACCGGGCGCGGAGATGATGACCTTCTTGGCGCCGTTGTCGATGTGGACGTGGGCCTTCTGCGCGTCGCGGAAGATACCGGTGGACTCGATGACGATGTCGACATCGTGCTCGCCCCACGGGATGTTGTGCGGGTCCTTTTCGGCGAAGGCGGCGATGCGGTGGCCGTCGACCGTGATGGATTCATCGTCGTGCTCGATTTCTCCGTCGAACCTGCCCAGCACGGAGTCGAACTTCAACAGATTGACCAGGTGCTCGTTGTCGGTCAGGTCGTTGATGGCCACGACCTCGAGGTCGGAATCGCCCTGGGCGATTGCTCGGAAGAAACACCGGCCAATGCGGCCGAAACCATTAATGCCAACGCGGGTAGTCACGTGAAATCGCTCCTCAGAGACGAGAGAAAGACAAGATTTTTAAGTGGGAATGAACTGCTCCCTCGTGCGCCGATGTTACCGGCGAAAAATCCCGTCTGCACCGCAAATTCGCGGATTTCCCCAGTATGCGCACCGAGTCCACACCTGGAGGAAGCGGGCTGCCCGTTTGCCCGATAGTGCGGGGGTAAAGCGGGCCCCGGAGGCGGGCAGCCGCGGGGGCAGACAGCCCGAGGCGGGCGGGCGGGCGCCCTGCGCGCCCGCCCGCTAGTCGAAGATCTCGTCGTTGACGGACTCGTTGGTGTCCGGAATGCCGAGTTCTTCGGCGCGCTTATCGGCCATGGACAACAGGCGCCGGATGCGCCCGGCCACCGCGTCCTTAGTCATCGGCGGATCCGCCAGGCGTCCGAGTTCTTCGAGCGATGCTTGGCGATGTTGAATGCGCAGGTGCCCGGCGTCCGCCAGGTGCTCCGGTACCTCGTCACCAAGGATGGCGATGGCACGTTCCACGCGCGCGGCAGCGGTCACGGCCGCCCGTGCCGAGCGCCGCAGGTTCGCGTCGTCGAAGTTGGCCAGCCGGTTCTGCGTCACGCGCGCTTCCCGGCGGCGGCGCTTTTCTTCCCACTCGAGTCGGCTGCGCTGCGCGCCCAGGCGGGTAAGCAGGGCGCCAATGGCGTCGCCGTCGCGGACAACGACGCGGTCGCTGCCCCGGGTCTCCTTCGTCTTCGTGGGCACATTGAGGCGGCGCGCGCACCCCACCAAAGCGAGTGCCGCCTCCGGGCACGGGCACGCGACCTCGAGGGCCGAGGAACGGCCGGGTTCGGTCAGCGATCCGCGCGCGAGAAAAGCGCCACGCCACGCCGCCTCGTTATCCGTCACCCCGCCGGAGATGACGTGCGGGGGAAGCCCCACCACCGCGTGTCCCGAGCGGGTGACCAACCCGAGCCGCCTAATCAGCTCGCGGGCCCGCTCCGGCACGTGGACGCGGATCGACTGGTTCTTCGCTATCGCAGACGTCCGCCCGTCGGTTCCCACGCCCTGGCGCGTGCTGGCGGTGTGCCCGCCGTGGATGTCGAGGATCTGCGCGCGGATCCCGAACAGGGCGTCAATCTCGCGCACCACTCGGGCGGCCACCTCTTCCGAGTCGAGGTAGACGTCGTAGGCCACGTCATCGGCGCTGATCCCGGCGGCCGGCCCGTAACCGGGGACGGTTACCTCGCCGGCAAAACGCAACACCGCGGTCAGCTCCGCCGCACGGGCCGACTGACGCGTGATGGACGTCGCGGCGAGCTCCTGCTTCACCTTGTCAGTCAGAGTCTCCGTCACACTAACGCTCCCGCCTATTGATCGATTACGCGCTCAAAGTCTAGTCGGCAGCCACTCGGTCGCTGCCGCCGATAGGGGGTTACTGACGGCCGCGCCGATACAGCGACAACAGCTCGCCAGCGAGCGCCTGCGGATCGTGTCGCGCGCCCTCGGCGGCCACGTCGGCGAAGACGACCTCCGCGTTAAACGTCTCCGCCGCCCGCTTGAGGTAATCGCGCTCGCTTTCGTTACGCAGGGCGCCGGCGTCGGCAATGATGTAGTCGACCTCCAGGCCGGGTGCGTGCTGCGCGAGCACGTGGAGGTGGCGCTCCATCGAAAAGCCGTGCGTCTCCCCCGGCTCGGCAGTGAGGTTGAGTACGACTACGCGCAGGGCGTTGGATTCGTTGATCGCCTGCACGACGTCGGGGACGAGCACGTGTGGCAACACGGAAGAAAACCACGAGCCGGGCCCCAGCGTGATGAGGTCGGCCTCACAGATGCCATCGAGGGCCAGCTGGTTCGCCGGCGGATCCTCCGGGATGATGCGCACGCGGCGCACCTGCCCCGGAGTGGAGGCCACGGCCACCTGGCCGCGGACTGCCCGCATGACCCGCGGGTCATCGTCAAGACCGGCGACCTCCGCCTCGATCTCCAGCGGCTGGTTGACCACCGGAACCACCCGGCCATGCGACTTGGTCAGCTCCGCAATCTTGTCCAACGCCGCCTGGTAGTCCCCCAACACCTCATTGAGCCCGGCGATGATCAGGTTGCCCACGGCGTGGCCGGCCAAGGCGCCGTTGCCGCCGAAGCGGTGCTGAAGCGTACGCGCCCAGAGCGTGTCGTCCACGTCGCCGTCGGACAGCGCCGCCAAGGCCATGCGCAAATCTCCCGGCGGGATGATCTTCAGCTCGCGGCGCAGGCGGCCGGACGAACCGCCATCATCCGCCACGGTCACGATCGCAGTAATCGACTCGGCTTCGCATTCGCGGGCAGCCAAAAGGGTTTGGTAAAGACCGTGGCCGCCGCCCAAGCAAGCCATGTGCTGCGGATGCGTCATAGTGTGCGAAAAACTCCCTCTACAACTCAGTGCGGTATCGCAAAAACTGCGGCGACGAATTAGAAACGATCGAAGTCGCGGTGGAGGACGCTGATGTCCAGCCCGCCGCGTTCCCGCAGGCGCCGGCCCAGTTCCTCCGCTACGGCGACGGAGCGGTGGTGGCCACCGGTGCACCCCACGCCGACGGTGATGAAGTCTTTCCCTTCATGCCGGTAGCCGGCGAGCATCGACTCGAACATGTCGAGGAAGCGGCGCACGAATTCCTGGGCCGGTGGTTGCTCCAAAACGTAGTCCGCAACCGCCTTGTCGGTGCCACGAAACGCCCGCAACTCCGGAATCCAGTACGGGTTTGGCAGGAAACGGACATCGACTACCAAGTCCGCATCCCGCGGCGACCCGTGCTTAAAGCCGAAGGATTCGATGGTCACGTGCGGCACCGCCGCGGCCTGGGAGCCGAGCGAGGCCTCAATGGCGCGCCGCAAATCGTGCACCGACAGGTTGGTCGAATCCACGATGACGTCCGCCTTCGCGCGCAGACTGGCCACCGCTTCGCGCTCGCGCTGCAGACCGTGCTTGAGCGTGTCACCCTCCTGCAGCGGGTGGGTGCGCCGCACCGAGTCGAAGCGGCGGATGAGCACGTCATCACGGGCGTCCATGAACAACACGATGGGCGCCATCCCCCGCTGCGTGAGCTGATCCAGCGTGTCCGCGAGCGAGCCGGGGAACATGCGCGTGCGCACATCGGCCACGAACGCCACCTTGTCCACCGGCGAATCGCTGCGAGCACACAGCTCACACAGTTCCACGATGAGCTGCGGCGGCAGGTTCTGCGCGACGTAATAGCCTTTATCCTCTAAGACTTTGGCCGCCGAGCTTAACCCGCCGCCGGACATTCCAGTGATGAGAACCGGAGGGGACGCTAACTGGGTCATGGGCACATATTGTATCTACGCCCACCCCTTCGCGCGGCGGGAACTGGTCGCAGATGCCGGGAAAGTGCGGACTACGACGCCGAGTCGTGCAGGTGCTCGTAGACGCTCGCGGCGAGCTTCGGGCCGAAGCCTTTGACCTCCGCGATGTCGTCCACACTCGCCGCCTTGAGCTTTTTCACCGATCCGAAGTGCTTGACCAAGTCGGTGCGCCGCGCCGGGCCTAGCCCGGGCACGCTGTCGAGCACCGACGAGCGCATGCGCTTGGAGCGCTGCTGGCGGTGGTAATTGATGGCGAAACGGTGGGCCTCGTCGCGGATTTGCTGCAGGAGGTACAGAGCCTGCGAGTTGCGGGGCAGGATGACCGGCTCGTCGTCGCCGGGGACCCAGATCTCCTCCAGGCGCTTGGCCAGGCCGACCAGCGTGACATCGACAATGCCCAGCTCGTCGAAGACCTGCTGCGCCGCCGCCACCTGGGGCGCGCCGCCATCGACGATAAACAGCTGCGGTGGGTAGGCGAAACGCCCACGGCCGGCCTCGGCGGACTCTTCTTCCACCTGCTCGTCCGAGAACGTGGACTCCTCGGCTTCCTCGTCGGGGTTGGCCAGCTTGTCGTGGATGTGCCGCTTGAACCGGCGGCGGGTGACCTCCGCAATCGAGCCGACGTCGTCGGAGTGTCCATCGCCGGCGGCCTCCTTGATGCGGTAGCGCCGGTAGTCGGACTTTTTGGGCAGCCCGTCCTCGAAGACCACGAGGGAGGCGACGACGTCGGTGCCCTGGATGTGTGAGATGTCGGTGCACTCGATGCGCAGCGGCGCCGACTCCATGCCGAGCGCGTCCTGGATATCCTGCAAGGCCGCAGACCGTGCAGTGAGATCCCCCACGCGCTTGAGCTTGCGCTGGCGCAGCGCGTCCTTGGCGTTGCGGCGCACGTTGTCCATCATCGCGCGCTTGTCACCACGCTGCGGCACCCGCAAATCCACCTGCGCGCCGCGCAGCTCGGACAGCACGCTGCGGACTTCTTCGGCTTCGGCGGGCATGTCTTGCACCAGGATTTCCCGGGGGATGACCTTTGCCTGCCGCTGGTTGTAGTGCGATTCCTGGTCCACGCCGCGGCGCTTGACGTCGGCTAGAATAGCCGCGTCTTCGGCGGCCTCTTGGCGCTCGCGCTCGACGGCATCGTAATAGAACTGGACGAGGAAGTTCTGCATCAGCGCCGGCAGCGCCGGGTCCGGTTCGCGTTCCTCGATGCGCTCCGAGGTGGCCTGGTCGCCGGCCTTTTCCACGACCCAGCCGCGCTGGCCGCGAATGCGCCCGTCGCGCACGTGGAAGATCTGCACCGCTGCCTCCAGCTCGTCGGTGTAAAACGCGATGAGATCGGCATCAGTTCCGTCGGAAAAGACCACCGCCTGCTGCTCCATCAGCTTGTCGATGGCCCCGAGGTCATCGCGCAGCCGCGCCGCCCGTTCGAAGTCC
The DNA here is from genome assembly GCF_028609805.1 of Corynebacterium massiliense DSM 45435. Classification (NCBI taxonomy): domain Bacteria; kingdom Bacillati; phylum Actinomycetota; class Actinomycetes; order Mycobacteriales; family Corynebacteriaceae; genus Corynebacterium; species Corynebacterium massiliense. Next base: position 1,204,393 of record NZ_CP063189.1, read on the forward strand.
AGATTCTCCGAGGCGTCCTGCATCTCCTTTTTCAGCTGCCGCCGCACGCCGGTGGTGTTGCCGTTCATAAACGACACGAGCTGGTTGACCGTCTCGCGGTGTTCTTCCGCCGTCACCTTCCCGGTGCACGGCGCGCTGCACTTGCCGATGTAGCCCAGCAGGCACGGCCGGCCCAGCCGCTCGTGGCGGTTGTAAACCCCACGCGAGCACGTGCGCATGGGAAAGATGCGGGTGAGCAGATCCAGCGATTCGCGCACCGCCCACGCGTGCGAGTACGGGCCGAAGTAGCGCACGCCCTTGCGGCGCGGCCCGCGGTAGAAGAACGCGCGCGGGATGGGGTCTCCCACGGACACCGCGAGCATGGGGTAGGTCTTGTCGTCGCGGTACATGACGTTGAACCGCGGGTCGAAGCGCTTGATCCACGTGTACTCCAGCTGCAGCGCCTCGACCTCGCTGGCCACCACCGTCCACTCGACGTGGTTGGCGGTCAGCACCATCTGCCGGGTGCGCGGGTGCAGTTGCGTGATGTCCTGGAAGTAGTTGGACAGGCGCGCCCGTAGGTTTTTCGCCTTACCGACGTAGATAACCCGCCGGTTTTCGTCGCGGAACTTGTAAACGCCCGGCTCCGTGGGGATGGTCCCCGGCGCCGGGCGGTAGGTGGTCGGATCAGCCACTTAATCCTCCGGCATGTACTTCGCTTCAAGTGCGCGGAATGTCCGCACGTCGCGCATCGCGCGCTCGCGATCACCGGACTGCAGCGCCCACACGGGGACGAACTCGAATTCGGGGAGCTCCAGACGCGCCATGCGGTCGCCTTCCGGGAAGGACAGGCCGTAGATGACCTGCCACGGGTAGAAGCGGCTGCCGATGATGTTGCGCACCTCTACCCCGTCGGCATTCGCGCGCAGCCGCGGGCGGGTGAGGGCGAGCCACACCAGGATGGAGATGATCACGCCGACCAACGGGAACGACCACTTGTCGATGCCGGTGACTGCCGCACCAGTGAACTCGATGTCCAAGGTAAGACCCATAAACAGGTGGATGGGGATAATGATGCACACCGCGATGATGGCCAGGCGGCGCAGGAAGGCGGACTTCACCTCGATCTCCCACGGCTTGTCCGTGGTGACGGCGAAGGGATCGGCGCTGGTGTATTCCAGCAGCTCTTCTTCCGACAGCCGGTGCGTGTTGCCAGCGGCGTGTGCGTTGTCGGCGATGTCGTTCAACCCTAGTGCTCCTACAGTCCGCGGCGAGTTGCTAACTCGTTTAGTTTACGCATCTGCACCGCAGTGTCTAAAGCCGCGATGGCGGCTTCGGCGCCCTTGTCTTCCACCGCGCCTTCTCCCCCGGCCCGCTCCACGGCCTGCTGCTGGTTCTCCACGGTCAGCACGCCGTTGCCCACCGGGGTGGACTCGTCCAGGGCCACGCGGGTGAGCCCCTGGGTTACCGAATCGCAGACGTAGTCGAAGTGCGGGGTCCCGCCGCGGATGACGCAGCCGATGGCCACGACGGCATCAAAACGCCGGGCCGCGGCCTGCACCGCCACTGGCAGCTCCATCGCCCCGACGACGCGGATCTCATCGACCACCGCGCCGCAGCTTTCCGCCGCCGCGATGGCGCGCGCGTGCATGACGTCGCACACCTCCGCGTTCCACGTCGCGGAGATGACCGCCACGCTCAACCCGTGTGCATCTACTTTCTGGATGCTGGGCAGGCCTTCCTTGCTCATGCGTTTCCTCCCGGTGCGCTTAGTGTTCCGCATCCCAGCGCGCGACCTGCGGCAGGACGTGTCCCATCCGGTCGCGCTTGGTGCGCAGGTAGTTGACGTTGTCTGCGTTGGGCTCCACCGCCAAGGGGGTGTGCTGGTCCGTGCGCACCCCAAAGCCGCGCAAGCCCTCGCCCTTGTGCGGGTTGTTGGTCAAAAGGTTCGCCGACTTCAGCCCGAGGTCGCGCAGAATCTGCCCGGCCACGGAGTACTCCCGGGCGTCTTCGGGCAGGCCCTGCTCCAGGTTGGCGTCGACCGTGTCGAGCCCCTTGTCCTGCAGGCGGTAGGCCTGCAGCTTGGCCAGCAGCCCGATGCCGCGGCCCTCTTGGCCGCGCAGGTAAATGATCACGCCGTGGCCGGCCTCCTGGACCGCCTGCATTGCGGCCTGCAGCTGCTGGCCGCAGTCACAGCGCCGGGAGCCGAACGCGTCGCCGGTCAAGCATTCGGAGTGCACGCGCACCAGGACGTCTTCCGCCCCCTCAAGCTGGGCCGGGTCACCCACCACGAGCGCGACGTGTTCCTGCCCGTCGATGCGGTTGCGGTAACCCAGCGCAGAAAAGGTCCCGTAGTCCGTGGGCAGGGTCGTCTCCACGATGCGGTCCACCTGGGTCTCGTTGTGGCGGCGCCAGTCTATGAGCTGATCGATGGAGATCATCTTCAGGTGGTGGCGGTCCGCAAACGCGCGCAGCTCCGGGCCGCGGGCCATATCCGTCGGGTCCTCTTCCGAGACAATCTCGCACAGGACACCTGCCGGCCGCAGACCCGCCAGGCGCGCCAAGTCAACGGACGCCTCCGTGTGCCCCTCGCGGGCGAGGACGCCGTCGCGCTGAGCGCGCAGCGGCACCACGTGCCCCGGCCGGGTGAAATGATCCGGCTGGCTCATCGGGTCGGCCAGGCGGCAGATCGTCTCCGCGCGCGAGGTCGCGGAGATACCGGTGGTCCCGGTGGCGGCATCGACAGTCACGGCATACGCGGTGCCGCGCTTGTCTTCGTTGTGGGCCACCATCGGCGGCAGGTGGAGCCGGTCGCAATCGTCCGGCAGCAGCGAGGCGCAGATATACCCGGAGGTGTAGCGCACCATGAAGGCCACGAGCTCGGGTGTTGCCAGCTCGGCGGCAAAGATGAGATCGCCTTCGTTTTCCCTATCTTCGTTATCCACCACCACGACGGCCTTGCCCGCCGCGATGTCAGCAATCGCTTCTTCTACCGGGTCCAGCCGGATTTTTCCGGCGTCGGTCACTCCGCTGCTCATAGCTAACCACTCTAACCCTGTGCCCGCACCGCGTTAACGGCCGGGGGCGAGCAGCTTTTCCACGTACTTCGCCACGATATCGACCTCGAGGTTGACGCTGCCGCCAACCTCGAGACCACCCAGGATCGTCTCGGCGAGCGTGGTGGGAATCAGCGACACCTCGAAGTACCCGTGGCCTTCGTCTCCCCCCACGGCGCTCACGGTCAGCGACGTGCCGCTAACCGCAATGGATCCTTTCTCCACCACGTAGCGGGCTAGCTCGTCCGGCAAGCTAAAGCGCAGCACGTCCCAGTGCTCTGCCGGGCTGCGGGACATCAGCGTGGCGGTGCCGTCGACGTGCCCTTGGACCAGGTGCCCGCCCATCCGCGTGGACGGCAGCAGCGCGCGCTCCAGGTTGACCGGGCTGCCTTCTGCCAGCTCGCCGAGGGCGGTGCGATCCAGCGATTCGCGCATGACGTCGGCGGTAAAGGTGCCCTCCTCCGGGCCTCCTTTCGCGCCCAGCTCGGCGACAGTCAGGCACACGCCGTTGACACTGATGGAATCGCCCAAGCGCGCCCCCTCGGTCACCTTCGGCGCGCGCACGGTCAGCCGCATCGCCTCGTCCTGCGGCTGGGTAGCGCTAATCGTGCCAACTTCTTCTACTAATCCGGTAAACACTTCTTTCCCACTACCCTTCTTCTCGTCGTTTCAGCTCCCACAGAATATCCGGCCCAAAGCGGCACACGCGCTGCGGCGTAAAGCGCGCGGCATCGCCCAGCGAAGGCCCCAGCGGACCAGCCATCACACCACGGCCGCCTCCCAGGACGAGCGGTGCGAGATACGCCTGGACAGCATCGACGAAGCCGCGCTGGAAAAACGACTGGATGAGCCCCGCCCCGCCCTCCACGAGGACGTCCCGGCACCCCGCGGCGTGCAGCTCGCGCAGGGCCATATCGATGTCCGGGTACTGCACAAACCCCAACCGGTTGAGGTTCCCCGACTGCGGGGCCCCATCGATGCTGCGCGTGCCGATGACCACCCGCCGCGGCTGATGCTCGCGCAGACTCCCATCCGGAAACCTGGCCGTCAGCGACGGGTTGTCCGCGAGAGCCGTCCCCGTGCCAACGATGATGGCGTCGCGGTGGGCGCGGTCCTCGTGTACCGCGGCGCGGGCCTGAGGCCCGGTGATCCACTGGCTCGTGCCGTCCGGGGCGGCGGTGTACCCGTCCAGTGTCTGGGCAAACTTCACGGTCACGTGCGGGCGCTGCCGCTCCACTGCACGCAGCCAATGTGCAACCCCATCGATGGGCAGCTCCGCATCGGGGCCGAAGGTATCCGGGGTCAGCTCGAGTTGCCCGACGTTCACCCCGGCTGCGCGCAGCGTCTGCGCACCTCCGCCCTCGGCCGCGCCGGGATCGCGGTGGAGGAAGTAGACGCCTACGACGCCGGCCCGGATAAGGGCCTGCGCGCACGGGCCCGTGCGACCGGTGTGGTTGCACGGCTCCAGGGTGACCACCGCCGTGCCGCCTGTCGCCCGCGCCCCCGCCTCGCGCAGTGCCACAATCTCCGCGTGCGGACCGCCGGGCGGCTGGGTAGCGCCAGTGCCCACGACACGTCCGTCCGCGTCCAGAATCACCGCGCCTACCGGCGGATTGGGGCTTGTTGTCCCCCGCACGGACGCGCCCGCACGCAGGGCCCGCTTCAGCGCTGCGTACACCTCGGCGTGTGCCTCCATCAGCGCTAGCTTTCCGCGGCGTCCCGCAACGCCTTCACCGCCGCTGCCGGGTCGTCCGCGCCAAAGACGGCGGACCCAGCCACGAAGGCGTCACACCCGGCGGCGACCGCCTGGCCGATGGTCTCAGTGGAGATGCCGCCATCGATTTCGATGACAGTGTCCACCCCTTCGGTGCTGTCAATCCGCTCGCGCAGCGCGCGCACCTTGTCCAGCATGTCCGGCATGAATTTCTGGCCGCCGAACCCGGGTTCGACGCTCATGACGAGGACCTCGTCAAATTCTTTGAGGTGCTCCAGCCACGGCTCGATCGGGGTATCCGGTTTCACGGAGATGGCCGAACGCGCTCCCAAGCGACGGATGGTGCGGGCCAACTCGATAGCCGCGTCCACATCGGGCACGGCCTCCACGTGGAAGATCACCGTGTCCGCCCCCGCCTCGACGTAGGTTTCTACCCAGTCGGCCGGGTTTTCAATCATGAGATGCACGTCGAGCGGTTTGTCCGTAATGCGGTTGACCGTCTTGGTGATGTCCGGCCCGAAAGAGAGGTTGGGCACGAAGTGGCCGTCCATGATGTCGACGTGGATCCAGTCCACGCTGTCTTCCACCTCCGCAACCGCGGCACCCAGGCGCGCGAAGTCCGCCGACAGAATCGACGGCGCAATCTTCACTGCGCGTGGGGTGCTCTCGGCGCTTACCAGGGCCTCGGAGGCCTCCGGGGTCTCGGCTGCCTCTGGGGTTTCGGCGGCTGCCGAGACCCCGGTGCTAGTGGCGCGGCGCAGCACGGCGAAGAACATTGCGTCGGTGCCGTGGCGATGCGGCCACATCTGGACGGACTTCTCCTGGCCGATGTCCCCCATATCGGGCACGAGCGCATGCGCGTCTTCTTCCACCGCGCCGAGTTCTTTCACCGCACGATCGACGATGCCGCGGGTCTCCCGCAGGTCCGGCGAGCAGGTCGAATACACCACGACGCCGCCGGGCCGGACCAACTGGAGCGCGGAAGCGAGTAGCTCGAACTGCAGCGTGTTCAGGTCTGCAATGTCCTCTTCGGACTTGCGCCAGCGCGCCTCGGGGCGCCGGCGGAGGGCGCCGAGTCCGGAACAGGGGGCATCGACAAGAACGCGATCGAAACCTTTCCCCACGCCAGGATCGCGCCCGTCGGCCACGTGCACCTTGACGGGCAGTCCCTGCGTGGCCTGGCTGACCAGCTGCGCGCGGTGCGGGGCCACTTCGACGGCGTCCACCTGCGCGCCCTCGATGCGGGCCAGTGCCGCGAGCAGCGCGGTCTTGCCACCCGGCCCGGCGCACAGATCGAGCCACCGACCGGAGTTGTCGCCGGTGACTTCCGCCTCGGCCAGCGCACGGGCGATGAGCTGGGAACCTTCGTCCTGCACCGCGGCGAGGCCCTCGCGTACCGGGGCGAGCTCGCCGGGATCCCCGGACTCCATGTACACCGCGTACGGCGAGTATTTGCCCTCCTCATTTCCCGTGATAAGGGCGAGTTCTTCCGCGGACATCTCCCCCGGCCGTGCCGCCAGGTGCACCACGGGGCGTTCCGAATCGGCAGCTAAGGCAGCGTCCAGTTCGTCCTCACCGACGATCCGGGCGAAGGACACGGCGATCCACCGCGGGTGGGCATGCCGGAACGCGGCGGCCCCGATGGCATCCGTAGGCGCGAGTTCAGCCAGCCACTCCTCCGCGCCCTTCGCGGTGACGGCGCGCATGACCGCGTTCACAAATCCCTTCGCGGATCGCTCGGCCGCCGCCACCAGGTGCACCGTGGTATCCACCGCGGCGTGGTCTTCCACCCGCGTGTACATCACCTGGTAGGTGCCCAGCCGGAGCGCGTTGCGGACAACCGGGCTCATCTGGTCCAGCGGGCGGCTGGCGCACTTGTCGATGACCTGGTCGACAATCCCCTTCGCGCGCAGCGTGCCGTAGGTGATCTCCGTGGCGAAGGCAGCGTCCCTGCCTTTCAGCTTCTCCTCGCGCAGCACCTTCGGCAGCACGAGGTTGGCAAACGCGCCTTCGGCATCCACCCGCAGAAGCGTGTAGAGCGCCACCGTGCGCGGCGCGTCGACGGACTCGCTCTGCAGCCCGTCGAGGGATACCGCGGCCGCAGTGGGATGTGCCTGACCGGCCTGACCGGCGTGACCGGCCTGAGTACGGGTGCGCGGGGTTTTCCCCGCGGTGCGGTTGACCCGCCGCCCATCCGCCGCGCGGGTCTTCCCGCCCGGTGTGTCGTTCTTACGCGCGCGCGAGCGCGACCTGAATCCGCCGCTCATTGGAACACCACCCGTTCGTTATCGGAGTCGTCTGCGTCAGCCCCCTGGCTCAGCTGCGCCGGGTTAAACCCGCGGGCCCAGTCCGCGGCATTCATCATCTTCTTGCCCGGCGGCTGGATCCAGGCCAGGCGCACGGCGGTCGTAGCCGTACCCACCCATACGCCGTGCTTGCCGATGTCCAGCTCGCCCGGTCGAAGCCCACTCGGTCGAAGGTCATGCGCCGCGTCAGCGGGCACGTCTTCCACCGCGGCGAGCGGGCCTACCTTGAAGCGCTTGCCGCAGGCCAGCGTCCACGCCCCCGGGCCGGGGGTGTAGGCGCGGATTTGGCGATCCACGTCCGCCGCAGACCGCGACCAGTCGATGTGGGCGTCTTCCTTTTGGATCTTCGGCGCGTAGGACGCGCCCTCTTCGTCCTGGGCGCGGGGCGTAATCGCCCCGTCCTCGAGGCCGTCCATGGTCTCTACCAGCAGATCCGCGCCGGCGTAGGCGAGGCGCGTAAGTAGGTCATCGGCAGTATCGGTGGGCTGGATATCTTCTTCCAGCGTGGCCAAAACGTCGCCGGTATCGAGCCCCTCATCGATCCGGAAAGTGGTCGCGCCAGTGCGCGTATCCCCGGCGGCGATGGCGGCCTGCACCGGCGCGGCACCCCGCCACGCGGGCAGCAGCGAAAAGTGCAGGTTGACCCAGCCGTGGGCCGCGATTCCTAAGAGATCCGGGGTGATGAGGTTGCCGTAAGCCACGACGGGGATGGCGTCGGGGGCCAGCCCGCTCAGCCACTGGCGCACCTGTTGGCCGTCCTCGGTCCCGGGTTTCAGGCTGTTTGGCGTGAGCACCTCAATCCCGTGTTTTTCCGCCACGGCCTTGACCGGGCTCGGACGCAGGCTGCGCCCACGTCCGACGCGGGCGTCGGGCCGAGTGAGAACGCCCACCACCTCGTGGCGGGACGCTATGAGCTTTTCCAGGGCGACAACGGCGGGTTCAGGGGTGCCGGCGAACACTAATCGCACAGTTAGCCATCCTTCCTTCCAGGGGCACGGGGAGCGTGTGCGGGAACTACCCGTATTATCCCACGTGGATCGGATCGACCTGGATCCGCATGGGCAAGTCATTTTTGCGCGCCGAGCGCTGCGCATTCGCGCGCCGCAACGCTCGGCCCAGCTCCGAGCGCGGCCCGGGCGGGGTGCGGACCAGCAGCCGCTGGGGTGGGCCGAAGCGCTGGGCATCGTACTCGCCGGGCAAGGGATCGGCCTGCCCCAACGGCACTGGGCCGAGGATCTCCGCGTTAGCGGGAAGTTCCACCAGGGAAGAAAACGCGTCCAAGCCAGCGTCCGGCCCGTCGACGGCCGCCATGTGGACCGCCGGCGGGAATCCCACCTGCCGGCGCGCGGCCAGCTCGGCGGCAGCGGCATCCGCGAACGCCCAGCGGGTAAGAAAGCCCACCGGTTCGAGTTCGGGATCGGCAACGACGATGACAGCCCCGCCGTTGTCCGCGGGGCGGCACAGCGCCGCCGCGCGGCCCCAGGTAGCGAGCGCTTCCTCGGTGGCGCGCAAATCCTGCCGGTTCAACAGCGCGCCCGTATCCGCCAAGACCACCGCGCCATACGCGCCGCCGCTAATGCGCGGTTCCGCACCGGGAGTGGCGATAACCAGCGCGGGCTTGTCGTCGAGTTCCTCGACGATGCGGTTGCCACCGGATACCACCACACGCGTGCTGGGAAAGACCTTCCCCAGCTCTTCGGCCGTACGGTCCGATCCCAAAACGATGGCCCGCAGGCGGGATCCGCCGCAGTCCGCGCACCGGAAACGCAAGGCTATGCGCCCGCACCAGCGGCACGTCGGCGCCGACGCTTCGTTGCGGCCGCCCTCGGAAGTGGGAAGACCCAAAGGCCCGTTGCAATGCCGGCACCGCGCGGCGGCGTGGCAATTCCCACAGGCAAGAACCGGGATATACCCCTTGCGCGGCGACTGGACGAGCACGGCCTCCCCGCGATCTAGTGCGGCGCGCATCGCTTGGAAAGCGGATCCGGCGATGGAGCTGGGGTCGCCACCGCTGACGTCGCGGCCGAGCGAGAGGCCGTATGGCCCCACCGCGACGACGCGCGGGACGGTGCCAGCCAGCGTGGATTCTGCGGGAAGCAGGTCATGGACCCACCCGGATTCCACCAGGTACTGGGTTTCTGCGGTGCGCGCGACACCGCCGATGATCAGCGAGCAGCCCTCGACAGCCGAGCGCGTCGTCAGCACCTCACGGGCGTGCACGTAGGGCTTCTTGTTGTCCACGAGGGAGTCGTCGCCATCGTCAAGCACGACGGCCAGGCGCAGGTTCTGCACGGGGGCGAACGCGGCGGACCGGGTGCCCAGCACGATGCGGGCCTGGCCGGTCAGGGCGGACAGGTACCGCCGGTAGCGCGCCTGGGGGCCCAGCGAGTTCGTCAGCACCGCGACTTGCTTGGCGGCCAGGTGCTCGCGTAGGTGGGACTCGAGCAGGTCCACGGTCTTTTGATCGGGGACTACGAGAAGGACTCCCCCGCCATCTACCGCCACCTTGGTCGCCAGCGCGGCGAGAGCACCCAGCCAGGAGTCGCCGGGCGGGAGCTGCCAGGCGGCGCGGGACGTCGTTCCCGCCAGCACGGCATCGACGAAGGATCGGCCGAAGATATAGTCCTCCCAGCCGGAAAGATCTGGCTCGCGCACCTCGCCAAAGGATTCCCAAGGCGTGTCCAAGTCGGATTCCTCGGCCCGCGCGTGGCGGGGAGGGATGGCGGAGCGAATGATGTCCGGGCGCGTTCCGCCGTAGCGGTTCGCCAGCGACTCGATGAGCTGGGCTATCGCCGGCGGGTAGACCACGTACGGCGAGATCACCCTGTCGATGAAGCGGAGATCACCTGAAAAATCGGAGCGGCCCAGCCGCTCGAGCACGATCGCGTCCTGCAGCTTGCCGTTGAACCGGATGCGGACTTTGACTCCCGGCTGCGCGGCCGCGGAGTCGTCCTCCGCGACGAGGTAATCAAAGCCGCGGTCGAGGTGCGCAACCGTCAGTAAAGGCAATACCCGCGCTACCGGTGCGGTCGCGGCGGGTATCTTCTTCGGCATAGGCGCCGATTCTACAAGACGCAGGCGGGGTAAATTTACAGCCCAGCGGCGCGACGCAGGGCGTCAACCCGGTCGGTCTTTTCCCATGGAAGGTCGATGTCAGTGCGGCCGAAGTGACCGTAGGTGGCGGTCTGCTGGTAAATCGGGCGCAGCAGGTCCAGCTCGCGGATGATGGCGGCCGGGCGCAGATCGAAGACTTCGTCGATGGCGGCCTGGATGGCGGCATCGTCAAGCCCGTGCTTAGCGGTGCCGAACGTCTCCACGTACAGGCCCACCGGCTTGGCGCGGCCGATGGCGTAGGCCACCTGGACCTCCGCGCGATCGGCCAAATCGGCTGCGACGATGTTCTTGGCCACCCAGCGCATGGCGTAGGCGGCGGAACGGTCGACCTTTGACGGATCCTTACCGGAAAACGCGCCGCCGCCGTGGCGTGCGGTGCCGCCGTACGTATCCACGATGATCTTGCGGCCGGTCAGCCCGGCGTCACCCATCGGCCCGCCAACGATGAAGGAGCCGGAGGGGTTGATGAGAAGCTTCGTGTCGTCGCTGTAGAACTTCTCTAGGCCGGCGTCCTTTACCACCCACTCGACGACGTGTTCGCGCAGCTGCTCGGCCAGCCACTCTTGGCTGACGTCCGCGTCGTGTTGGGAGGAGATAACGATGGTGTCCAGCGCGACGGCGGTATCGCCCTCGTAGACGAAGGTGACCTGGGTCTTGCCGTCCGGGCGCAGGTGCGGGACGATGCCCTGCTTGCGCACCTGGCTGAGCCGGAGCGACAGGCGGTGGGCGGTGGAAATAGGAAGCGGCATGTACTCGGCGGTTTCGTTCGATGCGTAGCCGAACATCAAGCCCTGGTCGCCTGCGCCGGCGCGGTCCTCGTCCTCGGTCTCGCCGCCGGAGCGCACCTCCTGGGAGGTATCCACGCCGTCGCCGATCTCCTGGGACTGCTCGCCGATGGCGACGTTGACGCCACAGGTCTTGCCGTCGAAGCCGACGTCGGAGGAGTTAAACCCAATATCGGTGAGAATGCTGCGCACCAGGTGGGGAATCTCCACGTATGCCTCGGTGCGGACCTCGCCCACCACGTGGACCTGGCCCGTGGTGGCCAGCGTTTCCACCGCCACGCGGGAGTTGGGATCCTCGGCGAGGAGTGCGTCCAAAATCGCGTCCGAAATGGCGTCACAAATCTTGTCCGGATGCCCCTCGGTCACGGACTCGGAGGTAAAGAGGCGAACAGACGAGGAATTCTCAGCAGTCACGTGTGAACTATCCTTCTGACTAATCGGCATCGGCGTACACCTAGTTTTACCCGTCACAGCCTAGACTAAGCGGTCTACACGGGCAAGACTACTCACCCACCGGACCCCCGTTATGGGTACGGCGGGCCAGCTCTCCGTCGACCTCCTGCAAGATCTGCGCGGCGATAACTTGCTTCGAACCGCGTGCGATTTCCCGCGGCTCGGCATCGCGCCGCAGGATCCAGCCGGCGTTGTCGGCTTGGCCGAAGACCTTGCCGCGCCCCACCTCGTTGGCCATCATGACATCGCAGCCCTTGCGCGCGAACTTCTTCTCCGCGTGTTCGAGCGGGGTCGCGTTGGCGTCGCCCGTCTCGGCGGCGAATCCAACGATCACGGTGCTGGCGCGCAGCTCGCCGTTCTCCCGGGCCCTGACCAGGCCAGCAAGGATGTCCGGGTTTTCCACCAGCTCGATCTTCTGCAGCGCAGCGTCGTCCGATCCCTTCTTCATCTTGGAACCAGCCTCCGATGCGGGGCGGAAATCGGCGACAGCCGCCGCCATGATGACAACGTCGGCGTCCCGGCTTTCCTCGCGCATAGCGGCGTCCATGTCGCGGGTGGATTCCACTCGCCGGATCTGGGCTCCGCTCGGCGTTGGCAGCGCGTCCGTGCGGCCCGCGACAAGGGTGACTGCGGCGCCACGCTGGGCGGCTACCTCCGCAAGGGCAAAGCCCTGCCGCCCGGACGACCGGTTCCCCAGGAAGCGCACCGGATCCAGGGCCTCTTCGGTGCCGCCCGCGGAGACCACCACCTTCTTTCCCCGCCAGTCCACCGCGGGGGCGAAACCGGCGAACACGGTGCGGGAGAACGCCGCGATAGCCTCTGGCTCAGGCAGGCGCCCCGCCCCAGAGTCCGGCCCCGTCAACCGCCCGTGGGCGGGTTCCATCACGGTGATCCCACGACGCCGCAGCGCGGCCACGTTGTCCTGCGTGGCCGGGTTGGTCCACATCTCCGTGTGCATGGCTGGAGCCACCACCACCGGGCAGGTGGCCACCAGCAAAGTAGCGGTAAGCAGATCGTCGGCGCGCCCGGCAGCGATGCGCGCGATGACGTCGGCGGTCGCCGGCGCAATCACGATCCCATCCGCCTCCTGGCCAACCCGCACATGCTGCACCTCGTCGACGCGGGAGAATACGTCGGTGTCGACGGGGTTGCCGGACAGCGCCTCAAAAGTGGCCGCCCCGACGAAGTTCAGCGCGTTAGCCGTAGGCACGACCCGAACGCTGTCACCGCCCTCGGTGAAATTACGGATGAGGTGACAGGCCTTGAATGCGGCGACTCCCCCGGAGACGCCGACCACGATGTTGCGGGCTGCAGTCATGGTCACCCACCCTACGCGGTCACCCCGAACGGCGGGCAGCCCGTACATGCAAAAAGCGCCGAAGCTCCGCATCCGCGTTGCAACGGTGCGGGCCTCGGCGCCCGTAATATCCAGCCGACGTAAGAAGGCGAGACGCGAGTGTGTCTACTTACCTTCTTCGTGGTCCAGCAGCTCAGCGTTGATCTCACGCATAGCGATGGACAGCGGCTTCTCCCCCTGATCTGGGGTTACCAGCGGGCCGACGAATTCGAAGACGCCCTCCTCCTGCTCCTGGTAGTAGCTGTTGATCTGTCGCGCGCGCTTCGCTGCGAAGATGGCCAGTGCGTACTTCGACGAGACCTTGTCCAAAAGCTCGTCGATCGGCGGGTTGGTGATTCCGAGCGGCGTATCAAATGCCGCTTCCAGCCGCCCGGAGTCGGCGTTCGAGTTCTCGGAAGTGGTCACGGTCACCTCAACCTTTTCTTATGTTGTGATCAAAGTCTTCGGTGAGGAAGGACTGCTCCCTCACTGCAAGTGGTGGTTACAGGGTATGCGTTTGCGGGGAATAAACCCAACGGCTCGCCCTAGGCGGCTTACCGCAGGCGGGTGTCAGAGGCAGTTCGCCTGAGACGAATCGCCCGCGGCGGACCCGCCTTACGCTCCGCGGAGGATCCGGGCCAACTCGTCGACGGTGGCGTCCAAGTCGTCGTTCACGACAACGACGTCGAACTCGCCCTGAGCCGCCAACTCGTTGCGGGCCGTTTCCAGCCGACGGTCGATGACCTCCTGTGGTTCGGTGCCGCGGTTGGTCAACCGGTCCACCAACACCTCCCAGGACGGGGGTGCGAGGAAGACCAAGGTCGCCTCCGGCATGGCCTCCCGGACGTTACGGGCGCCCGCGAGGTCGACCTCAACCAGTACCGGACGGCCGTCGTCCATGGCGTCTCGCACTGGCTGCGCCGGGGTTCCCGAACGCTGGAGGCCGCCGTGGATATCCGCCCATTCGAGCATGAGGCCCTGATCGATGCGCTCTTGGAACTGCTCAGGGGTGACGAAGTAGTAATCCACCCCATCGGTCTCCCCGGGGCGGGGTTGGCGCGTAGTCATGGACACGCTGAAGTACAGCCTGTCCACTTCCTCACGCAGGCGCGAGACCACCGTGGATTTCCCCACTGCGGAAGGCCCAGCCAGAACGACTAGGCGCCCCCGCTCGGTTGCGCCAGACATACGACTCCGGATTAGTCGTCGTAGCCGAAACGCTCGAGCAGAGCGCGGCGCTGACGGTCACCCAGGCCGCGCAGACGGCGGGTCTGAGCGATCTCGAGATCCTCCATGATCTCCTTAGCCTTGACCTTGCCCACCTTCGGCAGAGCCTCGAGGAGAGCGGAAACCTTGGTCTTGCCGATGATCTCGTCGGACTCGGCCTTGTCCAGAACTTCCTTGAGGTCGGTGGCGCCGCGCTTGAGGTCAGCCTTCAGCTCGGCACGTGCCTTGCGGGCTTCAGCAGCCTTCGCGAGGGCTTCCTTGCGCTGCTCATCAGTCAACTTGGGAAGGGCCACGGGGTTTCCTCCGATTCGTTTTTAGTAGTAGTGAATTCCTGTAGTACAACTACCAGATCTCGGCCACCCAGGGCTCGTACAACCCCCTGGGGCTCAGCCGACTTCTGGCAATCCTAGCACTGCACCGTCCACGGTCATGCTCGGACGGCATTGTAGCCGCCGGTTTACGCATGTCACCGCGCTAGCACAGTACAAAGTACCAGCTCGCGGAATGCAGCGTTAATCTTTTCCGGATCTGGGCGCGCCTACTGCGCCGCGAACTGCGCGGCGACCCTGCGTGCTTGCTTACGCAAGTCAGCCACCTGCGGGCCGGCCGAAAGCACCGACCGCGAGACGTTCGCGAATCCGAGCTCCGGCGTCTTCCCCATGATGGCGCGCACGTCTTTCGCACCGCCGCCCTGCGCGCCCACGCCGGGCAGCAGGACCGGTCCATTCAGCTCGTCGAGGCGCGGTGGGTGGCTGACCGTCGCCCCCACGACGACTCCGCCGTTGCCCACGCCCGGCGCCTGCGCGTTGTAGCGCGCGCACTCGTCGACCACGCTTTGGGCAACGGTGAGCTCACGCTCGCCGGAGTCACCATCGTCCTGGCGGGCGACGGCCGCGTTCTGTACGTCCCGCGCCTCCGGGTTCGACGTCGCCGCGAGGACGAAAAAGCCCGCCCCGGTCTCCACCGCCTTGTCGAACACCGGCTGCAGGGCGCCAACGCCCAGGTACGGCGAGACGGTCACGGCATCGGCACGCAGGGGCGAGGCCGGATCCATCCAGGCGTCGGCGTAGCCCGCCATCGTGGAACCGATGTCACCGCGTTTGGCATCCGCGATGGACAAACACCCCGCCTCCCGCAGCGCCGCGAGCGTTTCCTCGAGTACCGCAAACCCGGCCGATCCGAAACGCTCGAAGAAGGCAACCTGGGGTTTGACTGCCGCGGCGGTATCCGCAAAGGCCTCCACACAGGTCAGGCTAAAGGTCCGCAGGCCATCCGCGGAGTGCGGCAGCCCCCACTGCTCGAGAAGGTGCGGGTGTGGGTCAATCCCCACGCACAGCTGTCCCCGCGCCTTTCCCGCGGCCACGAGCCGCTCCCCGAACGATGCGGAGGTTTCTCCCCCACTGCGCAAACCGTCCCCCGTCATTTCTGAAACCATGGTGTCTTCTCCCGTCTAGGGTGGCCGTACAACAACACTGCGCTCGTATCCTCGGTCAGTGTAGCGCCCGACGTGCGCCCGCCCCGGTGGTCCTCCCCTCTGCGCGCCCCACTCGTAAAAGAAAGGTCAACAGCGAATGTCCTTCCACGCTTTCCACCTCGTTCCGGCACCGCGCCGCCTGGTGTGGCAGTGGCACACCCACCCTGGCGCGGTGGCACGACTCACCCCGCCTTTCTTGCCGATGTCCCCGCTGGCCCAAGCCACCGACCTGCGGGACGGGGAAACCCGGTTCCAGCTCCCGGCCGGCCTGCAGTGGCGCGCGCAGCACCAGCCGCGCGCTTTCGCCGCCGGCCGCCGGTTCCAGGACCTGTGCACAAACCCGCCGCTCGCGCAGACGACCCGCTGGCGCCACACGCACTCGTTTGTCGATCACCCGGCGGGCACCCTGGTGGAAGATTCTGTGCGCACCACCGCCCCGGCGGCCTGCCTCAACAGTGCCTTCGCCTACCGGCAGCAGCAGCTCATCCACGACATCGCTTTCCTTGACCGCATGGCCGACCTCGCCCCTCGCACCGCCGTTCTGCACGGCGGACGGCCGCTGACCGTGGCGGTGACCGGTTCCCACGGCGGTGTGGGCAGTCGGCTGTGCGCCCAGCTAGAAACCGCCGGCCACCGCGTCATCCGCCTCGTGCGCGGCGCGCCAACCCCCGGTGCCAGTGAGCGCCATTGGGACCCTGAGCATCCGGCGGCGGACCTTCTCGCCGGAGTCGACGCGGTCGCCCACCTTGCGGGCGCGCCCATCTTTGGACGGTTCACCGTCAAGCACAAGGAGGAGATCTACTCCTCGCGGGTGGCCCCGACCGAGAAGCTGGCGCGGCTTGCCGCCCGCACTGACAGCGTGCAGACCTTTGTCACCGCCTCGGCCATTGGGTTCTACGGCGCCGACCGCGGCGACGAAGTCCTCACGGAGTCCTCGGAGCGCGGCGATGGGTTCCTCGCCGACGTAGTCAGCGACTGGGAAGCGGCGTGCCGGCCGGCGTACGAATCGGGAACCACCCGCATAGTCAACGTGCGCACGGGCATCTCCCTGGCCGGAGATTCCGGCCTTCTGCCGCTTTTAAAAACGGCGTTTTCTACCGGTCTCGGCGGGCCTTTTGGCGATGGCCAGTTCTGGTTCTCGTGGGTGGGCGTGGACGATCTCACCGACGTGTACGTGCGCGCGCTTGTCGATGCCGAAAGCCCCCACGCTCTCCGCGGCCCCGTCAACGCGACGGCCCCGCACCCGGTGACCAACCGCGACATGGCGCACGCGCTCGGTTCGGTTCTTCACCGCCCGGCTGTCATCCCGCTCCCCACGTGGGCGCCGGCCCTGCTGCTGGGTAGAGAGGGCGCGGGCGAGCTGGCGCTGGCGGATCAGAACGTCGCCCCGGCCGCGCTGGAGCGGGCAGGCCACGCGTTCCGCTACCCGCAGATCGAAGCCGCGCTCCGCCACGAACTCGGCGGCGAAAAGCTGTGGTCGCCGAAACACCCGGCCGCCCAGGCAGCTTCCCAGGCGGCGGGCACGGGTGTCCGGCGGAGCTGATAGCGTTGCCGGTTAAGGTTGCCCACTGACAACCCCACTGATGACATTGCCCACACTGACTATGTAGAAGGAACGGGTTGTACCCACAGTGACTCATCCAGACAACGAGATTGCCCCGGATAGCGCTATCGAGCCGTTGTCGCTCGAGCGCATCGGGGACATTTTTAACGCACAGAACTTGGATTTCCGCTTCGAGGAACAGCCGGTCGGTGACGACGAGACCGTCCGCATTTTGCGCACCGGCTTTTCCAACGCGGCTATCGCGTTCCAGCACCGCGACAACACGCTTATCTGCGATTCCATCTGGCGCGGCGACATCCCAGCCGACAAGGCCCCCGAGGTGCTCGCCACCATCAACCAGTGGAACACGAATCACTTCGCGCCCACTTTGCGGTTCTTCGAGGCCGCGGGCAAGAGCCTGGCCATCTCGGGGTTCCGGGAGCTCCACGTGGGCGCCGGCGTGACCCGCAACCAGCTCGGCGCTTTTGTCATGTCGTCGCTGAACTCCATCCTGGAGTCTTTCAACTGGCTGGAACAGCAGTACCCCGATCTAGTTACCTGGGAGGAGCACAACCATGACTAATGAGGAAGGCGCTCAGCCTACAGGCGTACAGCAGCCCGCGGTCACGATGGAGCGCGTCATCGAGGCGATGCGCACCTTCGACATCGAGCTGGAAAAGGTGCCGGGCAACGACACCGCTGCTACGGCGAACCTCAACGGCCTGCCGGTTCTGTTCGCGCTGTTGGACACCGTCGTCATCGTCCGGTGCGACGTCCCCACCGACGCGTCCTTCGCCCAGGCCGACGCCGGCCTGTTCCTCGCCGCGAACCAGATCAATTCGGTGCCCTTCGGCGCCCGCGCGGTGATCGCGGATCACGATGACATGCTCGTCGTCCGCACCGAACGCGACGTGCCGTGCGCAGCCGGGCTTTCCGATGCCCAGCTGGCGCCAGCCCTGCAGGCCGCCGTCGACGGCGTGCTCGGCGCCCAGGATGCGATGGTCGCCGCCGCCGAGGAGATGACCAAGCTCGGCGAGCAGGCTGCCGAAGGCGACGCCGAGTCCGCGAACGCCAAATCCGCCGACTAGCTAGTCCGACTCCTCGAGGCGAGCGCGCTCGACCTCGGGGTCAAAATCCCGGCCCGGCCAGGACAAATCGAGGTTCCGTAGCCCGTTGAGGATAAGGAACTTTAGCGCCATGCGCGCGTATTTCTTGTTGTCGGTCGGGATGACGTACCACGGGGCGTAGTCCTCGTCGGTGCGCCGAATGGCGTCCTCATAGGCAGCCATGTAGTCGTCCCACAACTTCCGCTCGTCGATGTCGCCCGGGTCGTACTTCCAGTGTTTGTCTTCGCGCTCGATGCGCTTGAGCAGGTTTTTCTTCTGGAAATCCCGGGAGATATGGAAGAAGACCTTGATGATGTGGACGTTTCTCGCAGCCAGCTCGCGCTCATAGCCGCGGATGGCGCCAAAACGCCGCTCCACCTCGGGCTCGTCTACCCATTCGTGCACGCGCTGGATGAGCACGTCCTCGTAGTGCGAGCGATCGAACGCGACAATCTGGCCCGGCTCGGGGTCGTGTTTGCGGATGCGCCAGAGGAAGTCGTGCTCGAGCTCTTCCTCGGTCGGCTTGCCGAAGCCCACCGTAGAGGTGCCTTGCGGATCGAAGAGGTTGAGCACGTGGCGGATGGCTCCGCCCTTGCCGGAAGTGTCCATGCCCTGCAACACGACGAGGAGGGAGGGCGCGGGCGTGTCCGCCTCACCGTCATTATTGCTATCCCCGCCCGCGCGGGCGGTCGCGAACAGCTTCTCCTGCAGATCGTAAAGCTCGTCGTCGAAGTGCTCGAAGCGGGATTTCAGGTCATCCTTGTCGCCGGAAAACCCCGGTGTCGAGCTGGGATCGACGTCGGCGAGCCGGAAGTTATTTCCGGCCCGCAGTGTGAGCGCGTCCTTGATCTTGAATTTACCCATGGCGCGCCACCCTACACGTCGTCCGAATCGCCCTCCGGGAAAGTTTCAGACTCGTCTGCGAGCGACTCATCGCTCATCGGCGAGTCATCGCTCATCGGCGAGTCCGCGTGGTCGGCCTGGGCGACATCGTCAAGCAAGGCGTTGATATAGCCCGCTGCGGTCGGCTCCGAGTATTCGCTGGCCAGCTCCACGCCTTCCACCACGCCAATCGGCGCCGGGATATCCGGGTTAAAGCGCAGCTCCCAGACGGAAACGCGCAAAATGGCGCGGTCGACCGCGGGGATGCGGTGCAGCTCCCAGTCCGCCGACAGGAACCGCTCGATGAGATCGTCGACCGCATCGAGCTCTTCCGCCACACCGGTGACAATCTCGCGGGTGTACGGCGCGATGGGCGCGATGGATTCGTGGTCCTCGCGCCACAACGCCTCGCGCTCCTCGACGAGCGCTACCGGATCCGTGTCACGGTTTTCCGCCTCGTAGAGGATGTCCACCGCACGCCGGCGGGCGCGGTGACGCGCGCCGTGACGCTTCCGGCGCGGGACGCGCCCAGGCGTCCCCTCCGCCTGGCCTGCTTCCGTCTCGTTGTCAGTAGTCACAGTCTTCTCGGATACGCGCTAGTTGTTGACGCGGGACTGGTACTCACCCGAGCGGGTGTCGATCTTGAGCACGTTACCAGTCTCGATGAACAGCGGGACCTGGATTTCCGCACCGGTCTCCAGGGTGGCCGGCTTGGTGCCGCCGTTGGAGCGATCGCCCTGCAGGCCCGGATCGGTGTGCTGCACCTCGAGCTCGACAGAGACCGGGAGCTCGGCGAACAGCGGCTCATTTTCGTGGAAGGAGACCTGCACCGGCATGTTTTCCTTCAGGAACTTCGCCGCGTCGCCGAACTTGTTTTCATCCAGCTCGACCTGGTCGAAGGTTTTGTCGTCCATGACGACGTAGTTGGTGCCGTCGAAGTACAGGTAGGTCATGTCGCGGCGATCCACGGTCGCAGTCTCTACCTTGGCGCCAGCGTTCCACGTCTTGTCGGTGACCTTGCCGGTCATGACGTCCTTGAGCTTGGTGCGCACAAAGGCCGGTCCCTTGCCGGGCTTGACGTGCTGGAACTCGACAATCTGCTGGAGCTTGTTGTCGATCTTCAACACCAGACCGTTTTTGAATGCAGTGGTATCAGCCACGAATCAATCTCCCGAATACATAGACGGCTTCAAAAGTACTTCGGACAGTGTACTAAAGGACGCGCAATTCTTTCGAGGTCGGGGTGATGATCTGCGGAGCGCCGTCCGTGATGATGAGGGTGTCTTCAATACGCACCCCGAACTCGCCCGGGAGGTAAATGCCCGGCTCGATGGTCAGCGTCATCCCGGGGGCCAGCTCGCCTTTCCCGGTGCGTGCCGCAGCGGGCCCCTCGTGGACGTCGATGCCCACGCCGTGGCCCGTCGAGTGCACGAAGTAATCGCCATAGCCTGCCTTGTTGATGACGTCGCGGCAGGCCGCATCGACATCGGCAAGCGCGGTGCCTGCCGTCGCCGCCGCCACGCCGGCAAGCTGGGATTCAAGAACGACATTGTAGATCTCGCGGGCCTTCTCCCCCGGCTCGCCCACCGCCACGGTGCGGGTCATGTCCGAGTTGTAGCCGTCAATAATCGCGCCGAAGTCCAGGGTCACCAGCTCACCGTCACCGATGCACCGGTCACTGACCCCGTGGTGCGGACGCGAGGAGTTCGAGCCGGAGGCGACGATGGTGTCGAAGCTCTCGCCGTCCGAACCTTTCACGCGCATCCGGTATTCCAGGTCGGCCGCCACCTCGCGCTCGGTGCGTCCCGCGCGGATTTCGCCGGCCGCGACGAGTTCATCAAAGGCGTCGTTGGCGATGCGGGCCACCTCCGTGAGCACCTCAAGCTCCGTCTCGTCCTTGACCAGGCGGCCCTTTTCCACCACGCCCGACAGCGGAACGAGAGTGACGCGCTCCGGCACGGCCTTCTGCAGCCGCTGGTACTCGTTGTAGCTCAAGTGGTCCGCCTCGACGCCCACGCGCCAGTAATCATCGCCATCGAGAAGCGCGAGCAACTCGGTGATAAGCGAGCGCGTAATCACCGGCTCGATGTCCGGCACTTCGTGTCGGATCTGCGTGGCATACCGCCCGTCGGTCGCGATATCGGCGCCGGCGTCCTTGCGCAGCAGCAGCGCGCTATTCGAACCGGAGAAGTTGGTCAGATAGCGCACGTGAAGAAGGTTGGTCACCAACAACGCGTCGATGCGCTGGCCGGCAAGTTCCGCGGCGAGTGCGCGGCGGCGGTTACTGAAACGAGTATCTGCAAGTGCCATAGTTTCTTTCTCCTCACGTGTCGAATTAGCCTATGCTAACCCCTTTTGGTTGGCCGCGTGAGCGAAATGCTCCACCGCGGCGACATATCCACAAGGACCCAGCCCCACGATGACACCGCGGGCGATATCACTCAGCAGCGAGGTGTGCCGGAACGGATCGCGCGCGTGCACGTTGGACAAATGCACTTCGATAAACCCCGCGCCGTCAGCCACCTCCGCTAAAGCGTCGCGCAGAGCCACCGAGGTGTGGGTCAACCCACCCGCGTTGACCACCACCGGGAGATTTTCATCCGCCGCGCGGTGCGCCGCCTCAATGAGCTCGCCTTCGTGGTTGGACTGCATCCACTCCACCTCGACGCCCAAGCCCGCGGCCTTGTCCCGCACCAGCTTTTCGATGTCCGCGAGCGTCGCCGCCCCGTAAATATCCGGTTCGCGGCGGCCCAGCCGGTTCAAGTTCGGGCCGTTGATGACGGAAATACGCATGCCCACGACTCTAGCGCGGGTGGATTTGCCGCGAACCCTCCCGTGCGACGGCAAGGTAGGCGGATTCCATTTCGGCGTCGGTGGCGTCTTCTATCCGCACCACGTTGCCCACACCCGCGAGCGCGACGAAACGGATCACGCCACGGCGCACCTTCTTATCGCGCCGCATGACCGTCAGGAGCTGATCGAACGGGGTTTTCGCGTAGCCAGTGGGAAGCCCCACGGAGGCGAGGATGTCGCGGTGGCGGCTCACAAGGTCTTTCCCCACCAGCCCACGGGCGTGGGCTAGGTGCGCGACGTACATCATCCCGACCGCGACGGCGTTGCCGTGGCGCCACCGGTAGTCTTCCGCCTGCTCGACTGCGTGTCCGAAGGTGTGGCCGTAATTCAGAATCTCGCGCAGGCCGGATTCTTTCAGGTCGCGGCCTGCCACCTCCGCCTTCACCGCGACGGAGCGCTGGATAAGTTCCGGCAGTGCCCCATCGACGTCAAGGCAGGACTCTGGGTCGTTCTCATACAGTTCGAGGATCCGCGGGTCCCGGATGAACCCGGTCTTGATGATCTCCGCCGAGCCCGCGACGAGTTCCGCCCGCGGCAAAGATCGAAGCGCAAAGGTGTCGAGGAAAACCCCGGCTGGCTCGTGGAAGGCTCCCACGAGGTTCTTCCCCGCTGTGAGGTTGATGCCGGTTTTCCCGCCCACCGCGGCGTCGACCATGCCGAGCAAGGTGGTGGGCACCTGGATGACGGGGATGCCCCGCATCCACGTCGCGGCGACGAACCCGGCGAAGTCCGTAACCGCACCGCCGCCCACGCCGATGATCACATCCCCGCGTGTAATGCCGAGCTCGCCGAGCCTTTCCCACGCCGCCAACAGGTTCTGTGGCGTCTTAGCCTGTTCGGCATCGGGAACCGTGACGATGGTGCTCCGGATCCCGATACGTTCCAGTTCAGTACTTATCTTCTGTGCCGCGGTCAGTACCGCCGGCTGGGCATACATCACCGCGCGCTGCGCCCCTAGCTTTGCAGCGCAGCGGGCAACCTTCCCCTCCATCCTCTCGCCGAGGTGGACGGAGTACGGCGCTGCTCCTTCTACCCGGATCTCGCTCATGGCTGCCGGGTATCCAGGTAGCCCAAGATGTCGCCCACTACCTGCTGCGGCCCGCGGCCGTCGGTCCGGGCGCGGAACCCAGCGACCTCGCGGTAGTACTGCTCGCGCTCGTCTAAGAGACCGCGGTAGTGCGCGAGCCGGTCGTCGGCGGCCAGTACAGGACGGTTGGTGTCCCCCGCGGTGCGGCGCACGCCCTCTTCTGCTGATACGTCGATGTGCACGACGGTGTGACCGGCGAGCATTGCTCGGTTGGCGGCGGAGAGCACAGCTCCCCCGCCGAGGCTGACCACTCCGTCGGAGCGGAGGGCCTCCCGCACATAGCGCGGCTCCACGTCCCGGAAGCCGTCCTCGCCGAGCTCGGAAAAGACCTCGCCACAGGGCTTGCCGTACGCCGCAGAAAGAAGATCGTCGGAATCGACCAAGCCCACGTTGAGCGCCTTGGCTAGACGGCGACCCACGGTGGACTTACCAGCCCCGGGAGGGCCAACCAGGACCACCTTGGGACGGGGGAAACCAGATGTATTAGCGGCGGTCATGGTGCTCTCCTTCCGCATCCAGGCCGGAAAAGTGAAGTCTACGGTGAATTTCTTCGGTATACGCGGCGATGTTGCGCTTCGTCTCCGCCAGGGAGTCGCCGCCGAACTTCACCAGCACGGCGCGGGCGAGGACGAGCGTGACCATCGCCTCGGCGACCACTCCGGCCGCGGGCACCGCGCACACGTCGGAGCGCTGGTGGTTCGCCTGGGCGGCTTCGCCGGTGGCCATATCGATGGTGCGCAGTGCGCGCGGCACCGTAGAAATCGGCTTCATCGCCGCCCGCAGCCGCAGCTGCGCGCCGTTAGTCATCCCACCTTCGAGGCCCCCGGCGCTATTGGACAATCGCTTCGGCCCAGTCTGGGCCGCGCGCCCAGTCCCGCCCGCGTCCGCCGCGGCGTCCTGCGGCACCATCTCGTCGTGTACCTCGGATCCGCGCCTGCGGGCTGCCGCGAAGCCGTCGCCGACCTCCACACCCTTGATCGCAGGAATGCCCATCAGCGCGCCGGCCAGTTGCCCGTCCAAACGCGTCTGTCCGGACAGGTGACTGCCCAGACCGATGGGGAGCCCGTCGACGACGACCTCGACGACCCCGCCGAGGGTGTCGCCGGCCTTCTTAGCGGCATCGATTTCCGCGAGCATGGATTCCTCCGCGGCAGCGCTTAACGCCCGCACTGGCGATGCATCGATCTTCTCCAGGTCTCCCGGCGCAGGGGTGAGTCCCTCCTGCTCCTCGGACGCACCGATGGTGACGACGTGCGAGAGCACCTCGACCCCGAGCGCTTCTCGCAGGAAGTTGCGGGCAACGGCCGCGGCCGCCACACGGGCGGCGGTCTCGCGTGCCGAGGAGCGCTCTAGCACCGGGCGGGTCTCCTCAAAGCCGTACTTCAGCATGCCCGCGAAGTCTGCATGCCCGGGGCGCGGCCGCGTGAGTTTGGTGGCGCGGGCCCCGCTCATCGCCTGGGCGGTGTCGGGATCGGAAGGGTCGAGCGGGTGCGGGGACATCACCGTCTCCCACTTCGGCCACTCCGTGTTACCGATGAGGATGGCGATCGGACTACCCCGGGTTGCGCCGTGGCGGATGCCGGAAAGCAACGTGAGCTCGTCGGCTTCAAACTTCATGCGCGCGCCGCGGCCGTGACCAAGCCGCCGGCGAGCGAGTTGGTGTGCGATGTCCGCCTCAGTGACCGGCACACCCGCTGGCAGGTTTTCCAGCAGCGCCACGAGCCCCTGCCCGTGGGATTCACCCGCAGTAGTCCAACGAAGCATGCTGTACATAGTAACCAAGCCGGTCAGGAAAAGATATCTCCACCTGCGCTAACGGAAAATACCCCGGCGAGAAGCGCCCCGGCCAGCATCCCCGGGCCATGCGGGCCCGAACGTGTATCGGTGGCAACGGCCCAGCACACAGTAACCGTTGACGCGATCGCCATCGCGGCAAGCACCGCGAAGAGGCCACCCACGGCCGCGACCGACAGACCGAGTGGAACCGCCAGTTTGAGGTCTCCTCCCCCGATCCCGCTTTTCGCCACCGCGAGAACACAGTAGGCGGCCGGCCAGAAAAGCCCCCACCACGGGCTATGCGAAAACCCAGAATACGCGACGGAGCCCACGAGCGCCACCGCAGCCGCCGGCAGCGTCAGCCAGTCCGGCAGGCGGCGGTAGCGGACATCGTAAAGCACCAGCGCCACCGCCCACGCGGTGACAACAACTCCCCCGACCGTTAAAACCACGGCGGACCACACTCCCCCTCATGTACGTCCACACGGTAAACCTCTTCCCTGGGTGGAGTGTAGCGGCCTTCCGCCTCCTACTGCGGGCGATCGCGGGTTTCTACCGCCCGCACCAGCGCGTCCCACATCTCTTTCCGCGGGGCCGGATGGCCGGTGAACTGCTCGAATTGGCTGTACGCTTGGTGCGCCAAGACCACGTGGCCGAGGGCCGTCGGGTAGCCGTTCGCCGCCGCGGCCGCGGCAAGGCGGGTGGGAAATGGGTCGTAGGCGACATCGACAAGCGGGGCGTGCCCCAGCTTTTCGGCATACAGGTTGACCGCGGATGCCGGCACCGTGGACATGAGCACGTCGCTGCCGTGCACGAGCTCCGTGCCAGCGTCACCGTACGTTGCCCAGGCAATCTCTATCCCCAACTCCCGGGCGAGCGGTGCAAATTCTGCGCGGCGGTCGCTGCGGTTGACCACGGTCACCTGCCCCACCCCGCGCTGGGCCAGCGCCCACAGGGCCGGGCGGGCCGTGCCACCTGCCCCAAGGAGGACCGC
Source organism: Corynebacterium massiliense DSM 45435 (assembly GCF_028609805.1). Classification (NCBI taxonomy): domain Bacteria; kingdom Bacillati; phylum Actinomycetota; class Actinomycetes; order Mycobacteriales; family Corynebacteriaceae; genus Corynebacterium; species Corynebacterium massiliense. The sequence continues at coordinate 1,230,078 of NZ_CP063189.1, forward strand.
TGACTGCGGGGAGTCCACCCGGGCGGCGCGGAGGACGTGGTCGAGCGCGCCGAGAATTCCCTCGGTGTCGGTGTTGTCGGCCCGCCAACCGGACGCCGTGCGCACCAAGGTGTTGGCGCTGCCGATAAGGCGCGCCCGATCGGTGGCCTCTGTAGCCATTTCCAGCGCAGCGAACTTGCCCGGCATGGTGACCGAAAAGCCAACGTAGCGCTTCTCCGCCGAACGCACGAAAGCGGGAAGTTCTTCCTCGCCTACGTCGTGCTTGGTGTAGTCCCAGCCGTCTAGACCAGCCGCGGTGAAACCGGCGGAGTGCAGCACCGGCGAGAGGGAATGCTCAACCGGGCTGCCGAGTACAGCGGCGCGTGGCATACCGCGCCCCTAGTCGGACGGGCCGTCCGGGTTCGGAGCTGGAGCCGGGTGATCCTCACCGCTATCGCCGGGCTTGCCCTGCGGCTGCCGCTGGTGGTCCAGGATGCCGGAGTCCATGGCGCGGTCGACGTTCTTCTGGTGCTCGTCGAAGTCGTCGGAGAAGACAGTCGTGCCATCCTTGTCCACGGTGACGAAGAACTTCCAGTCGCCTTCCGCCGGGTGCTCCATCGCCTCGATTGCCTCCTCGGACGGCGACGCGATCGGGGTGTCCGGCAGGCCGTCCTTGGCGTAGGTGTTCCACGGCGTCTTGCGGTCACGATCCTGATCGGTGGTGGCCAGCTCGACGTCGTCCAAGTCGTAGTTGACCGTGGAGTCGAACTCGAGGCGCATCGGCTCGTCCAGGCGGTTCAGGATGACGCGGGCCACCTTGTCGAATTCCCCGGCCGGGGCCTCGCGCTCCACGAGGGAGGCCGCGGTCAGCAACTCGTACGGGCTGAGTTCGATGGCTTCTGCACGCTGGACGATGCCGGTCTCGTTGTACTTCTTCGCCGAACGCTCCAGCAGGTCGGTCAGGATTTCCCGGGCGTCCATGTTCGCGTTGATGACGTACTCGCCCGGGGCAATCAGCCCCTCGAGGCGGCGCGGGTCTCCGCTGCGCTTGCCCACCTCGTCGCGGGCCCACTCGGGCACGCCGAGCTCAGCCGGATCGGTGTCCGCCGCGGCCTTTTCCAGCTCGTCCTTGTTGACGCAGTGGTCCTGGCTGCAGGTGGCCTGCTCAATCATGGAGAAAATGCCGTAGCGAACGTCGCCGCCGATGACGTTGACGTCCTTCAGAGTGGAACCGCCGGCGACCTTCAGGAGATCAACCTGGTGTTCCTCATCCAGCAGCGCAGAGACCGCACTCTCGGCGGACATGTGCTTTTGCAGGCGATAGAAACCGGGTTGGATGCTTCCCGCGCTCGGGTTCTGCGCGGCGGCGGCTTGGAAAGCGTCGTCGGACTTCACCACGTCCTTGTCCACCAGCTGCGGGCCGAGCTCCGACAGGGACGAGCCCTCCGGGATCTCCACCAGCTGCGTTTCACCGTTACCGGTGCCCTGGTAGTCGCTTCCGCCACCGCCGATGACGCGGTAGCCGATGTATCCCAGCGCGCCAACCAGCAGGAGGATAGACGCGATTAGGACGGCGAGGCCGCGCTGGCGACGCTTGACGTACTTCGGTTCTTGGCGCCGCGCGAGGCGGGAATCGGTACGGCTCACGAGTGTCTATTCTCCTGACTCTTCAGGCTGAGTATCCTCAGCCATCCTCGATAGCATCGTTCGACGAGCATCGAGCCACGTCTGCAATATCTCTACCGCAGCTGCCTGGTCGATGACTGCTCGCCCTTTCTTCTCCGATACGCCCGACGCACGCAAAGCCTGCGTGGCAGCGACTGTGGTGAGCCGCTCGTCCGCCAAACGTACCGCGGGAATGAATTCTATAGTTTCATCATTTTGTAATCTGCGGCGGATCCGAAACGCGATTTCTTTCGCGTGTTTCACGCTTTTTGAACCATTGCCCTGCAGATCGCGCGGCAGCCCCACAACGATTTCTACGGCCTGATATTCCTCGATGAGCTGCAGCAACCGGTCTATATCGCTTTTATCACGATCCTTTAAACCGGTTTCTCGTTTCACCGTTTCCACCGGGGTGGCCAGGCGCGCATCACTATCCGATGAAGCAACGCCGATGCGGACAGTGCCCACATCGATGCCGAGCCGCCGGCCCGGGCCCGGATCGTCGGCGCCCGGGGTGTCTGGTTCCACCTTGCCCAACGACAACCTGCCTTTCGGTTACAGCGCCTGCAGCTCGGACTTGACCGCAGCGAAACCGTCCGCGGCACCGGCTGCCTGCGCGCCGGAGCCCTGTGCCATGTCCGGCTTGCCCCCGCCGCGGCCGTCGACGTACTGGCCGAAGACCTTGACCAGATCACCCGCCTTGACGCCCTTTTCTACCGCGGCGTCGGTCGCGGCAACGATGAACGGGAGCTTGCCGTCGTTGTCGGAGCCCAGCACAATAACTGCGGCATCGTCACGCATGCGGTTGCGGATGTCCGTGGCGATGGTGCGCAGGTCGCCACCGTTTACCCCGGCGGGCAACTGCGTAGCCACGACCCGGAAATCGCCGACAGTCTCCGCGTTGCTGACGAACTCACCGGCCTGGGAAGCCAGCTGTTGCTTGCGCAGCGCGGCGACTTCCTTCTCCGCGGCCTTGAGCTTCTCGCTCAGCGCGCTGATCCGCTCCGGCAGATCCCCGGACTGTGCCTTCATGGCCTTGGAGATCTCATCGACGAGCGCTGCTTCCTTGGAGTAGTGCTTGAACGCATCCATGCCCGAGTACGCCTCGATGCGGCGCGCGCCGGAGCCGACCGAGGACTCGCCCAGCACGGACACCGGGCCGATCTGGGACGAGTGGGCGACGTGGGTGCCGCCGCACAGCTCGCGGGAGAACGGCCCGCCGATCTCCACGACGCGCACGCGCGAACCGTAGTTCTCGCCGAACAGGGCCATGGCACCCATTTCCTTCGCCTGATCCAGCGAGGTCTCGACCGTGTTGACCTCCCAGTCGGCGTCGACTGCCTCGTTGGTAATGAGGGCAATCTGATCCATCTGCTCCTGGGTGAGCTGATCGGTGTAGTTGAAGTCGAAGCGCAGGTAGCCCGGGCGGTTCAAGGAACCGGCCTGGACAGCGGTCGGGCCGAGCACCTCGCGGAGCGCGGCGTGGATGAGGTGCGTGGCGGAGTGCGCCTGGGTGGCACCGTGGCGCCACTTCTCGTCCACCTGCGCGGTCAGGTCGGCGCCCACGTCGAGGCCGCCCTCGGCGACGGTGGCTTTGTGGATCCACAGCTTTTTACCGATTTTTTGCACGTCGTGCACGTCGAGCTTGGTATCGCCCGCACGCAGCACACCGCGGTCGGCGAGCTGGCCGCCTGCCTCGGCGTACATCGGCGTCTGGTCCAAAATGACCTCGACCTCGTCGCCGGCGGCCACGGAGTTCGCCTTCTCCCCGTCGCGGACCAGGCCGAGCACCTTGGCGTCGGAGGTCAGTTCCTCGTACCCGGTGAAGACGGTCGGGTGCTCGTCCACCCACTGGCGGTAGAGCGACTCGTCGGTGTGGCCGTGCTTCTTCGCCTTGTTGTCGGCCTTGGCGCGGGCTTTCTGATCCGCCATCGCGGACTCGAATCCGGCCATATCCACCTCAAGGCCCGCCTCGTTAGCCATCTCCAGGGTGAGATCAATGGGGAAACCGTACGTGTCGTGCAGCGCGAAAGCCTCCGCACCGGAAATCTCTTTGCCGCCGGCGCTTTCCACTGCGGCCGCGGCGGTGTCGAAGCGCTGCGTACCCGACTCCAGGGTTTTGAGGAAGGACTTCTCCTCCGCCAGAGCCACGCGCAGGATGCGCTCGCGGTTATCCGCGATCTCCGGGTACGACGGCTCCATCGTGTCCATGACGGTGCCGAGGAGCTTTTCCAGCGTCTCGCCGGTGGCGCCCAGCAGGCGGGCGGAACGGATGATGCGGCGCAGCAAGCGGCGCAGGATGTACCCGCGGCCCTCGTTCGACGGGGTCACGCCATCGAGAATCAGCATCATGCCAGTACGCGAATGATCGGCGATAACGCGGAAGCGGACGTCGTTGTCCTGCTTCTCGTTGTATTTCGCGCCGGTAAGCTCTTCCGCCACGTCGATAACGGGGCGCAGCAGGTCGGTCTCGTAGACGTTGTCTACGCCCTGCAAGATGCAGGCGACGCGCTCGATACCCATGCCGGTATCGATGTTTTTCTGCGGCAGGTCGCCCACGATCTCGAAGTTCTTGCCGTCGCCGGCGCCACGCTCATACCCCATGAAGACCAGGTTCCAGATCTCCATGTAGCGGTTGTCGTCGGCCTCCGGGCCGCCCTCGGCGCCGTACTCCGCGCCACGGTCATAGTAGATCTCGGAGCACGGACCGCACGGCCCCGGAACGCCCATCGACCAGTAATTGTCCTCCATGCCCATGCGCTGGATCCGGGATTCGGGCACGCCAACCTCGTCGCGCCAGATAGACGCCGCCTCATCGTCGGTCTCGAAGACGGTGACCCACAGGCGGTCCGGATCCAGGCCGAGTCCGCCCTCTGCGACCGGGTTGGTCAGAAGCGCCCAGGCGTTTTTGATAGCACCCTGCTTGAAGTACTGGCCGAAGGAGAAGTTGCCGGCCATCTGGAAGAAGGTGTTGTGGCGGGTGGTGATGCCCACCTCGTCGATGTCCAGGGTACGCACGCACTTCTGGATGGACGTGGCCAGGTTGTTGTGGAATGGCGGGTTCTGCTGGCCCAGAAAGTACGGTTTGAACGGCACCATTCCGGCGTTGACGAACAGGAGGTTCGGATCGTCAACGGTCAGCGGCGCGCTCGGGACGCTCTCGTGCCCCAGGTTCACAAAGTGTTGGGTAAACCGCTCCCTGATTTCATGAGTACGCATGACGAAATGCCTGTCCTTTTTGTTCGACTGTCAAGGCCAGCGACCGCTTGGTGCGCGGCCGCGTAACAGCGCCCAACTTTACCCGCGGCCGCGGGCAGCGTGGCGCACGGGGTAACGGCGTTGCCGCAGGAGCCGGGGCCGAGCCCTACTTGGACCCGCGCACGATTCGGCGCAGGCGCCCGATGTAGTCCGCCACCCGCTTTTCCGCGCCGTGGTCGCTCGGCTCGTAATAGGTGGCATCTGCCAGTTCCTCTGGGAGGTATTGCTGGGTAACCACACCGCGGGCATCGTCATGCGGGTAGACGTAGCCCACCGCGTTGCCCAGGCGCTTCGCCCCCTCGTAGTGCCCGTCGCGCAGGTGCGGTGGGACATGGCCGATGTGGCCGCTGCGGACATCGGCAAGCGCGGCGTCGATGCCCCGGATCACCGAATTCGACTTCGGCGCGGTGGCGAGGTGAATGGTCGCCTGCGCCAGCGGGATGCGTGCCTCCGGCAGCCCGATGAGTTGAGCCGCCTGGGCGGCCGCGACTGCGGTGGGCAGCGCCGTCGGGTCAGCCATGCCGACGTCCTCCGAGGCGTGGATGATGAGCCGGCGGGCGATAAAGCGCGGGTCCTCGCCGGCCTCCACCATGCGGGCGAGGTAGTGCAAGGCGGCGTCCACATCCGACCCGCGGATTGATTTGATGAAGGCGGAGACCACGTCGTAATGCTGGTCGCCGTCACGGTCGTAGCGCACCACGGCTCGGTTGACGTTCTCCCGCACGACGGTGAGGTCGAGCTCCCCGCCGTCCGCGACAGCTTCAGCCGCCGCCTCCAGGTAGGTCAGCGCGCGGCGTGCATCGCCGCCGGCCAACAAGACCAGCTGGTCGAGCGCCTCCCCGGTAACCGTGATGCGATCAGCCAGCCCGCGCTCATCGGATAAGGCGCGCTGCAGAAGGGTCTTTAAGTCGGCGTCCGACAACGGCTCCAGGTGCAGCAGCAGCGAGCGGGACAAGAGCGGTGAGACGACCGAAAAGGAGGGGTTTTCCGTGGTCGCGGCGACGAGCAGCACCGTTCGGTTTTCCACCGCGGCGAGCAGCGCGTCCTGCTGGGTCTTGGAAAATCGGTGGACCTCATCGATAAACAGCACCGTGCGCACCCCGCGCGCCGCGTCCCGGCGGGCCCGGGTAATGACCTCCCGCACCTGCTTTACACCGGAGTCGAGGGCGGAAAGGCCGACAAAGTTCTGCCCCATCGCCTGGGCGATGAGCGATGCCACGGTGGTCTTGCCGGTGCCGGGCGGGCCGTACAAGATGACGGACGCCTCCCCCGATCCTTCGATGAGCCGGCGCAGAGGTTTACCGGGCGCGAGCAGCTGCTCTTGCCCCACCATCTCCTCCAACGAGCGCGGGCGCATGCGCGCCGCCAGCGGTGAGCCCGGGTGGGTGGCGAACACGTCGTGGGCACTGGCCCCCACAGGGCCCTGCCCGGGGTCGCCGTAGCTTCCCAATTCACCGGCCCCAGATCCGCCGCCAAACAACGAGTCTTGGTCCACGAGCTACACCTCCTTCTTCCGGTCAGACACACAGTACGTACAGAACGCACGGGCGCTAGTGTGCCAGCCGGCCAGCAATCTCTTCGGCAAAGCGCGCGATAGCCGCCAGCTCCGCACCGTTTGCCCTGTCCCCACTGCGCCGGGAGAAAGGCACCGCCACGCCGGCGGTGCGTTCACCGGCCGAGTCCTTGGCGCGGGAGGTATCCTCCGCGATCCTTTCGTGCGTCGCGGTTGCGTAGCGTGCGAGCGCCTCGAAGCTTTCGTAGAGATCTTGGCGCACCAACCGGTCATCGCCGGTAAATTCGCCCTTCCTGCCAGACCGAAGCAACCCGATGCCAGCGGTTAAGGCATCGGAGACGTCCGTGCCACCGCCGGACACGAGGTGCGCGTCAGCGCCGTCCTCCACCAACGCCGCGAGGGGCTCCAACCCACCGACGGCCATGGTGGCCAGGCTCGACAGCGCCCACCCCACTAAGGCGACCGTGATAGCCCGGTAACGATAGTCCCGCTCCGCCAGATTGGGCCACACGTCCTGAATCTCCCGCGTCCACGCGGTGAGGAAGGTCTCCACCTCGGCATCGGCCACCGGCTCGGCGAAAACGAACTGTGGGAATCCGCTGATGACGGACCCGACGTCGAAGGTGACGTTGCGGAAGCCCGCCCACTCGAAGTCCAAGAAGTGGATGCGGTCGGCGGAGATGATGTTGTCCGGCGAAAGGTCGAACGGGGTAAACGCGCATTCCGCCCCCGACCGGCATGCTTCTTCCGCATCCTTGGCCGCCTGAGCGAACGCCTCGGGCACGTCGAGGCCTGCCGCCGCGACAATCCGCAGGCCCAGCGGAATGGAATACGCGAGCGCCTCGTCGCGCAAAGCCTGCGAGTGCGCGTAGTGTCGGTGCGCCTTGACCAGGCGCCGCAGCAGGACATCAAAGGCTGCGTCGCGCCCCGCCGTGCCCGCATGCAGGCGCCCCAGCGCGCCACCCAGGCTGCGGAAGACGGCGACGCGCTCCTCCGCGTCGGCGCCGTGCAGGACATCGACAAGCGTGAGGCTATCGCCCAAGTCCGTGAGAACCACGATGCGCTGCTCGATGTCGTAGGCCAACAGGACCGGGCCGGGCCGCACCTCCTGCGCGAGCGAGTTGGTGAACTGGTAGGCCACCACTTCCCGCAGCAGGGCCGCATCATCAATGGAGCTGCCGGTCACGGGCGTGTGCTTGACGATGACCGACCGGTGCGGCAAAAACGGCGAGTTAGCGACCCGCGCACGGAGCACGGTGCTTTGCCCGGAGCCGTCGAGCTCTTCGATCCCGCTTAACTGCTGGGTACCGCCGAAGCGGCGGGACAATAGCCCCTCCGCCGCATCGACGATGTCGTCGATCTGGAGATCCACGTGAACTTAGTTGCTCTCGTCCTCGGCCTTCTTCGGCTTGGCGTCCACGCCGGTTTCCTTGCGCTGCTCCGGGGTAATGGGCGCCGGCGCGTCGGTGAGCGGGTCGACGCCGCCGCCCGACTTCGGGAACGCGATGACGTCGCGGATGGAATCGTAGCCGCCCAGCAGGGAGACAATGCGGTCCCAGCCGAAGGCGATGCCGCCGTGCGGCGGAGCACCAAATGCGAAGGCGTCGAGCAGGAAGCCGAACTTCTCGCGGGCTTCTTCCTCGGTAATGCCCATGACGTTGAACACGCGCTCCTGCACGTCGCGGTCGTGGATACGGATGGAGCCGCCGCCGATCTCGTTGCCGTTGCAGACGATGTCGTAGGCGTAGGCGGTCGCCTCGCCCGGGTTCTGGTCGAAGGAGTCGATCCACTCCGGCTTCGGCGAGGTGAACGCGTGGTGCACCGCGGTCCACGAGGAGTGGCCCAGCGCCACGTCGCCGTCGGCGGTGGCGTCGGCTGCCGGCTCGAACAGTGGGGCGTCGACGACCCACGTGAAGGCCCAGTCGCCTTCCTTGATGAGGCCGAGCTTCTCCGCGATGGCCTGGCGGGCAGCGCCCAGCAGCGCGCGGGAGGACTTGGTATCGCCGGCGGCGAAGAAGATGGCGTCGCCCGGCTTGGCGCCAACGTGTTCGGCGATGCCGTCGCGCTCAGCATCGGTGATGTTCTTGGCCACCGGGCCGCCCAGGGTGCCGTCCTCGGCGATGGTGATGTACGCCAGCCCCTTGGCGCCGCGCTGCTTCGCCCACTCCTGCCAGGCGTCGAACTGACGGCGCGGCTGGGAGGCACCGCCCTCCATGACCACGGCGCCGACGTATTCCTGCTGGAAGACGCGGAAGGTCGTGTCCTTGAAGAAGTCAGCGCACTCGGTGATCTTGATGTCGAAGCGCAGATCCGGCTTATCCGAGCCGTAGTACTTCATGGCGTCGGCGTAGGTCATGCGCGGGATCGGCGTGGAGATCTCGTAGCCGATGAGCTTCCACAGCTCGACCAGGATTTCCTCGGCGAGCTGGATGACGTCCTCCTGGTCCACGAAGGACATCTCGACGTCCAGCTGGGTAAATTCCGGCTGGCGGTCAGCTCGGAAGTCCTCATCGCGGTAGCAGCGCGCAATCTGGTAGTAGCGCTCCATGCCGGCGACCATGAGCAGCTGCTTGAACAGCTGCGGCGACTGCGGCAGGGCGTACCAGGAGCCCGGCTTTAGGCGTGCCGGTACGAGGAAGTCGCGCGCACCCTCCGGGGTGGAGCGGGTCAGAGTCGGGGTCTCGATTTCGGTGAAATCGTGCTTGTCCAGCACGGTACGTGCTGCACGATTGGCGTTGGAGCGCAATTTCAGTGCCTTGGACTGGCTCTCGCGGCGCAGATCCAGGTAGCGGTAGCGCAGGCGGGCCTCCTCGCCCACTTCGCCGGAGGACGACGGATCATCGATCTGGAACGGGAGCGCGGCGGAACGGTTGAGCACCTCGAGCTCGGAGACGTTGACCTCGATCTCGCCCGACGGCAGGTTCGGGTTTTCCGAGCCCTCCGGGCGGGCTTCGACCACGCCGGTAACCTTCACACAGAACTCGGAGCGCAGGTCGTGGGCACGCTCTGCCACCTCCGACTCGCGGAAGACGACCTGGCACAGGCCGGAGCGGTCGCGCAGGTCAATAAAGATGACGCCACCGTGGTCGCGGCGGCGCGACACCCAGCCAGTCAGCGTGACAGTTTCTCCAGCGAGTTCTTTGCGCAGCTCGCCTGCCAAGTGGGTACGCAGCACGTTCCTACTTTCCCTTCCCTCTTTCGCTTGCTGGCGGCATTCAGCGCCGCCACTAATGAACGCCCATAGTGTACCGCCCCACCGCCTGCCGAAAAGCCGCCCCCACCCCACTACCCCGCGATATGGCATTATCTAACCCATGACATTTCGCAGCGGTGGCAGCATTGGCCGTGAGGTATCCGGCGGCAGTGGCGGCGGCATGGGCGGCCCCATTGCGGTTGGCGGCGGCTTTGGTTCCCTTCTCCTCGTAGGTCTCTACCTTCTTCTCGGCGGTGACCCGGGTGCCCTTGGGGGCGGTGGCGGTGGTCAGCAACCGCAGCAGGAACCGGGCCAGAACCAGCATTCCGGCCAAGGTTATGGCGATACGGAAAGCGAGTACGCCAACTGCACGTGGGATGATGCGAACGAAAGCGACGGTTGCCGCATTGTCGGCACTGCGCAGTCCCTCGACGAAATCTGGAGTGACATCCTCCCGGAGCAAGCGGGGATCGAATACACGAAACCAGGTCTGCGCATCTTCGAGCAGGCCACCCAAACCGGCTGCGGTGCAGCATCGTCCCAAACCGGCCCCTTCTACTGCCCGCAGGACGAAACCGCTTACTTCGACACCTCGTTCTTCTCCATGCTCAAGCAGATGGGCGGGTCCGCCGCACCGCTTTCGCAGGAATATGTTGTCGCCCACGAGTTTGGCCACCACATCCAGGACCTCGAGGGCACCCTGGGCATGTCCAATTACGACGATCCGGGCCCGGATTCCAACGCGGTGAAGATCGAGTTGCAGGCAGACTGCTACGCAGGTGTGTGGGCCTCCCGCGCCGATAAGGGCGATAACCCGCGCCTCGAGCCGGTCACCGAGGAGCAGGTTGCGACCGCGATGAAGACGGCTGGTGCGATTGGCGATGACCACATTCAGGAATCTCAGCAGGGTTACGTCAACCCGGAGAGCTTTACCCACGGCACCTCTGAACAGCGCCAGAAGATGTTTATGGCCGGCTACCAAAACGGCACCATGGGCGCCTGCGACATCTTGGAGCGCGGCGCGTACAACTCTTAGAATTTTCTTCCCTGCCCCGTAGCGCCCGCTCTCGCCTCATCGTGCGGGCGCTTTTCTTTTGCGTTTGGAGGATTTACCGTGCCTACCCTCGCAGTGGTTTCCGCGGGTCTGTCCACCCCATCGACGACGCGGGCGCTTGCCGATGCCCTCTCCGATACCGTCTTGACCGAAAGCCAGACCCAGGGGCGCGAGCTGTCGGTCGAGACCATTGAGCTGCGGGATCTCGCCGGCGAGCTCGTGGACGCGATGACCGATTGGTCGAGCCCCACCCCGCGGCTCAACGCCGCGCAGGAGACGATTACCGGGGCCGCCGCCCTGATCGCGGTCACCCCGGTGTTTCAGGGCAGCTACTCCGGTCTGTTCAAGATGTTTTTCGACACCTTCGACCAACACGCCCTGGAGGAACTCCCCGTCCTCGTCGCCGCCACCGGTGGTTCGGCGCGCCACGCCGGCATTTTGGATTACTCCCTCCGGCCACTGTTTAACTATCTCCATGCCGTGGTGGTGCCCACTGGAATTTTTCAGGCAGCGAATGACGTTGAAAGAACGGCAGGGGCACGACACCATAGCGATTCAGATAACGCGTGGGACGAAGACAGCTACTTCGATGAGCGCATCGCGCGAGCGGCCCGGCAACTCACCCAACTCATCGTCTCACCGCCACAGGCGGGGCCAGCCGGAGGCGACGGGGATCTCGGCACTACATAGTCCACGCCACCGCGCAGCCGCTCCGCTGGTTCTGTGCGTCTCCCCCACAGCCGAAATGTGACGTAGACTACGCGTACGATATCGTTACCGTTCGAAAACTACCTCCGCACTTTCCTCCTCAGAAGCTTCGACAGAAAGGGGTGCTGCGACTATGTCCGTGAGCGTCACCGACATCTTCTCTATCGGCATCGGCCCGTCCTCTTCCCACACGGTGGGGCCGATGCGTGCTGCCAAAGCCTTCATTGAATCCTTGAACGAGTATCCCGCGAAGGTGACCGCGGAGCTGCGCGGTTCGCTATCCGCCACCGGCAAGGGGCATGCGACCGACCGCGCCACCATCCTCGGCCTGGTCGGCTGGGATCCGCTGACCGTGCCGCTGGACGCTGAGCCCGTTGCGGGCATGGTCCCGTCCGAGGGCCACGCCGCCGGCCCAGCCGGCGAGCTCGATTACGAAATCACCTGGAACAACACCCCGGTGCCGGAGCACCCGAACTGCGTCATCTTCAACGCCTACTCCGACAGCGGTGAGACGCTCGCGGAGCACGCGGAATACTTCTCCGTCGGCGGCGGCTTCATCCTCTCGCGCGCGGAGCTCGACGAGCAGCTCGCCGAAGACGACGAGGTCCCGGCAGGTGCTGCGGCAGCCGATACCGAGGACAACGTTCCTTACGAGTTCTCCACCGCGGACGAGCTGATGGAGATCTGCCGCCGCGAAGACAAGAAGATTTGGGAGATCGTCCTCGCCAACGAAGACGTGGTCCACCGGGCCGAAGGCGGCAAGGACGCCGTACTCGAGCACCTGGATAAGGTGTGGGACACCATGCAGGAGTGCGTCCGCGACGGCATCTCCACCACCGGCACTCTGCCCGGCGGCCTGGAGGTTCCGCGGCGCGCCCCGCAGCTGCACCAGAAGCTTCTCGACGGCGAAAACGGCGATGAGACCAGCGGCTTTTCCGCCATGGAGTGGGTCAACCTCTACGCCTTGGCCGTCAATGAGCAAAACGCCGCGGGCGGTCGCGTTGTCACCGCGCCGACGAACGGCGCCTGCGGCATCATCCCCGCGGTCATGCACTACGCGCGCGACTTCGTCCCCGGCTTCGACCGAGACGCCGCCCGCCGCTTCATGCTGACGGCCGGCGCCGTGGGCATCGTCATCAAGACGAACGCGTCCATCTCCGGCGCTGAGGTCGGCTGTCAGGGCGAGGTCGGCTCCGCGTCAGCGATGGCCGCAGCTGGCCTCGCGCACATTCTGGGGTGCACCCCGGCTCAGGTAGAAAACGCCGCCGAGATTGCCTTGGAACACAACCTCGGCCTTACTTGCGACCCGGTCGGCGGCCTCGTGCAGGTGCCGTGCATCGAGCGCAACGCCATCGGCGGTGTGAAGTCCATCAACGCCGCGCGCCTGGCCAAGATGGGCGGCGGCACCCACTTCGTCTCGCTGGACAACGCCATCGAAACGATGGCGGATACCGGCCGCGACATGATGGCCAAGTACAAGGAGACCTCCATGGGCGGCCTGGCCAAGACCATGGGATTCAAGGTCTCCCAGGTGATGTGTTAGCGAACGCGCTAACGCCCCTTCGCTAACACATCACGTTGTCAGTGGGCTAAGTCGGCGGGCCTTAGTCGGCGGGACCTAGTCCGCAAGCAGTCGGCGCACCGCGTCGACTGCTTTTTCCATTTCCGCGTCGTGCTGCTCGTGGGCCACCAGGTCCTTGACGGCTACGGTGCCAGCCGCAAGCTCTTGGTCGCCGAGCACGAGAGCGACCTTGGCGCCCGCACGGTTCGCGCCCTTCATCGCACCCTTCAGCCCGCGGTCGCCGAAAGACATATCCGCGGAGATACCCGCACGGCGCAGGTCGTTGATGATGAGTGCCATCCGCCGCTTCGCGTCCGCACCCATGGCCACGCCGAAGACATCGACGCGCTTTTCCGCGTCCTCGACAGTGATGCCCTCCGCCTCCATCGCGAGGACCGCGCGGTCCTCGCCGAGGCCGTAACCGATGCCGGACAGGTCCTGGCCGCCGAGCTGCTGCATCAGCCCGTCGTAGCGTCCGCCGCCGCCGATGCCGGACTGCGCACCGAGCCCGTCGTGGACGAACTCGAAGCAGGTCTTGGTGTAGTAATCCAGGCCACGGACCATGCGAGGGTTGATCTCGTAAGGGACACCCATATCGTCCAGCAGGCCGGTGACGGTCTCGAAGTGCGCGCGGCACTCGCCGTCTAGGTGGTCGAGCATCAACGGGGCATCGGCAAGCGCCTCCTGCATCTCCGGACGCTTGTCGTCGAGCACGCGCAGCGGGTTAATTTCCGCACGGCGCTTGGTCTCCTCGTCGAGGTCGAGCTTGAACAGGAAGTCCTGCAGCTTTTCACGGTAGGCAGGACGGCAGTTGCGGTCGCCCAGGCTGGTCAGCTCCAGACGGAAACCGGTGAGCCCCAGCGCGCGGTAAGTGCGGTCTGCCAAGGCGATGATCTCCGCGTCCAGCGCCGGATCGTCGACACCGATTGCTTCCACGCCCACCTGCTGGAGCTGGCGGTAGCGGCCCGCCTGCGGGCGCTCGTAGCGGAAGAACGGGCCGGCATAGTTGAGTTTGACCGGCAGCTGCCCCCGGTCCAGGTGGTGCTGGATGACCGCGCGCATCACGCCCGCGGTGCCCTCCGGACGGAGAGTGACAGACCGGTCGCCGCGGTCGGCGAAGGTGTACATCTCCTTCGAGACCACGTCGGTGGATTCGCCCACGCCGCGGGCGAAGAGGGCGGTTTCTTCGAAGATGGGCAGCTCGATGTGCTGGAACCCAGACAGATGCGCCTGCTGCACCATCGTCTCCCGGACGTGGTAGAAGGTCCCCGACTCCGGCGGAACGTAGTCAGGGACGCCTTTCGGTGCGGACAGGGCTGCAAACTGATTCTTCGAACTCACGCAGATCAGCGTACAGGCTTCGCCCCAACCAGGAAGGGATTGGTCAGCTTCTCTTCGCCCATCTGGCTGCGCGGGCCGTGGCCGGGATAGACCTCAAGATCATCGTCGAGGACCTTCACCTTCGTGCGCAGCGAGTCCTGCATGGCCTGCGGGTCGGAGTATGGGAGGTCGACCCGGCCGATCGCACCGCGGAACAGCACGTCCCCGGTGAGCACAAACTCGTCGCCTTCCAACAAGACGCACCCCGGCGAGTGCCCCGGGGCGTGGTGCACGGTAAAGGCGTGACCCGCCAGTTCGACCGTCTGCCCATCGCTCAGCTCGCGTACTTCCGCCGGAAGCTTGGCGATGTCCGCACCGAACATCCGCGCCGCCTGCTGCGGGCACTCGTTGCCTGGCTCGAGCATGAACGCGTCCGCCGGGTGGATGTACACCGGCGCCGAGTACTTCTCGGCCACTAGCGCGGCGTCGCAGACGTGGTCGATGTGACCGTGTGTTAACACCACGGCTTCGACCTCGACCTGGTCCTGTTCCACCGCCGCCACGACGGCGTCCATTGCTTCCATCCCGGGGTCGACAAGGAACGCCTGAGGGCTACCATCCGCCGTCTCTTCGGACACCAGGTAGCAGTTAGCCGACAGCGGCCCGACGGTAAGAGTGCGGATACGCATTACGCGAGCGCAGCGAGAGCGGAGTCGTAGTCCGGCTCCTCGCCGATTTCATCGACAAGTTGGGTGTAGACGACCTTGTGGTCGGCGTCAGTGACCACCACGCCGCGGGCCAAGAGGCCCTGCAGGGGCGAGCCCTCGAGCTCCACGCCGAGCTTGTCCGCGAAGTCACCGCGGAACGCGGAGGCGGACACTACGTTGTCGATGCCCTCGTTAGCGCAGAATCGCTGCTGTGCAAAGGGGAGATCCTTGGACACAGACAGCACGACAGTATCTGCGTGATCCGCGGCCTTTTGGTTGAAGGTGCGCAGCTGCTGTGCGCACACACCGGTGTCCACAGACGGGAAGATAGAGATAACCAGCTTCTTCCCCGCAAAGTCCGCCGGGGTCAGTTCCTGCAGATCGGTTCCCACGACGGTGAAGTCCGGCAGCTGCTCTCCTACTGCCGGCAGTTCCCCGCGCGTGGTGGTCGGTTCGCCTTGAAAAGTTACGTGTGCCATGGCCCCGACTGTACCGACCCGACTACTACAATCATCCCCCGACACAATCGAAGTAGTTTTCGTCCGACGACATTAAGGGAAGTAATGACCGACACCCACTCGGATAACCGGAAACGCGGCGAGCAGGCGCTGTCCAAGCTCAACCGCGAGCTCAATGCGCGGGAGCGCAAGGAAAAGACCCGCCCGCTCGGCGTCGTCGCTGTCGCCGCCGTGGCCATCCTCGCCCTCGTGGGCGGCATCTGGTTCATGGCCACCCGCGACGGCGATGAGGAAGTCGAAGCGCAGGACGAGACCTCGCAGGAGCAGACCACTGAGCAGGCGACCGCGGAACCGCTGTCCGGCCAGCGCAAGGAAGCTTTGCCGGCGACGGTGACGTGCGACTACAAGGACGCCGGCGAAGCCGCGAAGAAGGTGTCCAAGCCGGCGGGTGACGATGTCTCGACCAAGGGCACGCAGACCGTGACCCTGAAGACCAACCAGGGCGACATCGACATGGAGCTCGACCGCGCGGTGTCCCCGTGCACGGTGAACGCAATTGAGCACCTGGCCAAGGAGGGCTACTACAACGACACGGTGTGCCACCGCATGACCTCCGGCGGCCTCAACGTCCTGCAGTGCGGTGATCCCAGCGGCCAGGGCAGCGGCGGCCCGGGTTTCCAGTTCGCTAACGAATACCCGTCTGACGAGATGGGTGATGACCCGGCGGCCCAGAAGGAGCCGGTCACCTACCCGAAGGGCTCCATCGCCATGGCGAACGCCGGCGCGGACACCAACGGCTCCCAGTTCTTCCTCAACTACGACGACTCGGAGCTGCCGCCGGACTACACCTACTTTGGCAAGGTCGGCGACACCGGCCAGAAGACCCTGGACGGCATCGCGGAGAAGGGCGTTGAAGGCGGCGCGCCGGACGGCAAGCCGGCTGAAGAGGTGAAGATCGAAAGCGTCGAGGTCTAGGATTAACAAAAAATTTGCTGTCAGTTCACTAACTCAGCGCTGAAGTGTTCTAAGCTATCGATGAACTTCTACTCGCGTCTTGAGAGGACACAACATGCTTGAGATTCTTCAGGCCGGCAGCGCTGTGCTGAGCTTCTTCCGTGCGATTGACAGCCTGGCCACCAACCTGCCGAAGCTGGGCTTCGAGCTTCCGCAGTTGCCGACCCTGCCGGAGCTGCAGCTCCCGGAGTTCAACCTCCCGTTCTAAGCTTCCGCCCCTTCCCTTTCCTTCCACCCCTTCTTTTCCTCTGGAAGGATCATCATGACCACGGCTGCTACCGCCGCTGCCGCCGCCGGCCTGAGCTCCACCTTCTTCACCATCGCGAAGTTCACCACCCTCGCTGCCAGCATCGTCAACATCGCTGTGACCTGGCAGGACATCCTGCCGAAGCTGGCTGAGCAGATGCCGGCTCTCCCGCAGTTCCCGATGCCGTTCTAAGACCGGCTGGGAGGCGCTGAATATCAGCGCTCACGCACTAGCCCCTTGCCCTCAACGGGCAAGGGGCTTTATTCGTGGTCAGGTACGGCGTGGGGCGCGCCGAGAATAGACTTTTATTTCTCCGGCCGTGGGCCGTCTGCTTCCGAATAACCGATTGCGGAGGACAGCACGTCCCGATCGATGGCCTGTCCCCTCCGGATAACGGAGATGTCCCCAGTGGGTTCGAGAATCATCGCGCCCACTTCAGCGCGGGCCCCGACGCCGCTGCGCCGCATAGCGGAATAGATATCGCTGTCTGCCATGTGCGCCACGTGCATGCCAGCAGAAACAAATTCACCGTTGAACATGAGGAGAATGGGCCGGCGGTCGAGGATGCGCGACCACCCGAATTTCTTGCGCGCCTCGCCGAAAATTGCCTCCAGCGCCATGAGCGTGGCCAGGCCCAGAATGCCCGCGAGAAGCGACGGCGGGTGGCCGATGATGACGCGGCCGGCCACCGCGCCGAACATGATGATGACCACGGCGTCGGAGCCACTCATGGAGGTCAACACGCGTGATCCGAACAGCCGGGTAAGGATCATGAACGCGATGTAGATACCGACGGCGGACAGGATGACCACCGGGATGCGGTAGGTCTCAATACTCAACTGGTTGTGCAGTTCGTTGACAAGTTCATCGCGCCATTCCACCCGTTCCAACCTACCCGTTCGCCTACCGAGAAATTCAGCGTGGTCGCACACAAAGCTCCCCGCACCGGAAGCATTCTCGATGCGGGGAGCTGAAGATAGCGCGGGGCTAGAGATTCACCCCGTGCGTGTTAGAAGCCAAAGGCTTGGCGGACCTGATCTGCCCACGGCTGGGCAGCGTTACCGATCATCGGGGCTGCAATGGCCGCCAGGGCGGCCGAACCGCCCGCGGCACCCAAGACGGCCGAGCCGTTGGAGGACAGACCGTCAGAAGACAGCCCGGGGAGGCCCGAGCCATTGCCGCCCTGCTGGCCAGACTGGTCGTCGTCTGACAGATCACCGCTCAGCTTGCCTACCGGGATGCGGATCGGCGCCTCGTCCCCACCCTGAACGTCGGTAGTGATTTCCAGCACGGAGTCAGCGTCGATGCCCTGCGGAACCTCGAGCTGCACCTCTGCGCGGCCGTGCTCGTTGCCCTGGTCGTCGCCGTCGCCGGCCGCGTTGTTGATGTCTGCGGTCGCGGTGGCATCGCCCAGCTTGACGGTCACGTTCTTCGCCTGCGGCTCACCTTCCGAGGTGTAGTTGAGCCCGGAAAGCTTGACGGTCACGGTGTTGCCCGGCTTCAGCTCGCCGTCGATGTGGACGCCTGCATCCCGCTGGGCGAAGGGGTACTTCTTGTCCTCGCGCGCCAGGTACTTCGCGTACACCTGCAGGTCGTTCGCGCCTACGTTGACAACGTCCTTGGCGTTTTTAAACGCGTCGAAACCGTCGCCGCCGGAGAAGAGGAAGGACGATGCCGCGACGGTGTACTGCTGGTCGGCAACGATCGGCTCGCCATTCAGGCTTGCTGCCAGAACGCGCTCTCCCTGCGGCGCGCTCGGGTCGTAGGAGTAGGTGAAGCCCTCAGAGAGGCCAAGTGCCAGGCGTGCGCGGTCCCCGCCTGCCTTCCACTGCTGCTCCAGCAGCTGAATGAGATCAGCGCCGGTGAGCTTGCCCACGGAAATGTCGTTGTTGAACGGCTGGACCGTCGCGGCCTGCTCGTAGGTCACCTCGCCAGCCTCCAGGTCCTCGCGGACGCCGCCGGCGTTCATGATGCCGATCTGCACATCCTGGCCCGTCTCCTCAGACAGGATGGCGCGGTTGGCCTCCGCAATGAAGTTGTTGCCGGTGGATTCCGTGCCACGGTTGGTGCCCGGCGCCTTTCCGGGCGCGCTGCCGCGCACAAGCGGGTTGTCGAGCTTGCCCACAACCTGCTTGCCCTTTTCATCGGCGACCTTCTGAGCCTTCTTCACAATCTCGTCGATGTTCGGATCGGGATCCAGCGCCGCCGCATCAGCCGCGGAGTACTGCTTGAGCTCGGAGTTAGTCAGCTTGCCCGCCTGACGGTCGTAGGTGAGGTCGACATCGTTAAGCAGCTTGCCGTACTCGTAGCCCTGCGCCCAGAGAATGTCCGGCTGACCTTCGCGTTGGATACGGCCCTCGGTCTTCTGGTGGGAGTCGCCACCGAAAATGACGTCGACGGAATCGTCAAAGCCGTCCTTGTATTCCAGCGCGTCCTCGTGCATAAGAGCGACGACGACATCGGCTTCGTTGCTCTCCTTCAGGCGCTTGGCTTCCTTGTTGGTCTCCTCGACCGGGTCGGTAATCTCGATGCCCTCGATCTTGTCCGGCGCGACCTTGCTCTTGGTCAGCTGGGTGACGGTACCAACGAAGCCGACCTTGACGCCTTCCACTTCCTGAACGTAGGTGGCCGGAAGGATCCGCTCGCCGTCCTTGTACACGTTCGCGCCCAAGATCGGGAAGTCGGACTTGTTCGTGATGCGGCCAGTGAGGTCATCTACACCCTGGTCAAACTCGTGGTTGCCCACTGCCGAGACATCGAGTCCCATAGCGTTGAGCGCTTCCATCGTGGGGTTGTCCTGGTCGATGGCAGAGATGAACGCAGAGCCGCCGACGTTATCGCCCGAGCTCGTGAGAACGTACTCCTGGTTCTCGTTGACGTGCTTGACCAGGGACTGCAGCCGAGCCGCGCCCATCTCCTTGCCCTCGGCCATCTCCTTGCCCGGCAGGAGGTGCCCGTGGAAGTCGGTGATATTCGTGACAGAGAAGGTCACCAGATCCTCTGCGCTGGCAACGGCGGGGATTACCGCGGCGGTGGTGGCGGTGATGGTGCCTGCGGCGATAATGTGACCTAGGCGGCGGAAACGCGACATGAAGCTACTCCTCGGGAGAAACGCGACCAATAAAACATACGGCGTAAAAGAACCGGATCTTTTATAGCGCGCATTCAGTTAGGCGGCAGGTTACCCAGGCAGGCATCAGAGAAAGTTTGCGGACACTTCACCTGCCGGGCACAGGCGGTTAACGTGCCCGTCACTTCCTGCCGCCGCGCCGCGTATCCGACGCCGCCTCCACGCGCCGCGTCCGGACACCCCCGTGCCGGACACCGCGCACCGCTAGGCGGTCACGCGATATACGTCGAAGACGCCCTCCGTATTGCGCAGGGTGGTAATGAGCGCGCCCAGCTGCTTGGCGTCGGAGACCGAGAAGGTAAACCGCATCGTCGCGATGTGATCGTCGCCGCGGTTGGACTGCATCGACAGGACGTTCAGGTTCTGATCGCTGAAAATGCGGGTCAGCTCCGACAGCAGGCCTTGCCTGTCGATGGCCTCTAGCTGCAGCGTCGCCGCGAATGCCCCCTGCGAGCCGGAGCCGGTATCCCACTGGACGTCGATCATGCGGGCGGTGTCCTCGCGCAGCTTGTCCGCGTTCGTGCAGTCGACGCGGTGCACGGACACTCCCCCGCCCCGGGTGATGAAGCCGAAGATGTCATCGCCCGGCACAGGTTGGCAACACTTTGCCAATTTGGCCAGCATGTCCGCGCTGCCCTCGACGAGGATTCCCGCGCCCGCGGCGGAGTCCCGCGTCGACCGCGGTTCCACCTGGGTCAGCTGCGGCAGCGGAGTGCGGGAGACAAGTTCGTCCGCGGCTTCTTCTTCGTCCCCAAACAGTGCGGTGAGCTGGTTGGCCACGTGGTGGGCGGACACGTGGCCCGCGCCGATGGCCGTATAGAGCGCTTCCACGTCCGGGTAGTGCAGCTGCTGCGCGACCTCCTTCATCGAGGAGGCGGTAAACAGCCGGTGCATGGGCAGGCCGCCGCGCTGCACTTCCGTAGCCAGCGCGTCCCGGCCCGCTTCAAGGTGTTCTTCGCGCAGCTCCTTGGCAAACCACTGCCGCACCTTCGTCTTGGCGCGTGGGGAGACGAGGAAGTCCTGCCAGTCACGGGACGGGCCGGCGTTCGGATCCTTGGAGGTGAAGATCTCCACCCGGTCGCCCGACTTGAGCTCCGACTCGAGCGCGACCAGCTTGCCGTTGACCTTCGCGCCGATGCACCGGTGGCCCACCTCCGTGTGCACGGAGTAGGCGAAGTCCACCGGCGTGGATCCCGCCGGCAAATTAATGACGTCGCCCTTGGGGGTAAACGCGAAGATCTGCGTGGTGGTTAAGTCGTAGCGCAGCGAGTCTAAGAATTCGTTGGGGTCAGCCGCTTCCTTTTGCCAGTCGAGCAACTGGCGCATCCACGCCATCTGGTCGACTTCCTCGTTCTTGCCGGAGTTTTTCCCCTTCAACTCCTTGTAGCGCCAGTGCGCAGCCACGCCGAACTCGGCGTTGTAGTGCATCTCGTGCGTGCGCACCTGCACCTCCAAGGTGGAGCCGCCGGCCATCACCGTGGTGTGCAGGGACTGGTACACCCCGAAACGCGGGGCCGAGATGTAGTCCTTGAACCGCCCGGGCAGCGGCGAAAACAGCGAGTGCACGACGCCGATGGCCGCGTAGCAGTCGGTGACGTCATCGACCAGCACCCGGATGCCGAGCAGGTCGAAGATCTCCGCGAAGTCACGGCCGCGCACGATCATCTTCTGGTAAATGGACCAGTAGTGCTTCGGCCGGCCCATCACCTCAGCGTGGAGGCCGTTTTCCTTCAACGCGGCCGAGACCTTGTCGATGACCTCTTTTAGAGCCCTGTCGCGCGACGGCGCGTGGTCGGCCACCATGCGCACGATTTCGTCGTACTTCTTCGGGTACAAAATCGCGAAGGCGAGGTCTTCCAGCTCCCACTTCACGTTGGCCATTCCCAGCCGGTGCGCCAGCGGGGCGATGACCTCGAGGGTCTCGCGTGCCTTCTTCGCCTGCTTTTCGGGCGGCAAAAAGCGCATGGTTCGCATGTTGTGCAGGCGGTCCGAGACCTTGATGACCAGGACGCGCGGGTCGTTGGCCATCGCGACGATCATCTTGCGGATAGTCTCCGCTTCGGCGGCCGCGCCCAAGGCGACTTTGTCCAGTTTGGTCACGCCATCGACAAGCCGGGCCACCTCGGGGCCGAAGTCATGGGTGAGATCCGCCAGCGAGTAGTCCGTGTCTTCGACGGTGTCGTGCAACAGTGCCGCGACGACGGTCGTGGTGTCCATGCCGATCTCCGCGGCGATGGTGGCCACCGCCAGCGGGTGCGTGATGTACGGGTCGCCGGACTTACGAAAGACCCCGGTGTGGAGGCGTTCCGCGGTGGAATACGCCCTATCCACCAGCGCCATGTCCGCCCGCGGGTGGAACTGCCGGTGAATGGACATGAGCGGATCCAGCACCGGGTGGACCTTGACTCGCCCACCCGTGAGCGATCGCGCCAACCGCGCCGACATGTGGCGCATGCTCTTGCCGCCAGTGCGGCGTGATTTATCGTGTCCCGCCATGTAGGTAGTCTACTTAGTCACCTACGGCGAGCACACGCTAGGACGCGTCAACGGCGGAATCGCCCTCTTTGCCCAGCACAACCAGCGGCGGGCCGGCCAAACGTTCGCGCCCGCCAAGCCCGTCGACCTCGATGACCACCACGTGGCCGGCAATCTCCGCGCCGGCGGTCTGCAACAGCTTCGTCGCGCCGTACATGGTGCCACCGGTGGCCAAGACGTCATCGACAAGCGCGACCTTGCGGCCCTTGATCGGGATCCCCTCGGCCGGGATTTCCAAGGCCGCGCTGCCGTACTCCAGCTCGTATTCCTCGGTGATGACCGGCGGCGGCAACTTCCCCTTCTTGCGGATGGCGAGGATGCCCAGGCCCAGTTTGTAGGCCACCGCGGAGCCCAAGAGGAAGCCACGCGCATCGAGGCCGCCGATAAGCTCGGCGCCGAGCGCCCGGCACTCCTCCGCCAGCTCGTCGACGATGACGTGGAAGGCCTCCGGATTGGCCAAGACCGGGGTCAGATCCTCAAACAGGACGCCTTCCTGCGGAAAGTCCTGGACGTAACGGATGTTGTCGGCGATTGCTTCCCGTCCGTTGGCGTATTTAGCGCTCACTAGGTTCCTCACTTTGTTCCTCGGGCTCCGGAGCTGCAGTGTCAATCCATCGGTCCATGTTCCAGCCGATTCCAGAAAGACCAGTGTACGGCACGACGTTGCGCACCGCGCGGTCGATGACGAACGTGCGCGGCTGACCAGCCAGCGGGATCACGTTGACCTCGTCCCACAGCTGCTGCTCCATCTTGCGCAGATCCTCATAGTCCTTCATGTTCGCGGACACCCCGCCCTGTTCGCGGAGGGGATCCACCGCAGTAAGGAAGGCGTCCGCCTGGGGTGCTTCCTCGCCGGAGTCCGGCTCGAGGCGCGCCGGCGACGAATCGGCGTCGGAGACGTCCTCGATGGTGATCCCGGCCGGTTCGCAGGACTTCTTCAAGCTGTCGACCATCTTGGACAACCGTTCGTCAGGCCCCAGGTAGCCCACCCGGACCGTCTCGCCGGACAGGGCGCTGGCCTTGTCGATGTCCGTGTGGGCGTGCTCTTCCACCACATTCTTCAGGTGCTGGACCATGGGGTCGGTATGCCGCACCGAGTGGGTGTAGACCGGCGGGACATCGACCCCGAAGGCCTCCGAGCTCACTTTGGCTATCTCGCCTTGGTCGACACATTCGGCGAACGCTTGCCGCGCCCCTTGGTCCGCGAAGAGCCCGGAGTGCGACAGCACCAGCGAGTCCGTCAAATCCCCCACCATCGACTCGATCTCGAAGGGATTGTCCGGCGCGTTCCGGTTGAGCCAACCCGGGTTGGCCTCCGGGGCGTCGATGACCTTGAGGTTGCCGCTTTGCAGGAGGCCCGCGGTGTTCGCATCTTTCGGCCACACGGTGATGTGTTCCAGCGTGGCCGGGTTGCCGTAGTAGTGGTCGTTGCGCTTGAGCACGACCTCGCCCTGGCGGCCGACCCGGTCAATCACGAACGGGCCGAAGGACACCTGCAGATCCGGATCGAAATTGTCGGTGTCGAATCCGTCGCGCCACAGGCGGGCGACCTCTGCCAGCTGATCAGCATCCTCCGCGTAGAGCGCGCCGAGGAGGTCTTCCTGGCTCATGCCTGCCTTCTTGGCGATGGCATGCGACGGAACCACCGTGCCCGGCCCGAACATGTAGCGCCAGCGATCTCCCTGCCCCGGTTTGAAGGTCACCAAGAAAGTCTTCTTACCTGGCCCGCACTGCAGGGTGTCGATCTGATCCATCAGCGGCATGTGCGAATCAAAAAGTTCTGACATGGTGCCCGCCTTGTAGGCCAGCAGGTAGTCATCGCACGTCACCGGCGCGCCATCGTTGTAGGTGGCCTTGTCAGACAAGGTATAGAGGACGGAGCGCTGCTCGCCGGGGAATTCTTCGGTCTTGACCAGATCCGTGTTCGGGATCATCTGACCGTTCGGCCCGGACACGTACGCAGACGGGTACAGCCTGCCGGAGAGCACCTGCGCATTGTTTGCGGTGCCCAACGCGCTTCCCGCGTTTGTGGTGCTGAGACCCGAGTTTGCCTGATAGCCGAAGTAGTCGGTGCTCGGCGGCGGGCCTGCCGATGTCGACTCCGCGTGCGAACCGGCCCCACCGGCACCGGAGTCACATCCGGCGAGCCCCACGGTCACCGCCACAGCGGTGAGACCAGCCAGGATTCCGCGTGCGGCTCGGCGCCTGGTGTGAGCCAGATGCCCCTCCGCACCGCTATTTGTTGCCGCGGGCGCAGCTACCACATTCATCCCTTCCCTAGAGATAGGCGTAGTTCCGCTATTTCCCAGGCCGCCACGTGGCGTTGTGGCCGCCCTCGGTTCCGGTCTTCGGCGCGCGGGCGGCGCTCGAACCGGTTGCAGGCGTGGTCGCGGAACCGGACCCCGGCGTCACGACGGTGCGCTTGCCGTCCGCGGTGCGCGGCGCAGCGGCCCGTGCCGCATCCGCGTCGTCCGCGTCGACGCTACCGGCCGGACGAGCGTGTGCTGCCGCATCCTCCCCGGCACCGGTGACCGAGGCATCGCTGTCCGCATCGCCATCCGCAGGCTCACCGGCCCGGTAGCGGGCAACGCGCTGGTTGTGGCGCTTGATGTCCTTGCGACGGTTGACGATGGACACCAGCAGTGGCGTAGCCAAAAACAGCGAGGAGAAGATGCCTTCCACAACGCCGATGAGCTGAATGAGCGCCAGATCGCGCAGGGTGCCGATGCCCATCAGCCAGATGGCCACGACGAACAGTGCGATGATCGGCAGCGCGGAAATCACCGAGGTCGAAATGGAACGCATCAGCGTCTGATTCACCGCGAGGTTGGCCTGCTCCGCGTAGGTGTGCTTGCGCTGGCCGGTAATGCCGGCGGTGTTTTCGTTGACCTTGTCGAAGACGATGACGGAGTCGTAGATGGAGAAGGTCAGCACGGTCAAAAGACCAATCACCACGGCCGGAGACACCTCAAGCCCAAACAGGGCGTAGATGCCGGCGATAACGATGCCATCGATAATCAGCGCCAGGATCGCGGCAAACGCCATATCGCGCTGCAAACGCACGGCCACGTACACCGTCGCAGCGACCAGGAACACCAGCATAGCGATGACCATGCGCTTGGTAATTGACGAGCCCCACGACTCGGAAACGGTCGACGAACCGATGGCGTCAGGGCTGGGTTCGCCCTCCGCGTTCTTGGGGTGGTGCTTTTCGTAGATGGCGCTACGCGCCTCATCCACTTGGTCCTGGCTCAGGCGTTCCGAGGTGATCTCGATGGTCTTGGAATCGCCGGAGCCGACGACCTGGACCTTCTCCGGCTCCACGCCGGTGGACTCGCTGAACGTGTCAGCGACGTCGTCGGCAACCTGGCCGGCGGCCGGCACCGTGACGTTGGTACCGCCTTCAAAATCTAGCGACAGGTTGAAGCCGCGGATGCCGATGGCCAGGAAGCTGATGATGAGCAGGCCGATGGTAATCGCGTACCACAACTTCGACCGGCCGATGAAGTCCGTACCGCCCTCGTCGAGGTAGAGGCGGTCAAAGCGCGAGGGCTTGTGGCCCGCAGTAGTCGTTGCGTTCACCGTTATTTCTCCTCTCCCTCAGCGCGGGAAACGGGGGTGGCGAGGCCACCTTCAGCGGGGGCGGGCGCCGCGGTGGCTTTCTCGGATTCGAAGTAGCCGGATTCACGGCGCTCGCGCGCCAGCGCCATGATGCCGCCCAGCCCATTCATGGACGGCTTGGCAAACTTCGGGTTGCGCGCGGCCAGCTGCATGAGCGGCGCCATGAGCAGGAAGGACACGAGCAGGTCGAAGACCGTCGTCAGACCCAGCGTGAAGGCAAAGCCCTTGACCTCGCCGATAGCCAGGAAGTACACGACGACCGCGCCGATGAGCGTGACCGCGTTACCCGTGACGATGGTGGCGCGGGCGCGCTCCCACGCCTTCGTCGCCGCGGAGCGGAAGGTCTTGCCCTTGAGCAGTTCGTCCTTAATGCGCTCGTAGTAGACGACAAACGAGTCGGCGGTAGCGCCGGCACCGATGATGAGGCCGGCGATACCCGACAGATCCAGCGAGTAGCCGATCCACCGGCCCAACAGAACGAGGGCGCCGTAGGTCAGTGCGAGTGCGGCGATGAGCATAGCGATGGCCACCAAGCCCAGCGCGCGGTAGTAGTACAGCGCGTACAGGGCGATGAGCACGAGGCCCACCAAGCCCGCGACGAGGCCCGCATGTAGCGCGGCCTGGCCGAGTGACGGCGGCACGGTCTCCGTGGTGCCGCCAGGCTCGCCGTTTTCACCGGTGAAGGAAAGCGGCAGCGCGCCATAGCGCAGGTTATTCGCCAGCGACTGCGCCTCTTCCTGTGAGAAATCACCCGTAATCGAGGTCGCCGAGCCATACGGGGTAGCGCCCTGAATGACCGGGGCGGAAATGACCGCGGAGTCGAGCGTGACAGCCACCTGATCCTGCAGGTGCTCCTTGGTCAGGTCCGCCCAGGTCTGGGAACCGTTCGGGCCGTCGCCGGTGCGGAAGGAAAAGCCCACTTCCATCTGGCCGGACTGGGAGTTCAGGCCGCCGTTGATGGGCTGGTCCGTATCAATCTCGTTGCCGGTCAGGCGGGTGCCGTTCGGATCGTCGATGCCGTTGAGCAGCGGCGCCGGCTCCAGAATGTAGGGCGTGCCCTCCTTGTAGTCACACGTGGCGAACGGCTTGGCAGGGTCATCGCTACCCGCCAGCGGATCGTTTTCGGCACCCTGGCACTGCAGGAGTGCTGCCGCAGCGGACAGCGTCGTCGGGTCCTCCGACTGGCGGTCCTTGAGCAGCATCTTGGTCACCTCGTCGCGCCGCTCCGTCTGCTCGATGGAGTTCTTCGGCTCCTCCATCGGCTTCGCGGACACGGTCCGCTTGGGCACCTTCGTCGCGTCGCTGCCGGTCTGCTGCGCCATTTGCTCGTTCGCCTGGTTCACAGCGTCGGTGACCCGGCCCAGCGATTCGTTGGCCTCATCCGCGGTAATGACGCCGTACTTGACCCAGCGGTTGGCCATATCCTCCATCTCGGAGTCCAGCTTGGCCATATCCGGCGAGGGCTGCTGCGCCACGGGGCGGAAGAAGAGCTGGGAGGTCTGTCCCACTTCCTGCGCCTGGGCGGCGTCCTCGCCCGGCACGGTGATAACCAGCGTGTTGCCGTTGATGACGACCTCGGAGCCGGATACGCCCATGCCGTTGACGCGCTGCTCCAGGATGTCACGCGCTTGCTTCAGCTGATCCTGGGTGGGTTCTTCACCCTGCGGCACGAGCGTGACGCGGGTGCCGCCCTGCAGGTCGATGCCGAGCTTCGGGGCGGGGGATTTGCTTCCGGTCAGGAAGATAAGCGCCACTACCGCGACGAGCAACGCGGCGAAGATCGCGATCGCTCGTTTGGGCCACGATCGGCTGCGGCTTTTCATTGCGCTACGAGTTGATGCGGACAAGAAAGTTCTCCTGAGTTGGGTGCTACAGGGTGCGCGGACAGTAAGACGCCCCGACCTCGCACAGTCGGGGCCGTCCATCCACGGGGTTATCGTACGTTCTAGTAAAACCTACTCGCTCAACGGGCGGGCAGAACCGTCACCCGCATCCGTGTCGCGCGGGGCATCGCCACGCTCTGCTTCACCGCGGTCCGCGTTCGCGCGGGCGGCAGCCTGCTGGGCGTCGGACCCCAGTGCGGCTTGCCCTTCGGACTCCGGGCGGATGATGCCCATCTTGTCCAGGGTGATCACCACTCCGCGGGCGATCTCCAGATCTACCTCGCCCTGGCGCACCTCGGACACGGCGCCGTGGATGCCGCCGGCGGTGATGACGCGCTGCCCCGGGGCGAGCTGGCTCTGGAACGAAGCGATTTTCTTCTGCTGTTTCTGCTGCTTCCGCACGGTCACGATGGTCGGAATGAGCAGAAGAATGAATACTAGGCCGATCAGTAAGTACTCCATGGCATGCCAGTGTTCCACATTCTTCTGTGTCTTCCTAAAGCAAACCTAAGAAACCGCCTCATAAAAGGCCCTAGAAAAGACCGATCGCGCCTTCCGGCGGGGTAAGCCCGAGGTGCTCCCACGCCGCCGCGGTGGCCACACGCCCCCGCCCGGTGCGGCTGATCATCCCAGCCCGCAAAAGGTAGGGCTCACAGACCTCCTCCACCGTGGAGGACTCTTCCCCCACTGCGACGGCCAGGGTGTTCACACCGACCGGGCCGCCACCGTGGCCATTGATCAGCGCGTCCAACACGGCGCGGTCGAGGCGGTCGAGGCCCATGTGATCCACGTCGAAGACCTCCAGGGCCCCTTGCGCGGCGCTTAAGTCAATGTGCCCGTCGCCGTGGACCTCGGCGTAGTCGCGTACCCGGCGCAGTAGGCGGTTGGCGATGCGCGGCGTACCCCGCGACCGCGAGCCGATTTCCACCGCCGCGTCATGATCAATGGCGACGTCAAGGATCTGCGCGGCGCGCTCAATCACCCGAGTAAGATCCGCGGTGTCGTAATACTCCATCTGCGCGGTAAAACCGAAACGGTCACGCAGCGGGCCGGTCAACATTCCCGCCCGAGTGGTCGCCCCCACCAAGGTGAAGGGCGGGATATCCAGGGGGATGGAGGTAGCGCCTGGCCCCTTGCCCACAATGACGTCGATGCGGAAATCCTCCATCGCCATGTACAGCATTTCCTCGGCAGGCCGGGCAATGCGGTGGATCTCGTCGATGAAAAGAACGTCGCCTTCCATGAGGTTGGACAACATGGCCGCGAGATCGCCGGAGCGTTCCAGAGCCGGTCCAGAGGTCATGCGCAGGCTCGTGCCCAGCTCCTGGGCGATGATCATCGCCATCGTCGTCTTACCCAGACCCGGCGGGCCGGACAGCAGGACGTGATCGGGAGTGACGTCACGCTGCTTCGCCCCGTTGAGCACCAGCGATAGCTGTTCACGGACCTTCGGCTGCCCGATGAACTCGGCGAGGCTGCGCGGGCGTAAGGACTTTTCGATGTCCCTCTCCCCCGTGTGCGCCGCACCGTCCACGTCCGCGTTGTGCCCCGGTGCCGATTCCCCGCCGGCTGCCGAGTGCGGTGCACCGCCCGGCGCTGCTGGCGAGTTCACCCGGCCGGCGCCGGCACCCTCATCCCCGGATCCAGGAAGCTGGAATTCGGTGCGTTCTACATCTGACATCGCCGACTCACCCTCGTTCCTGACTTTTACTTCCGGTTACCAATCTGCGACAACGCCGCACGCAGCAGCGTCGAGGTATCCGCCTCCGGCTGCTCGGCCATGACCGCAGTCACGGCCGCAGACGCTTGTTTTTCAGGGAAACCGAGGCCAACGAGCGCCTCGACCACCTGATCGTTGACCGGGCCCGCCGCAGCGGTGTGGCCTTGCGCGGCGGTCCCGCTCGTGGCCGCGTCGCCCGGGGAGGCATCGGCAGGCGTGGTAAACGCTGCGACCTTGTCTTTGAGCTCAACCACGAGCCGGTCAGCCATGCGCTTTCCCACCCCGGGGATCTTCTGGAGGCGCTTTCCCTCGCTCCCCGCGATGGCATCGGCAAGCTCGCGCGAGCCCATCACGGACAGCGCCGCCAGCGCCAGCTTCGGCCCAAGCCCGGACACGGACTGCAGCTGGAGGAACATATCCCGGTCATC
Source organism: Corynebacterium massiliense DSM 45435 (assembly GCF_028609805.1). NCBI lineage: Bacteria > Bacillati > Actinomycetota > Actinomycetes > Mycobacteriales > Corynebacteriaceae > Corynebacterium > Corynebacterium massiliense. Next base: position 1,260,072 of record NZ_CP063189.1, read on the forward strand.
CGTATCGGTGAAGCCGAACAGGGTGATCGCATCCTCTTTGACCGCCATGTGGGTAAGCACGCGCGCTTCTTCGCCGCGGCGGAGCGTACCCAGGGTCGGCGGGGTAGCCAGAACTTTGTAGCCCACCCCGGCACATTCGATGACAGCGTGATCGAGGCCGATGGTGAGGACCTCACCGCGCAGAGATGCAATCATGACTGCCTTAGATTCCTTTCAGTTGAGTAGATCCCCGACCCCGCTGGGCGGCGCGCTCCCGCGAGGCTTGAGCCACCGCCTCTTGCCGCATGATGGCCGGGGCGCGCCAGCAGTGACAGACCGCTAGCGCCAATGCGTCGGCAGCGTCTGCCGGCTTGGGCGCCTCGGTCAGCCCGAGAATGCGTGTGATCATGGCGGTCATCTGCTTTTTATCCGCGCGCCCGTTGCCGGAGATGGCCTTTTTCACCTCGGACGGGGTGTACATATGTACCGGGATGTCACGGTCGGCGGCCGCGAGCACGAGCACCCCCACCGCGTGGGCAGTGTGCATCACGGTGGAAACGTTGCCGCGCTCGAACAGGCGCTCAATGGCCACCACGTCCGGGGAGTAGTCGGCCATCCATTCGCGCACCGCCACGTTCAACCGTTTGAGGCGGTCGGTCAGCTCGGCGCCGCTCGGCGTGCGAACGACCCCCACCGATACTGGGAGAATTGATCTGCCGCGGCCGGCCTGGACAACGGATAAACCGCAGCGCGTGAGCCCGGGGTCGATCCCCATGACGCGCAGCCCGCTAATATCCATCGTCTACCTCCCGGTACCTTTCCACACACATGTTCTATCACACGCGGTAGAAAAATGAGGCGGGGCGTACCCAGCACCGCTGGGGTGAGGTATGCCCTCGCCTCGTACAACCTATTCGGCGAGCTCCGCCTGCACCTCCGGAGAAAGCTCCATGTTGGTGAAGACTTCCTGCACGTCATCGGATTCCTCGAGCGCATCGATGAGCTTGAGGATTTTCCGTGCGTTATCGGCATCCAGGTCGCTCTTGACCGAGGCACGGAAATCCTGCCCGGAGTCCTCGACCTCAATGCCGGCTTCTTCGGCGGCGTCACGGACAGCGCGCACGTCCTGCGGCTGGCAGGTCACCTCGAATACTTCGTCGAGGGCGGTGACTTCCTCGGCACCGGCATCCAGCACAGCCATAAGCACGTCGTCCTCGCTGAGATCGCCCTTCTGCAAAGCGACGTAGCCGACACGGGAGAACATGTAGTTGACCGAACCGGATTCGCCGAGGTTGCCGCCGTGCTTGGTCATCGCGGTGCGCACTTCGGTCGCGGCGCGGTTGCGGTTATCCGTCAGGCACTCAATGAGCATGGCCACACCGTTCGGACCATAGCCCTCGTACATCACCGGCTCGTAGTTGGCGCCGCCGGCCAACTCACCGGAACCGCGCTTGACGGCGCGCTCGATGTTGTCGTTGGGCACCGACGCCTTCTTGGCCTTGCGGATCATGTCATCCAGCGTCGCGTTCGCCGCCGGATCACCGCCGCCGGTACGGGCCGCGACCTCGATGTTCTTTACGAGCTTGGCAAATTCCTTGCCGCGCTTCGCGTCATTCGCAGCTTTTTTGTGCTTGGTGGTCGCCCATTTTGAGTGTCCAGACATATCCGTACACACCCTCCAAATCGCTGTCGGTTGTCGGAGCAATTATACGCACCAGCTCCCGAGAGCTTAATCGCACGCCCACGTCGCGATCGCGGGCGGACTAGCACCGGTCGCGCATCATCGTGTGCTGGGTCACCACCGCGACGAGTTCACCGCTGCGGGTATAGACGCTGCCGATGTTCAAACCGCTACCGCCGCCTGCCACGGGCGAATGCTGCATATACAGCAACCACTCCCCCACGTCGATATCGCCATAGAACCACATCCCGTGATCCAGGCTCGCGATCTGGCGGGTCAATCCGTCGTTCATGTTGTCCGAATGCGGCTTGAGCGCCACATACGGCAGCGTCATGTCCGACATATACGCCAGCAGTTGCCGCTGCAGATATTGCGGAGTGCCCGTCACCCCCGTGCCGTCGAGCACCTGCCCACCCGCTGCCTGATTGCGGAACCACACCCCGCGGCGCGCCCCAGAGAACGAGTCTTCCGGCAGCGGCCGGATGTCCCACTCTTCCCAATCGGACAGCAATACGCCCTGCGTGAACGGCCCGTTGACCGGCTCTAGGTCCTGCGGATCTGCCACCGCCGGCATGGGATCGGCGTGCTCTGGGCCGGTTTGACCGTCCGCGGTGAAGTTGGCGGTCAGCACAAAGACCACCCGCCCATCTTGGGTTACTACAACGCGACGCGAGCTGAAGGTTCCACTGTCGCGCAAGTCTTCCACGTCAGCACGCAAGGGCTTGGTGGAATCACCGGGGCCGATGAAATACCCGTGGAGCGAGAGCACAAGCCGGCTCTTGTCCACCGTCGCGGTCGCCGCGGCCAACGCTTGGCCGACCACCTGGCCGCCGAACGTACGCTCCAGTTGCGAGTCCACTGCCGGCAAAACAAACCCCGCGAGGCCTCCAGATGCCCCGGCCGCAACGGCCTTTTCCTCCCCCTTGCCTTCTGCTGACCGAGTCTCTTCGGCGGACAGCGGAGTAAGGGCAAACAGCTCGTGGGTCGTGGCCATCTCGATCTCCTTCTCGCGGGCTTTCGGACGTAGGACACACGTAGTCCAGGCAGAAAACGAAACACGCCCCGTCGCAAGCACCGATGGGGCTGGGAAATACAACTAGTCTAAAGGAGATAGTGCGTGCTGTGTGTCGCACGTCATACCTCGCAACTGCTCGCCCACTTAACTCTTAGAATGCGCAGGCCATACAAGGTGCGTACACTTTCTCGGCTTGAAGTAAGCCTCCCGGCGGTATGGACCGGCTGGGTTGTGGCTCGGATCATCCTCGCCCTGCTGATCTTGCGCGACTGGTCGGCGCGCAACGACATGCTCTACTACGTGGCGGCAATGACCGGGCACACCGGCAACCCAGCGGATCTGACCGAGTACCCACACGCCGGGATCTGGCCCTTGCACATTCTCGTGGCTATCACCGGCTTCCGCCCAGATGCGTTCTACATCGCCTTCGTGGTGGCATGTTTGCTTTGCGATGCCCTGTTCCTCGCCCTCCTCCTACGAGGCCACCGCGACCGACCGCAGGCCTTCAACGGCGCATGGTTCTGGGTCTTCTTCGGCACGGCGGCCGGACAGATCCTGGTGATGCGCTTAGACCTCTACCCTTCCCTCGCGGTCGCAGGCGCAGTCGCTTTGCTCGCGACCCGACCGGCGGTCTCGGCGGCCTTGCTGTCCTTTGCCACCACGATGAAGCTGTGGCCGGGAGTCCTCGCCGCGGGGCTGGTGGGCCGTATCACCTCGTCGCGGACGTGGATCCGTCTCGTGGCGTTCGGTGTCGCGGGCATCGCCCTATGTGCCGTTACCGCGCTGACCTCGGGCATCGATCGTCTGCTGAGTCCCTTGTCGTACCAGGACGTGCGGGGGCTGCAGATCGAGTCGATTCCGGCGACTCGGGCGATGCTGCGGGCCTTTATCCATCCGGAGGCGTATCAGGTCGGTTACGCGCCCTCGAAGAGTTTTGAAATCGCCGGTCCAGGCACCGACACCGCGATTGAAATCTCGTCATGGCTCATGGTGGCCACCATCGTCTTCGCGCTCGCCTGGGCGGTGTTCCACTTCTTCGCCGGCGGGTGGAACGCCCCGACAACGATGGTGTTCTTCCTCGTCGCGGCTCTTTTGTTGATCGCCTGCAACAAAGTCTTTTCCCCGCAGTACATCGTGTGGATCGGCCCACTTATTGCCGTCATCTTGCGCGAGTACCCACACCCGCGCTTCGCGCAGCCGCACTTAGCTCAGCCGCGCTTCGCGCCGCCGCATTTCGCGCGATCGGCGTCTCCCGCAGACGAAACACCCGCCGGCAGCGCGGCGACGTATTGGCTCATCGTCACCGTCGCCATTCTGGCCGTCATCGCGGCTGGGCTGGGCACCTACGTGTACCCGTTCAATTACGACTTCCTCCACGTCGACCTCGGGCAGAAGGCCGCACCTCTTTTTGCTCTGGCTACCCGCAACGGGCTCATCGTCATCATGACGATCCTCAGCCTCATCGCGCTGTTTACCTCAGCTTTTGCCACGCGCCCGCGGCGAAACGCCCGGCATGCTTCCAGCGCTTCGGCGCACGGCCACGCCGCCGCCCCCGCCCACGCGATGGGTGTGAGCCGGGTGCCCCGGCCAGAAGACAGCTAGTCCGCGGTGGCCCCTGTCCCGCCTGCCAGCCCACCCGGGCGCGGCGGGATCACCGTGTAATCGAAAAATTGCGGCAAACGAGCAGTGCCGCCGAGACGGAACATGCGCACCAGCGGTCGCAGGCGCAAAGCCCGGGTGTCCGCCACCGCCTCGTTGTAGAAGCGCTGGGCGAGCTGGAGGCGGACCTCGGCATCGACAAGCTGGGCCGGCGGCGGTTCGAGGTGGCAACGAGTCACCTCGGTGACCGCGCTTTCGCGCTCAGCTCGGGCGCTGAAGTCGGCCGGATCCAACGCGGTCGCCTCCGCAGCGGAGGCGACTCGTTGCGCGTTCGGATCGCCGGGCAGCAACGCCGCGACCACCGCCGCGCGTCGGTCGAGCACAGCTTGCAGCGACGCGCGCGCCGCGTCGGTGCGGATGTGCAGGCTGTTGAGCCGCTGCGCGGTGAAATAGGCCCACAACGCAAGACACGTGACAGCGACTGCCGCAACTACCGCAACCCACGTCATCATCACGCTTTCACCCGAACCTTCGTGCCGTCTTGAACCGTTTCGTAGACCCGCATGACCTCCGCGGCAACGTGCTGCCAGTCGAACGCCTTCGCGCGGGCGATCCCGGCTTGGGCCAGCTCCTCTCGCTGCTGCGGCGAGGCGATCAGCCCGTCGAGCACGCGCGCGAGCTCCGCTGAATCCCCGTTGCGGAACAGGCGGCCCGCGGGGTTGTCGGCCTCCACGTCACAGACCGCCGCGAACGCCTCCAGATCGCTGGCCACCACCGCGCAGCCTGCGGCCATCGCCTCGACGAGAACGATGCCAAAGCTTTCTCCACCCGTGTTCGGCGCGACGTAGATATCCGCTTCGGCCAAAAGACGGGCCTTGTCCGCGTCACTTACTCGCCCGGCAAAGCGCACCCCCGGGATGGCGCGGGCCCGACCGCCGCCAATGACCGTCACCTCTACGTCACGCCCCACCTGCGAATCCATCAGATCGAGCGCGCGCATGAGCACATCGAGGCCCTTGCGCGGCTCGTCCAAGCGCCCGAGGAAAACGATGCGGACCGGGGTGCGTTCCGGCTCGTCCCCGTGCACACAAGTATCCGCCTGGTGTACCCGGCGTGCCTGCGCATACACGGAGGTGTCCACGCCGTTCGGAATCAGGATCGGGTCGCCGCCAAGCTGTTCGACCTGCCAGCGCCGCGCCAGCTCCGAAACCGCGATCCCTCCCCGGATTTTTTCCAGAAACGGCGTGAGGATCGGCTTAGCCAGGGTGAGTGCGAGCGAATTCGAGGCGGAGGCGTGGTACGTCGCCACCAGCGGGCCGTGGGCTTGGCGGAGGGCGGACATCGAAAAGCTCGGCGAATTCGGCTCATGGATATGCAGCACGTCAAACTGGCCGTCGCGGATGAAAGAACGCACCGCGCGCGCAACGTGCGGGCCCACCGCCAGCCGGGCGACGGAACCGTTGTAGCTAATCGGGATCGATTTTCCGCCGCGGACCACGAAATCGGGAAGCTCGGTCTCCGGGCCAGCCGGCCCGAGCACCCGCACAACATGCCCCTGATCGAGGAAAATGCTGGCTAAGTCCAGGATGTGCGCTTGAACCCCGCCTGGTTCGTCGAAGGAGTAGGGGCACACCAGCCCGATCCGCATACCTGTGCCTCCATGTATCAGTCGTGTGTGCGTTGTGCTTGCCGATGTGGGCAAATCCCGCTGCGGCCCTGTTTACCCTTGCCCGCTAATTGTCGCTGAGTTGGTGGTGCCTCCGGCGTCGCTGGTCGACGTCGGCAGTCCACAATGGCTGCAACATGTGCCAGTCTGCCGGATGCCGGGCGATGTTGGCGGCGAAGTGGTCGGCCATGCGCTGCGTGGTGCGGGCAAGCGTGTCCACCTTCAGCGCCGGGGAGACGCTGGTGCCCCAGGAATCAGAGCCGGGATACCAGAGGTGCACGACGTGCAGCGCGGCGCCGGTTTCGATGGCCAGCTGCGCCGGACCGGCCGCCATCGTGGCCGGCTCGCCGAAAAACGTGACGGGAACACCGGTGCGGGTGAGATCCCGCTCGGCGAGCAACGCGACCGCTCCCCCGCGCTGCACCGTGTCTTTCAGGTGGGCGAACGGCCGGGTCGCCCCTCCCGTGTGGGGGATGACGTCGAAGCCGAGGCTTTCGCGGAAGGCCACGAAGTCGTCGAAAAGGCTTTCCGGCCGCAGTCTTTCGGCCACCGTGGTGAATCCGCCTGCCAAATGCACCAAAAGCACGCCGGCCATGTCCCAGTTCCCGGTGTGCGGCAACGCGAGCACTACTCCCCGCCCGGCGGCGAGGGAGCGCTCCAGGTGCTCGCGGCCTTCCAGGTTCGCCTCCAACTGTGCGATGAGCTGTGGATCGCGGTGAATGGCGGGAAGCCGAAAGGCCTCGCACCAGTAGCGCATGTAGGAGCGCATGCTGTCACGCACCAGCGCGCGGGTGACGTTTTCCGCCCCGACGACGCGGGTGAGGTTCCGGCGCAGCTGTTCTGGGCCGCGGCCATCGGCACTGGCGCGATCCGCGACGCAGCGAAAGAAGCTATGCGCAACCCGTGGCGGGAGCCGATGAACTAGCTGCCATCCAGCGCGGTAGCCCAGCGCCGAGAGTTCCTCCGCGTTCATCGTGACGCGCGCCCCGCAGCTGACTGGGCCGAGGCCGTGCCCTGGGCCGGGACTACAGCGCCCGCGGAGTTTGCTACGACGCGCTGACCGGTGTCCTGCGCGGCGGCTTTCAAGAGCCGCTGGCCCACCGTGAAGATGGATCCGACAGCCAGGATCCACAACGACACCGCGAGGATATTCGGCACCCCGAAGCCTTCGAGTCCCACCCCGACGAGGCCGATGATGAGCCGCTCGGGACGCTCAATGAGCCCGCCGACCATCGTGAAGCCAGAGGCCTCCCCGCGCGCCTTGACGTAGGAAATGACCTGCGAGGTCACCAGCACGATGAGCGCGGCGGCCACCGTCGACGGGTGCGCGTCAACCCGGTAGACCAGGTACCACACGATCGCGGCGAACAGCGCACCGTCGGTGACGCGGTCGCACGAGGCGTCCAACGTCGCGCCGAAGCGCGTGCCGCCGCCGGAGAGGCGTGCCATCGTGCCATCGATCATGTCGAAGGCGGCGAAGACACCGGACAAGATAGCCGCCGCGGCCAGGTGCCCGGTGGGGATAAGGATCACCGCGATGGCGATGGTGCAGGCCGTACCGATGAGCGTGACCGCATTGGGCGACAACCCCATGCGGAGGAAGGACGAGGCAACCGGTTCGACAAAACGCCGTGCGGGTTTCCTTCCATGGACGCTAAGCACCCTCTGCCTCCTCGGTCTCGGTGACTTCCTGCCAGCCTTGTGCCAACAGCCTACGAGTTTCCTCCAGCAACTGCGGCAGAACCTTGGTCTCCCCCAGCACGGTCATGAAGTTACTATCTCCGGCCCAGCGCGGCACCACGTGCATGTGCAGATGGTCTCCCACTGAACCGCCCGAGGCCTTGCCCAAGTTGAAACCGACGTTGATGGCCTCCGGCCGCGACACCTTCTTCAAGGTCTTGACCGCATGCTGGGCAAACTCCATCATCTCGCGGGATTCGTCGGGAGTAAGTTCCTCGAGATTGGCAATCTTGCGGTACGGCACGACCATGAGGTGGCCGGCGTTGTACGGAAACAGGTTGAGCAGGGCGTATACCCGCTCCCCGCGGGCAATGATGAGCCCTTCCGCGTCGCTTTTGCGCGGCGCCTCGAGGAACGGATCCGCGGATGACTTTTGGATATACGCCATCCGGTAGGGAGCCCATAGCCGCGTGAGGCGGTCGGGCTCGCCTGCTCCCCATTCCTCGTAGGAACCGTCGCGCGGCTCGCTAGACTCGCTGGCCAATGTTGTCCTCGTTCGGCTGCTCGTTATGACGCTCTTCCACCCACTGGGCGATGACGTCCACGGCCTTGTCCACCGGGATGCCGTTGGCCTGCGTCCCGTCGAGGAAGCGGAAGGACACCGCGCCCGCCTCCACGTCTCGAGCACCGGCAAGGAGCATGAACGGTGCCTTGCGGCGGGTGTGGTTGCGGATCTTCTTCTGCATGCGGTCGTCCGAGGTGTCGACCTCGGCGCGCACGCCGCGCTCGCGCAGCTTCGCCGTGACCTCCTTTAGGTGCGGGATGCAGTCATCGGCAACCGGGATGCCCACCACCTGGTGCGGCGCCAGCCACGCCGGGAAGGCGCCGGCGTAGTGCTCCAAGAGCACGCCGAAGAAGCGCTCGATGGACCCAAACAGCGCGCGGTGGATCATGATGGGGCGCTGCTTCGAGCCGTCGGGAGCGGTGTACTCAAGCTCGAAGCGCTCCGGCAGGTTGAAGTCGAGCTGCACGGTCGACATCTGCCACGTGCGCCCAATGGCGTCGCGTGCCTGCACGGAAATCTTCGGGCCGTAGAAAGCCGCACCTTCCGGATCCGGTACCAATTTCAGGCCCGACTTGTGGGCCACGCGCTCCAGGATGGACGTAGAGCGCTCCCAGATCGCGTCCGAGCCGACGTACTTGTTCGGGTCACGGGTGGACAGCTCCAGGTAGAAGTCGTCGAGGCCGTAGTCCTGCAGCAGCGAGATGATGAAGTTGAGGACGCTGGTCAGCTCCTCTTCCAGCTGGTCCTCGGTGCAGTAGATGTGAGCGTCGTCCTGAGTGAAACCACGCGCGCGGGTCAAGCCGTGCACCACGCCGGACTTCTCGTAGCGGTAGACGGTACCGAACTCGAACAGGCGCAGCGGCAGCTCGCGGTAGGAGCGCCCCCGGGAGGCGAAGATGAGGTTGTGCATCGGGCAGTTCATCGGCTTGGCGTAGTAATCCTGCGCCGGCTTGGTCACATTGCCCTCGGCGTCGGTCTCACCATCCAGCTGCATCGGCGGGAACATGCCGTCGGCGTAGAAGTCGAGGTGACCCGACTTCTGGAACAGGTCGCCCTTGGTGATGTGCGGGGTGTTGACGAAGGAGTACCCGGCCGCGACGTGCCGGCGGCGGGAGTGCTCTTCCATCTCCAGGCGCACCATGGCTCCGTCCGGGTGGAATACCGGGAAGCCCGAGCCGATTTCATCGGGGAAGCTGAACAAGTCGAGCTCCGCACCGAGGCGGCGGTGGTCGCGCTTTTCGGCCTCCTCAATCATCTTGTCGTAGGCCGCGAGCGCGTCCTTGGACTCCCAGGCGGTGCCGTACACGCGCTGCAGGTCAGCCTTGGACTGGTCGCCGCGCCAGTACGCGGCGGACGCGCGGGTCAGCGAGAATGCCGGGATGAACTTCGTGGTCGGCACGTGCGGGCCGCGGCAGAGATCGAACCATTCGACGTCGCCGGTGCGCGGGTTCACGTTGTCGTAGTGCGTCAGATCGCCGGCGCCCACCTCGGTGGCCTCGTCCGAGTCCGGATCGACGTTGCCCTTGTCATCGATAAGCTCGAGCTTGAACGGCTCGTGCCCCAGGGCTTCGCGCGCGCTTTCGGGAGAGTCATAGACGCCGCGCTCGAAGCGCTGGCCCTGTTTGATGATCTTCTTCATGCGCTTTTCGATGGCCTTGAGCGCCTCCGGCGTGAACGGCTCTTCCGTCTGGAAGTCGTAGTAGAAGCCGTTATCAATCGCCGGGCCGATGCCCAGCTTGGTGCCGGGGAATTCGCGCTGCACGGCCTGCGCGAGAACGTGCGCGCACGAGTGGCGGATGACCGCCCGGCCGTCCTCCTCGCACGCGGCGACCGGGGTGAAGGTCACATCCTCGGCCGGGACGTGGGAGAGGTCCTTCAGCTCCCCCGCAGCGTCGCGGACGACGACCACTGCCTCCGGGCCCTTGCTCGGAAGGTCCAGCTCTTTGAGAGCCTTGCCCACGGGCGTGCCCGCCGGGACGGTGAACGACTGGTAGTTAACAGGTACTGCCGGGATAGCTTCCGCCATGACGTGTGCGCTCCTTTGCGCTCGTGCGGCTGCGGCATACCTGGCCGCACCCGCGGGTTACTTTTTACCGCCCGTCATCTTAGCGCCCCGATCAACGATTCAGCCCAGAAGGTGTCCCGTTTCCCGCCGTCCTTCGCGGCCTGCGTACCGGGTGGCAGCACGTAGACCGCCGAGCCGATATGGGTGATCCACTCGTTGAGGAAGTCCGCCTCGTCCAGACGCGACTGGATAGGTTCGAACTGCTTGGTGGGGTCTTTCTGATACGCCAAAAAGATGAGCCCGGAATTGGACAACTGATCCGGCGTGTGCGGATCCGGCGGCAAGTCATAGTTGTACGCGCGGCGCAGGATGCGCTGCTCTGGATGATCCTTGGGCGGCTGCGCCCGGGCAATGTGGCTGTTGCGGTCTACTGCCGGGAGCCCGTATTTGTCGCGTTTGTCAAAGTCGACCGGGGTGAACTCGTCGCCACCGCTGAGCGGCGCGCCCTCGGGAAGATCTCGCCCGATGGCGGTTTCGCGCGTAGGGCGGTCGGCCTCCTCCCAGGTCTCCATGTTCATGCGGATGCGGCGCGCCACCAGCGCGGTTCCCCCGCGTTGCCACTGCGGGCCGTCATCAATCCACACCTGCTGCGCAAAATCTTCGGAGGTGCGCGGATTGACCGTGCCGTCCTTTTGCCCAAACAGGTTGCGGGGCGTCTGTTTTTCCGCCCGCAGACCGGGCGTGTTCTGGAACCCCTGCTGAAGCCACACCACGTGCGCATAGCGGCTGCCCGAACGCACCATGTGGCGCAGCGCGTGAGCAGCGGTCAGCTTGTCGTCGCAACAGATCTGCAGCACGAGGTCCGTCTGCCCCCACTGCGGGTCCAACTTATCGCGGTCGAAGTGCTTGATGTCCCGCAGCCAGTCCGGCTTTTCTTTTTCCAGGCCGAGTTTGGCAAACAGCGGTTCACCGAAACCGCAGGAAATGGTGAGGTTCGCCGGGGCATCGGCAAGCTCCGGCTCTAGGCTGCCGCGCGGGCTTTCGCCCGTGCACAACGCCCGCGCATCGGTCGTCCACAGGCGCATGAGGTTGACGAACTGCCGGGGGCTGACGTCGTCGTTGAGGTCGAAGGCAACGAGGTTCAGCGAGGATTGGACCGGGGTGGAAACGCCGGCCTGGTGCTCGCCGTCGAAAGGTTCTATCTGGTCCGCAAGCGGGGCGGACGTGTCCGACTCCTGACGGCCGGCGTCCTGGCCGGCATCGGCCCCGTCATTTCCTTTGGCGTCGCTGGAGCTTGGCGATGCCACCATTGACGCCCCCGCGCGCTGTGGCGACGTCAATCCCGCTGCCCAGCCAGCGGCGGACGCGCCCGCCACACCGGTGAGAAACCCGCGCCGCGAAAAGTCAGTCATAGCCGCGTTGTCCTCCCGCACCTAGTGGTGGCTGTGGGCGTGTCCGGACCCGGACTCCGCGGTGTCGCCCTCGCGTCCCGCGTGATCCGCATGATCCGAGTGCTCCGAGTGGTCCGAGTGGCCGGGTTGACCGCTGTCCTCGAGGTCGTCGTAGCCTTCGGCACCTGCGCCCATCGTGCGCACCGGGATGGGGTCAAGCTTTACCTCACCAGCGGAGGTCTCAAGGGTGACATCGACGTCCTCCCCCGGTTCCAGCGCATGCCCGAGCTCCATGAGCATGAAGTGGGTCCCACCCGGCTCCAGGGTGGTCTCCCCGTGGGCGGGAACGACCAGCGGTTCATCCATTTCGCGCATGGTGCCGTCGACGACCTCGTGAATCTGGTTCATCTGGGCATCCGCCGAGGAGGAAAAGCCAGTCACCTCCACGTCTTTGTCCGAGTGATTCACCAGCGTGCCGAAGATGGACGCCATGTCGTCGTCTCCTTCCGTGGCACGAACCACGGCGTTATCAAAAGACACGGAACCATCAGTTGCCACCTCAGAGGCGGTATCGACCTTGTCGTCTGACGCGTTTTCGTTAGGCGGCGTGCAGGCGGTCAGCCCCGCGCACAGCAGGACACCGGTGAGGCCACCGGCGACAACGCGGCGGTGCAAGGAGGTCTTCGGGAAGAAACGGGATGAACGAGTCATGAAAGTGCAGTCTTCTTCTGTGTTCAGATGAGGGTGGGTAAATTTTTCCGGGCTTATGCGCGGTCTTCTGGGTGCGCCGGACGCTCCGGGCGCTCCGAGTGCACGTCGCGAGCCGCCCGCTGCTTACCCAGAAGCAGCACGACGACGGCGCCGGCGGCCAGGATCGCGCCGACGCCCACGATCCACGGCAGGGCGGAGTTCGTGGACTCCGCGGCATCCGCGTCCTCGTTGGCATCCGCCGCACTGTTTTCGCCGGCGCTCCTATCAGCCGTGGCAGAACCATCGGCCGTATCACCTTCGCCGGAGCCTTCCACCGCGAATGACACGCCGCCGCGGGTGGCGTGGCCGTCAGAGGAGGTGATCTGGTAGCCGACCTGGTATTCACCGTCGCCTGGGTGGACGTCATCCGGGGTATCGATGGTCAGGTTGCGGCCATCGATAGTCGGCTCGGCATCGAAAAGCGTCTCGCCGCTGCCCTTGTCCTGGACCGCGAAAGTGTTGAAGCCATCGCGCGGGATGGCGGAAAACTCGAGAGTGATGGTGTCCGGGAACTCGTCGTAGGTCTTACCCTCCTCGACGCTGCCGCCCACGACCACGTCGTGCGCGCTGGCCAGCGGGGCGGCCACGCTTGCCGTGCCCAGAGCGCCGAGAAAAGCGCAGGCGGTGGCGGCTACTGAGCGCCGGAAACGGTTCCGAGTTAAAGCCATCTGTTGCTCCCTTTCGAGACAGATCGAGAAATTCGAGACATTGCAAGTATCCCGCGCCGAACGCCCCTTCGTCTACGAAAAGTGAACGATAGGTGGAAATTACGTTAACTGCGGGCTTCGGGTTACTAGTCGCAAAGGATGAATATATAGTTCCCGGCACCGACGCAGTAATCGCGTGATGTGGCTAACTACAGCGAGCCGCGGAGGGCATCCGCCAGCCCCTCGATGCCGTCAATCCCGTCGATCTGTCCGGTCGCGCCATCGTCCGCGCCCCCGTTAAAAGCTGCCCGAACATCGTCAGTCAGCTGCTCCTTCCCGCCATTGGTGTGGGCGGCAACCGTGAAATCTTGGCCGAAGGACGCGCTGGCATGCAGGCTGTGGTCGTTGGACCAGCCCCACTTCGTACCGATAACGCCGGGCAGCTCGGACGTACCGAAATCTTGCCCGTAGCCATCCGCGGCCACCGGCGCGGCGGTGGCCAACGCCTGCAGAAGGGGATCCCCGACGCCGTGCGCGTTCTTCCGCTCCTCTAGAAACCGGGCGGCGTCGTACGTTGAGGTCGCGGCAGTCCCCCAGTAGTTGCCGTCATCGTGCGTATCGGCGAGGCCGTAGGCCTGTGCGGTCGCGGTAATGGATTCCGGGTGTGCCGCATACAGCTCGTCTGCGATCCCATCGTCCGAAACGCGGAGCATGTGCAGCGCCTTGAGTTTTTCCTCCTCGTTGCCATGGGCCAGGACGTAGTCCGCGATGTAAAGCTTGACGATGGACAAGCCTGGCCGGGACTCGTGCTCATTGGCAGTGCCCGCGTGGAAGCCGGTGGCGGAGTTGTGGAAGGAAATGCTGGTGCGATCAGGCACGGAATCGACGTCTCCTACTTCTGGGGTCGCGGCGGCCGCTGACTGCGCGAAAAGCGCGCCTGGCGCGCTCGCGAGAACACAGATAAGCGGCGCCCACTTACGCCGAGCGGTAAAGACGTGCACGTATTTCTCCCTACGGTTGCATCATGCCGCTTCTTAACGGCCGTACAGCGACACCATATAGGACTTTCAGGTGCAGACACGAAGAAACCCGCCGTGCGATTCGCACGACGGGTAAGTGGAGCGGATGACGAGACTCGAACTCGCGACCCTCACCTTGGCAAGGTGATGCGCTACCAACTGCGCTACATCCGCACTGCCTATATGTTTAACATCTAGGCCTCAGTCCTCAAAATGAGAACCTCGTGCGCGATACTGGGATTGAACCAGTGACCTCTTCCGTGTCAGGGAAGCGCTCTCCCACTGAGCTAATCGCGCCTAAGTCGACTCGTCGACTCTAGTTTTGAGGTGGAAACGGGAATCGAACCCGTGTGCACGGTTTTGCAGACCGTTGCCTCACCACTCGGCCATTCCACCGTGGCGATACCGCCTCAGGCACAAAGTACCAGAGCGGATGACGAGACTCGAACTCGCGACCCTCACCTTGGCAAGGTGATGCGCTACCAACTGCGCTACATCCGCATCGCCCAACCACTACTGTGTCGGGCATGAGCCCTTGAGGAACCCAAGAACTCTGTGCGCGATACTGGGATTGAACCAGTGACCTCTTCCGTGTCAGGGAAGCGCTCTCCCACTGAGCTAATCGCGCCCAAAAGTGTTTTCCACATAAAGGGAAACACCGAGCGGATGACGAGACTCGAACTCGCGACCCTCACCTTGGCAAGGTGATGCGCTACCAACTGCGCTACATCCGCATCGCACTGCGCTACGCGGAAGCATGTGCTGCTTCATCGCTTGTCGCGGTGCGAGTAGAAACATTATCCCGTCATGCCATAAGACACCAAATCCCCCGCTCAACCGGCATTCCTGACGCTGAGGCAATGCGGTAAAACACCTACGGAATTACAGCCGTGACATCTCGGCTACCCGGCACCCACCGTCCCACTCTTCACAGTCGCCGAAAACGGCCGCTGACCCGCCGATTCGTCGATGCCGCTCGGGACATGCTAGGTTAATTCTCCGTTACGGTCCCATGGCTCAGTGGAAGAGCGTTCCGTTCACACCGGAAAGGTCGCTGGTTCGATCCCAGCTGGGACCACCACTTTTATTTGCCGGCTCCCCGCCGCGCAGGGGTTCGCACAAGCACTGTGGGCGAACCCCTGCGCGGCGGGGAGTTTCGCGTTTTCTCTACCCTGGGCGCCTATGACTGACTCCCCCTTCGACACTTGGCCTACCGCCCAGGATCTTCTCGGACCAGACCTGGCGGCACATGAAAGCACCACCGATACCCCCTGGGTGCGCATGATCGCCGCGATGACAGCAACCGGATCTGCAACGGTCGACGGCACGTCGGGTTCGCTGGGAAACGATGTGGATTCCGAGCTCCTGCTCGCCGTGCGGGCATGGTCGGACGCTGTCGTCGTCACCGCCGCGACCGTGACGCAGGAAGGCTACGGCCCGGTCGAGCCCACCGACACCCGCCCCAATCCGCCAGCGCTGGCAATTGTGACGCGCAGCCTGGACATCAGCCCTGACTGCCCGGCCATCAGCGATGCGACGACCCCCACGTTGGTTGTTTGCCCCGGCGCGGATGTGAGCGAGCCCAAGTTGCGGGACAAGGCGCAGGCGCTTGGCGATGCCGGGGCCGTCGTCCTTACCGCCGAGCCGGGACCGGCGGGCATCGTCAATGCCCTGCAGTCCCGCGGGATGCGAAAGCTTAGCCTGGAAGGCGGGCCCAGTTTGTATTCGCAGTTTGTGGCCGCAGGGCTGGTCGATGAGTTCTACCTCACGATGGATCCCACCGTGACTGCGGCGGTGCCCACCCCGTTGGTGAAAGACCCCGATGCCAATTCGGATGCACGCTCCGGTGGCGCCTCCGCGAGCGCAGTGCCCAACGAAGCATTCGACCTAACCGGCGTGCACCCATGCCCGGATTCGGTCGTGTTCCTGCACTACGTGCGCCGCCGTTGAATTAAGGTAAACGGCCGTGAAAGCAGGTTTTTTAGATACGGTTTGGACTGCTCCTTCGCCAGCTGTCGGGGCGGAGCCCGCTTGTGGCTCCGCGCAGGCGAGCGATTCCCCGCGCCCCAGCGACTCGCCGCTCCCCAGCGGCGTTCGTCATACGGGCTCCCGTCGTACCGCTAGCCGCTGGGTCAAGGCCGCGTGGCCGATAGCCATCCTGCTCATCATCCACCGCTTAGTTGTGGTGGCTTTTCCTGCGCATCGCACCACGGATGACTTTTCTCCCGTGTACCGTTCTCTGCGCGCTTTCCTCGCGGGCGAGCCGATCTACGACCAGGACTATTCCCTGGTCGTGCCGCACTACCTGTATAACCCCGGCGCAACGCTGTTGCTGTCCCCGCTCGGCGCGATTGGGCATGCAGGCCTTGCGCGCTTGTTGTTCGTAGCGGCGAATATCGGCGCGGTGTGCCTTGCACTCGCGCTCCTGTGCCGGCTCACAGGGCGTCGCCTGTCCGGCCCGGTCTTTCCCGTAGCGATCGCGCTCGCTCTGGCCACCGAGGCGGTGACCAACACCGTCTCGTTCGGCAATATCAACGGCGTGTTGCTTTTGGCCCTCACGGTCTTTTTGTGGGCTCTGGTTCGCGCTCACAATGATCGGGCTCATGCAGCGGCGTCCCGGCCGTGGCTGGGGTGGGTCGCCGGAGCGGTCCTAGGGCTGGCTATTACCGTCAAGCCGCAGTTCGCCCCGCTCGTCGTTCTTCCTATCTGCTTGTTGCACTGGCGGCCTGTTCTCCCCGCGGTGGGTATCCCGGTGGCCCTCAACGCCGTTGCGTGGCCGCTGGTGACGGATCCGGACAATTTCACTGGCAAACTCCTGCCGTATTTGTCCCAAACGCGTGACTTTGCCAACTCGTCCCTTCCGGGTGTGGCGGCCTATTTCGGCTGGCCCAACTGGCTGACGGCAAGCCTATGGGCGGTGTTCGCGCTCCTGGCAGTCGTCGGGTTCGTCTTCTTGCTGCGGCGCCGCCACACGGACGTGGTGTCGTGGGCACTGACATCGGCAAGCCTCATCTTACTGACGGTGATGTTTTTGTCCTCGCTGGGCCAGCAGTACTACTCGCAATGGCTCTTCCCGCTTCTTTTCACGGCTTTCCTGCCCCGGACGGTCATGGTTTCTACTGGCGCGTTGATAGGCACGGCACTGTGCCTGTTCCCTGCTGGGTGGGCGACGTCGCTGGCTCCCCTGTGGGGCCGCTGGGCCGGCACGTTCATAGGGACCGTCGGCTGGGCACTCTTGCTGTGCGCGATAAGCGGTGCCGCGCTGGGCTGGTTCGCCGCTGAGAGATCGCAGAAGCCGGCCGTAGAATCGCGAGCATGACTGATAAAGACACCAACGGATACGACTTCAACCTCATCGCCGATTCCGAGTGGAAGGACCGGCTCACCGCCGACGAGTACCACGTGCTGCGGGAGGCAGGCACCGAACCACCGCATGTTGGCGAATACACCAACACCACCACGGAAGGCGTGTACCACTGCAAGGCCTGCGGGGCGGAGCTATTCCGCTCGCAGGAAAAATTCGCCAGCTCGTGCGGCTGGCCGTCGTTTTACTCCCCGAAAGACCTCGACACCGTCATCGAGCGGGAGGATCGCTCGCTCGGCATGGTGCGCACCGAGGTGCTGTGCGCGCGCTGCGGCTCGCACTTGGGGCACGTCTTCGCCGGCGAGGGCTACGACACTCCCACCGACCTGCGCTACTGCATTAACTCCATCGCGTTAAAGCTGGAGGAAAAGCCGGCGGGAGATGCGAACGCCTAAGGCAGGATCTGGATGAGTTCTTCCACGTCCTTGACGCGCCGGCCCGTGTGGAACGGGATCTCTTCACGCACGTGCATGCGTGCCTCGGTGTAGCGCATGACGTACATCAAGTCGACGATGCGATCGAGACTCGGCGCCTCAAAGGCGAGGATCCACTCGTAGTCACCCAGCGCGAATGCCGGCACCGTGTTGGCGCGCACGTCCGCGTAGTCGTGCGCGGCCATCCCGTGCTCGGCCAGGATGCGGCGGCGCTTCTTTTCGTCCATGACGTACCAGTCGTAGGAGCGCACGAACGGGTACACCGAAATCCATTCACCCGGTTCCTCCCCCATGATGAACGACGGCAGGTGGGATTTATTGAACTCCGCCGGGCGGTGGAGGGCGTTTCCTACCCACGTGACTTCACTGGCCTGGCCGAGCGCGGTCTCGCGGCGGAAGTCCGCGAAGGCGCGCTGCAGATCCTCAAACTGTTCGGCGTGCCACCAAATCATGAAATCGGCGGAATCACGCATACCGGACAAATCGTAGATGCCGCGGACGACAACCTTCCCGGCTTCTTCCAAGCCGGCGAAGAAGCGGCGTGTTTCTTCCACGATCTCGCCCCGCTCGGCCCCCAGAGCCCCGGGAACCACCTTAAAGACTGCGTGCTGGGAGTACCGCTGCATCTTGTTGAGCTTTTCAAAGTCGAGTTTCGCCACGGCGAACCACGCTCCTTTGCATCACATCGTTTGCTACACACACTTTGCGGCACCAACCCTAGCCCGCTATCAACCATTAGTTGGATACCGCACCGAGCACTGATTGTACGCACCCCGGCGTGCCTCCCCCGCACGGGGCGACGGAACTTATAGCTTGAAGCGCGTGAGCATTTCCGAGATCAATTCGCAGGTGTCCGACCAGGCCGACGACGCCGCGCAGGAGGCCCCTACGCCCGCGGAGTTCACGCAGGCCGTCGAGTCGATGCACTCCGCGCGCTTGCGTGACGAGTTAACGCTCGGCACAATCCGCCCCCCGCAGCGCCTCGCCCCCTATTCCCACGCCATTGGCATCGAGGTCGGAGACAACGATCCCGGCGACATCGTGCCCACCGATACCGAAGGCGACGCCTTCGGCCGGCTCATCCTTTTGCATGATCCACGGGCGGAAGAATCCTGGGACGGCGCAATGCGCCTGGTGGCCTACATCCAGGCCGATATGGACGATTCCGTGGCGAGCGATCCACTGCTTCCCGATGTCGCGTGGGAGTGGCTCACCGAGGAGCTCGCCGCCACGTCCGCCACGCACACCAACTTGGGCGGCACGGTTACGTCCACCGCCTCGGTGCGCTACGGCGAGATCGGCGGCCCGCCGCGCAACCACCAGCTGGAAATGCGGGCCTCCTGGACTGCCGACGGCATCGACTTAGCTCCTCACGTGGAAGCTTTTGCGGCTGTGGTCGCCCACGTCGCGGGCCTGCCCCCGGAGGGCGTCACCGAACTCGGGTCCAGGTAGAATCTCCGGGCCATACTTGGACTGTGCAGCCCACGCGGACGCGAACTTGTGCGGCGGCTACGGTTTAGGGCATGACCGAGCTGCGCACTGAACCTTTGGACGGCATCCCCGCCGTCTTCGATACCCGCGACGGCCTTCACACCGCGGCCCGCACTCTTGCGGCCGGCCACGGGCCCATAGCCATCGACACCGAGCGCGCGTCCGCTTACCGCTACGACGACCGCGCTTTTCTCCTGCAATTGCGGCGCGCAGGCTCGGGCACTGTGCTCATCGACCCCGAAGGGCGCCGTGACGACGTCCGCAACCTCATCGGTCCAGTGGTCAACGGCGCAGATTGGGTACTCCACGCCGCCCCTTCCGATCTCCCGTCACTGGCCGGGGTCGGCCTCTACCCCGGCCGGTTATTCGATACCGAGCTCGCGGCTCGCATGGCCGGTTTCAGCCATCCGAATCTCGGCGCGATGGTGGAAGAGCTCCTCGGTGTGCAGCTGGAAAAAGGTTACGGGGACGCGGACTGGTCCACCCGCCCTCTCCCCCGCGAATGGCTGGCCTACGCCGCCTTGGACGTGGAGCTTCTCATCGAGCTCGCCGAGATCCTGCGCGACATCCTCGCCGAGCGTGATAAGTACGACTGGGCCCAGCAGGAATTCGCAGCCATCGCGCGCGCGCACGCCGACTCCACCGGCCTGCAGACCCCGTCCTGGCGAGACACGAAAGGCATCAAGACCCTCCGGCGAGCGGAACAACTCGCGGTGGCCCGCGCACTGTGGACCGCGCGCGACAAGTACAGCCGCGGCTGTGACCGCGCCCCCGGGAAGGTACTTCCCAATAAGGTGCTCATTGATATCGCGCGGCGCCTGCCCGCCACCCGCCGGGAGCTGGAGGGCATCAAGGGGTTTCCGCGACGCCGCCCCGGCGCCGCGGCGGCGTGGTTCCAGGTCATCCGCGAAGCGCGCGCCCTACCGCGCGACGAGTGGCCGCGTCCGCAACGCGCCGCCGCCCGCGTTCCTTCGAAGACGACGTGGGCGAAAGACCACCCCGACGAGTGGCTGGCGTATCAGGACGTCCGGGCGGACGTGGAGGAACTAGCCCGCGAGCTGGACATCGCCAAAGATACCGTCATCCGGCCTGCGGCCCTGCGCGCAGCTGTCTGGGCGGTGGTGGGCACGCCACCGCATGGCGCGGGCTCCGCAAGTCCCTCCATCGGCGGAACCGTCCGGCAGGTCGACGGGATCCCCGACGTCCTCGCGGCGGAGGGTGCGCGGCCCTGGCAGATCGAGCTGGTCACACCCGTCATCGCCCGCCGGTTGTTTGGGGACGCGGGAACGTCTACTCGGTAGCGTCGCCGGTGCGCAGGTTATCCGCCCACTCGCGCACCGAATTAGCGATGCCCTCTGGGGAGAGTCCGACATCGGCAAGCAGCTCGCCGCGGGAGGCGTGCTTCGGGAACACGCGGGGGAAGCCGAGGCGTCGCAGCGGGGTGTCTACCTCTGCGGCCGACAGCGCCTCTTCGATCATCGACCCAATCCCGCCGCGAACGATTCCGTCTTCGACGGTGACGACCACATCGTGGTCGTCGGCCAAGGCAATCAGTGACTGCGGCACTGGGGCGACCCAGCGCGGATCCACGACGGTGACGTTATAGCCCTCCGCCTCGAGAGTGCGGGCGGCCTCAAGGGACCGTGCGGACATCACGCCGATGGACACGATGAGGACGTCCGAGCCGACGCCCTCCTCGTCGGCGCTGACGTCGCTGTAATGCAGGACGTCGACGCCATCGCCCAGCTCTGCCACCGCCTCCATATCGGGCAGCAGGTTCCCCTTGGGGAAGCGCACGACAGTGGGCCCGTCTTCAACCTCGATGGCCTCGCGGAACAGTTCCCGCAGGCGCGCGCCGTCACGCGGGGCAGCCACCCGGACGCCAGGAACGAGCGACGTGATGGCCATGTCCCACACGCCGTTGTGGCTTGCGCCGTCAGAGCCCGTGACGCCGGCGCGGTCCAGCACGATGGTCACCGGCTGGCCCGTGAGGGCGACGTCCATCACCAGCTGGTCGAAACCGCGGTTCAGGAACGTCGAGTAAATGGCCACCACCGGGTGCATACCCTGCAAGGCCAGCCCCGCGGCCGAGGCCAGCGCGTGCTGCTCGGCGATGCCGACATCGAAAAAACGCTCGGGGAACTTCTCCGCAAACGGCGCGAGCCCCGTCGGCCCCGCCATCGCTGCCGTGATGGCCACAATGTCGTCGCGCTGTTCCGCCGCCGCGATGACCTCTTCCGAAAATGCCGCGGTCCAGCCGGGCTGGCTCTTGCCCTTAGGCACGCCGGTGACCGGATCGATGGCTCCGGTGGAGTGCATCTGATCCTTCGGCTCGTTGACCGCCGGGGCGAAGCCGTGCCCCTTCTCGGTGACCACGTGCACGAAGATCGGGCCGGAGTATTCGCGGGCGTAATTGAACGCGTAGACCAACGCGTCCAAGTCATGGCCGTTGATGGGGCCGATGTATTTCATCCCCAGCTCGGGGAACAGCTCGGTGGGCATGACAGAAGACTTCACGCCCTCCTTCATTGCGTGGAGCGCGTCGAAGGCGCGGTTGCCCACCCAGCCCATGGACTTCAGGGTCTTTTTCCCCTGCGCCATCAGCTCGTCGTAGCCGTGCTGCGCGCGAATGCGGCCCAGGTTATCCGCGATGCCGCCGATCGTCGGCGCGTAGCTACGGCCGTTGTCATTGACCACGATGACCGCGTTGCGGTCCTTGTCCGCCGCGATGTTGTTGAGGGCCTCCCAGCACATCCCGCCGGTCATCGCGCCGTCGCCGACAATGGCCACGGCGTTGCGGTCAGTGTGCCCCTGAATGGTGAAAGCCTTGGACATGCCGTCAATGACGGAGATTGCAGCAGACGCATGGGAGGACTCCGTCCAGTCGTGCTCGGATTCCTCGCGAGACGTATAGCCCGACAGTCCGCCCTTTTGCCGCAGACTGTCGAAGTCGCCGGCGCGCCCCGTCAGCATCTTGTGCACGTACGACTGGTGGGAGGTGTCGAAGACGATCGCATCCTCGGGGGATCGGAACACCCGGTGCAGGGCAATGGTGAGCTCCACGACGCCGAGGTTCGGGCCCAAGTGGCCGCCGGTGACGGACACTTTGTCGATGAGTCGCTGGCGGATCTCGTCCGCCAGTTGTGCCAGCTGCTTCTTGCTGAGCGCCTTTACGTCACGGGGAGAGTGGACAGAATCTAGCAGTCCCATTCGGCAGCGCCCTCTTTTCTTACGCTTCGCGGACAGAAAATTCTTCCTAGTCAGGCGGGAAAGGACGCGACGGCTCCCCATCCCCGCGGACTGGAAAGTGTCACATCTACATTACTCGGTAGGGTCACCGGGTTGGTAGCTCACCGTCCCCGCGGCGTGCACGGCGGTATTAATGCGGGCGCGGGGTGAGCAGCGCGAGCACCTCGAAGTGGTGCGTGCCGGGGAAGGCATTGACGAGCGTGAGCCGCTCGATGTGGAAGTTGTGCTCCGCCCAGTACTGCACGTCGCGGCTAAACGTCGCGGGATCGCAGCCGATGTGCACCACGCGGTTCGGCTCCGCCTGGGCGACGGATGCCACCACCTTTTGACCGGCGCCCACGCGGGGCGGATCGAGAACGACCGCGGAGGGAGATTCCAGCTGTTCGCAGGCTTCCTCCACGCGCTTGTTGATGACCTCGACGTCGAACTGCCGGAGGTCCGACTGGCGCCGTTTGGTCGCGGCGCGAGAATAATCCACCGACACGACCTTGCCCGGCTGGTTGTCGGTCCCCAACGCGTGGGCGATGGCGGGGACGAAAAGACCGACGCCGCCGTAAAGATCCCACCCCACCTGTTGGGAGGCGGTGGGCCGAGACATGTCCGCGCTGCCCGTGCTAGTCGGTTCGGTGAGCAGCTTTTCCACCAGCGTGGAATACGCCTCGGGGGCTGCGACGTGAGCCTGCCAAAAAGCCGTTGCGGGGAAGGTGTAGGTCAACCCGTGCACCTGTTCCACCACGTCCGCGGAGCCCTCGATGACGCTGCGGATGGTTTCCACGCGTTTGCCGCGCCCCTGCTTCTTAGACTCCACCACATGGCGCTCGCCCTCGCTATCCATGACGGCGATGACCTCCGCACCGGGGGTAAAACGCCGCGCGTCGGGGCCAACCAGCCCATCGACAAGCCCCGGCACCAGCTGGGTGCATGCCACGTCGGTGACCAGCTCGTGGGAACCGCGCACGCGGGTGCCAGCACGCCCTTCCGCATCCACGCCCAAGCGCACGCGGGTGCGCCACCCGCGCGCCGGCGCGAGGTTAACCGTGTCCACCTCGGGCAGGACGTCCACGTGGGCCACGCGGCGCAGCTGGTCGAGCAACACATCCTTCTTCAATTCCGCTTCGCGGGCCGGATCGACCGCGGCGAAATCGCAACACCCCGCACCGCGGTCGGCTGCCGGGCACGCGCTGGCAACGCGGTACTGCCCTGCCTCGCGAACCTCGACGGCTTGGGCGCGGAGGAACTTCTTTTTGGCCTTTTCTACCGCGGCCAAGACGGTATCGCCCGGGAAGGCGCCGGCAACGAAAACCACGCGCCCATCCGGTGCGGTGGCAATGCCCTCACCGCCGTGGGCCATGCGATCAATAGTGAGCTCGAGACGGTCACCTTCGCTCACGGCTCCGGAAGTATTCTGCGACGGGTTGTTCACTTATCCCATCCTCTTTTCTTCTCGTATCGAGTAGTTGGTGCGGGAGCGAGCGACGCTGTCCTCCTCACCGCGGGCATCAACGGCCGCTTGAGCGCGCTTGGCCATCCAGATGGTGACAATCACGGCAACAGCCGTCAGCGGCCAGCCCATAAGAATTCGGGCGATGCCCAAATCCGCAGTCCCGGCCTGGTTGTACAGGGCGTGCTGGACAAAGAAGCGGGCGAAAAACATCACGGCCCAGCACGCAGTGGCCACCGCATAGGCCCGGCGCGCCCCCGTAACCTGCCGCCACTGCATTCCGTCGCCGTTGACGCCTTTCCACACCACGCCGACGAGCGGCCAGCGCACCAGGATGGAAAGCACCGCGGCGACACCGAAGACGAGGGACATCCAAATGCCGTAGAGGAAGTAGCCTTTGGCGTCCCCGGTTGCCCACGCGATGCCGGCGCAGATAGCTACGCCGATAAACGCGGAAATGGCCGGTTGCAGGTTCTCCTTGCGGGCAATGCGCCACACGAGGATCGCCACCGCTACGACGAGCGCAGCGATGAGCGCGGATCCCAGGCCTTTCCAGCTGTTAACGGGAACCAAGACGAGGACCGGCAGCGTGGCGGATACCAATCCGGATACCCCGCCCATTTGTTCCAGCAGGGTCGGTTCATCCTGCCCGGTCGGCAATTTCTGCCCACCTGTTTCTGCCACCTAGTTCTCCTTGCCTGTCTCGGCCTCGCCGTTCGCGCTGGTGCTGTCGGACCCGCCGAGGTCGCGCAGGTGCTGGCGGGCTTCTTCTTCCGCTTCTGTGCGCGGCTTTCCGGCCTCAGCAGTGTTCGCCGGCTGGGGGTTCTTGGCCTGCTCCTTGCGCTGACGCATGGCGTCCTGCAGCTGCGAGACCAGTTGCGGCGGCATGACGACCTGGAGAGCGTTGCCGGCCAGCACGGGGTCGTTGCCGCGGTAGACGAAGGTGCGGGCAGCCACCTCTCGAGCCAGCTGCGCGAGCTTGTCCTCGCGGCCTTTGGGGGCGGCCATCGTAAAGCGCAGCATCCAACGCGGACCATCGATGCCGATGATGCGAATCTGGCCGTTGTCGTTTTCGCCGACAACTTCGCTGCCCCACGGGCCGTCTTCCAAGCGGGTGGTGAGGCCATCGTTGCTCATGCCTTCGATGAGCTCCTGGCCGGCCTCGGACCACTGGCTTTGCGAACGCGGTGCAGCGAAGGCGACCGGGGTGATGCGACCAAACCGCGTGACGATGTGGAGCATCTTCGGCCCCTGCTCGCCCATTTCCACCTGCACCTGGGAGTCTTCGGGCAGGTTGATTTTCATCGAGCTCAGATCGAGCACGCCGACGGAAAAGTCGGAAAAGTCGAAGGAGTCGATGTCCACGCTGTCGCCGTCGAACGGTCCCGCGGCACCGTCCACGCTGTCGTGCGGCTTGCTGACCACCTGCGGTGCCGTCGCATCGGTCTCGTCGTGCGCTGCTACCGCGTCCGCAGTCGTATCGGACACGTCGGCCGCCGGAGCCGCCGCGTTGCCCGTGGCCGCTGCGTTGTCGCTGGCCGCCGATGCCGAATCGGGCTCAGCAGCCGTCGGCTCCCCGGCGTTTTGTTGCGAGTCTTCCGTATCGGCGTTGTCTTTTTTGTTCTTGCCAAAAGGCCAGATACCCATCTATCGCTCCTCTAATCTGCTTCCAGCTTGGTTTCCGCTAAAGATGTGCCGTCTTTTCGGCCACTGTATCGGCGCGGGGCGGGGCGTACATCCGCGGTGATGTTCGCACCTCAGCGCGCCTCCGCCAGGTTTTAGACCCCGGTGGAGCCGTAGCCGCCTGCGCCGCGTTCGGTGTCATCGAGGGATTCCACCTCGGTAAAGCTGGCCAACTCCACGCGTTGCACCAAAAGTTGAGCGATGCGCATCCCCGGTTCGATATCTACTGGGGTGGTGGGATCCAGATTCACCAGGCATACCTTGAGTTCGCCGCGGTAATCCGCGTCAATGGTGCCCGGGGTGTTGACGATGGACAGCCCCTGCTTGGCGGCGAGCCCGGACCGTGGGTGGATGAGTCCGACGGTGCCAGCAGGCAGGGCCAAGGCGATGCCCGTGCCTACCAATGCACGCTCACCGGGGGCGAGGTGCACCTTTTCCACGGAGTACAGGTCAGCGCCGGCATCGGTGGCATGAGCCCGCGTGGGAAGCACGGCATCTGGGCTAAGCCGGCGGACCGAGATCTCTAATGCGCGTTCGTCGTCGTAGTCTGCTCGATTCACAGGGTTACCTTACCGCGCGGTGTAGGAGACTTCAGCCCGGTGGCCGGTTGCGCGCGGCTCTCCTGCCCAGCCTGGATCCCGCCCTGGAGGTCTCAGACGGCCGCTTCGGGCGATCGGCGTGTACTCGGTTAGGATCTAGTTCCACTACACCGAGCAAGATGGAGGTCTCCTCGTGGCTGGGCAACAACACTCTGCACCGCAGGCCGAGAAACCCGAACCGGGCGCCCCGAGCCAGGAAGTAGCCGCTTCCCGCGTCATTTACCGCGAGCGCCAGTGGGTCCCGTGGTACTTCTGGGTCCTGGGGTTTGCGGTCGCGGGCATCACGGCGGCCACGGTGGGGCTTAACCGGCCGACCATCTGGTTCACCGCCACGTTGGTTGTCCTGGCCGTGATCGTCGCGTGGTCACTCATCGCGTGGTCGTCGACCACTGTGAAAGTCACCGAGGATCCGGACGGCTCACGCTGGCTGGAGGTCAAGGGCGCGCAGCTTCCTAACGATGTAATGGCACGCTCGCTTGCCGTACCCAAGTCGGCGAAGCGCAATGCGCTCGGCCCCCAGCTCGACCCGGCGGCGTTCGTGGTAACTCACGGGTGGATCGACGAACACGTCATGCTCGTGCTCGATGATCCGGAAGACCCCACTCCGTACTGGCTGGTGTGCACCAGCCACCCCCGGCGTCTACTGGAGCGGTTCGTCCCCGAACAGGCCGAGGCCGCCACCCGCGGTATCCGCCCGCAGAACTAAAATGCATCGGCTAAAACCGGCAGATCGTCGGCTATAGGCGCGCCGCTACGCGCAGTCGAGGCAGATGGGCTGGCCGTCTTCCTCGTGGGAGAAGCGCTTGTTGGATTGCACGAGGAAGCAGGAGGCGCACGTAAACTCGTTCTTCTGGCGCGGCACGACCTCCACGTTTAATTCCTCACCGGAGAGATCGACCTGCGGCGGCTGGAAGGCCTCGACGATCTCGCCGTCTTCGTCCATACCGTTGCTCTCGGTTTCCGCGGCCTTGAGGCCCTCGAGGGAATCGGTCTCTACTTCTTCTTCCGCGCTGCGGCGCGGTGCGTCGTAATCAGTCGCCATAATGAGCTCCTTTTGACTGCTCGCTAGGTAGTTCGTGCGGTTTATGGTCGCGCATACTAAAGGAGAAATCCCGCTCTGTCACACTGACCGAAAAATTCAGGTCACCGGGGGTAACCCCTTCGCGAACCCGGGGCGGTGACACGCCTAAGATGTCCGCCATGAACTCGGCATCCCTTCGCTCTTCCCGCCGCCCCGAGCCCTGCCCTGACCGCCACTGCGACAGTGCGCCCGACTCACCGCAGGCCGGCGCCGAGCCGGGTGCCGCCGAGCCGGGTGCTGCCGAACAGCCCGCCGTGGCCCTCGGTATCGATGTCGGCGGTTCCGCCATCAAGGCGGGCTTAGTAGACACGGACACCGGGCAAGTCGTCGACGGATCGCTGACTACCCGCACACCTGCGTCCACCCGGCCGGCGGACATCGCTGCCGCGGTGGCCGAGACAGCACGCGCGCTGGACTGGCGGGGCGAGCTTGGCGTGACCCTCCCCGCGGTTGTCTCCGGCGACATCGTGGGTTCCGCCGCCAATATTGACCCGTCGTGGGTGGGGGTCAACGCGCGCGAGCTGTTCACCGAGGCCGTTCCCGAGGCTGCGGCGGTGACCGTACTCAACGACGCGGATGCCGCGGGCCTAGCCGAGGTAGCGTTCGGCGATGAACGAGCCCGGTCCGGAGCCGTCATCTTCCTCACCCTGGGAACGGGGATTGGGTCCGCCATGCTTGTCGATGGCGCCCTCTTCCCCAACAGCGAGCTCGGGCACTTGCTTGTCGATGACTCTGAAGCCGAGCACCTCGCCGCCGCCCGGTGGAAGAACGAGAAGGGGTGGTCGTACGAGCAATGGGTGCACCAGCTCAACCGGGTGCTGGCCGAATACGCCAAGCTGTTTAGCCCCGACCTGTTCATCCTGGGCGGTGGCATCTCCGCGGACTTTGCCGAGTGGGAAGGCTACCTCGACGTCAATGTTCCAGTTGCAGCCGCGCGTTTGCGCAACCAGGCGGGCATCGTAGGCGCCGCACTGGCGGCCACCGACACCGCGCATTCGTAAACCCCCTTTTGCGCGAGGTAAAAATGTGCTAAGGAACACCGCGCCCCAATGGCACGGGGCCGGGTGCTGATCCTCTATACTGGGCGCTCGATTGTGCGTTGCCGGCCGTAACCATCGACCGGCAGCGATTGTCCATCCGTAGTTGCGAGGCGAAAGGGCGTACGTGGCAGCCACTGAATCTGAATCTTCAGACAAGTCACTCGACGAGGGCGCTAAGGAGTCTGCTCCTGCGGAAAAGAAGTCCGCGAAAAAGACTGCGAAGAAGTCGGCCCGCAAGTCGACGAGGAAATCCTCGGCGAAGAAGTCGACCAAGAAGACCGCCAAGAAGAGCGCGCGGAAGTCAACTAAGAAGACGACGAAGAAGTCGGCAAAGAAGACGACCCGCAAGTCGGCGGCGAAAAAGGACACCGCTCCGGCAACCTCCGAAGAGGAGCTGCAGGACGAGGACCAGGAAGGCTCCGAGGACTCCGAGGCGGATATCGACGATCTGGATGGTCGTCTGGAAGACGACGATCCAGACGCCGATGATCTCGACGCCGAGCTCGAGGAGGAAGAGGCCTCCGCGGACGACGATGCCGACGAGGAAGAAGAGGAAGAAGGCTCGTCCATCTGGGACGAGGAGGAGTCCGCTGCGCTGCGTCAGGCTCGCAAGGACGCGCAGCTGACCGCTTCTGCCGACTCGGTGCGCGCCTACCTCAAGCAGATCGGCAAGGTCGCGCTGCTCAACGCTGAGCAGGAGGTGTCGTTGGCCAAGCGCATCGAGGCCGGCCTGTACGCGCAGCACCGCCTGGATGAGATGAAGAAGGCTCTCGACGGCGGTGACAAGGACGCCAAGTTCTCCCCTGCCGTCAAGCGCGACCTGCGTTCCATCGCTCGCGATGGCCGCAAGGCGAAGAACCACCTCCTCGAGGCGAACCTGCGACTGGTCGTGTCACTGGCTAAGCGCTACACCGGCCGCGGCATGGCCTTCCTCGATCTCATCCAGGAAGGCAACCTCGGTCTTATCCGCGCAGTGGAGAAGTTCGACTACACCAAGGGCTACAAGTTCTCCACCTACGCCACGTGGTGGATCCGCCAGGCGATCACGCGCGCGATGGCTGATCAGGCCCGCACCATCCGTATCCCAGTCCACATGGTGGAGGTCATCAACAAGCTGGGCCGCATCCAGCGCGAACTCCTGCAGGACTTGGGTCGCGAGCCCACCCCGCTGGAGCTGGCAAAGGAAATGGACGTGACCGAGGAAAAGGTCATGGAAATCCAGCAGTACGCGCGCGAGCCGATTTCGCTGGATCAGACCATTGGTGACGAGGGCGATAGCCAGCTCGGTGACTTTATCGAGGACTCGGAGGCCGTCGTGGCCGTCGATGCCGTGTCCTTCACCTTGCTGCAGGACCAGCTCCAGGACGTGCTGACCACCCTGTCCGAGCGCGAGGCCGGCGTGGTGCGCCTCCGCTTCGGACTGACCGACGGTATGCCGCGCACTTTAGACGAAATCGGCCAGGTCTACGGCGTGACTCGGGAGCGCATCCGCCAGATCGAGTCCAAGACCATGTCGAAGCTGCGCCACCCGTCGCGCTCGCAGGTGCTGCGCGACTACTTGGACTAGCCTCGCCCCCACGAGCGCGAAAAGCCCCGCTGGACAGCCGACCTACAACGGCCGCTCCAGCGGGGCTTTAAACTATTAAACCCAGCGCGCGTGCGCTAGAAGGTTACTACTTGCCCTTCACGTCCTGCAGGCACTGCTTGATTGCTTCCTGCCCGTCTTGGTTCATGCACTGCTGAACCTCAGGATCCTGGGAAAGCGCGATCAACGCCAATGCGCCAAAAACAAGTAGACCCAAGGACACGACGCCGAGGACGATGCCCAGGATGGACATCCAGGTGCGGCGTGTCTCGCTCGGGCGCTTGCGGTTTTTCACCAACGCCACGATGCCCATGATGATGGCTACGGGGGCAAGGATCCACGCGATAAGCTGCACGAGCGGCACGACCAATCCGACCAGGGACACGGCGCCGAGAATAAGCGTCCAGAGCGCCAGCTTGCTCGGTTCCTGCGCGGTCCCCACGTACGGCGGCTCTCCGGCAGCCGGGCCGTTGACGTGGTCTACGTAGTGCCCACCGGCCGCAGCGGAATCCTGGCCAGCAGCCGGCTCAGACGCCGGAGAAGAGTACGGATTCGCTTCGTGTGCACCGGGCGCGGCCTCGTCGTGTCCGTACGTCGGCAGATCGCTTCCCTGCGGGTCACGCGGCGTAGTCATAAACCTACAACCCAACCTTTCGTTCCTAGAGTTTTCAGCACGGTTCGGTGAACTGCTGAATGCGTGAGCGTTCTACCACACTGTACGTGAAGACTCTTACCAAGCTCGCAGGTACTTAATGCGGTCACGTAGTTGATCCGCGCTACACAAAGCCGTGGGCGGCCCACCGCACGCCTTGCGCGCCTCCGTGTGGATAGCCCCGTGCGGGCGGCCGGTGCGCTGCGCGGTGATGGAGACAATCTTGTTGAGTTGGCTGCGCAATTCCGGGATCTGTTGGCTGGCCACGCTATCGTCAGCTTCCCCCGCAGCGCCGGCTCCCGAACCCGCACCGTTTCCGATACTTGCTCCACTCCCGGCGCGGCGTCCAGCCTCTGGGCCGTGCAGCTTCTCCCGTTCTTTAGCCGCGGCCTTTTCGGCCCGTTCGGCGCGCTCGGCAGCCTCGCGGGCGTCCATTTCTTCCGACTGCTTTTTGCGCAGCAGATCTTTCACCTGGTCAGCATCCAACAGTCCCGGGATGCCAAGGAAGTCCGCTTCCTCATCGGTGCTGTCGAAGGCCGCGGTGTTGAACGAGGAGCCGTCGTAGATGAGCGAGGAGAACTCCGCGTCGGCGCCGATCGACTCGTACGGCTTGATGTCGTCGGGCTCGGTTTCTTCCTTGTTGGCCTGGCGCACGGATTCTTCGTCCCAGCCGTCGCTTTCCCGGTCGGGCTTGCCCAACACGTGGTCGCGGGACTTTTCCATGTTTTCCGCCAACCCCAGCAGGGTGGGCACCGAGGGCAAGAAGACCGACGCCGTCTCCCCCGGCATGCGCGAGCGGACGAAACGCCCGATCGCCTGGGCGAAAAACAGCGGCGTGGACGCCGAGGTGGCGTACACACCCACCGCGAGCCGCGGGACGTCGACGCCCTCCGAGACCATGCGGACCGCAACCATCCACTCGTCGGTGGAGGCGGAAAACTCCTCGATGCGCTCCGAGGAGCCGGGCTCGTCGGACAAGATCACGGACACCGGGGTGGACGAGAGCTTTTCCAGGATCTTCGCGTAAGCACGCGCGGTCTTGGTGTCGGTGGCGATGACGAGCCCGCCGGCATCCGGCATGTTGCGACGGATTTGCTTGAGGCGCGTGTGGGCTGCCTGCAGCACCGCGGCGATCCACTCGCCCTTGGGGTCAAGCGCCGTCTTCCACGCCCGGGCTGTCTGCTCGGCGGTGAGCGCCTCGCCCAGGCGGGCGGAAAACTCCTCGCCGGCGGATGTGCGCCAGCGCGCCTCCCCCGAGTACGCCAGGAAGACCACGGGGCGCACGACGCCATCGGCAAGCGCGTCGCCGTAGTTATAGGCGTGATCCGACTGGGACACCAAGTGACCGTCGCCGTCTTCGGTGTAGCGCACGAAGGGAATTGGCGAATCGTCGGAACGGAATGGCGTGCCCGTGAGCGCCAAGCGGTGGTTGACATCGTCGTAGGCCTCTTTAACGCCATCGCCCCAGCTCTTGGCGTCACCGGCGTGGTGGATCTCGTCCAGGATGACCAGGGTCCGCCGGCTGGAGGCCACCGCGCGGTGCTTGAACGGGTGCATGCCCACCTGGGCGTAGGTCACCACGATGCCGTCGTAGGCGGGGTTGACCGCAGAGGCATTGGTGAACTCTGGGTCGAGGGAGACCCCCACGCGGGCAGCGGCGGCCGCCCACTGGTTCTTCAGGTGCTCCGTGGGTACGACGACGATGACCCGCTCCACCGTGCGATCGGTCAAAAGCTCGGTGGCGACGCGGAGGGCAAACGTGGTCTTACCCGCGCCCGGGGTCGCCACCGCCATGAAGTCGCGCGGCTTTCGGGCGAGAAATTTATCCAGTGCAGAGCGCTGCCACGCACGCAGCTGGCCGCTGGTGTTATACGTCCGCTGACTCACTTGCGACGCAGACCCTTAAAGATCCGCTCGCAGTCCGGGCACACCGGCGATCCCGGCTTTGCCTGTTTGGTCACCGGGAAGGTCTCCCCACACAGCGCAACGACCATTTTCCCGCTCACGGCGGACTCCACAATCTGGTCCTTTTTCACGTAGTGGAAGTACTTGGGGGTGTCGTTATCGGTGGTGGACGTGTCTTCCCGGACGTCCGGCCGTTCGATAGTCTGCGTCGAAGTACTCACGCGGACTATCTTGCCGTATCCCTGTCTGGATTGGCGAGTCACGGTCTATCGTGGGAACGCATGAACGCCGATAGCACCGAGGACGGACGCGCAGACGCTACTCGCGCCACCCCAGAAATGGGCAATGCGGCCTCCCGTCGACGGGCCTCGTCCCGCCCGCGGTTCCTCCGCGGCAGGCGGGGGGCGGCGGAGCTCATCACAGACGCGGAGACCGCTCCCGGCGACAACCGGCGCCGCCGGGAAATCACCTACTCCGTCCTGCAATTTCTCCGCATCCCGGCACTACTCGCCGCGTTCTACCTGATGTACACGCACCACGCGTGGGTTCTTGCGGCCATCGTGTGCGCGGTAACCATCCCCCTCCCGTGGATCGCGGTGGTCATCGCCAACGAAACGCGGGAGAAAAAGGACAAGCGCGAGCGCAACGTTTATAAGCCCGCGATGGTGCGTGAGGCCCGGGCCCAGGCCCAGCGTGCCCAGATGGACACGCATTCCCTCGGGACCAGTTCCGCCTCCCCGGCGCGCGGCCAGCTAAACTCCGCTCCTCCGACCATCGATCACCGCGACGATCCTCCGCACGAAGGCCCTCCGCGCGGTAGCACTACTTCGCACGGCGACGCGTAGATAAGGAAGGTAGCAATCACCATGGAGCCCACCTCCTCCCCCAACGAGTACGGGTTCGGCCAGCCGCTGAACCCGGAGCACCCCGTCTCCGAGTGCGCGCCGGCGCTGATAGAGCTTTTCCAACGCCAGGGGTTGACGGCCGCGGGCCTTGCCGGCCACCTGGGGCCGGCCGCCACGAACGCGCTCTACCGCGGGGTGCCCGCAGCGGTGCGCCACGCTTTAGGCACCGCAGACATCGACGTCCTTATCCGCGCGTTTTTGCTTCACGATGCCGTGCCGCGTTCCTGTTTCGAACGCACCGTGGGTACGTCGCTCACGCAGGTGCTTATCGATGCCCGCGTGGCTACCACCACGGATACCGGCGCCGTCCGCGTCGTCATAGACATTCGCCCGCACACGATTGACGGCCGGTACCGCTGGGTCTTTTCCGACGTCGACGCTTCCTTGGTGGATCATGTCCCCGGCCGCGACCACGTCTTGGGCGTTGGGGCAGCAAGCTTGTCCCTTCTGCGGTCGACCCCTACTACCCCGGTGGAGTCCTTGTTGGACCTCGGCACCGGATCCGGCGTGCAGTTGCTGGGGCAGCTCGGTTCCGCGGCAAGTGTGACCGGCACCGACATTCACCCGCGAGCTCTGGACTTCGCCCGTGCGACCGTGGCTGGCGCGACCGTGGCCGGCGCGACCGTGGCTGGCGCGACCACAGCTGACGGGGCCACAGATGACACTCCTGGGCCGCAGGTGGAGTTGCTCACCGGACCGTGGTTTGAGCCGGTGTCGGGCCGCACCTTCGACCGGGTGACGGCGAACCCGCCGTTCGTCGTGGGCCCGCCGGAAGTCGATCACATTTACCGTGACTCCGGGCTCGCGTTAGACGGGGCGACCCAAAAGGTGGCCTCCGAGGTCGTCGACTACCTCGCCCCACACGGCACGGCCCATCTGCTGGGCGCGTGGGTACACACTGCCGAAGGCGGATCCTGGCGCCAGCGCGTCGCGTCGTGGTTGCCTTCCACCGGGGTGACTGCCTGGGTTATGCAACGCGATGTCGCAGATCCCGCCCATTACGTCGCGACCTGGCTCGAGGACGAGTCCCTCGATCCGCGCTCGGCGGCCGGGCAGGAAAGGACCGCGCGCTGGTTGCAGTACTTCGCAGACAACGACGTGACCGGAATCGGCTTCGGGTTCATCGCCATTCAGCGCATCGGGGACGACGAGCCGTCCGATATCCTCGCCGAAGAAATGGAGCAGCCTTTCCACGGTTCTTTGGGCCCAGAGGTCGAAGAGTACTTCGCCCGCGCCGAATGGCTCCGCGGGAAAGACCGCAACGACCTGAGCGACTGCCAGTTTTTAGTTCGCCCGAGCGCGGCCCTCGAGCAGGTGTCCCTGCCAGATGCGGAGTCTCGCCAGGGGTTTGCTCCCGCGGTGTGGCGTCTTACCCGCACGGACGGGCCACGGTGGTCCCACGACATCGACAAGCACTTGGCCAGCCTGCTCGCGGGCTTAAACCCGCAGGGTCTCGGGCTGGGTGAGACCGCCGAGCTCTATGCCTTCGCCCAGGGGCTCGACGCGGAGGAGCTCGTCGATTCGGCCGTTTCTGCTGCAGTTGACCTCATCCGCCACGGCTTCCTTATCCCCACCGATCTGTTGTAACCGAGAGGATTTTTGCCATGAAAGCTGCCCTGACCCGCGTTTCTTCCGCCAGCGTCACGGTCGACGACGAGGTCGTTGGTTCATTGTCCGCACCGGAGACTGGCGGCATCCTCGCTCTTGTCGGCGTGTCCCGCGAGGATGTCGCTCCTGCAGCGTCGGAGAAGGATACCGCCGAAAAAGTGGCCAAGATGGCGCGCAAGATCGCGGAACTGCGCATCCTGGACGGCGAACGCAGCGTCTCTGAGGCCGCGGCACCCGTGCTGGTGGTCAGCCAGTTCACCCTCTACGGGCGGACCGCCAAAGGCCGCCGCCCGTCTTGGTCGGATGCGGCACCGGGCGACGTGGCCGAGCCGCTCATCCAGGGCATTATCGATGACCTTCGTTCCCGGGGCATCGCGGTAGAAACCGGCCGATTCGGCGCAATGATGAAGGTCAGCTCTGTCAACGAGGGCCCCTTTACGGTGCTAGTGGAAGCCTGAGCTTCTCCGCCACTCTTCCCGCTCCCCGTCCACCGCTGTCACAGGACGGGGATACTTTTATGCCTTCACCCTGCGATGAAAGAAATAGACTGTGCGTTATATAACAAACATCCCGTAATGGTGACGAGTTAAACACCAAAGCGTAGAAAACACAAGTTTTGGTGGTGTGATAATAATCGTGCCATCAATGCGATAATTCTTTATCGCGAAGTGGGTTCGCCTGTCTAGCATGAGACGTGCAGCCGAAGAAAAGGGCTAAAGACCTGGGTACACAGCATCCAGGACGAGCGCGAGTTGGCGGTGCATGGAATTTATCAGCCACGCCGATCGAGCCAGAGCCCGAACGCTTCGGACCGTCTCGATTGACAGGTAAAGCACATGACCCAATCCATCTCTCATCCCCGGAAATCCCCACCACTCCACGCGGGACATCCGGAAAACGACCTCCCGACATTCACCTCCCACCCGGAAATGGCGGGTACCGACACTGGACCAGGTGCCGACAATGGATCCGGCGCCCCCGCTCCTACCGCTCCCGCTTCCACCGCTCCCGCGGTCGCCATGAACGGCGGGAAGGCGGCGCCGCACGCCGGCAGCACCACGCCGCCCAAGTGGCACAAGAGCGACACGCGGTGGACCCTTTCGCTTTTCGGCACAGCTATCGGCGCCGGCGTACTGTTCCTGCCCATCAATGCAGGAATCGGCGGCATCATCCCGCTGCTCATCATGAGCGTGCTGGCGCTGCCGCTGGCGTTCTTCGCCCACCGAGGGCTCGCGCGAGTAGTCCTTTCCGCGAAGAACGCAGACGAGGATCTCACGCAGGCGGCAGAAGAACACTTCGGCCCCAAGGGCGGAATGATCGTCACGATCCTCTACTTCCTGGCCGTCTACCCCATTTTGCCGGTCTACGCGACGACGCTGACTAACGAGGCGAACAACTTCATCATCAACCGCCTCGGCATGACCCCGCCCGCACGCTGGCTACTGTCACTGCTGCTCGTCGGCGGTCTCATCCTCGTCGTGCGCATGGGGCAGGACATCATCGTGCGCGTGATGTCGGTCCTCGTATACCCGTTCATCGCGGTGCTCATCGTTCTCTCGCTCTACCTCGTACCGAAGTGGAACACCGCCCTGTTCGACACGTTCGATGTCAACGTTGCCCGCGAGGCCTCCGGCCACGGCATCGTCACCTCGATTCTCCTGCTCATCCCGGTCATCGTCTTCTCTTTCAACCACTCGCCGATTATCTCCTCCTTCGCCATGGACCGGCGCCAGGAATACGGCAAGTGGGCAGATAAGCGGACTAGCCAAATCCTGTTCCGGGCGGAGACCCTCATGGTGGTCGTCGTGATGTTCTTCGTGTTCTCCTGCGCACTGAGCCTGTCCCCGCAAGATATGGCAGATGCGAAGGCGCAAAACATCACCATCCTCGGATACTTGGCCAACCACTACGACGTCGCGTTCATTCGCTGGGTCGCCCCGATTGTCGCCATCGTCTCCATCATGAAGTCCTTCCTCGGCCACTACCTCGGCGCCGCCGAAGGATTCGAAGGCCTCGTGGTCAAGGCCGCCAACGCTGGTGGCAAAAACAGCGTGTACCGCAGCAAGCGGTTGACCATGTTCACGCTCATCTTCATGCTGCTGAGCGCCTGGCTCGTCGCGTGGGCCAACCCGTCCATCCTGGGCATGATTGAGACCCTCTGCGGCCCAACGATCGCCATCATCCTGCTGCTCGTGCCGATGTGGGCAATCCACAAGGCCCCAGCCCTCGAAAAGTACCGCGGCAAGGCCTCCAACTACTTCGTATTCATCATGGGCCTGCTCGCAGTCGGAACCATCATCTTCTCCATCATCACGAACCTCTAAGGAGGAATCATGTTCATCAGCCTTTTCGACATGTTCAAAATCGGCATCGGGCCGTCCAGTTCCCACACTCTGGGGCCAATGAAGGCCGGCCTCCAGTTCGTCGAGCTACTCAAGGAAAAGGGCCTCTTCGACCGCGTCACCCGCGTGCAGGCCAATGTCTACGGTTCGCTGTCCCTGACCGGCATCGGTCACTCCACCGACAAGGCCATCGTCCTGGGTCTTTCCGGCGAGCACCCGGAAACCGTGGACATCGACGGCATCGGTGAGTTCATGAAGAACGTCCGGGAGACCGAAAAACTCATGCTCGGCGGCACCCGGAAGGTCGACTTCCCGAAGGAAGGCGGTCTGTTCTTCCACAACGAGTTCTTGCCGATGCACGAAAACGGCATGTGCCTCGTGGCATTCGACGGCGACGAGGACATCCTCCACAAGACGTACTACTCGACCGGTGGCGGCTTCATCGTCGACCAGGAAAACTTCGCGAAAAAGACCGAGGACACCGTCTCTGTCCCCTACGCTTTCGCCAGCGCCGAAGAGATGCTCGCGCTGTGCGATGACAACGACCTGACGCTGCCTGAACTGGCGATGGCCAATGAATTGGCACTGCGCTCCAAGGAAGAGATCATGGAGCACCTGCGCAAGGTCCGCGATGTCATGTTCACCGGCATCGAGCGCGGCTCGTCGAAAACCGGCATCCTCCCCGGAGCCCTTCTGGTTCCCCGGCGCGCCGGGGCGCTGCGCAAACGCCTCGAAGCGTCCGAGAAGTCGGACGCACTCAACACACTGAACTGGGTGAATATGTTCGCCATCGCGGTCTCGGAAGAAAACTCTGTATGCGGCCGCGTGGTCACGGCTCCCACCAACGGCGCGTGTGGCGTGCTGCCCGCGGTCATCGCCTACTACGACAAGTTCGTCGAGCCGGTGACTGAGGACATGTTCGCGGACTACGTCATGGCCTGCAACCAGATTGGCGCGCTGTACAAGATGAACGCGTCCATCTCTGGCGCCGAGGTCGGCTGCCAGGGCGAGGTCGGTGTGGCCTGCTCCATGGCCGCCGGCGGCCTAGCGCAGCTCATGGGCGGCACCCCGAAGCAGGTGTGCAGCGCCGCGGAAATCGCCATGGAACACAAGCTCGGCCTCACCTGCGACCCGGTTCTCGGCGAGGTGCAGATCCCGTGCATCGAACGAAACGCGGTGGCCTCCGTCGATGCCATCAACAGCGCGTCGATGGCCCTGGAACGCGAAAGCGAGCCGGTAGTCACTCTCGACAACGTCATTTGGACGATGTACCAAACCGGCAAGGACATCAACGCGAAATACCGCGAGACGTCCCAAGGCGGCCTAGCCAAGATCGTCCAGCCGCGCATCCCGGTCTGCGGCTAAGACCCCACTGGCCCCAAACCGGTCCACACACACACCCCACTGGCCGCACACGCTGCACCTCGCCCCGGCCCACAGAGGCCGCCTCGGGGAGGCAGAGTGTGCGGTCTCTTCGCATCTAACGAGTGCACGTGGCGCACCCAACGCGGCGCGCCTTCCTCCGCGAAATATCGTTTGAGCTGGGCAGAGCATCCAGTATGTGCGTTATATTACGCAACACGGGCGCGTGTGGCATAGCGAACACGTTGATGGCCAAAAAGCAAATTGACGCGGTGTGATAATTTACGTGCCATTTCAGCGATAAATTATTATCGGTCACCCCGGGCAGCGGACTACCATAGGAATCACAGCCGGAGATAAGGGCTAAACCCGCACTGGCCAGCACTGGTCCAAGCGGGTGCGAGATGGCACTGCAGTTTAATTCTCAAGCGCCAATCGAGCTGATAGCCCGTCCCACTTCGGACCACTTCGATTGACGCAAGGGGAGAAAATGTCTCAATCAACTGCCCGTCCCCAGCGTGACTCGGCCGCCGCGCCCAGCCACCCGGACACCCCTTCCTCCGCCAACGCTGGAGCTTCCACCACTGCGTCTGGAAAGCCCCCGGCATGGCAAAAGAGCGACACCCTCTGGACGCTGTCCCTCTTCGGCACCGCCATCGGCGCCGGCGTGCTGTTCCTGCCCATTAACGCGGGCATCGGCGGCATCATCCCGCTGCTTCTCATGACGGTCATCGCCCTGCCCATGGCCTTCTTCTCGCACCGCGGGCTCACCCGCTTCGTCCTGTCGGGCAAGAAAGCCGACGCGGATCTCACCCAGACCGCGGAGGAGCACTTCGGTCCCAAGGCCGGCATGTTCATGACCGTTCTGTACTTCCTGGCGGTCTACCCCATCCTCTTGGTCTACGCGGTGACGCTGACCAACGAGGTCACCAACTTCCTGGAGAACCGCCTGGGTGTCACGCCCCCGCCGCGGTGGCTACTGTCCCTCCTGCTGGTCGGCGGCATCATCCTGATTGTCCGCATGGGCCAAGACGTTATCGTCCGCGTGATGTCCACGCTGGTGTACCCGTTTATTGCGGTGCTCCTCATCCTCTCGCTGTACCTGGTTCCGAAGTGGAACACCGCCCTGTTCGACTCCTTTGACCTAAACGTCGCCCGCGAGGCGTCCGGCCACGGCATCGTCACCTCGATTCTGCTGCTCATCCCGGTCATCGTCTTCTCCTTCAACCACTCGCCCATCATTTCCTCCTTCGCGGTGGACCGCCACCAGGAGTACGGCAAATGGGCCGATAAGAAGACCAGCCAGATTCTGTTCCGCGCAGAACTTCTCATGGTCATCGTGGTCATGTTCTTCGTGTTCTCCTGCGCACTGAGCCTGTCCCCGCAGGACATGGCTGAGGCGAAGCACCAGAACATCACCATCCTCGGCTACCTGGCCAACCACTACGATGTCGCCTTCATTCGCTGGGTCGCCCCGATTGTCGCCATCGTCGCCGTGACGAAGTCCTTCCTCGGCCACTACCTGGGCGCTGCCGAGGGCTTCGAGGGCATGGTGGTCAAGGCCGCCAACGCCACCGGTAACAACAGCGTGTACCGCAACCGGCGCCTGGCCACCTTCACCCTCCTGTTCATGCTCCTCACCTCGTGGCTCGTCGCCTGGGCCAACCCGTCCATCCTGGGCATGATTGAGACCCTGTGCGGACCAATCGTCGCCATCCTGCTGTTCCTCATGCCGATGTGGGCCATCCACACTGTTCCGGCACTGAAGAAGTACCGCGGCAAGGCCTCCAACTACTTCGTGTTCATCATGGGCCTGCTCGCAGTCGCCACCATCATCTTCTCCATCGTTCAGGCTTTCTAGGAGTACCAAGATGTTCATCAGCATCTTCGACATGTTCAAAATCGGCATCGGGCCGTCCAGCTCCCACACTCTGGGGCCGATGAAGGCTGGCAAGCAGTTTGTCGACCTCCTCAAAGAAAAGGGCCTTTTCGACCAGGTCACCCGTGTCCAGGCCAACGTTTACGGCTCGCTGTCTCTGACCGGCATCGGCCACTCCACCGACAAGGCCATCCTGCTCGGCTTGGCAGGCGAAGAACCCGAAACCGTAGACATCGACGGCATCGGCGCTTTCATGGCCAAGGTGAAAGACACGGAGAAGCTCATGCTCGGCCGCACCCGGGAGGTCGACTTCCCGAAGGAAGGCGGGTTCTTCTTCCACGACGAGTACCTGCCGATGCACGAAAACGGCATGTGCCTCATCGCCTTCGACGGCGATAAGGACATCCTCCACAAGACGTACTACTCCATCGGCGGCGGCTTCATCGTCGACCAGGAAAACTTCGCCAAGAAGACCGAGGAAGACGTCACCGTCCCCTACGCCTTCGCCAGCGCCGAGGAGATGCTCGCGCTGTGCGATGAGCACGACATCTCCCTGCCGCAGATGGCCATGGCCAACGAGCTTGCTCTGCGCAGCGAGGAAGAAGTGCACGAACACCTGCGCAAGGTTCGCGATGTCATGTTCACTGGCATCGAGCGCGGCTCGCACACCGACGGCCCGCTGCCGGGTGCACTTTTGGTACCGCGCCGCGCAGCGGCCCTGCGCAAGCGCCTCGAGGCGACGGATAAGGCCGACACGCTCAACACATTGAGCTGGGTCAACATGTTCGCGCTGTCCATCTCGGAAGAAAACGCCTCGTGCGGCCGCGTGGTTACCGCTCCGACGAACGGCGCCTGCGGCGTCGTGCCCGCGGTCATCGCCTACTACGACAAGTTCGTCGAGCCGGTCACTGACGAGATGTTCTCGGACTACATCTTCGCCTGCAACCAGGTCGCCGCACTGTACAAGATGAATGCGTCCATCTCTGGCGCCGAGGTCGGCTGCCAGGGCGAGGTCGGCGTTGCCTGTTCCATGGCCGCCGGCGGCCTGGCGCAGCTCATGGGCGCTACTTCGAAGCAGGTGTGCAGCGCTGCGGAGATCGCCATGGAACACAAGCTCGGCCTCACCTGCGACCCCGTCCTCGGCCAGGTCCAGGTTCCGTGCATTGAGCGCAACGCGGTGGCGTCCGTGGACGCCATCAACAGCGCATCGATGGCGCTGGAACGCGAAAGCGAGCCGGTCGTCTCCTTGGACAACGTCATCTGGACGATGTACAAGACCGGTAAGGACATGAACGCCAAGTACCGCGAGACGTCCCAAGGCGGGCTGGCCAAGATTGTGCAGCCCAACATCCCGGTCTGCGGTTAAGTTCAGGGCACGGAGCCGAATTGGCCTCCCTCCCAGCTGATGCGAAGGGCGCCGCCGAGTACTCGGTTGGCGCCCTCTCGTGTCCCCGCGGGTTCTTTTACCCCCACCTCCCCATCTCGAAGATTTCGGAGTCTTTCCATGCTCCAGCTCATCAATAGTGATGCAGATTCTTTAACGTACGATTCCAACGGCGTAGAGCAGTACATCCCCCTCGTCGAGTTCCTCGGCCAAGCAATGGGCCCCAATGCCGAGATTGTCCTGCACGACCTCGATGTCCCCGACAAGTCGATCATCGCCATCGCCAACGGCCACATCTCCGGCCGCCAGGTCGGCGGCCCCGTCACCGATTTCGCGCTCTGGTTTATGAAACAAGGCGACGCCTCGAAGGTGCCCATGATGACCGGGTACCGCGCGGTCAACGCGGAAGGACGTATCTGCCGTTCCTCGAGCTATTTCATCCGCGACGAGGACCGCGATATGCGCGGGATGTTGTGCATCAACGTCGACATCACCGACCTGGTATCCATCCGCGATGCCGCGAGCCTTCTTATCGATGGCACGGACCGCGCCCCCGACAAGTCGCTCGCCCACTTCGCCACCCACACATCGTCAAGCACGGCACCGGCAGCGGCGACGGCAACGGCGCCGGATACGCGCACGGCAGCGGACGCCCCGGCCGACCACCCGCACGGCGACTCTGAGGTCGTGACTGAAAGTCTCCGGTCGAACGTGCAGAACCTTCTTGGTTCCATGCTCGATACGGCTTTATCCAAGCACGACGTCGACATCGACCACATGCGTCGCGATGACCGCGTGGAGGTCGTTCGCCTGCTCGAAGAAGCGGGGTTCTTCCTGTTGAAGGGAGGTATCAACGCGGCCGCGGAACGACTTGGGGTCTCGGAACCGACCATTTACCGGTACCTCGTACAAGTGCGCGAATAAATATTTCGCCATCTGTGAAAAAATTCGCGTATAGTGGACAAACGAAGTCTTTCCGGCCTTGCCGCCCCCTTGGCCGTGAGATGGAGCACTATTCCCCCACACTCTAGGGTGAGTTGGGGAAATAGGAGACGGTGCCGCGACAAACGGGAACTAAACCGCCCGCGATGCCGTTGTATGAGTGTAAATGGCGACTTTTTAGGAGGCTAGGATGAGTACTTCACCCGAAAAGGATTCATCGTCCCAGCACGCCG
The DNA here is from genome assembly GCF_028609805.1 of Corynebacterium massiliense DSM 45435. Lineage (NCBI taxonomy): Bacteria > Bacillati > Actinomycetota > Actinomycetes > Mycobacteriales > Corynebacteriaceae > Corynebacterium > Corynebacterium massiliense. Next base: position 1,303,248 of record NZ_CP063189.1, read on the forward strand.
ACAACATCTCACCGGAAGACGGCCAGGAAGTCGATCGCGGTTCCCGGCGCAACCAGACGAACGATAACCCGTCCGCTGACCTGGTACGCGTCTACCTCAACGGTATTGGCCGCACCGCCTTACTGTCCGCGGACGAAGAGGTCGAACTCGCACAGCGCATCGAGGTGGGCTTGTACGCGCAGTACAAGCTCAACCACGCCGAGAAGGTCACCCGCGCCGAAAAGCGCGACCTGAAGATTCTGGCGAAGGAAGGCAAGAAGGCCCGCTCGCACCTCCTCGAGGCGAACCTGCGCTTGGTGGTCTCGCTGGCCAAGCGCTACACCGGCCGCGGAATGCCGCTTCTGGATCTCATCCAGGAAGGCAACCTGGGTCTTATTCGCGCCATGGAGAAATTCGACTACGCCAAGGGCTTTAAGTTCTCCACCTACGCCACCTGGTGGATCCGGCAGGCAATCACGCGCGGTATGGCTGACCAGTCGCGCACCATCCGCCTCCCCGTCCATTTGGTGGAGCAGGTCAACAAGCTCTCTCGCATCAAGCGGGAGATGTACCAGTCCCTCGGCCGCGAGGCGACGAACGAGGAACTGTCTGACGAGTCGGGCATCGAAGAGTCGAAGATCGAAATGCTGTTACGCCAGTCCCGCGACCCGGTCTCGCTCGACATGCCGGTCGGCGCGGACGAGGAGGCACCGTTGGGTGACTTCATCGAGGACGCCGAGGCCACGGATGCGGAAACCGCCGTCGTCGCCTCAATGCGCCACTCGGATATCAAGGACGTCATCGGCTCGCTCGAGCAGCGCGAACAGGATGTCATCCGGCTGCGGTACGGGCTTGACGATGGCGTGCCGCGCACCCTCGACCAGATTGGCCGCAAGTTCGGCTTGTCGCGCGAGCGCGTGCGCCAGATAGAGCGCGAGGTCATGGCCAAGCTGCGCGACGGCAACCGTGCTGACCGGCTGCGCGAGTACGCGCAGTAGTTTTAATTTCACCGCCGCCCGCCATGGCCTCGGACGCGGAAAATAAGCTAACGTAGGTAGGCACGCCTAAGTTGCGGAATTTGAGTAACACGAAGCTCTGAGAAAGGGTTCGCCACGTGAAGGATTTGGTCGACACCACGGAGATGTACCTCCGCACGATTTTCGAACTCGAAGAGGAAGGAATCGTGCCGCTGCGCGCTCGCATCGCCGAGCGCCTCGACCAATCTGGACCAACCGTCTCGCAAACCGTCGCTCGCATGGAGCGCGACGGTCTATTGCACGTCCGCCCGGATCGCAGCCTCGAGCTGACCGCTGAGGGCCGCAAGCTGGCCACCGCCGTGATGCGCAAGCACCGCTTGGCAGAGCGCCTGCTTACCGACGTGCTCGGCCTCGATATCCACCGCGTGCACGATGAAGCCTGCCGGTGGGAACACGTGATGAGCGAAGAGGTCGAACGCTGCATGGTCTCCGTTTTGGACGACCCGTCCCGCTCCCCCTTTGGCAATCCCATTCCGGGTCTAGACCAGCTCGGCGTGAAGGAACCCGCCGCGGAGTTCGCGACGCGCATCACCGATCTGCCGCGCGATACGGAGATTCCGGCAAAGATCACCCAGATCAACGAGATCCTCCAGGCAGACGGCGGGCAGTTCCGCGAGCTGGAGGACGCCGGGATTGGTGTCAATCAGGACGTCACCGTCCTCGTCACCCGGGACGCAGTGAAGGTCACCACCGCCTCGGACGAGACGGTAGAGCTCCCCGAAGAGCTGGCGCACGCAATCCGCGTCGTGCCGAAGAACTAACCGGCGAAGGAGACGTGAAGCCGCGATGAATCTACTCGTCACCGGGGGCGCGGGATACGTAGGTAGCGTGTGCGCGACCGTTCTGCTCGAACAGGGCCACGACGTCACCATCATCGATAACTTCTCCACCGGTAACCGCTCGGCGGTGCCGGAAGGCGCCCGCCTCGTCGAGGGCGATGTCGCCGACGTAGCCGACAAGGTCTTGGCGGAAGACGAGTTCGACGGGGTATTGCACTTCGCGGCGCGCTCGCTCGTGGGCGAATCCGTCGAGAAGCCCGCCGAGTACTGGCAGCACAACGTGGCAACGACGCTGAAGCTGTTGAACGCCATGCGCGACAACGGCGTGAACAACCTAGTCTTCTCGTCCACCGCGGCCACCTATGGTGAGCCGGAAACGGTCCCCATTACTGAGGACATGCCGACCCAGCCCACCAACCCGTACGGCGCGACGAAGCTGGCGATCGACTACATGATCACCTCCTTTGCGCAGGCCTACGGTCTCGCCGCGACCTCCCTGCGTTACTTCAACGTGGCCGGTGCGTACGGCGCTGTCGGCGAAAACCGGGAAGTAGAAACCCACCTCATCCCGATCGTCTTGCAGGTCGCACTCGGCCACCGCGACAAGATCTTCATCTTTGGCGACGATTGGGAAACCCCGGACGGGACCGCCGTCCGCGACTACATCCACGTTCGTGACTTGGCCGACGCGCACGTCCTCGCGTTGGAATCCAACACTCCGGGCGAGCACCGCATCTTCAACTTGGGTTCTGGGGATGGCTACTCCGTACGCCAGGTCATCGACACTTGCCGCGCAGTCACCGGCCACCCCATTCCGGCGGAAGACGCTCCCCGCCGCGCGGGTGATCCGGCGACGCTCATTGCGTCTTCGGCGAAGATCCGTGAAGAGCTCGGCTGGAATCCCACGCGCACCGATCTGCGAACCATCGTGGAAGACGCGTGGGATTTCACCCGCGCTTTGGGCGACAAGGCCCACTCCGCCAAGCGCAAAGGCTAAAGCTCTAGCGGAACGGGGTTACTGGCTCGACAGGTCAGCTTTTCACAGGCGATGTTGCTGCCCTCCACCAGCGAGTCCACGAGCCATTCGTGCAGCCCGGAGCGGTAGGCCTGCACCATGAGGCCGGCGAGGCTGTGGTCCGGGTCCTCCTCGAGCACGGTGGCGAGTACCGCGCCGGTGCGCATGGAGAATTTGCGCGCGATAAGAACGGCGCCGTAGATGCACAGTGCGTTGTGCCGCGCAGTGTGGTGCATGCTCTGCGCTACGGCGAGCAGTACCTTCTCCGCCGCCTCCGCGTGGACAATGCACGCACCCATTACGATGTCCCGCGTACACGTGGTAGACATCCACATCGCGACGGTCGTGAGTATCTCCCAGTCAGCGGAGATGTCCGCGAAGCTTTTCGCGGCGCATTCCTTTAGCAACAAGTCGACATCGACAGGCACATCGGCAAGCGCGTAGGCCCGCTCGTCCCCACCGCGCCCGGACTGGATTCCCCGCCCGCTGTGCAAGTCGCTGGCAGCATCCATCGCGGTGCGTTCGAGGGCCATCAATTCATTGACGGTGAAGTGCGGGTTGATGTCGCGCAGCGGGGCGAGCGACTCCTCGCGATTGATGTCCGGAAGCCGGCCTTCGCGCACGAAGTCGGTCATGGTTGCGGAATCGGTGATGGACGAGACCCGTCCGGTCTCCCAATCCCGCCAGTGCGGGTTGTCCGTGGTGCTGTAGGCCTCGGGCCCAAACCAAATCGCGTATTCCTCGCCGGTGCGCACCTGCGGGACGTGCCAGCACGCCACGATTTCCAGGTCGGAGCGCAGGCAGCGGAGGTAGTAGAGGTCGGTAACGACCGCGTCGATGAGTTCCTCCGGCCGGGTGGTGATGAGAAAGCCCATGAGCATCTCGCAGCCCATCTGGTGGAGGGTGTCGGTGACCTCGTTCATGGTCTCGGGGATCTTGTCGATGTCCATACGAACCGTCGGTCCGAGGGTGTAGCGGCCAAGGGTCTTGTTGAATCCCATCAGGACGAGGGATTCGGTGGGATAGAAGCCGAGGGCTCCGGGGATATTGGCGATGAGTTGTCCGGGCGATTGAACGATGAAGTTCTCAGTAGAAGTTGTCATGGCTCTTACTGTCGCGGCCGTTGGGCTGCCGCGCACCCGGCGCGGCGAAGTTATCCACAAGTAGACGGAAAGCTCGATCTCGAAATACGAAAATGGGCCCAAAACCCGGAGTTATCCACAACTTGGCTAGTTGCGCGGGCACAATCGGCGCGCAGGCAGTAGTATTGTTGCCCCACTACGCCAGACTGGTCTGGAATACCGCTGCCGCAGTTAGTGTTGTGTGCAGTGTGTGGAAGCAAGGAGGTTGCTAGACAATGCACGATGACGAGCAGCACATGTACGAGGTCGCGTACCCTGCGCCTGCGGTGCGTTCGAACGCTGACGATGCCAGTGGTCCCACCCTCGTCATCGCTATGCATGGCTACGCAGACGCCGGCATGGCGGTAGAAACCAGCGCTGACCACCTGCAGGCGGCGCTCGACGCCCGTCAACTGGTGTCTTTCAACGCGGACGAGCTCATCGACTACCGCTCGCGCCGCCCTGCCGCGACGATCAACACGGATCAGCCGGTCAGTATCGATGACCCGCGCCTGGGTATCCAGGTGCTGCGGGACAATGCCGGCCAGTCCTTTCTGCTGTTGTCCGGGCCGGAGCCAGACATGCGGTGGGATGCGTTTACCGATGCCGTGGCGGACTTGGCCGAGAAATTCGGGGTGCGCAACACCATCTGCTTGTACGCCGCTCCGATGCCGACCCCGCATACCCGCCCGATGGTCGTGACCGGCCACGGCTCCAGCGAGCTGACCAAGCGCATGGTGACTATGGACAGCACCATGATCGTTCCTGGTTCTGCCTCACTGTACATCGAGCGGGAATTGGCGGACCGCGGCCGCAACGTGGCCGGCTTTACCGCGCACGTCCCGCACTACCTCGCGTCGTCGCCCTACCCGCACGCCACGTTCCATCTGCTGGAATCCGTGAAGGCCGCCGCCGGACTCGAGTTTCCCTTGGGCAGCTTGGAACGCGACATGGAGCGGGTCAACGAACAGCTCGCGGAGCAGGTCACCGAGTCCGACGAGGTGTACCAGGTCGTAGGCCAGTTGGAAGAGCAGTACGACGCGTTCATGGAGCAGTACCGGCAGCGCCACCCCCAGGCTGTCATGCCGGGCGAGGAAAACATGCCGTCCGGTGAGGAAATCGGCGAAGAGTTCCAGCGCTTCCTCGCCGCGCTGGACGCCGGAAAAGCCGGGGACGTCGGGAACACCGGGGATAGCGGAATCAACTTCCTCGGCGGCAGCGACGGTCAGGAACGCGGGGGTGACTCTCACCGAGACGACGACCACTGGGACGACGACAACGGTCAGGGCCACGTCCGCGACGAGGGCTAACTGCCACCGGCGCCGGAAGCAGCGTCGCCTACAGTAGGGAGCGTGACTTTATCGCAGATGCTCCCCGACCTCGCCGAAGTTCCCGAGTCCCTCATCGATGAAGCGATCTGGGACTCGTTTACCTCGTGGACAACTGAGCGGGGAATTTCCCTCTACCCCGCTCAGGAAGAAGCGTCGCTGGGCATCCTCGCGGGCGACAACGTCATCCTGGCCACGCCCACCGGCTCCGGCAAGTCCATGGTGGCGAACGCGGCGCATTTCATCGCCCTCGCGCGCGGGCAGCGCAGCTTCTACACCGCCCCCATCAAGGCCTTGGTCAGCGAGAAATTCTTCGCGCTCTGCGAGATCTTTGGCCCCGAACACGTCGGGATGATGACCGGCGATGCGACGGTCAACGGCAACGCGCCCATCATCGCGGCGACCGCCGAGATCGTGGCCAACATCGCCCTGCGCGACGGAGCGGACGCGAACATCGACCAAGTGGTGATGGACGAGTTCCACTACTACTCCGAGCCGGATCGCGGCTGGGCCTGGCAGGTCCCGCTGTTGGAACTGCCCAAGGCGCAGTTCCTGCTCATGTCGGCCACCTTGGGCGACACCGACTGGCTCGAAGAGGACCTTTCCCGCCGCACTGGGCGCGCGACGAACTACGTCGGTGGCTCGCAGCGACCGGTCCCCCTCGATTTCACCTACACCTTTTCCGCAGTGCACGAAACCATCGAAGAGCTTCTCGCCGACGGCAAAGCGCCGACCTACGTGGTGCACTTCAGCCAACGCGAGGCGGCCGAACGTGCCCAGGCGCTCACCTCCCTCGGTTCCATCATCACCAAGGAAGAAAAAGAGCAGATCGCTGAAGAGATCGGCTCTTTCCGCTTCACCACTGCCTTTGGTAAGACACTGTCCAAGCTGGTGCGCCGCGGCATCGGCATCCACCACGCCGGCATGCTGCCGAAGTACCGCCGGCTGGTCGAGCGCCTCTCGCAGACCGGGCTGCTCAAGGTCATTTGTGGCACCGACACTCTGGGCGTGGGCATCAACGTGCCCATCCGCACGGTGCTCATGACGGGCCTGGCCAAGTTCGATGGCACGCGCCAGCGCGTGCTGAAATCCCGTGAGTTCCACCAAATCGCGGGCCGCGCAGGCCGCGCCGGCTACGACACCGAGGGCACCGTCGTGGTGGAGGCGCCGGAGCACGAAATCGAAAACGCCAAGCTGCGGCGCAAGGCCGGCGACGACCCGAAGCAGTTGAAGAAGATCCGGAAGAAGTCGCCGCGCGATGGCGAAGTGTCCTGGTCGGAAAAGACGTTCAACCGCCTGACCGAGGCCGAACCCGAACAACTAGTTTCGCAGTTCCGTGTGTCCAATTCGATGCTCATCAACGTCCTTGCGCGCCACGGTGACACCTACGAGCACTTTCGGCATCTGCTGCGCGACAACCACGAGACCCGCGCGAAACAAAACGGGCACATCCTGCAGGCCCTCGACCTGTTCCAGGGCCTGCTCAACGCGGATATCGTGCAAAAATCGACGAAGGGCCGCGACATCTACGGCCGCCCGTACCACTTGGTGCGGGAGCTACAGCGCGACTTCGCCTTAAACCACCCCCTCTCCCCCTTCGCGCTCGCGGCGCTCACCCTGCTGGACAAGGAGTCGGACACCTACACCCTGGATGTCATCAGCGTCTTCGAGGCGATCCTCGACGACCCGCGCCAGATCCTCAAAGCTCAGGAAAGCGCGGTGCGCGGCGAGGAAATCGCGGCGCTCAAGGCCGAAGGTGTGGACTACACCGAGCGGATGTCCATCGTGGAGGACATCACCTATCCCAAGCCGCTCAACGATCTGCTGGAGGACGCCTTCGAGACGTTCCGGCAGGGGGCGCCGTGGGCGCGCGAGTTCGACATCTCGCCGAAATCGGTGGTCCGGGACATGCTGGAAAAGTCGATGACGTTCAGCGATCTCATCTCCACCTATTCCCTCGCCCGCTCCGAGGGTGTGGTCTTGCGCTACCTCACCGACGCGTGGCGCACCCTCCAGCACTCGATCCCACGGGAGTACATGACGCCGGAGCTTGACGATGTCGTGGTCTGGCTCGGCGAGCTCATCCGTCAGGTGGACTCCTCCCTGGTGGACGAGTGGGCGCACATGGCGGGCGAGGATCAGCCGGTCAGCCAGGAGACGGTGGACCGCGAACGCGCCTTCGGCGTGGAGGATCCCACGGCGCTGACCGCCAACCAGCGCGCGTTCCGCATCATGGTGCGCAACTACATGTTCCGCATCGCCCAACTTTTCGGCGACGAACGCGAAGACGAGCTGGCCGAGATGCTCGACTACCTGGAAGATGTGCCCGACTTCGGTGCGGCGCTGGACGATTACTTCGACGAGTTCGACGACATCGATACCGGCCCCGACGCCCGCGGTCCCGAATACTTCCTCGTGGATGACTCTTCTGGCCGGCTCTGGACCGTCCGGCAGGTGTTAAAAGATCCGGAAGATGAGCGCGGCTATCAACTCGTCGCGCACGTGGACCTGGACGCCTCCGATGCGGCGGGCGAGGTCCGGCTACGCGATCTCGAGGTGCGCTACTAGCGGCGCGGTTAACACCGCGCCGCTAGGTTTCACACTCAGGACACCGCGCCGCTAGTTTTCACGCTCAGGACACCGCGCCGCTAGGCTTCGCAGTTACTTCTGCTCGGAGCCTTTCTCCCAGCCGATGTCCTCGACGGGCACGACCGCAAACGAGTAGCCGCCCAGGTTGGCCAGGCCTTCCTTCACCGCGGACATGTCGGGGCCATTGGCAAACGGCATGAGGCCGTATTCCTTGAAGGCCTCCTTCTCCAGCTCGTTGGAGCGCTTGATCTGCTCGTCCTTGTCGCCGATCTGCTGAAGTTCATCGATCTTCTTGTCCAGCTCGGCGGTTCCGGTGCCCGACTTGTTGAGCTCCGAGTTAGACCGGTAGATCTGGCCGAAGTACGCCACGCCGTACGGGTCGCCCATGGAAAAGCCCATCGGGAAGACGTCGAAGTCTCGCTCCGAGGCGATCTTGGAGAAGTCCGAGGCCGGCCGTTCCTCGATCCGCAAGTCCACGCCGATATCGCGCAGCATCTTCTGGGTGGCCCCAGCTTCGGCCTTGCTGGTGGGATCATCGCCCAGCAGGACGTAGCGCAGGGAGAGTTTTTCGCCGTCCTTTTCCCGGATGCCGTCGTCGCCGGCTGTCCACCCGGCATCGTCAAGCAACTGCTTCGCCTTGTCCGGTTCGAACTGCACGACGGCACCGAAGTTGTCCTCGTAGCCGTCCTGGGTCTGCACCAGGTTCAGCGAGCCAGGCAGATCCTCCGAGTAACCGATGCCGTTAAAACGGATCTCGGCCAGCTGGGAGCGATCGATGCCGCGCATGATCGCCTCACGCACCGCCTTGTCCTCCAGGTTAGGCGATTCGGAATTCAGCGTGATAAGCGCGTTGGACGGGCGGATAGCCGTACGCACCTCGATGCCCGGCATGTCCTTGACGGACGCCAACCGATCCTTCGACGCGACGCCGGTGGCGTCAATTTCTCCGGCCTTGAAGGCGTTGATGGACGCCTGGGAATCCATGTAGCGGTAGGTGACCTTGTCCAGCACGGGCTTGTCGCCCCACCACTTCTCGTTGGGCACGAAGGTGACGGTGCCCGACTGGAAGTCAGCGTTGTCGACCTTGTACGGGCCCGCGCCCCACTCGGGGTGGAGCTTATTCACGTACGCCTCGTTGAACTTCTCCGCCGAGTCCACCTGGGGCGGCAGCAGGAAGTTAAACAGGCCCTGCCACCAGGGGTATTCGTTCTCGAACGTCACCACGGCCTGCTTTTCGTTCTCACCCCGGGTGACCGACTCGATGAGCTCGTAACCATCGGTGGAGCTGACATTGAGCTCCTTGTTTTCGCCGTTGTTGAACTTCCAGGTGTGCTCGAACGACGTCCAGTCAATGGGGGTGCCGTCGTTGTACTGTGCCTCGTCGCGGATCGTGTAGGTGACTTTGCGCTTGCCGCCCTGCTCCTCATCCTTGATGTCAGAGATGTAGGCGTCGTTGGCGGAGAAGTTGCCCTCGCCGTCGAAAAGCCCAATCTGCGGGTTGTAGTAGCGCCAGATGGTGTTGGTGTACGCAGTGCCGTCAGCCTGGAACGGGTTCTGCTGTTCGGACAATTCGCCCAGGGCGAGGCGCAGCTCGCCGCCCTGTTGCAGGTTCTCCCGGTCCTGCGGGTTGTAGGCGCCGTTGAGCGAGACCTCCACCTGTTCTTCGGCGGCGTCTTGGCCCGAGCTGCAGCCGGACAGGGCGAGGGAGGCGGCGGCCGCGAACGCGGTGGCGGCCTTGTAGATGGTCTTGCGCTGGATATTCATATTGTTAGTGTCCTTTCTGGGGGTCAGGGACGGGGATGGCGGAAAGTAGCTCACGGGTGTACGGGTGCTGTGGGTTGTCGAAGATGCTGTCGACGTCGCCTGCTTCCACGAACTCGCCCTTGTACATCACTGCGACGCGGTCCGAGAGATGGCGAACCACCGACAGGTCGTGCGCCACGAACACGAAGCTGATGCCTAGGCGGCGTTTGAGGTCGTGGAGCAGATTGATGATGCCGGCCTGGATGGATACGTCCAGGGCCGAAACCGGCTCGTCGAGGATGATCACCGACGGGTTGGTCGCCAGCGCGCGGGCGAGGCCGATGCGCTGCCGCTGCCCTCCCGAGAAGTGTCCCGGGAACCGGTCGATGTGATGGGATTCCAGGCCCACCAGCTGCATGAGTTCGGCGATGCGCTTGTCGATGTCGCCTTCGTGCCCGAGCGCATTCAACGGTTCCGCGATGATTTCGCGGATGGTCATGCGCGGATCGAGCGAGCTCATCGGGTCCTGGAAGACCATCTGGATGTTGCGACGCAGCGCGCGGCGTTCCGCGTTTGTCAGCGAGGAGGTATCGGTGCCGGTAACAACGACGGTGCTGCCCTCCGGCGGGTCGAGGTTCATGACCTCCAGCAGGGTCGTCGTCTTGCCGGAGCCCGATTCGCCAACAATGGCGAAACACTCGCCCTGGCGGACCGCGAAGCTCACGCCTTTCACCGCATGGACGGTGCCCACGCGGCGCTTGAGGATGGCCCCTTTCACCAGCGGGAAATCTTTGACCAGGTTGTCCACCTTGAGCGAGATGTCGCGTTGGTCCATGGGAGTTCCGGCCAGCACGTCGTCCGCTATCTCGGGCAGCGGATACAGGTCACGGCCTGCGATACGGCGGTCACGGATCTCGCCCGCGCGCACGCAGCTGGCGAAGTGTCCGGCATCGTCAGGCAGCTCTTCCAGGGGCGGCTCGAGGCTGCGGCACTTATCGATGGCCACCGGGCACCTGCTCACAAACGGGCATTCGGCGGAGGCCTCGATGAGCCGCGGCGGAGTTCCGGGGATGGGCACGAGCGGTTTATCCGTGGGCTGATCCACCCGCGGGGTCGCCCCGAGCAGGCCCACGGTGTACGGCATCCGGGGCTGGCGGAAGACGGTACGCACATCGCCGTATTCCACCGGGCGGCCGGCGTACATCACCATCACGTCGTCGGCCGTTTCCGCGACCACGCCCATGTCGTGGGTGATGAGGATGGTGGCCGCACCAGTCTCGCGCTGGGCCACTCGCAGCACATCCAAGATTTGTGCCTGGATGGTCACGTCCAAGGCGGTGGTCGGCTCGTCGGCGATGATGACCCGCGGGTTGTTCGCGATGGCGATGGCGATGACCACGCGCTGGCGCATGCCGCCGGAAAATTCGTGCGGGAAGGAACGCAGCCGCTTCTTCGGCTCTGGGATGCCCACCAAGTCCAACAGGTGCGCGGCCTCGTCTTCTGCCTTCTTCCGGGACAGCGAGCGGTGTGCCTGGATGGCCTCCACCAGCTGATCGCCGATGGAAAAGACCGGGGTGAGAGCGGTGAGCGGGTCCTGGAAGATCATGGACAATTCCTTGCCGCGCAGCGAAGACATTTCGCGGTCGCTTTTGCCCAGCAGCTCCTCGCCGTTCAGCGTCACCGATCCGGTGACCTTGGCGTAGTCCGGCAACAGGCCCATCACGGCCATGGAGGTCACCGACTTGCCCGAACCGGACTCGCCGACGATGCACAACGTCTTTCCGGGGTGCGCATCGAAGTCCACCCCGCGGACCGCGCGCACATTGCCAGCCTCCGACGGGAAGGTCACGGTCAGATCGCGCACCGACAACAGGGGCGCGGTAGAGGTGTTTGTCAACTGTCGGTTCATGCTCGGCCTCCGGAATTTGAGTTGGGGTCGATAGCGTCACGCAGGCCATCGGCAATAAACGCCATGGACACGGTGAGCAGCGTCAAGGTAAGCGCTGGGAAGTAGAACTGCCACGGGGACGACTCCACCGCGTTGGTGCCCACTGCCAGCAGCGTGCCCAAGGACACGTCCGGCAGTTTCACACCCAGGCCCAGGAAGGACAGGGCCGTCTCGGACACGACGGTGGACACCACGCCCAGCACCAGCTGGATGATGAGCAGCGAGCCGATATTGGGGATGATGTGACGGACGATCGTCCGGGACTTGGACACGCCCATGTACTCCGCGGCGCGAACGTAGTCGTTTTCCCGCACACTCAGCGCCATCGACCAAATGACACGCGCCGGGTACATCCATCCGAACGCGATGAGGACCACGATGAGCAGTTTCCAGTCGCCGCCGGAATCGGCAACGACGAGCGCGATCAGCAGGAAGGTCGGGATGGCCAGCAAAAAGTGGATGACTGCCAGGATGACCTTTTCCACCGCCCCGGAAAACATCGCTGCCGCGGCACCGATGAGGGCAGACAGCACCGAGGTGCCAATCGCCACGGTCAATGCGATGATGAGCGAGCGCCCCAGGCCGTGCACGGTCTGGGCGAAGAGGTCGTTGCCGGCATCGTTGGTGCCAAACCAGTGTTCGGCCGACGGCGGCGCCGAGAGGTTGAGAAAGTCCGGGTCGTCGAATCCCCACTGGGTGAGGTATTTACCGAACAGGGACGCCAACACGAGGACGACGAAGATGGCGGTGCCGACCACGGCCATCTTGTTGCGGAAAAAGCGCCGCCGGTACAGCGTGAACTTGCTGGATCCGGTAAACGCGGTCCGCCGGGTCTCCCCCGGCGCGCGACCGCTATCCCCGGCATCTCCCTCACCGGAGTCAATGGCCGGTGTATACGACTTGCGCTGCGCGTCGTCGGCGTCCACGCCTGAGCCCAGGGCGGTGATGGCACTGGGCTCGGTGGCCATGCTGAAGTCGGCGGTGGAGGTGTGCGGGCGGATACCCAGGTTATCGGCCGCGGTGTCGATGGCGAGATCGTCGCGCCGGTGCCGCTCGAATTTCCGGGCGGTCGACCGCGGAGTGGTTGCTCGTTTCTTATCTGGCATCTAACTCACCCGAACCCTTGGGTCAAGAGCGACAACGACGACATCGGCAAGCACGGCGGAAATGGCAATCATCACGGCGCCGAACGCGGCCACCGCGGTGGCCCCGTGCACGTCGTTGCGGCTAATGGTTTCCACGAAGTACTGCCCCATTCCGTTCCAGGCAAAGATCTTCTCGGTCATGATCGCGCCGGTGAAAATGCCGGGAACGGAGAAAGCCACCGACGTGGCGACCGGAATAATGGAGGTACGCAGCGCGTGTTTGCGAATCGCCTGCGAACGCGTCAGGCCCTTTGCCCGGGCGGTGCGCACGTAGTCCGCGGACAGGTTGTCCAGCAGCAAGGTGCGCTGCATCATGTGGTAGCCCGCGTAGCTGATGATGACCAGCGAGATGGTGGGCAATATGAGGTGCTGGCCGAAATCAACGAGCTTCGGGAAAAATCCGTGGACGTCCAGGTTCGCTGCCCCGGTGACGTAAAACAGCCGCTTTCCTGACACCTTGTTGAGGAACAACCCGGCCGAGACCACCACGATGGATGCGACGACGACGTGGGTGTTCATCGTGATGATGGACACGCCCTGCCAGAAGCGATCCGCAAACTTGTACTGTCGCGCGGCGGTGTAGACACCAAGGCCGACACCGATGATTACCGACAGGATCGTTACCAAAAGCAACAGCTGCGCGGACACCAAGGCGCGGTGGGTGACCTCTTGGGCGACGGACTCGCCGAGCGGCGAACGCCCCCAGTCGCCGTGCAAGAAGACGCCCTGAAACCAGGTCCACCAGCGACTGAGCAGCGGTGTGTCGGGGTTGAGGTTGTGGGGTTCCAGTATCTGCGAGATCTGTTCTTCAGACAGCGCCGGCCGTCTGCCCCGGTAGTTGGATCGCGGATCTAAGAAGACTGCCGCCAACAGATACGCGATGTTCGTGGCAAGGAAGATGACCAGCAGCCAGCTGGCGGTCTTCTTGATGACGTATTTGACCATCGCTCATTCCTGTTCTGTTCCGCTTGGAGTGCGGGTATAGACATCAGCTTCGGGTGAGCCACAGCGCCAGACCCATAATTTATGACCTAACTCACTCCGAAGCTTTGCAGGAATATTACCTGCTTCACATTGCGCGCGAGGGTTTTCGGCAGGTTTTCTTTAACGGTGATGGTCAAAATCCGCAGAAAGAAGTGGAAAACGAGAAAACCCCTGGTCACAGTGACCAGGGGTTATGAATGAAAGTGCGAGCCGCGTTTAGCGTGCCGCCTCAATATGAACGGTCTGGGCGACCGCCTGGACGACGGCGCCGACCTTGATGGCCTCCCAGATCTGCTCCTTGGTCAGACCCTCTTCAGTCAGCGTCTTGGCGTGGGCACCCAGGCAGTGCTCGCAGCCGTTGATGGCGGAAACGACGGTGTTCCACAACTCGAAGTCGGCCTTCTCCACGCCCGGCTTGGAGATGATGTTCATACGCAGGCCAAACTTGACCTGTGCGTAGTCATCACCCAGCCAGCCCTTGGCGCGGTAGGCAACGTTGTTCATTGCCATAACGGTGGCGGCGCCGTAGGCGGCCTCCACCGCCTCATCGCTCAGGTGCTCCTTAGCCTCTTCGGCGATCTCAGCGATGACCTTCTCGTTGCGGGTTGCAGCCGCCGCGGCCAGCATGGAACCCCACAGCTGCTGCTCGTTGAGCTCGGTCGTGCGGGTGAGGGTGCCGAGGTTCAGCTTCTGATCCTTGGCGTACTCCGGCAGCGACTTCTTCAGGTTCTCAATCGACATGTCTTTACCTCCTGTGCGGGAAGGATTTACTGCAGGGAATCCTGAACAACACCGAGGCGATCGATGTTCTTGGTCGGGTCGTTCTTCTCCCAGTTGCAGGCGCAGACCTCTTCGGACTGCAGGGCGTCGAGGACGCGCAGGACCTCATCGACGTTACGGCCGACAGCGTCCGGAGTGACGGACACGAACTGGATGACGTTATCCGGGTCGACGATGAAGGTGGCGCGGTCAGCAACGCCGTCAGCGTTTTCTACACCGAGAGCGCGCACCAGGTCGTGGCGGACGTCGGAGAACATCGGGAACGGGATCTCCTTGAGATCCTCGTGGGTGGCACGCCAGTTGAAGTGAGCGAACTCGTTGTCGATGGAGCCGCCAAGGATCTGGGTGTCGCGGTCCTGGAACTCCTCGTCCAACTTGCCGAAGGCAGCGATCTCGGTCGGGCACACGAAAGTAAAGTCCTTCGGGTAGAAGAAGACGACCTTCCACTTACCCTCGTACTTGTCCAGCGAAACCTCTTCGAAGTAATCCTCCGGCTGGTTAGCGTTGACGTCGTGGAGGTCGCCGCCCTTGAGAGCGGTGAGCTTGAACTCGGGGAACTTTTCACCAACGGTCAAGATAGACACTGTCTTACATCTCCTTATCAGATGCGTCGAGGAAAATAACTGGTCACACAGTCCGTGCCAGCTGTCTCGCCGGCACGTCCACAATCATGCCTATCAAAATCCCGGATGTCAATAGATCTTCTTATTTATCGGTGATATAGTCTGACCCATGCATACCAAAGAGTACCGTCCCACACTGGCTCAGCTGCGCACATTCGTCACCGTCGCCGAAAACAAGCACTTCGGCGCAGCCGCGCAGAAACTGCAAATCTCCCAACCGTCCCTCTCCCAGGCACTCGTCGCACTGGAGCAAGGCCTGGGGCTGCAGCTCATCGAGCGCTCTACCCGGAAGGTCATCGTCACCGCCGCCGGTGAGCGTCTCCTCCCCTACGCCAAGGCCACGTTGGACGCTGCCGAGGCGTTCTTAGCCAATTCGCGCGGCGCTACTGGGACGCTGACCGGTCCGCTCGCCATCGGCATTATCCCGACCATCGCTCCGTATATCCTGCCGGAGCTTTTGGTGTCTATTCGGGAAAACTACCCCGAACTCGAGCCCCGCATTGTCGAGGAGCAAACCAATCACCTGGTCCAGAAGCTGCGCGACGGCCAGCTGGACATGGCAATTCTCGCCCTCCCCACCGATACACCGGGGCTTACGGAAGAGCCGCTCTACCGCGAGCGTTTCGATGTCGTGGTGCCCGACGATCACCCGTTCGCCGGACGCACCGATTTGGCGCTCGGAGACTTGGAGGACCTGGATTTGCTGTTGCTTGACGATGGCCACTGCTTGCGCGATCAGATCATCGATCTGTGCCGGCGCGCGCAGGTGAGCCCGACGAACGCGACGAACTCCGTGACGCGCGCGTCGTCGCTGACCACGGTGATGCAGCTCATCATCGGCAAGCTGGGCGCTACCCTCATCCCCGAATCGGCGATCGAAACCGAGGCGAACCGCCCCGGTTTGTCCGTCGCCACCTTCTCCCCCGATGTCAGTGCCGACCGTCAGATCGGCATTGTGTACCGCAACTCGACCGCCCGGGCGGATGACTTCCGCGCCTTCGGCAACCTAGTCACGGACGCTTACGAAAGCGCCCTGCAGCGCTCCCGGTCGGCGATGCCTGCGGTCCAATCGCCGCAGACCTCAGATGCTGACGACTAGCCCTGGTTAACCCTTGCGGCCTTCGACCGGGACTGGGCCGCCAGCCGCCTGGCGGTAACCGTGGGCCATGGCCAGCAG
Source organism: Corynebacterium massiliense DSM 45435 (assembly GCF_028609805.1). Lineage (NCBI taxonomy): Bacteria > Bacillati > Actinomycetota > Actinomycetes > Mycobacteriales > Corynebacteriaceae > Corynebacterium > Corynebacterium massiliense. The sequence continues at coordinate 1,319,496 of NZ_CP063189.1, forward strand.
AATCGCCGGGTACGTCAAGAAGCCGACCGGCAAGGTGATAAACGAAATGAGACCGGTGAGAAGCGAAAGGCCCAGAAGCGGCGAGTAGTTGCGCTTACCGGCTCGGAAACCTTCCCGGATCGAACCGCCGACCCCGGCGCGCCCGTCCGCGGCGTACCAGGCCATCAGGTAGTACAGCGGGCTCAGCAGGAGGCTAGCCAGCATTAACAGAGCGAGGCCGCCAAGCATCTTGCCCACAGCGGCAGCAAGCTGGGCATCGGTCACCGGGTTAGTGTTTGCAGCCCACACGCCCAGTACGGAGGCGACAATCACGCAGATGATCGAGCTCACCACGCCGATAATCAGCATGACCGCGAGGGTTGGCCCCCAGCGCACGTCCTTGCCGATGTCGCCCCAGCCCGCGTTGGCCTCATCAATTTGCCGCAACGCCAATCGGTAGATGATAAGCGAAATGACAAATCCCAGAATGCCCGAGAGGATTTGCGGGATGATTTGGCCTGCACCGAAGGGGTTTTGCGGGTCGTAGTTGCCGGTGCTGCCAGCGATCGCGCCAGCAATGACGCTGATCAGCCCAATGACAACTCCGAAGGCCAGCGCGCCCAGGATCCACAGCTTCCAATTGGAAAACGCTGCCTTAAAACCCCAGCCGATAGCGTCGCCGATGTTGATTCGGCCGTCGCTCGGGCGGGTCAAGGCGTTGCCTTTGCCGGCCCCGTAAGCGCCCTCGTTGGCGCCCTGGTAGCCAACCCCGGCGGGGTCGCCGTAGCCGCCGTTTCCGTAACCAGCGTTACCGTAGCCGGCGTTGCTGTAACCCGCGTTACCTTCCTGCGCGTGGCCGAAGTTGGGCCGATCTTCCGGGTGGTTGGTCGGCTGGTAACGCGGTAGGCCGTCACCGGTCCCGCCGTTGAATTGGCCATCCCGTGGCTCAGTCATGCGTGTTTCCCTTCTTATGGTGGATAGGAATCACTTAGACCGTAGCAAGGTGACGGTAACGGTGCGCCGCGGGCAAGAATTTATTCCTCTTCGGTCACGCCGCGGAAGAGAAAGGCCCCGAGAAGGAAGATGGCCGGCAGCTCCACGATGAGCGCGAGAAACAACGTGCCAAAAGCAAGCACGGCAAAAAGTGGGATGACCAGTAGCGGCAGGAAGAATAGTTTGAGCCAGTGGCGTTTGCCCGCTTGAATTCCTAGGCGCACCGAGTCTTTCAGTGTCTCGCCCGCCACGGCATACCAAGGGATAAAAACTGTGAACGGAAACAGAGCGCCGCCGACCAGAAAGCACACGGTGGCGAACATCTTCGCCGGCAAATGCCCCCACGAATCCCACATGATGTCGTAGAACGCGCTCGCAACGCTCGGCAGCATCGTATAGCAGATAAAGATCACTGCAACGTACGCAATGATCCCGCGAATCCAGGGCACTCCGGTTCCGAAGTCGCGCAATCGTGCCCGGCCGCTATCGACCTCCCGCAGCGCCAGATGCATGAGCGCGACGGGAAGCGCAAGGTCCACGGCGATGACGAGGAGACTGAACCACCCCTGGTCGCCCAGCCAGTCCATTCCCGCACCCAACGCGGCGGTCATACTCTCCCAGTAATCCCCGCCATCTCGAAACGGGTTGTGGGTCAAGGCCCCAGCCACGAAGGCCACGAAGGACCCAACGGTGCCCAGCACCACCACGGTGAGAAGGAACCCGCCGATCCACGTCCCGGCGTTGCTGACCGCCCGGCTGAAACTAAACCCGAAAGCGGGCCAGAATTTCATCCGCGGCCTGTGCGTTACCAGCGGCGACCGCACCGGTTCCGCGGGACCAAAGTCCCCAGGTGCCACTCCCAACGGAGCACCCGGTTGCGTGCTCTCAGCGGACCCCGTCGTTAATTCCAGTGCGCTCATGTGGTCTTAAGCCTCAAGCTTGGGCGCAACCGAGTCGTGGCGTGCTGCCGCCGCACTACCGGCCGCGGGGCCGGTCACGTCACGGTAGAGGTACGCGTTGAACAGGAAATACGCGGGGAAGACGAGAAGGATGCCGAACCCGAGTGTCACCATTATGAACAGGGCTCCGAACAGGGAGATAAGCAGCGGCAGGAAGAACAGCCGCAGCCAATTTTCCTTGCCCGCCTGGAGGCTGAGACGGAACGAGTCGGTCAGGGAGGCGCCATCGGCGGCGAACCACTCGACGAACCAGAAGAACGGAATGAGCACCCAGCCCAGAATCTGCACGGCTAGAGCGACGAGGCTTGCTAGCCCGTCGTCCATCACGGACGGCAGCCAGTCCTCTAGGGCACCCGCGGCGTAAGCAAAGCCGAAAAGCACCGCTTGGCTGACAACGACAGCCACTGCCGTTGTTCCCCAATGGACCCCGCGACCAAAGTCGCGCAACCTGGCCGCCTCGGTGTCGCGGTCCCTCAGGGCCAGGTGGACGAGCGCAACGAAGAAGAACAGCTGGATGAGGTAGCCGATTAACGCGGGCACAGGATGGTCATCGATGAAGCTCAAGCCCTCGTTCAAGCTGTCCTTCCACGCCATCGCGTCATTCGGGGCCCCGGAGGTAAGTGGATTGTCGATAGCCATCCCCAGAACTACAGCGCCAATGAGGCTGAGGGCCAGGTAGAGGAGAAATGTCAGAAGCTCGCCGCCAATCCACGTGCCCTGGTTGGTAAACGGCCGCTTCAGAGCCCACCCCATCGCTGGAAAGATGCGGGCCTTGCCAAACTTCGCACGGCCCTGGTTCACGTGGCCCTCGGAACCGTAGGGCGAATCCGTTCGCGTCATTGCATGAGTCCTCTCTGTCGGCGTTCTACTCGCGGGGTGCCTAGGTGTCTTCTGGTTGCCCCGCAACACAGTGTCGAGCCTAAGTACGAGCAGCAAGCCGTCCCCTCATCCCTAGGGAGGAAATTGCCCCGGTGGGCGCACCGGCCCCGTTCTTAAATCAGCAGCGAAAACAGGTAAACTTGCGCGTTGACCATGACTGATACCAACGCTTCGAACCCCAACCAGACCTCGGCACCGTCGCGCGAGGAGCTCTACGCGGCACTCGACAGTGTCTCCCTTGCGGAGGCGCGCTCGTTTCGGCGTCGGCTGCGCAAGGCGAGGGCGCCGCACGCGCGAGCGGCGATTGCCGCGGACATCGCCAAGGCGCAACAACGGGTGCAGAAGGTCGCAGACGCGGTACCGGAGATCTCCTACCCGGATACGCTGCCTGTTTCGGGTCGCCGCGACGATATTGCGGAGGCCATCGACAACAATCAGGTCGTCATCATCGCTGGCGAGACCGGTTCCGGTAAGACCACCCAGATTCCGAAAATTTGTCTGGAGCTCGGCCGCGGGCGGCGCGGGCTTATCGGCCACACCCAGCCGCGCCGAATCGCGGCGCGCACGGTGGCGGAGCGTATAGCCACGGAGCTGGGCCAAAAGATTGGCGAGTCGGTCGGCTACGCCATCCGCTTCGACGATCGCGTCACGCCCACCACCGCGGTCAAGCTCATGACCGACGGCATTCTGCTGGCAGAAATGCAGCGCGACCGCTTCCTTAACGCGTACGACACGATCATCATCGACGAGGCCCACGAGCGCAGCCTCAACATCGACTTTCTCTTGGGATATCTTAAGCGGCTGCTGCCGAAGCGCCCCGATCTCAAGGTCATCATCACCTCCGCGACGATTGACCCGGAGCGCTTCGCCGCGCACTTCGCCGACGAGGACGGCGAGCCCGCCCCCATCATCGAGGTCTCCGGCCGCACCTACCCGGTCGAGGTGCGCTACCGCCCACTCGAGGAAGAAGTGGATGGGAAACTCGTTGCTCAGGATCCGCTGGATGGGCTGTGCGATGCTCTAGAGGAGCTCATGGCTGAGGGCAGCGGGGACATTTTGTGTTTCTTCCCCGGTGAACGCGACATCCGCGACGCCATGGAGGCCATCGAGGCGAAGAAGTGGAAAGGCGTCGAGGTCGCCCCACTGTTCGGCCGCCTCTCCAACCAGGAACAACACCGCGTGTTCAGCCCGCACTCGGGCCGCCGGATCGTTTTGGCCACCAACATCGCCGAAACCTCCCTGACTGTGCCAGGCATCCACTACGTGGTGGACACGGGCACGGCGCGCATCTCGCGCTACTCGACGCGCACGAAGGTGCAGCGGCTGCCCATCGAGCCCGTCTCCCAAGCCAGCGCGAACCAGCGCGCGGGCCGCTGTGGACGTGTCGCCGACGGCATCGCCATCCGGCTTTACTCCGAGGAGGACTTCGAATCGCGCCCGGAGTTCACCGATCCGGAAATCCTGCGCACCAACCTGGCGAGCGTCATCCTGCAGATGATTTCGCTGCGTCTCGGCGACATTGCGCGGTTCCCCTTCGTGGAGCCCCCGGCCGATAAAGCCGTCCGCGACGGCCTGCAGCTGCTGCGCGAACTTGGCGCGGTGACCAACAAGGAAAAGGACGGGCTCCCCGTCCTCACCCAGACCGGAAAGTATCTGGCCCGCATTCCGGTCGACCCCCGGATGGCGCGCATGCTGGTGGAGGGCCACCGCCTGGGCAGCCTTGACGATGTCCTAGTCATCGTCGCCGCCATGACCATTCAGGACGTGCGCGAACGCCCACTCGAATACCAAGCCCAGGCCGACCAAGCGCACGCGCGGTTCAAGGACAAGTCTTCCGACTTTCTGTCGCTGCTCAAGCTGTGGGACTACACCCAAGAGTCCCGCGACGAGTTGTCCGGCAACCAGTTCCGCAAGCGCATGAAGGCGGAGTTCCTGCACTACATGCGCATCCGCGAGTGGTTCGACCTCGTGCGCCAGCTGCGCGACGTCGCCCGTGAATTGGGCTGGTCGGACCGCACGCACACCGCGAATAAGCGCGACGTCAACGCCATCCACCAGTCGCTATTGTCCGGCCTGTTGTCCAACATCGGTGCCCGCGATGGAAACAGCAAGGAATACTACGGCGCCCGCAACACGAAGTTCGTCATTTTCCCCGGCTCGTCGCTGGCGAAGAAGCCGCCGGAGTTTCTCATGGCAGCCGAGCTGGTGGAAACTTCCCGCCTATTCGCCCGCGACGTGGCCAAGATCGACCCCGCATGGGTGGAGAAACTCGCCGGCGACCTAGTCAAGCACAGCTATTCGGAGCCGACGTGGTCGCGCAAGCGCGCTGCCGCCGTGGCACACCAAAAGTCCACCCTGTACGGCGTCACCATCGTGGCGGACCGCATGGTCCCCTACCACCGCGTCGATCCCGCCGCCGCGCGCGACATGTTTATCCGCGAGGCGCTCATTGCCGGTGATTGGTCGACGCACCATGAGTTCTTCCACGCAAACAAGCAGAAGATCGAAGATGCCACCCAGCTGGAGGAAAAACTCCGCCAGCGCGGGCTTGTCGCCGACGAGGACATGCTCTTCGACTTTTACGACGAGCGCATTCCGGCGACTGTGACCACGGGCAAGCACTTCGACTCGTGGTGGAAGAAGGAGCGGCGACAAAACCCTGAGTTGCTCGATTTCGACCCCGCCAAGCTGCTGACTACGTCGGATGAGGGAACGGAGGAGCAATTCCCGGCAACGTGGCGGAAGGGCTCCGTCGAATACGAGTTGAGCTACCGTTTTGAGCCCGGCGATCCCCACGATGGCGTCAGCGTTCTTATCCCCATCCCGCTGTTGGCAGGCGCGGATACCGAAGGTTTCGACTGGCTGGTGCCCGGATTGCGCCTCGAGCTGGTGACCGAACTTATCCGTTCGCTGCCGAAGGGCCTGCGCCGCACGGTTGTGCCCGCGCCCACCTTCGCGGAGCGCGCCCTTCCCAAGTTGCTGCCGTATGAGGGGCCTTTGACGCAGCAGCTTGCCGATGTCCTGCGCGAACTCGGTGGCCACGGAATCAACGCGTCCGACTTCCATCCAGAGAAGCTGCCGGCGCACCTGCGTATTAACTACGCGGCCGTGAACAAGCGCGGGAAGATCGTCGATTCCGACCGCGATCTCGACGCGCTTCGCCAGCGGCAGGCCGGCCAGATTTCCACCTCGGTGCGCAAGGCTGCAGAAAAGTCGGCTGCGGCGCACGGCCGGGGCAGCGCGCCCGCCGGCCGCGGGAAGACCGGCGCCGGTAACAAGGGTGACGCTGGTGATGGTGCCGCGGGCACAGGTCACGAGGCGACGGAATGGACCGCGGAGACTATCGGCGATATCCCCGCCGAAGTCCAGACCACCGTGGACGGCCAAGACATGACCGCGTACCCGGCGCTCGAGGCGACGCCGCATGGGGTGCGAGTGAAGTACCACCCCACAAAGGCAGCTGCCGATACCGGCATGTTCGGCGCCACCTTAAAGTTGCTGCTCAAGGCGACAAACGTGAAACCTCAACAGATGGTCAAGGGGCTTCCGCTCCAACAACGGGTGGCAGTAGATAACTATCCGCACGGCGGCGCCCAGGGACTGGTCAACGACTGTCAGGTGGCGGCCACCCGGGATCTGTTGGTGGAAGAAGGCGGGCCGGTGCGTTCGCCGAAGGAGTTCGCTGCCCTGCGTGACAAGATCACGCCAAAGGTTGCCGGCCGGGTGCGGCAATACGTGGTCGCGCTGGCACCGGGTCTGGTCGAATACGGCAAGGTCGCCGAAGAGCTAAAGTCCTGGGACGGTCCGGCCATCGAGGATATGCAGCGTCAGTTGGCGTTCCTCTTGCCCGCGAACGCGGTGACGGTGCACGGCATCGGAAATCTGAAGCACCTGCCGCGGTATGTGCAGGCCATGCGCGTCCGCCTCGAGGAGATGGATATTGATCCGGACAAGGACGCGGACCGGCAGGCAGAAATTGATGAGGCCAAAGCCGTTATCAACCACAAGCTGCGCTCGCTGCCGAGCGGTGCCCGCAACTCCAAGGCGGTTAAGGACCTGTACTGGATGATCCAGGAGATGCGGGTATCCCTCTTCGCCCAGCGCTTGGGCACAGCCCGCCCGGCTTCGCTGCGCCGCATCCAAAAAGCCGCGGCCAAGTTGGGACGGTCGAACCGCCAGTAAAGCGGTGGTAGCGGCTAGTAGTCGTCGCGGTCGCGGCGCCGCATGAGGCGGATCTCCGACTCGAAGTCGTCGGCACTTTCAAAGGACTTGTAGACGGAGGCGAAGCGCAGGTAGGCCACCTCGTCGAGGTGGCGGAGTGGTTCGAGGACCGCTAGACCGATTTCGTTGGCCGCCACCTGGGAGCTGCCGTGGCCGCGTACCGTTTCTTCTACTTCTTGGGCCAGTCGCTTGAGAGCGTCATCGCTGACATCTCGACCCTGGCAAGCGCGCCGTACGCCGCGGATGAGCTTGTCGCGGCTGAACGGCTCCGCCAGGCCATTGCGCTTGACTACCAAGAGGACTGCCTTTTCGACGGTGGTAAAACGGCCGCTACAGGCCGAGCATTCGCGGCGACGGCGGATAGAAGTTCCCTGTTCGACAACTCGCGAATCGATGACGCGCGACTGCGCATTGTGGCAAAAGGGACAGTACACCGCGGGGTCGTTCCTTCCGATTGAGACGACAGGACTACCGCGTAGTGTACTGCCCGAACGTGGCTTCGTTCTATTTGTTCAACACTGCGGTCTACTACCTAGCGACCTGCACCGACGCCGGCTGAACGGACGCGGTGGTAGCACTAGCCGCAGCCCCGTAAGACCCACCGACCGCGGCATCCGAGACCGTGTCAGTGCCGGTAAAGCCGGCGATAAGAGTGCCGATAAACACTGCGGTACCGAACACAGCACCGAGCGCTACGTTGCGGCCGCGCCCGCCCTCTTCCCGGGCAGCATTTTCCGGCGATGCGTTCGATTGGGACACCGCGGGGCGCGCTTCGGTGCCTAAGCGAGAAGGGCCTAAAGTGCGCATGTTATGCCCCGCGTAAAAGTTTTCGGGGTGCCCGTTGCGCCTTCCTACTTCGGCCCCGGGATCCCACACCGCGGCCGCAGGCACTGTAGTGGCCTGGAAGGACGAGGAGTAGCGAGAGGTAGCGGGATTTTTTACTGCGAAGACCATGTTCATTCCTTTCGTTCGACAGCCTCACCGTAGAAAGCGCAGTGGACACAGCACCGGGAGCGTCGATGAAGTGTTCGATTTAGCTGACGTGTTCGATTTATAGCACGCCGGTCACACACTGTCTAGAAACACGCCCACATTTGTCGAACATGTGTCTAGTCCGTGCTACAACTAGAAGCACAGAACGCACCGACAGCAAAGGACTCACGACTCATGGGCCGTAAACCAGCCGGGGGCAAACCCGATATCTCTTCTCTGTCCGCCCGCCAGCGACGGATTTTGGAAGTCATCAATGACGCCGTGTTGCTGCGCGGTTACCCGCCAAGCATTCGCGAGATCGGTGATGCTGCGGGACTGCAGTCCACTTCTTCCGTCGCCTACCAGCTCAACCAGCTGCAGGAGAAAGGCTTTTTGCGCCGCGACCCGAACAAGCCACGCGCGGTCGATGTGCGTCACTTCGAATCTGAATCCTCAACGCGGGGTGGCGGGAAGAAGTCCAAGGCGAAGGATGCCTCCACCACCGACGCCGCGGAGTCGGTAATCCCTGAAGACGCCGGCAAGGTCAACTACATCCCCGTCGTCGGGCGCATTGCGGCCGGCACACCGATTACGGCGGAAGAAAATATCGATTCCTACTACCCGATGCCGGACGAGTTGGTGGGCAACGGCGATCTATACATGCTCCAGGTCGTCGGCGACTCCATGCGGGACGCCGGCATTCTTAACGGCGACTGGGTCATCGTCCGCTCGCAGTCGGTGGCCGAAGAGGGCGAATTCGTCGCCGCGCTGTTGGACGACGAGGCTACGGTCAAGGAATTCCACCGGGATTCCAGCGGGGTGTGGTTGCTCCCCCACAACGACGCGTACGCGCCCATTCAGGGCGACGATGCCCAGATTATGGGCAAGGTCGTCTCTGTCTTCCGCAAGCTGTAGCGCATGTACGCCGAAGAGCGACGCAGACAGATTGCCTCGATGACCGCCGTCGAAGAGCGCGTCAACGTCACCGAGCTCGCCTACCACTTCGCGGTCACCGCGGAGACGATCCGGCGAGACCTGGCGGTATTGGACCGCGAGGGCTTGGTCAACCGCGTTCACGGCGGCGCCGTGGCGGCTCAAACATTTCAGACCACGGAGCTTTCCCTCGACGCGCGTTTGCGCTCGGCGCCGGGAGCTAAGTCCGCCATCGCGCGTGCCGCCGCGGATTTTCTCCCCAGTCGCGGCGGCAGCGTCTTTCTTGACGCGGGTACGACCACCAACGCGCTCGCCGACCTCATCGCCCAGCGGCGGGAGCCCGACGATCTATCCATCGTCTCCAACAGCTTGCCCATCTGTCTGGCGCTCGCGCGGCACGACGTAAAAAACGTGCAGCTGCTGGGCGGCCGGGTGCGTGCTATCACCCAAGCCGTTGTGGGAAGCACAGCCCTGCGCACCCTCGCCCTGATGCGAGCCGATGTCGCCTTCGTCGGTACTAATGCCCTGACCATCGATCACGGCCTATCGACGGCGGACGCCAAAGAGGCCGCTATCAAGTCGACGTTTATCACCAACTCGAACAAGGTCGTCGTCTTGTGCGACTCGTCGAAGCTGGGCAACGACTATCTGGTTAGTTTCGGCTCCATCTCGGACATCGACGTCGTCGTCACCGATGCAGACGCTCCCGCCCACTACCTCAACCAATTGCGCGAGCGGGACGTCACCGTCGTTGTCGCGCAACCGGACGGCGAGGCACCGGGAGCTGAGACGTCGGGAGCTTAGGCTTCGCCGAGGATCGTCCGCACAGCCGCGCGGGCTGCCTGCGGATCATCGGCGTGAATGGCCGCGGCGGCCATGTCGCGGCATTGCTCCAGGGTGACATCGGCAAGCTGGGCTCCGACGCTGGCCACCGCCGACGATGCCGCGGACAGCGAGTTCACGCCAAGCCCCGTCAGAACGCAGGCAAGCAGCGGATCGGCTGCCGCCTCACCGCACACGCCCACCGCGATGGAGTTTTTCTGCCCCATCGTGCAGGTGTGCTCAATGAGGCGAAGAACGGCCGGCTGCCACGGATCAGTGAGATACGCCAGCTGCGGCGACAGGCGATCCGCGGCCATCGTGTACTGCGTGAGATCGTTCGTGCCGATGGAGACGAAGTCCAAGTGCGGCATGATGGTATCCGCCATGAGCGCGGCGGCGGGGACCTCGATCATCGCGCCCGGGATGAGCCCCCGCTCGCGGCACAGGCCCGCGAACCACTTCGCCTCGCCCGCCGTTGCGACCATCGGCGCCATGACCCAGGTGGGCGCGTCTTCCCCACGCTCCGCCGCGGCCACCGCAATGGCATCCAGCTGACGGGTGAGCAGCGACTCATTATTGCGGGCCACGCGCAGGCCGCGCACGCCAAGGGCAGGGTTTTCCTCCGCGTCGAGGGTGGCGTAGCTGATCGGCTTGTCCGAGCCCGCGTCCAAGGTGCGCACGACTACCTTCTGATCGCCGAGCGCCTCGAAGACCTTGGCGTAGACCGCCGCCTGTTCCTCGACGGACGGTTCTTCGCTCGCAGACAGGAACGACAGCTCGGTGCGGTACAGACCGATGCCTTCCGCCTGGGACTGCGCAGCAATCCGGGCGGCGTTGCCGTCCGCAACATTCGCCAGGAGCTGCACGCGGTGCCCGTCCGCGGTGTGTGCAGGGCCTTCCCATCGCGCGATACGCTCGGCGCGTTCCTGGTACTCCGCAACGGCGGCCGCGGCCTGGTCCGGCTCCGCTGCACGGTCGACCGCCCCGGTAGAGCCGTCAACGAAGAGGCGCTCGCCGGTCGGGATCTCGCGCAGCACCGCGCCGGTGGCTACCACGCACGGGATACCCAGCTGGCGGGCGATGATGGCCGTGTGGCTTGTCGGGCCACCCAGCTCGGTGACCAAAGCCTTGATGTGCGCGGTATCGAGCGTTGCGGTATCCGCCGGCGCGAGATCGTCGGCGCACAAAACCGCTTCACCGGCGACGTACGGAAGGCCGGGTTCTTCCTCCCCACGCAACTCCGCGATGGTTCTATCGCGCACGTCTTTTAAGTCCGTGGTGCGCTCGGCCATGACCCCGCCCGCGGCGTTAAACATGGTTACGAACTTCTCCGTGGCGGCCACAACGGCGTATTCGGCTGGGTGGCCGGATTTAATGTTGCGGCGCACTGCCTTGTGCCAGCCGCGATCTTTGACCATCTTCGCCGTGGCAGTCAGCACTTCCGCGGTGTTTCCGTCAACGGAATCCGCGCGCTCGCTTAAGCGCTGAGCCACCACTTCGGCGGCGGCAACGAAGCGTTCGAATTCTACGTCTTTTGCATCATCGGCAATCGTCTCGCCCGCCTGCGGCAGCTCGGGCCGGGGGCGCACCCACACCGCGTCGGCGTACGCAACACCGGCGACAACGCCCGTTCCTTTGATTAGTTCTGCCGCGTCCTTTTCTTCGCTCATACTCAGCACTATCCCTTCGCTGGGCGCTCAATCGCCACCTCTAGCCGCCTTCCTGTGCCTAGGAACGGCGCGAAAAGTAGGTTGTTGAGCGCATGGATAACCACAAAGAATGCATCTAGATTAAAGGCCTTTGACAATTAGGCACAACCGGGAAACAATCGGGGCAAATGCCTGGTTTAATTCTTACCCTCACGCCGAATCCCAGTATCGACGCGACCATCGCGCTCAACGAGCGCCTACTTCACGGTGCCGTCAATCGCGCCGCGCACGTGACGCAGGTGGCCGGTGGCAAGGGATTGAACGTGAGCCTCGCAGCGCAGCTCGCGGAGCATCCGACGGCGGCCATCGTGCCCGCGCGTGACGATGACCCGTTTATCCGCCTCGCCTCCCGCACCGGCATCGCCTGCCACCGGGTCCCCATCACCCCGCTGTGCCGCGTGAACACCACCGTCAACGAACCAGGTGGGAAGACGACGAAGCTCAACGGCCCCGGGCCCGCGTTGAGCGCGGAAGAAAAGCAGGCTATCGAAGACGAACTTGCACAGCGTGCCCCCGCGGCCGACTGGATCGTGCTCGGCGGCTCCCTGCCCGGCGGCGTGCCGGTCGACTGGTATTGCCGTCTGGTGCAGGTCGCACGCGCCGCCAATCCCACCGCCCAGATCGCGGTGGACACCTCGGAAGATCCGCTGTGTGAAATCGTGCGCGATCTGCCGGCGAGTGCTCCCGATTTGGTGAAGCCGAACGCGCACGAACTCGCGCAGATTCCGTCCGAATTCCGCACCGGTAGCTCCGCGAATGCCACGGGCGACGAGCTCGAGGCTCAGGCCGCGCAGGGCGATTGCTCCGGAATTATCAGCGCAGCCCGCGTCCTGACCGCCCGTGGGGTCGGTCGCCTCCTGGTCACCTTGGGCAGTGCCGGCGCGGTACTGGTGACTGACGATGCCGCGTGGTCCGCTACCCCGCCGCCCATCGATAAGGTGGCCTCCACCGTGGGGGCTGGCGATGTCACGCTGGCCGGGTTCATCCTGGCCGAAAGCGCCGGGGCTTCGCCCGCCGAGGCGCTCCGTCAGGCCGTTGCATACGGAAGCGCTGCGGTCACTCTCCCCGGTTCGGAGCTCCCCGCGCCCGGCGATGTCGATATCGCCGGCACGCAGGTGCGCGAGCTGTAAAACCACGCCTGCCTCTCCCGGGCACAGCTGGGAAACAGAAGGCCGTACACTAGGGAGGCAGTTAAATCCGAACAGACCCTTTGTACGAAAGGAATGTGGTTATGGCTTCGAAGACCGTCAAGGTTGGTTCCTCTGTGGGCCTGCACGCTCGCCCGGCTTCCATCATCGCCGACGCCGCCGCCGAGTACGATGATGACATTTTCCTTAACCTGGTCGGCGAAGAAGACGACGACGAAACCGATGCGGCCTCCTCGCTGATGATCATGGCTCTGGGCGCCGAGCAGGGCGACGAGGTGACCGTCACCTCCGACAACGCCGAGGCCGTGGAGAAGATCGCCGGGCTTATCGAGCAGGATCTCGACGCGTAAAATCCGCCAACCGCCCCGCGAGGTTTGCCTGCGCGGGGCGGTTGTCCTGTACGAAGGGCCGGGCAGCGATCTACTTTGCTGCTTGGCCCTCTCCCATTGTGTTGTAGAGCCACGTCATCAGCGGGTAGAGCACAATGATGCCGACCGAACCCCACGCAATTCCTTCGAGCTCAATGCCGAAGACGGTGAGGGTGAGGTTGCCGATGCCCGCGATGAGCGCGACCGCGGCGCACGTCAGATTGACCGGGTGGTTGAAGTTGACCTTCCCGTCCATCCAGATGCGCACGCCGAGCATGCCGATAAGGCCGTAGAGCACGATGGTCGCACCACCCAGCACGCCGGTGGGAATGGTGAAGATAAGCGCGCCAAACTTCGGAATGAAGGCGAGCACAATAGCGGTCAGCGCAGCCACCCAATACGCCGCGGTCGAGTACACGCGGGTCGCCGCCATCACGCCGATGTTTTCGGCATAGGTGGTCGTCGCGGAGCCACCGAAGCCGCCGGCAAGGGTGGTAGACAGGCCATCGGCAAGCAGGGCGTTGCCCGCCTCATCGTCGAGGTTGCGGCCGGTCATCTCGGAGACAGCCTTGACGTGCCCGATATTTTCGGCCACGAGGACGACGAGGACCGGCAGGGCCACGGCGATAGCGGAGGCGTGGAACTCCGGCGCATGGAACTGCGGAAGGCCGATCCACGCCGCCTCCCGGATGGTCTCCCCCGCGTCCGGCGCGAGGTTCCCGGTCAGCGCGGCGAAAATCCAGCCGATCACCACCCCGATGAGGATGCCCAATCGGGAGACCATCCCGCGCCCGCCGATGGTAGCCAGCAAAATCCCGGCCAAGGTGACGGTCGCGACAAGTGGCTGCGACTTGAAGTTCTCAGTGGCGCTGGGCGCTAGGTTCAGCCCGATGAGGGCGACGATTGCGCCGGTCACCGCCGGCGGCATCACGGCGTCGATAACGCGCCGGCCCGCGGCCTTTACCACCAAGCCCAACAGCGCGAGCGCCACGCCGGTCACCAGCACGGATCCCGCCTGGGCGCCGATGCCGTACTGCTGGCTGGCGGTCAACGGCGCGATGAACGCGAAGGAAGACCCCAGGTAAGACGGCAGCTTGTTGCGCGTAATGAGCAGGAAGAGCATCGTGCCCACGCCGGAAAACAACAGCGTGGTGTTGACGGGAAAACCGGTCAGCGTGGGGACGAGCAGCGTCGCGCCGAACATGGCGACCACGTGCTGCATGCCGATACCGATTGTGCGTGGCCACGACAAACGCTCCTCCGGCGCAACGACCGCGCCCGGGGAAATATCTCGTCCGTTGCCGTGGAGGGACCAACCAAGAGTTCGCGATTTCGTGTTACTCACGAACCTTTACTATAACGCCCACGGCCCCGGACTCCCGATTCGATCGTGACGGGACGGGCGGGCAGTAAGCGGCCGTCACGCTGGCAGAGCGCCTTAGGGAGCGGCTTTTAGTCGGCGACGGAAAATTCCGCCAATTCGCGCGCTACCAGCGACGGCACCCGGGCATCTAGGTACGTGCCGTCGGTGCGGTACTCCTCCGCCAGCACCGTCCCGTGAGTATGGACGCGGGAGACCGCGTCACCCCGGGTGTATGGGATGAGGAGGTGAACGTGCTCGTCTAAGGAATTGAGGAAGTACTCGATCCGGCTCGACAGCTCATCAATGGCCTCCCCCGTTTTCGCCGAGACGAACACCGCGTTGTCGCTGCCCAAAGCATGGCGCAGTTCGGCGATGACGAGATCGTCCGCCTGGTCGAGCTTATTGATCACCAAAATCTCCGGCGGGACGTTTGCGCCGTTTTCTTCAGCGATGTCCGAGATGACCTTGTTTACCGCCTTGATCTGCTTGAGCGGGAACGGGTCGGAGCCATCCACCACATGCAGGACGAGATCGGCGCCGAGGACCTCTTCGAGCGTCGACTTAAAAGCCTCGACCAGCTGGGTGGGAAGATGTCGTACGAACCCGACCGTGTCCGTGAAGACGACCTCGCGGCCGTCGGACAACGCCGCGCGTCGCGTCGTCGGGTCCAGGGTGGCAAACAGCGCGTCCTCAACGAGCACGCCGGCGTCAGTGATCGCGTTGAGCAGCGAGGATTTGCCCGCATTCGTGTAGCCCGCGATAGCGATCTGGGGCGTGACAGAGTTCTGGCGGCGGGAACGCTTGACCTCACGGGCCGTTTTCATCCCGCGCAGCTGCGCGCGCAGGCGTGCCATTTCGGAGCGGATGTGGCGGCGGTCGGACTCGATCTTCGTCTCACCCGGGCCACGCAGGCCCACGCCGCCGTTCGAGCCGGCACGGCCGCCGGCCTGACGCGACAGCGTGTCACCCCAACCGCGCGTGTGGGTATAGAGGTATTCCAGCTGCGCGAGGCTCACCTGCGCCTTGCCCTCCTTGGACTTCGCGTGCTGGGCGAAGATATCCAAAATGAGCATTGTGCGGTCGATGACCTTGATGTTCAGCGCCCGCTCCAGCGCGGTGAGCTGGCCGGGGTTGAGCTCGCCGTCGCAGACGACCGTATCCGCACCGGTGGCGGCGACGATCGTGCGCAGCTCGTCGACCTTGCCGGAGCCGATGTACGTGCCTGGGTCTGGCCGATCGCGCTTTTGGTAAATCATCTCCACCACATCGGCACCAGCGGTCTCCGCCAGCGCGGCGAGCTCCGCCATCGCCGCTTCGATTTCCGCGGCGGTGCCTTCGGTCCACACGCCGACCAAGACGATCTGCTCGAGGCGCAGCTTGCGGTACTCCACCTCGTACACGTCCGTGGTGTCTTGGGCGCGCATCGTGGTGTTGACGCGCCGGAAGGAGTCGCGCTCTTCCAGGTCGAGCTCACCGCGCGTGGGCGCGGACGTCAGATCCGCGTCAGTCGGTTCCGGCTGCGGTTCGTTGTGGCGAAACGCCTCCGCCAAAAGCTTGTCGCGCGCTGCGGCGTCGGTATCAAAATCTTTGGCCATATTGCGCCTTATTCTTCCACGCCGCCACGGCGGATCCCAATTGTTTTTCAGGTATGGCCTTTGGTAACAATTCGGCACACCCGGCAGCAGGTTATAGGATTGTGGGCCATGACCACCTCTTCGACGGGCAGCGAATCCAACGTTCGCGAAAATCAGGAACTTGCCGCCCTGGGTATGGCCTTCCCACGCTGGCAAGACGCGGTGGAAGCCGCCATCGGCACGCAACGCTTGGCAGTCACCGGCGAGGTACGCGGCGGCCAACTGATTCAGTACAGCGACCCGTCCGGCGCGCAGCTGAACATCCTGGCCGTCGAGCCCTACGCGACGTTTGTCGGCTTTGCCGCCCAAACATCCGCCTTCGGCCACGTCACGATGCTCAACGATGTCCTCGCGCTCATCGACATCGTCGACCCCTACGGCGAGACGGTCACCTCCGCCACCGCCAACCTGGCGCAGGGCCCGCTCCTTGTCGATGAAGACACGCAGCAGTGGCAGCAGGTGGGGCTTACCGCGCTTGGACTCGAGGTTGCGGAGGCCGACCCCAACACCGCAGAGAGCGAGCCTGACCTCTTCCGTTCCGCCGGCGCGGAGATCGTCGCGGCAGGATCCGGCGCGCAGACGCCAACGCCGGCCGTGGAATTTTCCGGCCGCGTCATGGAGGCCGAGTGGCAGGACAATGCCCTGACTGGCCAGCGTTTCATGCACGTTATGGTGGACGGCAAGGTTCCTTTCGACCTGTGCCTGCCGGAGTCTTTCGGTGCCCTGCCGGCACAGGGCACCGTATTGACTGGGCGCGCCCTGCTGACCGCCTCCATCGTCGCCCCTGGCGGCGGTTGCGGAAGCGGCGGCGGTGGTTGCGGCTGCGGAAGCTGTGGCTGCGGCGGGCACTAGCTATCCCACCGCTCGAATCCTGACACGGCCCCACACCCACACCACACAGACCATCAGACCGGCGCACGAGGAGGTTAGCAATGCCCCGCCCATGGCCCGATTCGGCCCGCGGCCGTCTCACGCTCGGCATCGCTTTCGTGTGCGTGGCTGCCGTCGTATTGATCTGGCTGCTCAAGCTGCCCGGCTTCCTGCTCGCCACCGCGCTGACCGTCGCCATCTTGTCGATGGTCCGCTCCCGCCCGAACGCCTCCGAGCACACCGCGCTGCGCTCCTCGATCCAACTGTCGGCCGAAGACATTTCGGACGTGCTCAACGAGTACAAGCACTTCCTCACCTCGTCCGATGCCGAGGCGCTGGCGGATCGCACCCTGAACCGCCCGGCTCTTGCGGACAAGGATTGCACCCACCCCGACATCAGCGGGTTTTTCTACCAGTGTTCGGCCGCGCAGCGCTTTTTGAACCGGCTCGACGCGCGCCTGGCCAAAGATCTTGAGACCGCGGAGCTGGAAAATCTGCTGGCGGTGACCGACCAGCGCGCCAGCAAGCTAACGGACGCGTGGATCCTGGCGCGCCGCGCGGCCTACCAGCTAGGAAGCGACTACTCCTAGCGTCTTCCCAGTCGCCACGATTGCGGAAGGTCCCGTCAACCGCGAGCCGTCCTCGAGAATCTCCACGGCAACCTCGCCGCCGGGGACGGTGACGCGGACTTCACCGGTGCCCTGTTCTGCATCGGCAAGCGCGGCCGCGGCCGCCGCGATGGTCCCGGTGCCGCACGACATGGTCTCGCCCGACCCGCGCTCGTACACGCGCATCGACACCGCGCCGTCGCGCAGCGGGGTGACAATCTCCACGTTCACGCCGGTGGGGAAAAAGTCCGCGTCGAATTCGGGCTGGACCAACTCCCAGCTGTCGAGCTCATCCGGCGTAAGGCCCGGGATGACCGCCGCGAGGTGCGGGTTTCCCACGTCCACGCCGAGACCCGCGAATGCCCGGCCGGCCATACGTGCCTGGGAGATGCCGAGCATTTTTGGCTCCCCCATTTCCACGGTGACCTGTGCGCGGGCGTCGTCGAACTCGCTAACAGTGACCTTACGGGCACCGGCGCGCGTGCCGATGACGAACGTGTCGGCTTCTTCCAGCCCGCGGGAGCGCACCCAGTGGGCGAAGACGCGCGCGCCATTGCCGCACATCTCCGCAAGCGAACCGTCCGCGTTGCGGTAATCCATAAACCACGTGTCGCGCTCGATGCCCGCGCCGAGGCCAGCGGCGTCTAACTCACCGGCATCAACCAGCGCGCCGGTGCGCGCAACGCGCAGCACACCGTCGCCGCCGATGCCGCCGCGCCGGTCGCACAGAGTGGAGACGACCTCGGCGGTCAGATCCAGCTGCGCGTTCTCATCGGGGATGATGACGAAGTCGTTGTGGGTTCCGTGCCCTTTCGCAAAATCCATGGTCGCTATCTTAGGTGTTCCACCCGACACGCCGGAGCACCTCGAGCGCCTCCGGCAGCGGCCCGTGCTCGCTCGCCGCGTCCAGCCAGTGGATGCGCTTGTCCCTGCGGAACCAGGAACGCTGGCGGCGCACGTAGCGCCGAGTGCCGATGATGGTCTGTTCCACAGCCTCGGCCTCGCTGAGCTCACCCGCCAGAAGCTGCAGCGTTTGGGCGTAGCCGATGGCACGTCCGGCCGTGGAATCTGCGCGCAGGCCCGCACGCTGAAGGCGCGCGGTCTCCTCCACCAGTCCGGCGTTGAACATCAAGTGCGTGCGCTTCTCGATGCGCGGGTGGATCCAGCCCGGCTCCGTCTGGAGGCCGAGGAGCACAGTCCCCCACCGCGGGGCGGCATTTTTGGGCGGTTGACTGGCCTGAAACGGCTTCCCGGTGAGCTCGATGACCTCGAGGGCGCGCACGGTCCGGCGCGGGTCGTTGTCCTCGATAACCGCCGCGGCCCGCGGGTCCACCTCGGCGAGCTGCGCGTGCAGGGCCTGCGGGCCTATCTCGTCTTGCAGGCGCGCGTACTTGGCGCGCACCGCGGGGTCGGTGGGTGGGAACTGCCAGTCATCGACAAGCGCCTGCACGTACATCATGGACCCGCCGACCAGGATCGGGGTCTTGCCGCGGCGGCGGATGTCGTCCACGTCGGCGACCGCATCGCGCTGGTAACGCGCGACCGAGGCGGTGTCGGTCACGTCCCACACGTCGAGCTGGTGGTGCGGGATCCCCTCCCTCTCGTCGGGGGTGAGTTTGGCCGTGCCGATGTCCATACCGCGGTAGAGCTGCATGGAATCGACGTTGACCACTTCTCCGTCGAAACGGTGCGCCAGCTCCAAGCCGAGCGCGGACTTGCCGGACGCAGTGGGCCCGACCACCGCAATCGGGGTAGGTGCCTCGTGCATTAATTCACCTCCAAACCGAGAATTTCCCAGCGCGCCACGTAGCGCGCCACGCCGAGAGAGCTATCCGCCCGCACCAGCTCCGCGCGTGGCGAGGTATCTGCCATCACCTGGCGCAGCTCTTCCCACACACCGGCCTCGTCCACGCCGCGGGCGCGGAGCCAGTCCGCGGTCTGGGACGCCTCGCCGGGACACCCTTCCCCGGTGGGGCACGCATCCCCGCCGGGGCCTGCCCCGTCGCTGGGCGGGAGGGACGAGGCACCTGCCAGAAGCGCCTGGCACCACTTGTCGGCCTCCTCGGCCCCGGGGACCGCGGCGAGAGGGGCTTTCTTGCCGATGCCCGCGCTTCCGTCGGCCGCCACCACCACGACGGCATCCTTGGGTAGCTGACCATCCCCGCACACCTCGCTCAGGGTGGCGCAGGTTTCCCGCACCGGGCAGGTCACGCCCGCGCGCTGCAGCAGATAGCGCTGGACGAGCTCGGGCAGAAAGTTGCCGCTACCGACCGTCACGTCTGGCGCTCCCCACGCCCGAAAAGACCCTGTGTGCGCGGTACGCCAGCGGGCGACGCGGGAACCGACGAGGTAGATACCCGACGCATGAGCGCACGCCCGCCGCACTTCCCCCACCGCGGCAGCGGCTAGCTCGTGCGACGGTGCATGCGCGGGTGCGAGCTCACGGACCAAGGCCGGGCTCGCCGGGACGATAACTATCTGCGTACTCACTGCGACTTATCGTAACCGCCGCCCAGGCGGTGCCGACATACGCTCCCCTAGGCACGCAGCTCATCGCCACGGTTTCGCGCACGGTAGCGGGCGGTGCGCGGTACAGTATGTGGGCAGACAAAAAGCGCAGGAGCACTGCGTTCTCGGCAGCCGTGTCGCGCGGCACAACGTGGAAGGGTGGTTTTCGCCATGACCTCGTCTCCCAACTCCAACGACCAGGCCCACAAGGCGCCGAAGCCTGGGGCTCCCAAGCCCGGGGGTCCTAAGCCAGGGGTTCCTAAGCCAGGAGTGCCTAAACCCAGCGCAGTGGCTCCCAAAGCCGCGCCGGCGCGTACACCGGTGACGGTGGGCGACATCCCCGCTAACGACCCGGGCAAGTGGGGCCGAATCGCAGACGATGGCACTGTCTACGTCAAGACCGCGGAGGGCGAGCGTTCCATCGGCAACTGGCAGGCGGGTACCCCGGAGGAGGGCCTGCGCCACTTCGGTGCGAAGTACGACAACCTCTCGACGGAAATCGAGCTGCTGGAAGCGCGCCTGCGCGCCAACCCCCAGGACTCGGAGCGGATCAAGTCCGCGGCCGCGCAGCTGCGCGACGAACTTCCCACCGCCGCGGTCATCGGTGACATCGCAGCCTTGGACCGCCGCCTGCAGACCATCATCGACCATTCGGAAGAAACCCGCGAACAGGTCCAGGCCGACCGCGCGGAGCGCCGCGAGCAGGCTATCGCCCAGAAGGAAAAGCTCGCTGCTGAGGCCGAGGACATCGCGGAAAACTCCACCGAGTGGAAGGCGGCCGGCGACCGGATCCGCGCCATCCTGGACGAATGGAAGCAGATCAAGGGCATCGACCGCACCACCGACAACGCCTTGTGGAAGCGCTACTCCCGCGCCCGGGATTCGTTCAAGCGCCGGCGCGGCGCGCACTTCGCGGAGCTTGACCGCAACCGCGCGGCAGCGCGCGAGAAGAAGGAAGAGCTCATCACGCGCGCCGAGGCGATCCAGGACAGCACCGACTGGGGTGCCACCGCCCGCGCCTACCGCGATTTGATGCAGGAGTGGAAGAAGGCCGGCCGCGCCCCGCGCGAGGTGGATCAGAAGCTCTGGGAGCGTTTCCGCGCCGCCCAGGATCACTTCTTCGCCGCCCGCGACGCAGAAAACGCCGAGCGCGATAAGGAATTCGCCAACAACGCGCGCGCCAAGGACGCGCTCATTGCGGAATACGACTCGCAGATCGACCCGGCGAAGTCGCTGCCGACCGCCAAGCAAAAGCTGCGCGAACTGCAGGAAAAGTGGGATGACATCGGCTTCGTCCCGCGCGGCCAGATCCGCGAATACGAAGAAAAGATCGCCGCTGTGGAAAAGCGGGTCGCCAACGCCGAAGAGTCCGAGTGGCGCCGCACCGATCCGGAGGCGCACGCCCGCGTCCAGCAGTTTGCCGATAAGGTCAATGACCTCCAGGCCCAAGCTGATGCGGCCGCTGCCAAGGGCAACGAGAAGAAGGCGGCCGCACTGCGCGACCAGGCCGCCCAGTGGGAGCAGTGGGCACAAACCGCCGCCGCAGCAGTTGATGACCAGTAGCCCCTCCCCCGCGCCTGCGGGGTTCCGCTTGGTGCAATTCGCCCCGCCACCCCAGTCCCCGCCGGCCGCGCGGGCGGGTGGGGCCGCGTCCGACTGTGAGCCAAGCGATGCCATCCGGACGTTCGTTTTCATGTCGAACCTTGCGGCGCAGGAGGCGACCGGGGATGAGGCCGCCTCCGTGACGGCGTCGCGCGTACTCACGCGGCTGAAAGGCTCAAACGAGTCGCGCGTCTTGCTGTTTGGGCTCGTGCGTGACGCGGATTGCCCGGGCCCGCTCCCCGTGGGCGAAGTGGGTGAATTCGGTGCCCCGCTGTTGCCGTCGGTGGAGCTTGCGGCAGGATCCCCACACAACGCGGAAGGCTCGGCCTATGCTGAACCCGAATACGCGGCGTTTATCCACCTTGCGCTGCCGCTTTTAGAGGAACGCGACACCGCCGAAATTGACCTCGTCTTCGACGCCGGTTACCTCCCCGTGCCAGGCGAAGACTTCGATGCCGCCGGCCGAGATGTCGCCGAGGCGGCCCTCATAACCGCAGAGCAATTAGCACTGGCCTGTGGTAGGCACCTGTTCCACATCGGCACGCAGCGGCGCGCCGCCGGGGAGGAAACGAACAGCGATTCCCCGGAGTTCTGTCCCGATCCGGTGGGCCAGATCGTCGAGCGGCGCGGCTACACGGCGCGGCTGAGCGACGTGCAGGTGGAAATTAACGTGCCGGATAACCCACCGGTACCTCTTCTGCCCCGCGGCATGGAGTGTGTGACGTGGCAGGACTACGCCATTCCAGACGAGTACGTCCCCGGAGTCTTGGAGCTTCTCACCGTGGTGTCTACCGATGCGGACTTCGGCGGCTTGACCGTAGAACCCATCAACTGGACGCGGGAGCGGCTCGCGGCGGCGCGCGCCCGGTTACAGGATCGGCGGGCCCACACCCTGCTGACAGCCCTCATCCGCGACGGAGAAATTGTGAGCATGACCGAGTTGGCGCGCCACGAGGCGGCAGACCCGGCTGTGGCGGAATGGACGCTGACGGTGACGGCACGGGGGCATCGTCACGCAGGGCTGGCACGCACGGCTAAAACTGCCGCACTTGCGCGGATGGCAGAGTATTGGCCGCGGGTGCGGCGGACGTATGCCTCGCACTCTGCCGGCGACCCGGCGATGCGGGCCCTCGACCGGCACTTGGGCGCGCGGGACTTAAGCATGGCGCGCACGTGGGAAAAAGACGTCTCCGGTCGCGCCGCCCAGCTTTCCCGCTAGGCTTCCCCCGCTAGGCTGCGCCCGCTAGGTTTCGTTGCGCTACCGCTCGGTCGAGCGGCGCTCCGCCTCGCGGGCCTTGGCGCGCCGGTCATCGACGAGCAGTGGGTTATCTTCCTGCTGCTTGGCGGCACTCGCCGAATTCTGCAGCTGGCCCACGGCATCCAGCTGGCCGGCCTGAGCGCGCGCATGCTGCTCCGCCTCGCGCTGCGCGGGGCTGCGGCGCAAGGCAACGAAGCTGTAGGCGAAAGTGGCCAGGAACGCCGAGACCAGGCCGCACACGAACCCGATCTGGACGTTAAACTCGCTCGAACCGCGCAGCCACAGAATGAACAGGCAGTTAGCGGCGGCAACCGTCACCATCATCCAGGCGATAAGACCCGGGGTGGCGCGGCGGGTGAGCACGGTAAGTGTGGTCAGCACGCCCACACCGACGGTGAGCAAGATGGAAAAGATCATGTCGAACGGGGTGCGCTCGATCCCGATGTCGCCGGTGTGGAAG
Organism: Corynebacterium massiliense DSM 45435; assembly: GCF_028609805.1. Lineage (NCBI taxonomy): Bacteria > Bacillati > Actinomycetota > Actinomycetes > Mycobacteriales > Corynebacteriaceae > Corynebacterium > Corynebacterium massiliense. The sequence continues at coordinate 1,342,782 of NZ_CP063189.1, forward strand.
ACGACCTGGAAGCCGGGCTGCCCGCCCGCGTACGGGAAGACGAGGAACCCCAGGAAAGCGACGACGGACACCCACAGGGTGGCCTTTTGCCCGCCGAGTTCCATCGTGCGGGCAACGTCGCGCTCTCTGCGTGCAGCTGAGTCCACCATGACTACTCCCCTCCGGCGGCGCTGCAGCACCCGGTATTTGCGGTTTCCGCGCTCGCCTGCGCCGGCGCGCCAATAGACGGCATGCCCAACCCGACGCCGATGGGCGCGGTGGTCGGCGTCTGTCCGCTCTCGGACATGTCTCCCGCCTTGGTCCGGCGGTGCTCGGTGATCCCGCCGTCCGCGATGAGAAAGAAGGAACCCGCGTCGGTCACCTTCGTGTGGACGACGTCACCCGGCCGCAGCTCGGCGCTGATGTCGCGCCCGGAGCCGTCGACCGGAGCGAAGTGGACGAGACGCCCGTCGCGGGCCCGGCCGCTGCGACGATTGGTCTCGTCATTCTTGCGGCCGCCGGTCGCCTGGACGATGAGCTCGACGTCGGTACCGATGAGCTCGGCATTGAGCTCGCCCGAGATGCGGTCCTGGAGTGCCACGAGCCGCTCGAAGCGATCCTGGACCACGTCTTTCGGAATCTGGCCTTCCATTGCCGCCGCCGGCGTACCGGGCCGCGGTGAGTACTGGAAGGTAAACGCGGAGGTAAACCGGGCCTTTTCCACCACATCAAGGGTGGCCTGGAAGTCCTCCTCGGTTTCGCCGGGGAAGCCAACGATGATGTCGGTGGTAATCGACGCGTTGGGGATCTTCTCCCGCACCTCGTCGAGGATGCGCAGGAACTTCTTCGTGCGGTAGGACCGCCGCATATCTTTGAGCACCTTGTCCGATCCCGACTGCAACGGCATGTGCAGCTGCGGGCACACCGCGGGCACCTCGGCCATCGCGTCAATCACGTCGGAGGTAAATTCCGCCGGGTGCGGCGAGGTGAAGCGCAGGCGCTCCAGTCCCTCGATGTTGCCGCAGGCGCGCAGGAGTTTAGAGAAAGCGAACCGGTCGCGCGGAAGCTCCGGATCGGCGAAGTGAACGCCGTAGGAGTTCACGTTCTGCCCCAGCAAGGTCACTTCGGAAACACCCTGGTCGACCAAGGCCTGCACCTCCGCGAGGATGTCGCCGGGGCGCCGATCCTGCTCTTTGCCGCGCAGCGACGGCACGATGCAGAACGTGCAGGTGTTGTTACAGCCGACCGAGATGGACACCCAACCGGAGTACGCCGACTCGCGCTTGGCGGGAAGCACCGAAGGGAAATCCTCGAGCGCGTCGACGATCTCTACTTGCGCCTCGTCATTGTGGCGGGCGCGTTCCAAAAGTACCGGCAGCGCCGACATGTTGTGGGTGCCAAAGACCGCGTCGACCCACGGGGCATTGTCGAGCACCGTGTCTTTGTCCTTCTGGGCGAGGCATCCGCCCACGGCGATCTGCATGCCGGGGTGGCGCGCCTTGGTCTTCTTCAGCTGGCCGAGGGTGCCATACAGGCGCTTGTCGGCGTTTTCCCTCACGGCGCAGGTGTTGAAGACGATAAGGTCGGGCTCTTGATCGCCGGCCGCGGTATATCCGGCGCTTTCCAAAAGCCCCGAGATGCGCTCGGAATCGTGCACGTTCATCTGGCACCCGAAGGTACGAACTTCGTAGGTGCGCGGCTGGGTCGTCTGAGTTGTCACGGGGTGCATTTTAACGATGCCTCCCGCCAACTCCTAAAACTCGGCCGGTACGCAACAGGCGGGCCCGCCCACCCTATTCCGCTGCGTCTCCGGCCAGTTCTGCGCAGCGCGAATCCAGAGCATCGATCGCGATGCGCAGCGCCATCCCCTCTGGGAACCCACGGCGCGCGAGCACCCCGACGATGCGCCGAAGCGCCTTATCCCTCTCCGGGCCGCGCTCCGGCACGGACTTGACGCTCCGAGCCTTTTTCGCGGCAAGTTGGCGCGCAATGGTTTCCTCGTCGGACTCATCGATCTGCTCTAGGGCCTCCTGGCGGTCCACGTCGGCAACGCCTTTGCGCTGCAGCTCCATATCCAAAACTCTCGCAGACTTGCCGCGCCGGGCGTGGCGTTGGCGGACCCATTCGGTGGCAAAACGAGCGTCATCGATAAGCCCCGCGTTGACCAGATCATCCAAGACGGCGACCACGGTCGCCTCGGGGAACTCTGCATCCACAAGACGTTGGTGGAGCTCGTGGCGGGAACGATCCCGCTGGTCGAGAAGGCGCAGGGCCCGTTCGCGGACCTTGGATTTCGCCTTCTCTTCCTCGCGGTCCACCAGCGGCTCACCGGCCTCCCCGGCCGCATAATCCGCCAACGCCTGACGCAGGCGCTCAATCTTTTCCGGATCGGGTTGTGCCATCTAGGTCGAGTTAGTCCTCGTCGTCGAAGTCGACGTTGGGCACCAGGTCGACGGACTCGTCGGACAGCTCGTCGTTGCCGGCCTTATCGGACACGCCCGGCACGTCGGCACCGTTGCCGTCGCCGCTTTCGGAGTTCTTCTGCACCCCGATGCCCAGCTTTTCGAAGATCTTCTGCTCGATCTCGTTGGCCACATCCGGGTTGTCCTTGAGGAACTGACGGGCCTTCTCCTTGCCCTGGCCGAGCTGATCACCGTCGTAGGTAAACCACGAGCCTGACTTCTTCACAAACCCGTTTTCCACGCCCAAGTCAATGATGGACGACTCGCGCGAGATACCTTCGCCGTACATGATGTCGAACTCGGCGATCTTGAACGGCGGGGAGACCTTGTTCTTCACGATCTTCATCTTGGTGCGGTTACCGATCGCATCCTGCCCGTCCTTCAGGGTCTGGATACGACGGATATCGCACCGCACGGAGGCGTAGAACTTCAGCGCCTTACCGCCGGTGGTGGTCTCCGGGGAGCCGAACATGACGCCGATCTTCTCGCGCAGCTGGTTAATAAAGATCGCGGTAGTACCGGCCTGGTACAGAGCACCGGTCATCTTGCGCAAGGCCTGCGACATCAGGCGGGCCTGGAGGCCGACGTGGCTGTCACCCATCTCGCCTTCGATTTCCGCCTTCGGGGTCAGTGCCGCTACCGAGTCCACAACGATGATGTCGATGGCGCCGGAGCGCACGAGCATGTCGGCGATTTCCAGCGCCTGCTCACCAGTGTCCGGCTGGGACACCAGGAGGTTGTCGGTGTCCACGCCCAGCAGCCGGGCATACTCGGGATCGAGGGCGTGCTCGGCATCGACAAACGCGGCGATGCCACCCTCCTTCTGGGCCTCCGCGATGGCGTGCAGGGCCACGGTGGTCTTACCGGACGACTCCGGTCCGTAAATCTCCACCACGCGTCCGCGCGGAAAACCGCCGATGCCCAGCGCGACGTCGATGGCGGTATTACCGGAGGAAATAGCCTTAATCGGCGGGCGGTTGTCATCGCCTAAGCGCATGACCGCGCCTTTGCCATAATCCTTTTCGATCATGGCCATCGCGGCATCGAGCGCCTTCTTCTTATCGTCGCCCGCGTTCTTGGACTGCGACTTTTTCTTCGTTGCCATACATTCTCCCGTTAATTGTGCAGGTTCTGCCGGTGAATAAACCCGTTGCCTACTTAGACTCCCGAGCCCGGCGCTTGGTTCCACCGAGAACCATAAAGCCACCGTCGGACATCACCGCGACAACTATACACGTACACCTGTTCGATAACCGTGCGACACCCGCCGCACGCCTATTTTCCCGGGTAGTCGACCCCTAGGCGCCGCTCCGGCGGCACGTCGAAATCCTCGCACAAACCCCACCAGATCTGGCGCGGGTCCACTCCCCGCTCGATCAGTTCGTCCGGGGTTCCTCCCAGATCAGCCAGAACGTGCGAGTGCGAGATCCACGACCCTTGACGGTCGCCGAATTCATCTGCAACCAACTGGCGATACTCCGCTAAACGCATGGCCCGCATCCTACTAGGCCCGTCCAATCGACCCATCGTTGAACGACGTTCAAAATGACGTCGAAGCTGGGGTTTCTTGTACTTTGTGCTACTGTTTCCCACCATGCGAAATCGTTCCGTCGCGGCAGACATCGCCTACGTCGCCGTCTTCACCGCGCTTGTCATTGTCCTCGCGTTCTTTACCATTCCCGTCGGTTCTGCCGGCGTGCCCATCGTGTTGCAGAATGCCGCCGTCATCCTCGCCGGCCTGGTACTCGGCGGCAAGCGTGGCCTGTACGTCGGCCTTCTCTTTATCGCCCTCGGTCTCATCGGCCTACCCGTTCTTGCCGGCGGAAGCTCCGTGTTGGCGAAGTGGCCTGGGCCGACCATCGGCTACCTCGTCGGCTACATCGTCTCCCCCGCCATCGCCGGCCTCATCGCGTACCGCGCACCCCGCCGCAACAAGGGCGGCATGACGGCCGTCTTATTGCTCGCCGCTTTCGCCGGTCTGGCAATCCAGTATGTCCTGGGCGCCGCCGGGTTGATGGTTCGCTCGGATCTGTCCTTGGGCGCAGCCGCGGCCGCGCAAGTGCCGTTCCTTATCCCCGACTCCGTAAAGATGGTGGCCATCTCCTTGATCGCCGCTGCCGTCCACACCGCTTTCCCCGACCTGCGCCCGCGCCCCAACCAACGCGCGCACAAAGACGCGGCGCTCCGGGTCACGAAGTAGCCGTGCCGACCATCAAGTTTTCCCACGTCGATGTCCACTTCGACGACGCTGAGATTCTGCGCGACATCACCCTCACCCTTTCCGAGCACCGCATCGGCATCATCGGCGCGAACGGCGGCGGAAAATCGACCCTCACCCGGCTCATCAACGGCCTGGGTGAGCCGACCTCCGGATCGGTTACCGTCGACGGGCTCGAAGTCAGTACCCACGGCAAGAAGGTCCGCCAGCGCGTCGGCTTCGTGTTTTCGGATGCGGAAAACCAGATTGTCATGCCGAACGTGCGTGACGATGTCGCCTTCTCGCTGCGGCAGCGAAAAGACTTAAGCAAGCAGGAACGCGCCGCGCGTGTCGATGCCGCCCTGGAGCGCTTCGGCTTAGCCGACCACGCCACCCAATCTCCGCACACTTTGTCCGGCGGGCAAAAGCAGCTCCTCGCTCTCGCCGCTGTTTTAGTGATGGAACCGGACATCCTCATTGCGGACGAGCCCACCACGCTGCTTGACCTGCGCAACCGCGACCGGATCCACAAAGAGTTTGCCCGCCTCGACCAGCAGCTCATCGTGGTCACCCACGACTTAGAATTCCTCCGCGATTTCGATCGCGTCATCTGCATCGACAATCACCGGATCGCCGCCGACGGTACGCCCAGTGACGTCATCGATTTCTACGTCGACCTCATGCGAACGGGCGGGAACTAGCCCCGGAAGGGACAGCCACCCCAGTAGGAAGGAGAAGATCGTGCGCGTTCACTCGGTCCCGCTCGGCGTCTACGTGGACAACGACACCCCCATTCACCGGGCGCCGGCGGGTATGAAAATGCTCGCCCTCTTCGTCTTTGTCCTCGGTGCAACCATTGCCGTGCACACCGTGCCATGGGCGGTAACCACGTTCGCTGCACCGTGCCTGGGCTATCTCATAGCGCGTATTCCGTGGCGCATCGCGTGGCAACAGCTCTGGCCGCCGCTCATCTTCCTCGTCCCGCTCACCGCGTTCCAGTGGTGGCAGCTGAGCGGCGAGCGCGCCCTCGTAATGTTCCTGACCATTTACGCGGGGCTCATTGCCGCCACCCTGGTCACGCTCACCACTCAGGTCGCCGCAATGATGGAGGCACTCGAGCGCGCGCTGTCGCCCCTGAGCCGCATCGGGGTGCGCACCGACCTGATCAGCTTGACCATGTCCATGACCATCCGCCTCATTCCCCTCATGCTCGGCACGGTCAATGAGGTCCTGGATGCACGAAAAGCCCGCGGGGCGGGCTTTTCTCTGCGCGCTTTTGGCACGCCGATTATCGTGCGCTCTATTCGCCGCGCGCGGGCGATGGCGGAAGCCCTGCAGGCACGCGGCGTGGGCGACTAACTGTGCGCGTTACTCGCCGCGCAGCTCCCGCAGGCGGGCCTGCACCGCATCGTTAGCGGCCGCGTTACCCGGCTGGGCAGCCTGGTGCGCGGAACCGGACTGGCCAGCCTCGATAGCGTTGTTCGAGTTGCCGGCCTGGCCGGCGCCGACCTGACGCGCGGACGCGCTGTTGCCCTGGTTCATTTCCGCACGGATCTGCTCCAGGCGGGAGTGGCCGGCCATCTGGATGCCGGCCTGCTGGACCTCGTACATGCGACCCTCGACGGAATCCTCTGCCAGCTCTGCCTGCCCCAGGGCGCGGGAGTAGCGGCGCTCGATCTTCTCGCGCACGTTGTCCAGCGACGGCGTCGAGCCGTTGGTCAGCTCGTTCATGCTCGACAGCGAGTCAGAGACCTTCTCCTGCATCTTTGCCTGCTCGAGCTGGCTGAGCAGCTTGGAGCGCTCGTTGACCTTCTCGCGCAGGGCCGCTGCGTTGCGCTCCACGGCCTGCTTGGCCTGCTCGGCCTGCTGCAGCGCCTGGTCGTGCATCTTCTTGGTGTCTTCCACAGATTCCTCTGCGGTGACCAGCTGTGCTGCGAATGCCTCCGCCGCGTTTTCGTATTCGGTGGCCTTCGCCTCGTCGCCCTCGGCGCGTGCCTTGTCCGCAAGCTGCAACGCCTGCCGGGTATTCCCCTGCAGCTTTTCCACCTCGCCCAGGCGGCGGTTGAGCTGCATCTCTAGCTGGCGCTGATTGCCGATGACGGCCGCTGCCTGCTGGGACAGCTCCTGGTGCTGCCGCTGCGCCTCGTCGATAGCCTGCTCAATCTGTACCTTCGGGTCAGCGTTTTCTTCGATCTTGTTATCGAAGGCCGCCATGAGGTAGTTCCACAGTTTCGAAAAGGGGTTAGCCATAGTGGTCGGTGCGCCTTCCTAGGTCAGTTGAACAGAAAGTTTAAAAATGCATATTCATGCTAGCGGACTGCACTACACCGCGTGCCGCACGCGGGCAACAAAGTGCCGCCGAATGAACGGAGACTAAAACTCCGCCGCGGCCGGGGTGGTGTGCGCCAGTTCCTCGTCGACGGAGGGAAGGGCCATGTAGCCGGCAGCTTCAATGAGCACGTCGGACACCGCGACGTTCAGGCCGTGGCAGACTGCAGCGAGAAGCTCGGAAGAGACCTCCTTGCGGCCGCGCTCCAACTCAGAGAGATAACCCGGGGACACGCTGGCTTCGCCTGCAAGTTCGCGCAGCGTGACGCCCCGATCCGCGCGGAAGGCGCGCAGCGTAAGCCCGAGCGCCTCGCGCAGCAACGGCTCCGCAACTGCGTCAGCTGACGCGTGCGAGCCGGCAACGGACGCGTGGTCGATGCTTGGACGATCTAGAACTACAGTCGAATTGCTCATCAGTTTTAGTAACGAATCCTTGTCAGAATTTGTTCCCAGAGTGTGGTTCTCACAGCGTGTGAGGTTCGCACGGTGCGACTGGCTGTGTGCCTGGTTTCTAGCGTACCGCGGCAGGTCCCGGCTCCCCCTCCACTGCGGCGAGGAGAGCCTCGAATGCGCATCGCACAGCGGCGCGGCGGATGGTGGCACGATCCCCGGCGAGGACGCGAACCGGTGTCGCGGTCGCATCGGACAGGGCGAATTTGCCCAAGTTGCCGCTCGCCTCCGCGCGGTGGGCCGTGACTCCGTCCGGTGCGGCGATCCCGATAAATACCTCGCCGACTGGGTGCCCGTCCTGCGAGTCGGGCCCGGCAACCCCGGTCAGGGATACGCCCCACGTCGCGCCGCACGAGTCCTGCGCACCGGTGGCCATGGCACGCGCGGTGGACGCGGCCACCGGACCGTCGTTCTCCAACTGCTTTTCATCCACCCCGGCCAGAGAATGCTTCAGATCGGTCGCGTAGGTGATAAGCCCGCCGCGCAGTACCTGTGACGCCCCCGGCACGGTGGCCAGAGTGGCAGAGGCCAAGCCGGCGGTTAGCGATTCGCACAACGCCACGGTCTCGCCGCGCTCCCGGAGCGCACTGACAACGTCTCGGGCTAGCTCCTCGGGATCGGATACGTCAGCAGCCATTGAGGGTTAGTTCTCCTTTTTCGAATCGACCAAGTACTGCACACCGGTCACCACCGTGACCAAGACGGCCAACAGCATGACGATGAACGACGGGACGTCCATCCACGCCGGCAGCGGGCACAGATACAGCGCGACGGCGAGTGCCTGCAGGGTCGTCTTCAACTTGCCGCCGCGGGATGCCGGGACCACCTTCCCGTGGCGCAACAGCACCATCCGCCACACCGTGATGCCGAATTCGCGCAGCAGGATCACCACGGTCACCCACACCGGGAGCGCGGAGACGATGTTGAGACAGATGAGCGCGGTGGCCATCAGCGCCTTGTCGGCGATGGGATCGGCGATCTTGCCAAAGTTGGTCACCAGATTCTTCGCACGCGCGATATCGCCGTCAAGCTTGTCGGTGGCCATAAGCAGGACAAAGACGGCGAAACCCCACCAGTCGTGCCCGGTGAGCACCAACCACGCGAAGACCGGGATGAAAAGGATGCGCAGACTGGTCAGCACGTTGGGCACGTTCCAGTTCGAGACCTCTTCCCCGGCGGAGGGGCGGCGGGCAGCACTCGTCGGTGCCGCGGCTGTCACGTCTTCCCTGTCTCGTCCCGAATTAGTCACACCGAACACTCTACCTTCCACCCCCAGTAGGCTCGTTCACCGTGACGTACTTCGTGGTTTCCTATTCCTACCGAGCCGACAATCCTCGCCTCGATGCCCTTCTTTCCCAGCACGACGCCTACGTGCGCGAGCTAGCGTCCGCTGGGCGCATCGTGGCCGCGGGCCCGCTGACTGATTCGGCGGGCGGCACACTCATCATCGTCAAGCTGCCGGCCGATACCTCCGCCGCAGACACGCCCGCCGGCGTGCTGGAGCTGCTAGCCGATGACCCACTGATCAAGGCCGGAGTTGTGACGCAGCGCTGTGTTCGCCGCTGGGAGCCGGCGCGGCTGTAATCCCAGATCTCACCCGCACGCTTAAGCGTCCGGCAGGTCAGCCGCCGTCAGCTCGTCGGCACGCCCGACGTAGTCGCCGGCCTTGGTGCGCACAATCTTGTTGCCGAAATCGTCCCAGTCGTAGTGCGTGCCGGTATTCGAGACGTTGACGCCGCCCTGGGATTCGTCGCGTTTGTCGCGGATGACGGACGCGATGACGGTGATTGCGAGGACGCCGACGATGACCGCGAGCGAGACAAAGGTGGACACCTCTGGCACGGCGACGGACTCACCGCCGTTGATGAACGGCAGGTTGTTTTCGTGCAGCGCGTGCAGCATGAGCTTGACGCCGATAAAGCCCAGGATGATGGCGAGCCCGTACGGCAGGTACACCAGCCGGTCGAGCAGGCCGTCTAAAAGGAAATACATCTGGCGCAAGCCCATCAGCGCGAACGCGTTCGTGGTGAAGACGAGGAAAGCCTCGTTGGTCACGCCGTAAATGGCCGGGATGGAGTCGAACGCGAACATGACATCGATAAGGCCGATGGACACCAAGGCGACCGCCAGCGGGGTGAGCATGAATTTGCCGCGCTTGTCGTCGCGGTGCGTGAGCCGCTCGCCGTAGTAGCGGTGCGTGACGGGAATGACGCGGCGCAACACCTTGATGATGGTCATGTCGTCCGGGCTGGTCTCCGGGGCGTCGCGGACTTCATCGATAATCAGCTTGACTGCGGTGTATAGCAAGAAGAGCGCGAAGAGGTAGAAAACGTCCGACCACGCCTGGATCACCGCCGCGCCCAAAAGGATGAACACGAGTCGGCACAGCAGCGCGACGATGATGCCGATGAGCAGCACCTTCTGCTGGTACTGGCGCGGTATCTTGAACGCACCCATGATCAGCGCGAAGACGAAGAGGTTGTCTACCGAAAGGGCCAGCTCCGTGACGTAGCCGGTGTAGAACTGCATCGCGTGCTCGTGGTTCCACAGGCCCCAGATGACGAGGCCGAAAACCACCGCGAGGCTGACGTACACGGCGGTCCACGTGGCCGCCTCTTTCAGCGTCGGCTCGTGTGGGGTGCGCACATGGGAGTAGAAATCGAAGATGAAAAGGCCCAAGATCACTGCGCCGGTGACGGCCCAGATCCATACAGGGACACTCATGGGGTGATATACCTCCGGTCTGGTCTGTGACGATGGCGACCAGAGGTCTCCCCCACCCAAACCGGCCTGCATAGGCCAGTTCGGGTCGGCGGGACCGGGTGCGCACGACTCACTTGAACGGTGAGCCTGGGCACCGTGCTGACGATCCGCGCCGCTTTGTGGGGTACTCCCCTCTAGAACAACTCATAGTACCCAACTGCGGGGTGCTGGCTAGAACGCACCCGCCGAGCGGTTTCGGGTGGCTTGAACGACGCGGGTGGAGTTATGCCCGTCTGAGCCAGCTCTGGGCGATGCCCCGTCGGCCCCGGCGTTTCCTGCCTCTCCGGCAGACGCCTCGGGCGCCGCAGCACCATCGTCGTCTTCCTTCGGCGCATCCGCTGGGTCGCCGCCCTTGATCATCCAGATGATCGTGTCGAGCTCCTCGGGCTTGACCAAGACCTCGCGCGCCTTGGACCCCTCGGACGGGCCCACCACGCCGCGGGTTTCCATCAGGTCCATCAGGCGGCCCGCCTTGGCAAAGCCAATGCGGAGCTTGCGCTGGAGCATCGATGTGGAGCCGAGCTGCGAGGTGACCACGAGGTCAACTGCCTCGAGCAGATCGTCCATGTCCTTGCCGATGTCGTCGTCGATGTCCTTTTTCGCATCCGACTTCTTTTCCTCGGTCACGCCCTCGGTGTAGTTCGGCTCCGCCTGCGCCTTGGAGGCGCCCACCACGGCCATGATCTCGTCATCGGAAACGAATGCGCCTTGCACACGGATGGGTTTGCCGCCCTGCGGGATGAAGAGCGCATCGCCCATGCCGATGAGCTTTTCCGCGCCCGCCTGGTCCAGGATGACGCGCGAGTCCGTCAGCGAGGAGGTGGCGAATGCCAGCCGTGACGGAACGTTGGTCTTGATCAGGCCGGTGACCACGTCCACGGACGGACGCTGCGTCGCCAGCACCAAGTGGATGCCGGCGGCACGCGCCTTCTGGGTGATGCGCACGATGGAGTCCTCGATCTCCTTCGGGGCGGTCATCATCAAGTCGGCGAGCTCGTCCACCACGCACACGATGAACGGGTACGGGCGCATCTCCCGCTCGGAGCCCGGGGGCGCTTGGATCTCGCCGGAGCGCACCTTGCGGTTGAAATCCTTGATGTGGCGCACGCGCGCGGACTTCATGTCCAGGTAGCGCTGCTCCATTTCCTCCACGAGCCACTGCAGCGCCGCCGCGGCCTTCTTCGGCTGCGTGATGATCGGCGTGATGAGGTGCGGGATGCCCTCGTACGGGGTGAGCTCCACCATCTTCGGGTCAACGAGGATGAGGCGGACATCGTCAGGCGTTGCCCGCGTCAACAGCGACACCAACAGCGAGTTCACGAAGGCGGACTTACCGGAACCGGTGGCACCGGCAACCAGCAGGTGCGGCATCTTCTGCACCGAAGCGGAGACCAGCTCGCCCTCGATGTCCTTGCCCAGTCCGATGAGCATCGGGTCCGGATCGCCGGTATTCGACGGCGACTCGAGCACCTCGCGCAGTCGCACCATCTCGCGGTCCGGGTTCGGCACCTCGATGCCCACGGCGGACTTGCCCGGGATCGGAGTGAGCAGGCGGACGTTTTCGTTCGCCACCGCATAAGCGATGTTGGACTGCAGGTTGGTGATCTTCGAGACCTTGACGCCCGGCCCCAGCTCCACCTCGTAGCGGGTAACCGTCGGGCCACGGCTGAAGCCGGTCACGCTGGCGTTGACCTTGAACTCGTCGAAGACAGCCGTGAGTGCATCGATGATGCGGTCGTTGACCTCGGTGCGCTGCTTCGCCGGCGTGCCCGCCACCAGCAGGTCGGCGCTCGGTGCCGTGTAGTCCAGCGTCTCGAGCGCACCCGCACCAGACGCAGAGGCCGTACCTGCCGCGCTTGCCGATGTCCCGTCCTCAGCGTCCGCTTTCGCCTGCGCGTCGGCGGCGGTGCCGGTGGCCGGGTCCATCCCGGAACGGGCAATGATGGCCTGCCGCATCGCCTCGCGGGAGTTGGCCACCGCGTCGGGTGCCTCCGCACTATTCGACGCCGCTTGGGTGCCCGCAGCCGGTAGGACCTGGGTTGATTCAGTCGACGGCGCTGCCGCCTGTCGCTGCGCCGGCTTCTGTTGCGCTGGCTTGTGCTGCGCCGACGAACGGGCCGGTGTTGCGGCGGCGCCGGCACCGGCACCGGCACCGGCATTTTGGCCAGAATTGTGCACGGCCGGGAACTGTTCCGTATCGGCCGCGGACGGGCGGGCAGCCGCCGTGGACTGCGTCCCCTCCGCGGGCTGCGTTCCTGCCGCAGGCTGTTCCGCAGTCGATCGCGACGCGGGTGTAGCTGGCGCATCGATCACGCGCGTGTCCGCACTGTCGTCGTGGTCCGAGGAACGGTGACCGCCGAACAGGCCGCCTTGCGCCGGCTCGCCAGCGCCTGCTGCACCCGCTGCACCGGCAGCGCCTGCTGCGCCCGCTGCGCTCGCCCCCGTGCCGGCGCCCGCGCCGCGCGAGAAGAGGTTCTTTCCCAGACCGGCAAGGCCGGAGCTGCGGCGGGCGGACGTCTCCCGGCCGGTGGACGTTTCCCGACCGGTGCCGGGCTGACGTTGCGCGACACCACGGTGGGAGGAGCGGTCTTCCCTGCGGCGGCCAGCGGCGATCGAGTCGATGTCGTCCGCGACGTGTCCGTACTGGTCGTTCGGGTCAACCGCACCCGCCGCATCTGCGTCGCCGGCGTCGGCATCGCACGTTCCGCGTCGGCCCGCGATCTCGTCGCGCAGGTAGTCGATCGCCTCACGGGTGGTCACCCCGGTGACCTGGAGAGCTCCGTAGACGATGACGAGGATGAGAAGCGGAACTGCGACAAAACTGGAGAACCCAGCCGCTAGAAGCCCGCCGGTCCAAGCTCCCACGGCGCCGCCGGCGGATTCACGGCCCGCCCAGTCCGCGGGGTTTCCGGCAAAGACGTGAATCAACCCGAGCATCGCCACGACGATGACCGTCGTGCCGATAGCCACGCGCGGAGTCACCCGGCCGCCATTGCCACCCCAGTCGAGCATGAACGCCAGTGCGACGAGAACCAGCCCGACGGGCAGAATGAGCGCACCGGCGCCGATCACCACGTGGACCGCGCGGGCGATCGCGCCGCCGATAGGCCCGGCAACGCCGAACCACACCGACGCGCCGATAATCGCGGCGAGCGCGAGCAGGATAAGTCCCAGGGCGTCCGGGCTAATGGACTGGCGAGTACCGGCAGCGGAGTCGCTCGGGTCGTCGCCGTCGCCTTCCCCAAACGGGTTAGCAGGCGCGCCCGCCGAATCCTCACCAGCGGCCGGGTAATCGGTGTCCGCCTCGGCGTCCAGTGCTGCCGCGTTCGCGTCCTCATTCGCGCTCGCTTTCACGGCGCTTGCCTTGGTGATCTTCGAGGCGCGCTTGCGGCGCGGGGTGTGCGGGGCGGTCTCCGAAATCTTCTGCGTCTCCTCTGCTGCGTCAGTCTGATCACGAGTCAAGTCTGGAGACTCGTCGTACACCGATTCGTCACTGGGTTTGAGGCTCTGTAGCGCATTGCCCACCCCGCGGCCGAGGCCAGAAAAAGCCCCGCCGATGCCGCGCCCCACAGCACGAAAAGCGCTGCCGGTTCGCTCGTTAGAGTACGCGGCAGCGCGGTGCGACGACGTGACGGTCAGTTCACTGGGAGCGCGTCCGGCCGGGCGGGAACGGCTCGCTGCGTGTGCAGACGAGGTCTCCCGGCGCCGGCTGGACGGGGCATTGCGGACAGACATGCGTGTAACTCTATCCCCTCAATGCCCTTACATTCACATTCACCACACATGCCTCAGTAACTTTTTCGTTATGGCGGAACTACGACCGTGTGGCCGGGAGACTGCCAGGCCCGCGCGGCCACGAAGCCACCCAGGCCTATGCACCTAGAGAGCGGAGCGACGCACCGCACTCTCGTCGCCGTCGATGGTAACCTCGACGGCGTCGCGTCCGAAGGCCCACAGCAAGAGCTCGCCGGGTTCGCCGGCAACGCGCACGATGTCATCGCCACGCTCGGCTACCCCGCGCTTGTCCGCCGCCACAATCGGCTTGTGGTCGGTCGGCTGCAGGACCACCGGCTTGGTGGAGCCGCGGAGGAAGACCTTGCCGGCCGCGGAAAGGGATTTCACAAACTGGTCGTTCACCGCGGCTGAGAACTCGCGCGGGCGGGCCGTGCCGTCGCCGCGTCGCACGTCTTCGTGGTGGACGAAATGCTCAGCAAAGTTGGCACCGCTATCTAGAAGGCGCCAGGGATTCAGCTTCCCGGGGCCGCTTGCCCACGCATCGACAAGCTCGTCGTAATCGCGCTCTTTGACCTGCGCGGTGACCTCATCGAGGTGGCCGCTTAGCGGAGAAATGAACATTCCCGCCGCGGCATCGGGTCGGTTCTCGCGCAGCCACAGGTGCGCGGCCATGTCGCGGGTGGTCCACCCTTCGCACAGCGTCGGCGCGTCGGGGCCTACGGAATGAAGCAGTTCAGCGAGGCGTTCGCGTTCCCGAGAAGAAAAAGACATGGCCCCCACCCTATCCCTGTTCACGGGAAAAGGTGAGGGCCAGACGCCTCCCAAGTTCAGGCTTGGGAGGCGGAGCGGGCCGCGGTGTGTTTACAACGACTCGCGGGAGTTATCCACCTCGTCGTCCTCGATGTCCAGGGTGTCCCCGGAGGTCGGGACGATGGTCGGCAGAATGACCGGCTCGCGCTTCCACTTGGTCTCCAAGTGCTTAGACACCTTCCGGCGCAGCTTCTGCACCATGCGGTAGGTGTCGTTTTCGCCCTCGGCAGCCAGGTCGTTCATGGTGTTTTCTACCAGTTCGGCGACCTGCGGGATGATCTTGCGATCGTCCTCCGAGACACCGGTAGTGGAGACCGCTGGGTGCTCGAGCAACCGGGAGGTGCGGTTGTCGGTCACACAGGTAATGGACACGACACCGCCGCTACCCAGATTGGTGCGGTCAGCCAGGATGTCGGCGTCCACATCGCCCATCGTGATGCCGTCGACGTACAGGTGGCCGACCTGCTTCTGGCCGACGACCTTGGCGCGGCCATTGTGCAGATCAACAACCACGCCGTTTTGCGCGAGGACCACGCGGTCCCGAGCCACGCCGGTGGAGATGGCCAGCTCCTTGTTCGCACGCAGGTGACGCCACTCGCCGTGGACCGGCATGGCGTTGCGCGGGCGGGCTGCGTTGTACAGGAAGAGCAGCTCGCCGGAGTAGCCGTGGCCGGAGGCGTGGACGTTGGCTTCCTTGCTGGTGACAACCTCGGCGCCGATCTGCGACAACATGTTGATGACGCCGAAGACAGCCTCCTCGTTGCCCGGAATGAGCGAGGAGGAAAAGACGATGAGGTCGCCATCGCGCACGGTGATCTGACGGTGCTCACGGCGGGCCATGCGCGACAGCGCCGCCATCGGTTCGCCCTGGGTGCCCGTGGTGATGAGCAGCGTCTTGTGCGGTGCCATCTTCGCCGCCTCGTCGATCGGCACGACGGTGCCGCGCGGAACCTTGAGGAAGCCCATCTTCTCGGCGATCTCCATGTTGCGCATCATGGAACGGCCGTTGAAGGCCACCTTGCGGCCGGAGGCAACCGCGGCATCGATAGCCGCCTGCACGCGGTAGACGTTCGACGCGAAGGAGGCGATGATAACGCGCTGCTTCGCGTTGGCCACCAGGCGCTTGAAGGTGGACGGGATCCCGGCCTCGGAGTTGGACACGCCCGGCACGGTCGCGTTGGTCGAGTCACAAAGCATGAGGTCGACGCCCTCGTCGCCGTAGCGCGACAGCGCCGGCAGATCCGTCGGGCGGCCATCCAGCGGGGTCTGATCCAGCTTGATGTCGCCGGTGTGGATGATGTTGCCGGCCGGGGTGCCCAGCATGATGCCGAGCGCGTCCGGAATCGAGTGGTTCACTGCCCAGAAGCGGGCGCGGAACGGGCCGTAGGTCACATCGGACTGTTCGTTGACCTCGATGAACTTCGGGCGCTGACGGTGCTCCTTACACTTCGCCGCGATAAGCGCGATGGTAAAGCGCGACGCGACAATCGGGATATCGGAGCGCAGCTTGAGCAGCCACGGGATCGCGCCGATGTGGTCCTCGTGCGCGTGCGTGACGATGAGGGCCTCCACCCGATCGAGCTTGTCCTCGATGGGGCCGAAGTCCGGCAAGATGAGGTCCACGCCCGGTTCGTCGGAGGTCGGGAACAGCACGCCACAGTCGATGATGAGCAGGCGGCCGTCGTACTCGAAGACGGTCATGTTGCGGCCGATCTCCGAGATGCCGCCCAGCGCGTAAATGCGCAGGGCGTTCTTCGGCTGCTTCGGCGGCTCCGGCAGGCGCTTGGTCAGATCCGCGCCTTGCATCGACTTAGGCACGTTGCGGTGGCCCCGGCCGCCGCGGCCGCCGCGGTTCTTGCCGCCGTGGCCATTGCCACCATTGCCGCCGTTGCCGTTACCGTTTCCGCGGCCGCGTCCACGGCCCCCGCGGGAGCCACGGGAGCGGCCGCCTCGGCGGCCATTGCCATTGCCGTTGCCGCCGTTACCGTTGCCGCCCTTGCCGTGGTCGTTTCCGCCGTTGCCGTTGTTTTTGCCGTTGCCGCGGCCATTGCCCTCGCCGCCGTCATGGCTGCCCTGGTTGGCGCCATTCTGGTCGGCCTTGGCCGGGGCCTGAAAAACGGGCGAAGCCGCCTCGTTCGAGGCGGTGCTTTGCGTATCCGCCTCGGTCGGTGGACCCGCCTTGCGGGTGACCTTCCGGGCGCGATTACGGGGTTCGTTCATATTTAGAGGACTCCAGCTTTCTCCATATCGCGGCGGAGCTCCTCCACCTGGGCGTCGGTCGCACCGACCACCGGCAGGCGGGGCTCTCCTACCTCAAAGCCCTGCAGGCGCAGAGCTGCCTTTGCAAAAGTAGTGCCGCCCAGGCGCCCCTGCGCATGGGTAAGCGGCAAAAGAACATTCGCGTTGATGTCCCTTGCGCGAGCAAGGTCACCTTCGTCGAAGGAAGTGTAGAGCTCAGCGAGAGCGCGCGGCGCTGCGTGGCCGATGACCGAAATGAAGCCGGACGCGCCGACGGACAGCCACGGCAGGTTCAGCGGATCGTCACCGGAGTACCACGCAAGACCGGTCTCCCGCATGAGGTATGAGGCCGTCGGGAGGTCGCCCTTTGCGTCCTTGACGGCGGTGATGTTCGGCAGTTCCGCGAGCCGACGAATGGTGTCAGTTTCAATCGGAATGCCCGAGCGTCCAGGAATGTCATACAGGCAAATCGGCAGGTCGGTCGCCTCCGCTACCGCAGTGAAGTGAGCGCGCACACCCTCCTGGCTCGGCTTGGAGTAGTACGGCGTGACCACCAGCAGCGAATCCGCGCCAGCATCGGCGGTCTTTTGAACCAAGTCGACCGTGGTCGCGGTGTTGTTGGTACCAGCGCCCGCGACGATGGCCGCCCGGTCGCCGACCTCGTCCTTAATTTCCTTCATGAACTCAAGCTTTTCCTCCACCGACGTCGTGGGGGACTCCCCCGTCGTGCCGGCGAGGATGAGAGCATCGACCCCCTCGTCCACGAGGTGGGTAGCAAGACGACGACCGGCCTCAATGTCGATGGCGCCGTCCTCCGTGAACGGAGTGACCATAGCGACACCGATGCGGCCGAAAGAATCGATCCCTGTCTGTGCTGTCATACCTGTGCTCATGGGTGTACAGACTACCCGCTGACGTACCGCACGTGGGCATCAGGGAGGTTCACCGGCGAGTCTCCGGCGTGCTTGGCGGCCTAGCTCGGGGGCGCCTCGACCATCTCACCGCCGTCCGGCGCGGCGACGATGTGCAAGTCATCGAAAAGCACCGGCGCCACCGGCGCGATTTCCCGCAGGCACTCCACGGCGATGGTCCGGATTTCCGGATCGGAGTGGGCACGCCCGCGCTGGGCGATGAAGTCCCGCCAATCCCGCACGCTGCCAGTGACCACGACCGACGAGGTTGTGCCGTCCGGCAACACCACGCGTGCTACCTGCCGGGCCCGCTGGGCGCGGATGAGCGGGTTCGGCTCCTCGCTCAGTGACTCCTCTACCGCCGCGACCAGCTCGTCGTAGACGAATTGCATGTCCCGAAAGGACTCGCGGACGAGGCGCGAAAGTTGCTCATCGTCGGCGATGGCCGCAGGCACCACGCCCTCCGCCGGGCGGTTCTGAGCCCGGTGGGCGGTGGTCGCAGTGACCGTCAGGCGCCCGCAGCTGGTGACGTCGTTACAGGCCGTGCAGCTAATACCGGCGATGTAGACCGTCACGGTGGCGTGGGCGAGGAAATCTGCCGAGCCAATTTCCAGGATGTGCCGCATGAACGAGGCGTTGTCCGCGGTGAGCGGATTGGGCCTGTCAAAGGTGCGGAAACTCGCGCGGCCGGCAAACTCGGTGACAAGCTCCGCATCGGTCGCGCCCTCAGTGGTTTCCCACGGCACGCCCGGCGGCGTGTGGAAAGAGGGAGTGGCCAGCAGGTGGACGCTGGGAGCCGGGGTGGTTGCCTCGCCCATTGGCTACAGGTCCATGTACTTGTCCAGGCCCACCACGAGCCCCGGGTGGCCGGCGATCTCGCGCACACCGAGCAGCACACCCGGGGTGAACGAGTCGCGGTCGTAGGAATCCTGGCGGATGGTCAGCGACTGCCCCTGCGCGCCGAAGATGACCTCCTGGTGCGCCACCATGCCGCGGGTACGTACAGCGTGCACCGGGATGCCATCAACGTCGGCGCCGCGCGCGCCGTCCATGGCCTTTTCGGTCGCGTCCGGCATCTCCCCCAGCTCGGCGTCCCGGCGTGCCTTGGCGATGCCCTGCGCTGTGTGGATGGCAGTGCCGGACGGCGCATCGAGCTTGGTCGGGTGGTGGAACTCGACGACCTCGGCGGTCTCAAAGTGACGCGCCGCCTGGTTGGCCAGCGCCATCATGACCACGGCGGAGATAGCGAAGTTCGGCGCGATGAGCACGTTGCCCGCGCCGTCCTTTTCGCACCATTTCTCCACCTGGTTGAGGCGCTCTTCGTCAAAGCCACTGGTGCCCACCACGCAGTGGATGCCGTTGCCAATGCAGAACTCGAGGTTCGCCATCACCGAGTCTGGCTGGGTGAAATCGACGATGACCTCCGCGTGGTTGTTCACCAACGTCTGCAGGTCGTCCTCACGGCCCAAAGCCGCGACCAACTCGAGGTCGTCCGCGGCCTTAACGCCTTCCACGATGGCCTGGCCGACTCGTCCCTGCGCTCCCAAAACACCGACATTGATAGCCATAAGCGCCGATCACACACCTTTCACGTGACAAAAGAAAATGGCGGGGAGAATTTCTACTCCCCGCCATGATAGTGACCTCGCCCCAGCGACTCAGCCGGAGGTGAGGTGGTTAGTCTTCGTCGACCGGGACCAACGAAATCTTGCCGCGGTTGTCGATGTCCGCGATCTCCACCTCGATCTTGTCGCCAACGTTGACCACGTCTTCGACCTTCTCGATGCGCTCGTCGCCACCAAGATTCGAGATGTGGATGAGGCCGTCGCGGTTCGGCGTGAGGGAGACGAACGCGCCGAAGGCAACGGTCTTGACCACGGTGCCCAGGTAACGCTCGCCCACCTTGGGCAGCTGCGGGTTCGCAATCGCGTTGATCTTCTCCAGCGCGGCATCGGCTGCCTCACCGCTGGTCGCCGAGACGTAGACCTTGCCGTCGTCCTCGATGGTGATTTCCGCGCCGGTCTCCTCGGTGATGGTGTTAATCGTCTTGCCTTTCGGGCCGATCAGCTCACCGATCTTGTTGACCGGGATGCTCACGGAGGTGATCTTCGGTGCGAGCTGAGACATCTCGTCCGGCTCGTCGATGATTTCCGCCATGGTCGACAGGATGGTCTGGCGGGCTTCACGCGCCTGCGTCAAAGCCTCCGCCAGCACGTCCGACGGGATGCCGTCCAGCTTCGTGTCCAGCTGCAGCGCGGTGATGTAGTCAGCAGTGCCGGCGACCTTGAAGTCCATGTCGCCGAAAGCGTCTTCCGCGCCCAGGATGTCGGTCAGCGCGACGTACTGCTCCTCGCCATCGACCTCACCGGAGACCAGGCCCATGGCGATGCCGGCCACCGGCGCCTTCAGCGGCACACCGGCGTTGTACAGCGACAGAGTCGACGCGCAGACAGAACCCATCGAGGTGGAGCCGTTGGAGCCCAAGGCCTCGGAGACCTGACGGATGGCGTATGGGAAGTCTTCGCGCGACGGGATGACCGGCAGCAGGGCGCGCTCCGCGAGGGCGCCGTGGCCGATCTCGCGGCGCTTCGGCGAACCGACGCGGCCGGTTTCACCGGTGCTGAACGGCGGGAAGTTGTAGTGGTGCATGTAGCGCTTGGACTCGATGGGCGTCAGCGAATCAATCTGCTGCTCCATCTTGAGCATGTCCAGCGTGGTCACGCCGAGAATCTGCGTCTCACCGCGCTCGAAGAGCGAGGAGCCGTGTGCGCGCGGGACGAGCTCGACCTCAACGGCGAGATCACGGATGGCGTCGGTGGCGCGCCCGTCGATGCGGTAGCCCTCGGTGAGGATCTTCTCGCGCACGATCTGCTTCATCAGGTCGTTGTAGGCCGCGCGGATCTGCTTGCCGGCATCCGCGTCCGACTCAGCATCCGCAAACCGCGGAGCCAGCTCTTCTTCGACCTGCGCCATGTGCTCGTTGGTAGCGGCATCGCGGTCCTGCTTGCCCGGGATGGTCAGAAGCTTGGCCAGCTTCTTGGATGCCTTACGCTCGACGGCCTGGAAGACGTCCTCGTCGTAGGCCGGGAACAGCGGGAAGTCCTGCGCGTCCTTAGCGGCACGCTCCGCAAGACCCTCTTGGGCGTCACACAGCGCCTTGATGAACGGCTTGGCGGCCTCCAAGCCCTCGGCCACGGTCTCTTCGGTCGGGGCCGGAGCGCCCTCGGCGATGCGCTCGGCCACGTTCACGCCGGCGCCGGCCTCGACCATCATGATGGCGACATCGTCACGCTTCTTGCGGCCATTCTTCCGGGTGACCTTGCGGCCGGCCACGACCATCTCGAACAGCGCACGCTCGTGCTGCTCCGCGTTCGGGAAGGCAACCCACTGCCCCTGCGGATGGCGGTCATCGGCCAGCAATGCGATGCGCACGCCACCCACCGCGCCGGATACCGGCAGGCCGGACAGCTGGGTGGACGCAGACGCGCCGTTGATGGCCACGACGTCGTAGTACTCCTGCGGCGCCTGCGACAAGACGGTGATGACGACCTGGACCTCGTTGCGCAGGCCCTTCACAAAGGTCGGGCGCAGCGGGCGGTCAATGAGACGGCAAGCCAGAATGGCCTCAGACGACGGGCGGCCCTCGCGGCGGAAGAACGAACCCGGGATGCGGCCCGCGGCGTACATGCGCTCTTCCACGTCCACCGTCAGCGGGAAGAAGTCGAAGTTCTCCCGCGGCTGGTTGGAAGCGGTGGTGGTAGACAACAGCATCGTGTCGTCGTCCAGGTAGGTGGTCACGGAGCCGTCCGCCTGCCGCGCCAGCTGGCCGGTTTCGAAACGGATAGTGCGGGAACCGAAGTCACCGTTGTCGAGCTCAACCGTGGCCTCGGTGGTGCCATAATCGTCGTCGGTGAAGAAATTAACGCTGTGCTGCGCACTCATGAACTAGCTACTCCTTATAAGTAGTGCGGCGATCGTCGCTGTCGCCCAAGTTGGATGATTTCTAGCAGGTGCGAGTCTAGCAGGAGTTATAGACATAAAAAGAGCAGCCTCCGCGCAACGGATGCGACGGAGGCTGCTTATGCCGTGAGGCAGGCGACGCAGAAACTTAGCGGCGCAGGCCCAGGCGGGAGATCAGCTCGCGGTAGCGGTTGATGTCCTTTTCCGCGAGGTACTTCAGCAGACCGCGACGGCGACCAACCATCAGCAGCAGACCACGACGGGAGTGGTGGTCGTGCTTATGGAACTTCAGGTGCTCGGTCAGGGTCTCGATGCGGGAGGTCAGCAGGGCAACCTGTGCCTCCGGGGAGCCGGTGTCGGTCTCGTGCAGGCCGAAGTCCTTGAGGATCTCAGCCTTCTTCTCAGTGCTCAAAGCCATGAGTAATCTCCTTATTTTATTTCAGTCCACAGAAAAGTAGTGCGGGAAACCGCGGCGGTGCACTGTTTCTCCGCGAAGCCCGGAAACTGCTGCAGACCGCAGTAGCCGGACCGTCTCGATTACCTTACACTCTCAGCCTGCGCACGCCCAAAAAGATCGTGAAGGCGCTCCACTAACGACGACACGAAGCGCTCGGTATCCACCCCGACCGCGACGCGGGTGTTCGGTTTTTCACCCAGCCGGGTTTCGTCACCGATGGTCCGCCCGCGCGAGGCGCCGTCGGTTTCCACCTTCATGGCGAGATCCACGACGTTGACCAAGCTGGGATCTTCCGCCACGGCGACCGCCAGCGGATCGTGCAGCCCGCAGCCGCCCAGGTGCGGCGACGTGGTGGCGTAGGCGCCGATGTAGTAGTCGACCATGTCCGCGTACGCCTCGGCCGCCGGCGTACCCACTGCGCGCCACTTCGCGGTTTCAGCGCGGGTGAGCAGGGTGCGCAGCGTGACGTCCAAGCCCACCATGGTGGCGTCCTGACTGCGGCGCAGGACGGTGTCTGCTGCCTGCGGGTCCTGGGAGATATTCGCCTCCGCAAAGCGGGTGACATTACCGGGCAGCGTGAGCGCCCCGCCCATGAACACCAGGTGCGCGCGCTGCGCGAATTCCGGGTCCTTGTCCATCGCCGCCGCGATGGTGGTGTGCGGGCCGGTAGGCACGATGACGAGGTCGTCGCCGTAGCGCGCCACAGACTCGATGAGGAAGTCCACAGCACCGGGGTGCGCGGACGCGGCCGGCTCCGGCAGCTCTACCTCGCCGATCCCGTTCTTGCCGTGGATGAACGCGGAGATCTCCTGCACCGCGAACACGTTTTTATCCCCGGCGTGCCCCGGCCCCAGGTACACCGGGATGTCACTGCGCCCGAACAGCTCCAACAGACTCAACGAGTTACGCGCGCCCTGCTCGACCGTGACGTTTCCGTAGGTAGCGGTGACACCAATGAGCTCCAATTCCGGGGAGGCAAGCGCGTACGCGAGCGCCAGGGCATCGTCAATGCCGGTATCGAGGTCCAAAATCAGCTTGCGGGTCATGGCGGAAATTCACTCCTTTTAGGGGCTCCCTAGGAAGCGTCGCTTGGCGCGTCGGTGCGTAGGAAAAAGTATGCGCTGGCCCACGCGTGGCGGGCAGCGTCATCGGCCAGCACAGCGCGGGCGCCGCGCACGTCGTTGCGCATGGCGTCCAACAGCTCATCGATTGAATCGAACTTCACCATGCCGCGCAGCCGGGAGACGAACTCGACGGTTGCGTCGTGACCGTAGAGATCCGCGTCTCGGTCCAGCACAAAAGATTCCACGGAGCGCTCGCTGTCGCCGAAGGTCGGGTTGGTGCCCACCGAAATGGCCGCGGCGTAGCGCTTGCCTGGCTCGATATTGCCGGTCACCGGCGCCTGCGCGCTATCCAAGGTGAACCAGCCGGCGTAAACCCCATCAGCGGGAATGGCGATGGATTCCGGAAAGTACTGGTTCGCGGTCGGATATCCCAGCTCTTTGCCACCGCGGCCATTGCCGCGCACGACAGGACCGCTGACGGAGAAGTGGCGGCCTAATACCCAGTTCGCGCGCTCCACGTCGCCGTCGCTCAAGAAATCCCTGACCGTGGTGGACGACATGCGCACCCCGTCCTCGTTAAGCAACGGCACGATGGTGGTGGAAAAGCCCATCTCACCGCTGAGCTCCTCCATCGTCTGCGCGGTGCCCGCGGCCCCGGCGCCAAAGGTGAAGTTCTCCCCCACAACGACGCGGACCGTACGCAGGCCGTCGAGCAACAGCTCCTGGATGTAGTCCTTCGGCCCCAGGCCCTGCAGCTCACGGGTGAAGTCGATGACCACCACGGCGTCTATCCCCGCCTCCTCGGCGAGTTTCAACCGGTTGTCCAGCGTGGTCACCGCGAGCGGGGCACGTTCCGGCAAAAAGACGGTGACCGGGTGCGGATCGAAGGTCACCAGCACCGCCTTGGTGTCAGTGTCCCGGGCGGTCTTCACCGCGGTATCGATAAGCAAGCGGTGCCCGCGATGCACGCCATCGAAGACGCCGATGGTCACCACGCTCGGGCCGAAGTCGGCGGGTATCTCTTTCGTTCCGTAAAAGATTTCCACGGCCACAATGCTAGAGCATCCCGCGCGGACTTAAACTGACTGTCCATGAGTGCTCACCACAGCGATCGACACCGCGACACCCACCGCGATTCTCCCCGCGATCCCCTCGCCGACTCCGGCCTTGCCATCGTGGACAAGCCTGCGGGCATGACTTCCCACGACGTGGTGGCGAAGCTGCGGCGCATCTACGGCACCCGCAAGGTGGGGCACGCGGGCACTCTCGACCCAATGGCCACGGGCGTCCTGGTCGCCGGTATCGAGCGCGGCACCAAGTTTCTGGCGCACATAACCGCCAGCACGAAGTCCTATAAGGCGACCATTCGCCTGGGGGCCGCCACCACAACCGACGACCGCGAAGGCGAGGTGACCTTCACCGCCGATCCCGAGGTCATCACCGCGCTTGACGATGCCTCCATCGACCGCGCCGTAGCTGATCTCACCGGGGACATCATGCAGCGCCCCACCGCGGTATCTGCCATCAAGATCAATGGCAAGCGCGCCCACGAACGCGTCCGCGCTGGCGAGGACATCGATATCCCTGCGCGCCCGGTCACGGTCTCCCGTTTCGACGTCGTCGACCGTCGGCGCGGTGGCAGCCACCGCGCCGACGGTTTCGTGGACCTCAACGTCGAGGTGGATTGTTCCTCCGGCACCTACATCCGCGCTCTCGCACGCGATCTGGGCGAGGCCCTGGGAGTCGGCGGCCACCTCACCGCGCTGCGGCGCACAGCCGTCGGTCCGTTCACGCTTGCCGATGCCCAGCAGCTTGATGATCTCGCCAACGCCCAGGATTCCGCGCACGGCCCAGATCTCTCGCTCAGTCTGGACGAGGCGCTTGCCCGCTGCTACCCCGTTGTACGTATCCGCAACGAGGAGGCCGACATGCTGGCCATGGGAAAGTGGCTGGAACCCTGCGGGCTGAAAGGTGTACACGCCGCGGTCGCAGACGACGGGCGCGCCGTCGCGTTGGTGAAGGAGTCGAAACACCGCCTTCACACCGTGTTTGTCGCGCGCCCGAGCACATTGCAATAGCGACAACAAGATTAATTTTTAAACACGTTTGTTTGTGGAGGTCAATTAGATGAATCTCGCGAAACTTGGCAGTGTAGTGAGTGTAATTCTCATTGTTCTGACCGCTGTTACCGCCGTTTGGGACCGGATTCCAGATAATCTGGGGCCAGTTCTCATCTGGTTAACTTTTGCTGTATCCCTTGCCACATCCATCGTTGCTTTGGCTAAGGAAGGAAAGAATGGGATCCTCGCCTTTGTCGGCGGAATTTTGGTTGTCGTCGGGGGTGTTACTTCTGCGTTTTCCGGACCTGACGGCCTAAACCTATGGGTCCCCGGTGTGATACTGCTCGGCGGGGTTCTTTTCCTTGCTCAGCTCTTCGTTCGCGGCCACCAAGAACGCTGATCCGCAGTACAAACAGCCCACCACCCTTAACGCGGAACCGTCATTGCGACGATGAAATAGCCGTCGCGCTCGACCCAGCGCCCAGCGATAAACGGGACGGGGGTAGGGCGCACGAGCAGGTACGCGATGAGCGTGCCATCGGAACGCAGGCTTATCTCCGCGTCCTCGAAACCCAGCCAGCGATGCGTAAGCGGGAACCACGCTTTGTACGTCGCCTCCTTGGCGCAGAAAAGCAGGCGGTCCGGCGCGGACACCTGCGGGCGCAGCTCCGCGAGCTGAAGGAGTTCGCCGGAACGCGCAATCATCGGCAACACTTCCGCGGGAAGCTCCTCGTTCGGCTCAGCGTCCAGCCCCAGAGAACGCACCGTGGTCAGCGGCGCGGCCACCGCCGCGCGCAGGCCCTCCGTATGCGTCATCGAGCCAGTGAAACCTTCCGGCCACAGCGGCATGCCGCGCTCGCCGCGCAAGATCGGCTCGCCGGCCGGTGCACCTACCTCCCCCAGCGCTTGGTGGGCACACCAGCGGGCATCGCCAAGCTCGGCTTTGCGGGCGTTAACCGCCTGGCTAGCCAGGCTTTTCTCCAACGGGTGCAGGTTGTGGTAGTTGAATAGGTCCGGTTCTGCTCCATACACAGCCGTGCGCACGTAGCACAAACGGGCCTGGGACCGGGCTGGAAAGAGGGCATCGTCACGCATGTTCTCCCCTCCCCCAGTCACGGTTGCACTCGCCTTCCCGGAGCACCGGGTACGGCCACGGTTGCGCCGCTGCGGCATGGGCGCCGGGCTGGCCGCCGTCGCCGCGTCGGGCCTGCCACTGCCGCGGGTAACCGAGCGATACCTCGATGTGCGGCACGCCCTCGACATTGATGGTCCCCGGCATGTGCAGGTGACCGTAGACCGCGGCGATGGCGTGAAAACGCTGCGGCCAGGACCGGGTGTGCCGCGTGCCGGTCCACAAGGCCACGTCGGCCCACTGCATGAAATGGGTCGGCTCCTGCACCAGCGGCCAGTGGTTGACCAGGATGGTAGGCCCCATCACTCGGGAAAGGCGCCGGACCGAATACGTCAGGCGATCCCAGCACCACGCGGGAATGTCCGCGTAGGGCGCAATCGCAATCTCATCGGTCATGACAATCCCGTTGGCCGCGGCGCGGTCGAGTGCCTCGCGCACCGTCAGTCCGGGTGGGCGGAAGCTGTAGTCGTAGAGCGTGAACAGCGGCGCGACGGTCACACCGTCGAAGACGGGAAATTCGTCTTCCGGAGTATGCACGCCGATGGCGCGGCAGTGCGCCACGAGGTGCTGATATTTCGCCCGGCCGTGATGGGTCTCGTGCGCGGTGGAAAACAATTCGTGATTTCCCGGCACCCAGATGACCTCGGCGAATCGCTCGCGTAACTGACGAAGCGTGTCGATGACGACCTCGGTGCGCTCGGCCACGTCGCCGGCGACGATCAGCCAGTCCCCGGGGTGGGCGGGCACGATGTCTGCGAGCCGCGGGCGGTTCGCCGGCGCGCTAACGTGCAAGTCTGAAACGGCCCACAGGGTTGCCCGCTGGTTGTCTTCCACGCCTTCTACCTACGCCCTCAATTGCCTGACCCGAGTCGGAATCGGTTTACTCGGCCTCGGTTTTCGCCCACTTCATGGAGCGGAATCGGACCACGACCGCGATAGTACGCAACGCGATGAAGGCGAAGAGGCCGCACCACACGCCAAACAGGCCGCCGTCGACGGCGTAGGCGATCCACACTCCCGGCAAAAAGCCGAAGAGGACGGAACCGATGGTGATGGTGCGCAGGTACGCCGCATCGCCCGCGCCCAGGAGGACGCCATCGAAAGCGAAGAGCACGCTGCCGAGCACGACCATGGCGACCATGAGCCACCACGGGCCGGAAATTACCTCGAGCACTCCGCTGTCCGGGGTGAACAGGCGCGGGATGAGTCCGCTGCCCAAACCGAGTACCGCGGCGAGGACGACGGAAAAGACGGTGGAGTACACCATGATCTTCTGCCCTGCCACCCGCGCGTGCTTCTTCGAACCGGCACCCAGCGCGGCGCCGATGAGCGACTGCGCGGCGATGGCGAGCGAGTCAAGAATGAGGGTGAGGAAGTTCCACAGCTGCAGCAGGATCTGGTGGGCAGCCAGCGCCAGGGTGCCAAAGCGCGCAGCCACGGCCAGCGCAGACAGGAAGGCGACCTGGAAGCTCAACGAGCGCAGGATGAGATCCCGGCCGAGCACGAGCTGCTTGACGATGACCCGGGGTTTCACCGCCCAGCTACCCGTGTGTTCGCGACGCAACTTCATAAGGAAGCACAGCGCGACGATGGTCATGCCCACCACGTTCGCGATGGCCGAGCCCCGCAGGCCCCATAGGTGAACGAAGATGGGCACGCAGATGGCGCCGGGGATCATTCCGGCAAGGGTGAAGTAGAACGGGCGCGTCGTGTCTTGCAGCCCGCGCATCCAGCCGTTGCCCGCCATGACGATGAGCGTCATCGGGATGGCCAGGGCGGAGATATGCAGCCACGAGGCAGCCAGATCGCCGGTGGCCGCGTCACCCGACAGCGCGCGAGCGATAGGCCCGCCGAATAGCCAGATAAGCGCGGCGAGCACCGCCCCCACACCCACGGCGACCCAGGTTGCCTGCACGCCTTCTGCCACCGCGGCGTCCCGGCGGCCCGCGCCGTAGTGGCGTGCTGCCCGTGCCGTCGTGCCGTAGGACAGGAACGTCAACTGGGTGGTGACCACGGACTGGATGGACGCGGCGGCACCCAGTGCCGCCTGCTGTGCGGCGCCCAGCTGGCCCACAACCGCGGTATCGAGCAGGAGGTACAGCGGGGTCGCGGACAGCACGCCCAGTGCCGGGAACGCGAGCCGGAAAATTGAGCGGGCGCTGACGTCACTGGTCTGTGGCACTTAGTCCTCCAATACAGCGCGAAGTTGCGCGATGATCTCCTCGTCGGTGCCGTCGGTGCTGTAACCAGCGGCGGGTACGTGGCCGCCGCCGCCCAGGCGCATGGCCACGGCGGAGCAGTCGATGACCGAAGAGCGCAGCGACACCGACCACCGGCGCGGCGCTTCCTCCTTGAACACCGCGGCAATGTCGGTGCCCTTGATGGCTCGCACGTGATCCACCAGGTTTTCCACCGCACTATCCGGGTGGCCGTAAATGTGGTCGTAGCGCCCCAGCAATACCGCCACGGTGTACTCCCCCATGGTCAAAAGGCGGATGTCCGCCAGCACGCGGCCGAGCATCTTCAGATCCTCCGGGGTCGTGGAATCCATGAGCTCCAGCGCGATCTGCTTGGTATCCAGCCCGTGGCGCATGAGCTCGGCTGCCAAGTCGTGCATCGACGGCCGGCCCCACCGGAAACTACCCGTGTCGGTGACCAGGCCCGCGTAGAGGCTGTAAGCGATATCGCTGCCTACCTGTACCTCCAACTGTTTAAGCAGGGTGTAGATCGCCACCGTGGTGGATTCCGCCGCGACGTCTACCAGATTGACGTGGCCGAAACCCTCGTTGGACGAGTGGTGGTCGATGCACACCACCGTCGGAGAATCGTCTCCCCGCTCACGGTCCACCAGCGCGCCCAGGTCGGATGCGAGCGTCCCGGTGCGGTCGAGGGAGCCGCAGTCCACGGTGACGTACACGTCGTAGCCGGCTGGCAGGGCACCGACAAGCTGGACCTCGTCCGCGAGCGGGATGGATAGCAAGTTCCCGGAGATCTCGCGGCGCTGGCCGATGACCATGTCCACGTGCGCGCCCAGCTGGCGTAAGGCAGCGGCCAGTGAGGTCGCGGAACCGATGGCGTCCGCATCCGGGCGCAGGTGCGTGATCACGCACACGCGGCGCGCTTGGCCCAGGCACTCAGCAACGCGCTCGTAATCCTGGGTGAGCACTCCTACTTTTCACCCTCTCCGGACTCCTTGTAGGGGTTGGCCTCTCCCGCCGGCTGCGCGCCTTCTTTCATCTTGGCCAGCTCCGCATCGCGGGCACGGGCCTTGGCCAGCAGATCCTCCATGTGGGACGAGGATTCCGGCATGGTGTCGTGTTCGAAGGTGAGCGTCGGGGTAAAACGCACGGAGAGCTTGTCGCCCACGGTCTTGCGCAGCTGCCCCTTGGCCCGCTTGAGGGCCTCAGCAGCCTGGTCGATGTCCGGCTCCTCGTCGATGGTGCGCCCACGCACGGTGTAGTACACGGTCGCATCATGCAGATCGCCGGTCAGGCGAGTGTCGGTGATGGTGACGAGCTCTAGGCGGCGGTCTTTAACTTCGTATTCCAGGGCGTTAGCCACGATCTCTTGGATCCGCTTGGCCAACCGGCCCGCGCGTGGGTTACCAGCCATGCTTCAACCGCCTCTTTCCTTACGTTGTCGGGATGCAAGATCGTGGCAAGTCTAGTCCAGTACCCACAGCGCGGGCGAACCCCCGCTAGATACGACACATCCCCGCCCCTTCCCCACGCCGCCGAAGCGACGGGAGAAATAAGGGCGGGGATGAGCTAGCCGAAGCAAACCGGGCGACTAGTCGCGCGGCACCTCGACCTCTTCGTAGGCCTGGATGACGTCGCCGACCTGGATGTCCGGGTAGGACAGCACCATGCCGCACTCGTAACCGGCCTTGATCTCGTTGACGTCGTCCTTTTCGTGACGCAGGGACTCGACGGACGCGCTGTCCGCGATGACCTTGTTGTCTCGGACCAGGCGGATCTTGGAGTTGCGGCTGATGGCGCCCTCGGTGACCATACAGCCGGCGATGATGCCGGCAGCCGAGGACTTGAAGAGCTGACGGATCTCGGCCGCGCCGGTGTCGCGCTCCTCGTAGATCGGCTTGAGCATGCCCTTGAGCGCCTGCTCGACCTCTTCGATGGCGCGGTAGATGACCGTGTAGTAACGGACATCAACGCCCTCGTTGTTGGCCATCTCAGTTGCCTTGCCCTCAGCGCGCACGTTGAACGCGATGATGACGGCATCCGACGCGGCAGCCAGCGAGACGTTGGTCTGCGTGACCGCACCGACGCCACGGTCGATGATGTTGAGCTCGACCTCGTCGTCGATCTTGATGTCCAACAGGGCATCTTCCAGCGCCTCGACGGAGCCAGCGTTGTCGCCCTTGAGGATGAGGTTGAGAGTGGAAGTCTCCTTCAGCACCTTGTCCAGATCCTCCAGGGAGACGCGCTTCTTCGCCTTAGCTTGCAGGGCAGCACGCTTGCGCGCGTCACGCTGCTCCGCAATCTGGCGGGCGACGCGATCGTCTTCCACCACGAGCAGGTTGTCGCCGGCGCCCGGGACGCTGTTGAGACCCTGCACCTGGACCGGACGGGACGGGCCAGCATCCTGGACATCCTCGCCGTACTCGTTGACCATGCGGCGCACGCGGCCGTGGGCCGCACCGACGACGATGGAATCGCCGACGTGGAGCGTACCGCGCTGGACGATGACGGTGGCCACCGGACCGCGGCCGCGGTCGAGGTGCGCCTCGATGGCGGCACCCTGGGCGTCCATGTCCGGGTTAGCGGTCAGCTCGAGGGCCGCGTCGGCCGTCAGGATGACAGCCTCCAGCAGGTCGTCGAGGTTGGTCCCCTGCTTGGCGGAGATATCGACGAACATGGTGTCGCCGCCGTACTCCTCCGGCACGAGGCCGTACTCGGTCAGCTGGCCACGGATCTTGTCCGGCTGTGCGTCCGGCTTATCGATCTTGTTGACCGCCACGACGATCGGAATGTCCGCAGCCTTGGCGTGGTTAATCGCCTCAATGGTCTGCGGCATAACGCCGTCGTCTGCGGCCACCACGAGGATGGCCAAGTCCGTCGACTTCGCACCGCGGGCACGCATGGCGGTGAACGCCTCGTGGCCCGGGGTATCGAGGAAGGTGATGGCGCGCTGGCCACCCTCGACCTCGACATCGACCTGGTAAGCGCCGATGCCCTGGGTAATGCCACCGGCCTCCTTGCCACGATCGTCGGTGTTGCGGATCGTGTCCAAAAGGCGGGTCTTGCCGTGGTCGACGTGACCCATGACGGTGACGACCGGCGGGCGCTGGGCGAGGTCTTCCTCGGTGCCTTCGTCTTCGCCGAACTGCAGATCGAAGTGCTCGAGCAGCTCGCGGTCCTCGTCTTCTGGGGAGACGACTTCCACGGTGTAGTTAATCTCCGCACCGAGGAGCTGCAGCGTCTCCTCCGAGACCGTTGCGGTGGCCGTCACCATCTCGCCCAGGTTGAACAGAGCCTGGACCAGCGCTGCCGGATCCGCACCGATCTTCTCGGCGAAGTCGGACAGGGAGGCACCACGACGGAGGCGGACAGTTTTGCCGCCGCCGTCCGGCAGCCGAACGCCACCAACGACGTTCGGCGCCTTCATTGCCTCGTACTCGTGCCGCTTCTGCCGCTTCGACTTCTTCGACTTGCGCGGCGGGCCGCCCGGCCGACCGAATGCGCCGGCGGTACCGCCGCGACGGCCGCCGCGACCCCGGAAACCACCCGGCGGGCCACCACGACGTGGGCCGCCGCCGTGGCCGCCACGGCCACGGCCGCGTCCGCGGCCCTCGTTGGCGGACTTCGCCGGCATCGAGGCCGGGTTCGGGTGCGACGGCATCATAGCCGGCGACGGACGACGGCCACCGCTGGTCTTCGGTGCCGCCTTGTCCTTCCCCTGACCCGGCTTAGCTGCGCCCGGCTTAGCACCCGGCTTGGCGCCCGGCTTCGGACCAGGCTTGCCCTGGCCGCGGTTGCCGCGGGTACCGCCCGGACGCGGCGCCGGCCGGTCCCCACCACCGGTGGAGAACGGGTTGTTGGCTACGCGGCGAGTGCCGCCCGGCTTCGGCATCGGGCGCGGCATCGCGTTGCCCGGGGTCGGGCGCTGGCCGCCCTTGCCATCGCCTGCACCCGGCTTGCCAGCACCCGGCTTGGCAGCGCCCGGCTTCGGCGCACCTGGCTTCGGCGCCCCCGGCTTTGCGGCATCCGGCTTAGGAGCGCCCGGCTTGGCAGCCCCCGGCTTCGGCGCAGCGGACTTTTCTGCACCCGGCTTCGGGGCGCCTGGCTTGGAAGCTCCCGGCTTCGGAGCGGCAGGCTTCTTCGCGCCAGGCTTCGGGGCGCCAGGCTTGGCTGCTCCGGACTTCGCGGCGCCAGGCTTGGCTGCACCCGGCTTGGGGGCGGCGGCCTTGGCGTCCTTCTTGCCGGCGGCTGGCTTCGACTTGCCGGATGCAGCTGCATCGGCGTTGGCGTCGGCGCCGCCGTTCTTCTCCTCGTAGACGGCGCGCATCTTCTTCACCACCGGCGGTTCGATGGTGGAGGACGCCGTCTTGACGAACTCACCCTGCTCTTTCAGGGTTCCAAGTAGTTCCTTGCTGGTAACTCCGAGCTGTTTCGCTAGCTCGTGCACACGTAGCTTTCCGGGCACTTGACTCCTCATAAGTTGGCTAGAGACCAAGCCCCGGGAAGCGTTCCCAGGCCTCGACCTCTAGGTTGCGGATATGACTTTCATCGCTGATGCTGCTTCATCGTTGATCGCCCATCAGTGTTCGGTCTTCCTTACAGTCGATTGGTCGTTCACCGGCTCTCCCCCAGGATCAGCAGGCTGCTGAGCGTTCTGCAAGGTGAGGTACCGGCGGACGGGTTCGGTGTCCACGCTGCCAGGCACGCGGAGTGCGCGGTTGAACGCGCGCTTGGACTCCGCCAGCTCTAGCGCCCCCAGATCCGGCGACAGCCACGCTCCCCTCCCGGGAAGCCGGCGGTGCGGATCGGCGACCACGACAACGCGACCGTCTTCGTCGCGGCGAGCGACGATGCGGAGCAGCTCCGTGTCGGGGTGCCGCGCCCGAGAAGCGATGCAGGTGCGCACTCGAGGGGCTGCGGAGGGCTCTGACATTTTTGTCATTCACGCCCTCCTTCCTCGTCTTACGTGCACATCCTGTTCTCGCCCTCGCACGTGGGAGCACGCGGGCCGGAAAATAGTTTACGCGAAAGACACCTAAATTTGAACTTACTGCCACCGTTCGCGGGGCAGTAAGCGCGTAGCGCGCGGCTTAGGAGGTCGGGGCCTCGACGTCGGAGTGGATGTCAATCTTCCAGCCCGTTAGGCGCGCTGCCAGGCGAGCGTTTTGACCTTCCTTACCGATGGCCAGGGACAGCTGGTAATCCGGCACGGTCACCCGGGCGATCTGCGCGTCACTATCGACGGTTTCCACGCGCACAACCTTTGACGGCGCGAGGGCGTTGCCCACATACACCTCGGGGTCGTCGTGGAAGTCGATGATGTCGATCTTCTCTCCGCCGAGCTCCCGCATGATGTTGTTCACGCGCTGGCCGCGCGGACCGATGCACGCACCCTTCGCATTGAGCCCCTTAGCGCGAGCGGTCACGGACACTTTGGAGCGGTGGCCGGCCTCGCGGGCGATAGCGATGATCTCGACGGTGTCGTCGGCGACCTCGGGGATTTCCAGCTCGAACAGCCCGCGGACGAGCTCCGGGTGCGTCCGCGACAGGTTCACCTGCACGCGCGCGCCGTTTCGGGAGACACCGACGACGTAAGCCTTTACGCGGTCGCCGTGCTCCAGCTTCTCTCCGGGGATCTGCTCGGCCGGCAAGATGATGCCGTCCTGCGCGTCGAGCTCCGTGCCCAACTGCACCACGACGATGCCGCGGCGGTTCGCCGACACGTCACGCTGCACGACGCCGGACACGACCCGGCCCTGCAGGTGCGAGTAGGAGGAAAAGACACGGTCAGCTTCCGCATCCCGCAGGCGGTGAATGATCGCCTCGCGGACGGCGGGCGCGCCCACGCGCGAGAAGTTGTTCGGAGTGTCGTCGAATTCGCTAACCACCTCGCCGGTCTCCGGATCAAGCTCGGAGACGACCACGGCCACATCGCCAGTTTCGCTGTCAATATCGACGCGCGCTCGCGTGTTCTCGCCCGCGTTGGTGTCGCGGTACTCGCGGTAGGCGTGCAGCAGAGCCTTGGCGATGGATCCGAGCAGGTCGCTAACGGCCACGCCGCGCTCGGCCTGGATGGTCTCTAGCGCCTTGACGTCAATATTCACTTTTAGTCCTCTCGATTGGCTGCGGCTTTTTCTTCCGCCTGGGCAAAAGGTAGATCGGCAGCCTCTTTTTCGGCTGCCGCCGTTTGAGCAAATTCAATTTCTACCACCGCACGGGAGATGTTTTCCAATCGCTCAATGCGGGTTTCCAGCTGCTTCTTCTGCGAGCGGAACAGTGCTACTGTCTGCGGGTGGTCCGCGTCATCCAGGGCGCCGATGCGCCACTTTTCGCTCTTGCCGGGCACATCGCCATGCTCGATGCTGACCAGACGGCCCCGGTTGCGGCGCCAGTGCCGCGGCGCGGTCAGCGGCAAGTCCACGCCCGGAGTGGAGACTTCCAGGGTGTAGCCGGCGCCGAAGTTCAGCTTTCCGTCTGCCTCCGCGGCATCGAAGATTCCGGAGATCTCCCGGGACAGCTCCTCCAGAACATCCGAGGAGGGGTGGGTATCCCCGTCCACACGGATCACAACCTGGGATTTTTTGCCAGCTTGCGTGGTTTTGATGTCCTCCACGTCCAGCCCTCGTTGCCGGGCTGCGGGCTCCACAATCTCTTTTAAGGTGTCCGGTTCTGGGAAAGGCATACCCGCTAGCGTAACCCGACGCGGTACAGTCTTCGGAGTGAACCGCCGAATCCCCATCACCGTGACCGCAGCCCTCGCCGCGCTCCCCCTGATTTCTGGGTGCCAGGCGCTTGACGATGCCGTCGCCCACTTCGGCCCGCGGCCCAACGACACACTGCAGGAATTGGTCGCCAGAGCCGACGAGGAAGCCGCGTACCTCGCCGGCGACGACCCGGATCTCAGCGCGTTGCGCGCGAAGCAATCGGAGCAGATCACCCGGGAGATTGGCCGGCTGTGCGGGACCGACAGCGACGGGGCTGTTCCCGATAGCTGCGCGGTCACCCGCGAGGACGATGAGGCTTCGCAGCACACTGGATCCGCGGATTCGAAGGAAGTTCTGCTCGCCGCGGCCGACAATCAGCTCACACAGGCGGTGAAGGCACCGGAAGAATCACGCGCATTACTGGTCGAGCAGGCCATCGATCTACTCGGGCGCGCTTACGCCGAGGACGACAAAGCCTTCGCTGGCCTCGCATCGACCAACGCGGGCAATAGCGCGCCACAACTGCCGGCACCAGGCGCGGACAAAGATCACATGGACAAGCACTTCGCTGACTCCTTGACCGAATTACTGCACTGGCAGGACTCGGCGGTCTACGGACTCGATGAGGCACGCGCTTTCGTCACCGGAAACGATACCGATGCGCTGGATACCCTCAACGGGCTCTACAGCCAGCGGGCCGAAGCGCTCCGTCAGGCACTGGGCACTAAACCCGATTCCGGGGCTGGCGCAGATGCGCCCGGCGCTACTCTCCCCGCGCCGAGCTACTCCCCCGACGGCGACGGGACTCTTCCCAGCGATGCGGCATCGGCGAAGAGCTTCGTCGCGGACGTCCAAGAGCAAGACGACACGCAGTGGACGGCCGCGGCGACTGCGGCGGCACAGGCCGGGGATGAAAACTGGGTCGCCTGGCTCGCCCACCAGGCCGCGCGCGGGCGTGTGGCCGACGGCACTATCGGTTAAGCTCCCATCACCATGAGCTCCATCGATAAAAACACCCTCCTCACCCGCGCCTCTTTCGCCCTGCCCGTTCTCGCCTTCCCCCTTGCGTCTATGGGCATCAACTGGCTGAGCTTCATCTGCTTTCTAGCCGGCATCGTGCTCGCGATTTACGTCATCGTCACCCACCGGGCACCGCGGAAGGAACGGTGGGTGCCGTTCGCCGGCCTTACGGTCGCGGCCCTCCAGCTCATCATCTCGATTGTCGCCGGATTTACCTCGTAGCTCCCCCTGCAATAAACCCCCGGCAGCAGGACCCGTTATTTAACCGTTATCCAGCGGAAGCGCCGGTAGCCTGAACGGTTTCTGTGCACGTGAACAGGAAATTGTTAACCGCGTGAGCTTGACGGCGTGAGGGTACAGCCACGTAAGTTGGCTCGTCACAACTTCAAACACGAATGAATCCAACGTATCTGAGGAGTGACTTTTAGCCCTATGAAGCTTTCCGCAGCCAAGTTCGTGTCCGGTGCCGCCGCAGCCGCTGGTCTCGTCGCCGCCCCGCTGATTGCCGCCCCGACGGCTGGTGCAGCCGACGCCTCCGGCTGGGACGCGGTCGCCGCATGCGAGTCCGGCGGCGACTGGTCCATCAACACCGGCAACGGCTACTACGGCGGCCTGCAGTTCGATGAGCAGACCTGGGCCGCTAACGGCGGCACCCAGTACGCTCCGACCGCCGACCAGGCATCCCGCGAGCAGCAGATCGACGTCGCCGAGAACGTTCTGGCTAACCAGGGCGCCGGTGCATGGCCGAACTGCGGCGGCCCGGTAGCTTAAGCGCTAATAGGCGCTTACGCGCGGCCTTTCCAGATGCGCCGCGCATACTCAATAAGGAGCACCTGCGCCGGCTGGCGCAGCACGTGGTAGACGCGTTTCCCACCCTTCTCGTTGCGCTCCAAGTATGCGTGGTAAAAGTTCGCTGGCCACACAGCTAGGAACAGAAGCATTGCGCTCAACCCGCCAGTCCGGCGGGTTTTTTCTTTTGCTAACAGCGCACCGGTGGCGATCTCCCACACGCCGGAGGCGTAGTTGTAGAACCGCGCGCTGCCCGGCAGCTGCGGCGGCACAATCTTTTCCACGGTCTCGTCGGCCGCGAAGTGAATGACGCCCATGCCGGTCAGTGCTGCAGCGAGGCCGTACTTCTTGAGGAACTTCTTCACGTCTTTACGTCTCCTTCTGCCTACTGGCCCCGGACCAGCTCAACGAGCTTGTCCACGATCTCGTCCTTGGGCACATTGAGGGTCTCGCCGCCGCGGATGCGCAGCTCCACCATCCCGTCGGCGAACGCACGGCCCAAAATGGCGCAGAACGGCATGCCCAAAAGCTCCGCGTCCTTGAACTTGACGCCCGGGGAGACCTTCTTGCGGTCATCGAAAAGCACCTCGATGCCGGCGGCGCTGAGCTCATCGACAAGCGCGTCGCCTGCCTCCAGCGCGGCCGCGTCCTTGTTCGCCACGGCGACGTGTACCTGGTACGGCGCGACATCGATGGGCCAGTTCAGGCCCTTGTCGTCGTGGTTCTGCTCGGCGAGAACGGCCATCATGCGGGAAATGCCGATGCCGTAAGAGCCCATGGTCGGCACGGCGCGCTTGCCGTTTTCATCGAGGATCTGCACGTCGAAGGCCTCGGTGTACTTTCGGCCCAGCTGGAAAATGTGCCCCAACTCGATGCCACGCTCCAAGGTGAGCGTGCCGTGCCCGTCGGGCGCCGGGTCGCCTTCTCGGACCTCTGCGGCTTCCACGTACTCGTCCACTGTGAAGTCGCGGCCCGCAACCGCGCCCACCACGTGCCTGTCCGGGGTATCGGCGCCGATGATCCAGGAGCTTCCCTGCACCACGCGGGGATCGGCAAAGACCTTGAGCTCGCGCTCGTTGAACGCACGCGGGCCAACAAACCCCTTGTGCAAGAAGTCGTTGGTGGCAAAGTCCTTGTCGCCGGCCAGCTCGAAGGTGGCAGGCTCCAGGGAGGCCTCAAGCCGCTTGTCGTCCAGCTCCCGGTCGCCGGGGAGCACCACGACGGCCAGCTCCGGTTCTTCGCCCGGCTGAGCAACGCGGATAACCACGGTGCGCAGGATGTCTGCCGCACCCGCCGCGTGCTCATCGACAGTCACGCCCTCCTTGCTCGCCCACGCGGCGAGGGAATCAATCGTGGTGACACCCGGGGTCTCGCGCTCTTCGGCGGCCGGCAACGATTCCGGATCGCGCTCTTCCGGCCGCGGGGTCACAACCGCCTCAACGTTGGCGGCGTAGTCGCCGTCCGTCGAGCGGACGAAGGTGTCCTCACCGATCTCGGAGACCGCGAGGAATTCCTCCGACGCGGATCCGCCCATCGCGCCCGAGGTGGCCTTGCAGATGGCGTACTCGATGCCCAGGCGGTCGAAGATTCGCTGGTAGGCGGCGCGGTGACGGTCGTAGGACTCGTCCAAGCCGGCGTCGTCCATGTCGAAGGAGTAGGAATCCTTCATCACGAACTCGCGCCCGCGCAGGATGCCCGCGCGCGGGCGTTCCTCGTCGCGATACTTGGTCTGAATCTGGTACAGGGTGACCGGGAAATCCTTGTACGACGAGTACATGTCCTTGACCGCGGAGGCGAACATCTCCTCGTGCGTCGGCCCGAGGAGCATGTCGGTCCCCTTGCGGTCCTTCAACCGGAACAGATTGTCGCCGTACTCGGTCCAGCGGTTCGTCGTCTCGTAAGGCTCGCGCGGGAGAAGTGCCGGGAAGAGCAGTTCCTGCGCACCGATGCCGTTCATCTCCTCGCGCACGACGTCTTCGATCTTGCGCAGAGTGCGCAGCCCCAGCGGCATCCAGCTGTAGACACCGGGGGCGGCGCGGCGGATGTAGCCGGCGCGCACCAGGAGCTTGTGGCTAGGCACTTCCGCGTCGGCGGGGTCCTCACGGAGGGTACGCAAAAAGAGCTGAGACAGGCGAGTAATCATGGGTGAAAATATACCCGGCTACCATCGTTTTATGTTCATCGTGCTCCCACCTTCTGAGACGAAAACCCACGGCGGCGATGGAAGTCCCCTCAATTTCGCGGAGTTGAGCTTCCCGGAGCTGACCCCAATCCGCAAGAGTATTGCCGCTGACCTGCAGGCTTTTCCTGTCGATGCCGCCGTGGACGCCCTCGGTCTGTCCGAGAAGAACCGGGCGGAGGCGCACGCCAACACACAGCTGTTCTCCTCCCCCACTACCCCGGCCATCGAGCGTTACTCAGGCGTGCTTTACGATGCGCTCTCGCCCGCCCATCTTCCCGACTCCGCGCGCTGCCGCCTCGCCATCGGCTCTGCCCTGTTCGGCATCGTTGGCGCCCAGGACCCCATCCCGCATTACCGGCTGTCCGGGAACACGAAGTTGCCTGTACACGCCAGCGCGCAATCGGCGGCTGCGCCTGCGGCACCGACGATGAAAAAGCGCTGGGGACGCTCCATCACCCAGGCGCTGCAGTCGCTGCAAGAAGCGGGCGAGCTCATCGTCGATCTCCGCTCGGGTGCCTACCGGAACTTGGGCACAGTCCCCGGCGCCGTGACCGTCCGCGTGGAATCCGTGCGCCCGGACGGCACCCGGAAGGTGGTCAGCCACTTCAACAAGCACTACAAGGGTCTGCTCGCCCGCGAGCTCGCCCTGGCGCCCGGAGCGGACGCCGCACGCAACGCCCACGACGTCGCCGAGCTCGCGCGGGCCGCCGGGTTCGAAATCGAGGAGCAGGTCAACTCGGACACGACTAGCGGGGACGATTCCGAGCTCACCCTCGTGGTGTAGGCCCCGCCTAACGCGCGCCTGTCCCCGGCCCCATATCCCCGTTGTTTTTGCCCCAGATGAACCAGACGATGGAGCCCAGGAAGGGAACGCAGAAGACGACGAGGAACCACAGGGCCTTCAGGCCCGTGGAGTAGTTCGGTGAGCGCAGGATGCTCACGAAGGCGGCGAGGATGAACAAGAAGTAGGCGATGACGAGGGCAATCAACAGCCCGCCCATGCCCAGGCCCAAGAAGTTCAGGGAGACACCTGGGTCGCTGGTATCCGCGAGAATCTGCAGGGTTTCCATTGGTCGATTCCTTTCCGTGAGTGGGTTTGTGAATGGGTGAAATGCGATGTTCCCGGCGCGCTAGCGCACCGCTGGGTTAACGCACTGCGCGGCGGCAAGCGATGAGCCACCCGCCTACGAGCGCCACCGCGAGATAGATAAGAAGGATGAGCGCGGCGACTGTGGGCCCGTGCTCGATGCCGGCGGCGCTTTCATTGCCCGTGACGGCGACGGCGTTCGCCCCAGGGAGAATCTGAGTGACAAGCCGTCCGGCCTCGCCGGGCAGCGCTGGGGCTGTCGTTTCGATAATCATGTCCTCGATCAGCATGATGATGGCCGCGTAGGTGCCGCTGCGCAGGATCCATGCCAGCCCGACTGCGAGAAGGGAGTACAGGGACCACATCACCAGCCATTGCGGGAATTGCGCCTCGCCGAAGGTCGACATGTCCCACGTCGCTCCCACCGCTGTGGACCCGAGGAAGCCTAAGAGCATGCCCAGCACCGCGGCAGCGAGCTGCGCCAGCGTGATGAGGATGGCCTGACTGGCGACGATGCGGCCGCGGTTATTGGTGGACAGAAACGACCACGCGATGGTGCCAGCCTTGTGGTCGTTTCCCACCATCATCGCCGACGAGAAGATGATGACGAGGCTGGCCAAGGCGCCGGCGTTGGTGAGCCCGACCAGCGGCATGTTGCGGTTGAGCCCATCGGCGGCCAGCAACGCGTCCAAAATGGGCGCGGCAGCCATTCCGCCGAGGGTGATGAGCAGGTAGATCCACGTGGATCGAAGCGAGAAGAGTTTGCGTGCCTCACTGAGAAAAATGTGCATTGCGCCAGGTCCTTGTCTTATTTAGTAGGAGCGGTAGGTGACGTCGTTGGCGGTGGCGCCGAGGAAGGCTTCCTCAAGCGACGGCGCAGTCTTGGTCAGCCCCGAAAGGCGCAACCCGAGCCGATGGGACAGTTCGGCGATGTCGGCGGGATCCGCCTCCCCCGCCACGACGACGTCGGGCCCCGCGTTCTCCGCAGGAAGGCCGCGACTTTCCAGTTCGCGCATAAGCGCCGCCGGGTCATCAACGGTGACCTTGATGCGTGCGGCGCCCGAGGCGGAGAGGAACTCCTCCATGGAGCCTTCCCGGATGAGACGGCCGCGCCCAATGACGACGAGGCGGTCGGCGGTCAGCTGCATTTCCGAAAGCAGGTGGGAGGAGACAAGCACCGCGCGGCCCTCGGCGGCGAACTCGCGGATGCGGTCGCGCATCCAGTGCACGCCTTCCGGGTCGAGGCCGTTAACGGGCTCATCGAGAAGCAGGTGCTGCGGACCGTTGAGCATCGCGCACGCCAGGCCCAACCGCTGCTTCATGCCCAGCGAGTATCCGCCGACGCGCTTGCCGGCGACGTGGAGCAGACCAACGCGGTCCAGCGCGGCGTCGATGTCGCTGCGGGTCTTTCCCTGCAGCGCGGCCATATACGACAGGTGCGCGCGGCCGGTGCGCCCCGGGTGGTACCAGGTGGCATCGAGAAGCGTGCCCACGCAGCTGGAAGGGTTCTTTAACTCCCGGAAATCCACGCCATCGAACTGCGCGCGGCCGGAGGTCGGCATTTCCAGGCCCGTGCACATGCGCATGGTGGTGGATTTA
Source organism: Corynebacterium massiliense DSM 45435 (assembly GCF_028609805.1). NCBI lineage: Bacteria > Bacillati > Actinomycetota > Actinomycetes > Mycobacteriales > Corynebacteriaceae > Corynebacterium > Corynebacterium massiliense. Next base: position 1,384,907 of record NZ_CP063189.1, read on the forward strand.
CCGGAACCGTTCGGGCCCAAAAAGCCGGTGACCTGGCCGTCGGGCACCGTGAAACTGAGATCATCAACGGCGGTGTCCGTGCCGTATTTCTTGGTGAGATTTGAAACTGTGAGCATGCCTTTTAGCGTGCTCTGTGACCTGGGAGTGGCACATCGCCCCCAGAGCTGATTTAGCCCAGTCAGCCTTGAGGATGAGTCAGCAGCTCGTCGACGGATACCACGCCGGTCCGGTACGCGTAGAGCACCGCGTGGACTCGGTCACGGGAGGCGGTTTTGGTCAGGATGTGGCGCACGTGGGTCTTCACCGTCGCCATGGAGACGAATTCTTCTTCCGCGATGTCGGTATTGGAATACCCCAGCGCGATAAGGCGCAGGATCTCGCACTCCCGCGGGGTCAGGTCCGCGGACAATGGCTCCGTGACCGGGACGCTGGCCTCTTGGTCCCTTGCGCGCGGGCCGGTATTCGCGCCCTCTGCTGTGGGCTGGCTCTGGCCCGCGGTGGTAGGCCCACCGGCACGCCCCAGCGCCTCACCGGTGCCCATGCGCTGGAGAAGTTGCGACGTCACGCGGGGCGCCAGCACCGCCTCACCCGAAAACACGGTGCGCACGGCGGACAACAAGTCGTCCGGCTCGGCGTCTTTGAGCAGGAACCCGCTGGCGCCGGCAGCGATGGCGCCCTGCACGAAGTCGAAGTCATCGAAGGTCGTCAGCATCACCACTTTGACGTCCGAGTCGCGTGCCAGCAGGTCGCGGGTGGCAGAAATCCCGTCCACCCGCGCCATCTGCACGTCCATGAGGACGATGTCCGCCGGCGGTTTGCCGGGCACCTCGTCGCCGTCGCTTGCCTGCCAGGCCACCGTCATATCGTCCTGGGAGCCGATGAGCATGCCGAACCCGGCGCGCACCATGGCCTGATCATCGACCAGCCCCACCCGAATAGTCTCTGCTGCCGCGTCGCTGTCTACCTGATCCATCCTGTATCGCTTCCGCTCCTGTGCCTACTGTTCCGGGATTTCCACGTAGAGGTGGAAGAAATCCCCGTTGAAGTCGTGCTCAATCCTGCCGCCGCTGGTGGCGACCCGCTCCCGCATGCCGATGATGCCGAATCCGCTGCCGATGTCGGTGTTTTTCTCCAGCTGCTGGGCGGGGTTTACCGCGGAGATCTTCAGCGCCCCGTTGTGGCGACTAAGCGAGATGGTTCCCCGGCGCGGGTCAGCGTATTTGAGCATGTTGGTCAGCATTTCCTGGATAACCCGGTACACGGTGAACTGGTAGAGCTCATCCGCCTGGGCGGGAAGGTGCTCCAGCCCGACAACGGTGAGGTCCAGCCCGGACCGGCGGGCCTCGTGGAAAAGGCCCTCGATATCCGCGGTGCCCGGCGCCGAGCGAGTCTGCCTGCCCTCCTCATCGCGCAGCACCGACAGCAGCCCGCGCATCTGCCGCAGGGAATCGCGGGTCGACGTCGAAATGGTCTCCAGCGCCTCGGCGGCGGCCTCGGGATTTTTCTTGGCGGCGAAACGTGCGCCATCGGCAAGCGCCATCGTTCCCGCCAGGTTGTGGGCCACGATGTCGTGCATTTCCCGGGCGATGCGGTTGCGCTCGATGGCACCGGCCATCTCGGCCTTTTGGGTGAGGATCATTCGTTCCTCCCGCCGCTTCCGGTTGCCGGTGCCGAGCATGTAGAAAAAGCCAAGCATGAGCCACGCACTGACCACGAACGCGGCGGTTTGGGTAAACAGGGGCACTTCGCCGTCGTTTAAATCCGCGGCGCTCAATGCATTGGCCACCCCGGATCCGCCCAGAATCCACGCGATCCACACCGGGCGCACACGGCGCGGTGAGTGGGCGCCAACTAAGAAGCAGACGTAAGCCACGGCAAACCCATTGACCATGTTCAGCCGCATCGTCTCCGACCCGATGAACAGCGTCATGACCACCGCGACCGTGAGAATCGAATACTCGCGGAACCGCGGGTGTAGAAGGAACGCCACGGGCACGACCACGAGGAGAAGAAATTCCAGGACGTGAGAATAGGTACTGGGGTCTGTCTCCGACAGGCTGTCCACCTGCCCCGATACGGCTAGCGCAACCCACGGGATGAAGAAGATGCGCAGCGGGTGCCCAATCCAGTCGTCCGGCCACATGTGCCGGAGTCGTCTGAGCGCGTGAATCGCCCTGTTGAGCACAGTCATATCTTCAAAGACTACAAACTACGCGCAGCGTGGTCGTCATCCTGTGGGTTGAGAAACCGAGGCGCGACCCCGCCGCCTTCGGTTCCTACACTGAAGCAGGTGACTTCTACTGGCAGCCTCCCCTTTGCACTGCATTCCGATTTCGCTACCGCTCTCCCCGAGCTGGCCGCCCCGGGCCACGGCGAGCGGCAGCCTGACCCGCAGGTGGCCCTCCTTAACGAGCCGCTGTGCGAGTTCCTCGGGCTGGACCCCAATTGGTTGCGGTCCGCTCAGGGCGTGCAGTTCCTGCTGGGCAATGCCAACCCGGAGGATCAACCTCCGGTGGCCATGGCCTATTCCGGTTTCCAGTTCGGCCAGCTTTCGCCTGTGCTTGGCGATGGCCGCGCATTCCTCCTCGGCGAAATCGCTACCTCCGCGGGCCTGCGCGACCTGCACGTCAAAGGTTCTGGGCCGACCGCCTTTTCCCGCCCGGGCAGCGACGGGCGCGGCACGCTGGGCTCGATGCTGCGCGAATACGTTGTCAGCCGGAAACTGGCGGAGCTCGGCGTGCCCACCACCGAGCCGCTCGCCGTGGTCTCCACCGGCCGCGCGGTGGTGCGCGACCGCGGGCTTCCCGGCGGCGTGGTCGTTCGCGTTGCCGCGAGCCACCTGCGGGTGGGCAGCTTCCACTACGCACAGCTGCACGGCGGCGAAGAGCTCACTGCCCAACTGGCGGACTACGCCATCGGGCGCCACTTCCCCCAGCTTGCGGATGAAGACGATCCGGCCGCGCGTTACCGCGGGCTGTTCGACTCCGTGATGGACGCGCAGATCCCCACCGTCAGCCGCTGGCAGCAACTCGGGTTCATCCACGGCGTCATGAACACGGATAACACCTCAATTTCTGGCGAGACCATTGACTACGGCCCGTGCGCCTTCATGGAGGGCTTCGATCCAGACACCGTCTTTTCGTCCATCGACACCCGCGGGCGCTACCGCTACGGCAACCAGCCACTCATCTTGGGCTGGAACCTCGCACGCCTCGCCGAGTCCCTACTGCCGCTGCTGGGCTCCACCCCGGATGCTGCGCTGGAGTGGGCGCAAAAGGCCATCAATGGCTTTATCGACCGCTTCAACGAGCACTACTGGTCCAGCACCGCACGCGACATTCTCGGCATCGACGCGACCGGGCACACCGCACAGGAATGGGTCGACGGCTACTTCGCGGAACTCCGCTCCGCCGGCACGGACATCACGCTGGCCAACCGCGCGGTCTGGGAGGCGGCTCGCGGCGATGGCACCCGTTTGGACGCTCTGCTCCCCGCATCCGAGTGGGTGGCGCGCTGGCGCGAGCACACGCCTACTGAGCCCGGCAAGCGCGCGCCTCTTTCCATTCCCCGCAACCGCCCGTTGGACGCGGCACTCGAGGCGGCCCACGCGGGCGACTTGGGCCCCATTAGGGAAATCGACGCCGCGTCGGTCTACGACTTCCACCCCGAACTCTCCGAACCGGACCCAGACGGACTCCAGGGCTTCCGAACATTCTGCGGGACGTAAATAGAGTTTTCTGGCGTCAAAACGGAAAACGCCCGCTGCGCATGCACTGTGCGCGGCGGGCGGAGAGCCGAGCTCTACTTATCCAACTTCAGCGTCTTCTGGGTGAAGTCCCACAGCTCGTCATAGAGCTTCTTGTCCTTGGCCAGGTTGGTGCCGTAGGACGGGATCATCTCGTAGATCTTGTCCGCCCAGTTAATCATGTGCTCGCCGAAGCAGCGCTCCAGAAGCTCCAGCATGATGGACGGGGTAATCGACGCGCCCGGGGAAGCGCCCAAGACGCCGGCGATGTTGCCCTCCTGGTTGTTGACCAGCGAGGTGCCGAACTCCAGGGAGCCGAAGCGCGGGGCGGCGGTCGGCTTAATCACCTGCACGCGCTGGCCAGCGATGATGGTCTCCCAGTCCTCCTCGCGGGCGGACGGGACGTACTCCCGCAGGGCATCGACACGCGCGGAGAAGTCCTTGAGCACCTCTTCGACCAGGTACTTGGTCAGGCCGAACTCCTGGACGGCAACGCCCAGGTAGGACGGGATGTTGTCCGGGCGGATGGACTTGAACAGGTCGAGGTAGGAACCCTTCTTCAGGAACTTCGGGCTCCACCCGCCGTACGGGCCGAACATGAGGCCCTTCTTGCCGTCGATAACGCGGGTATCCAGGTGCGGCACGGACATCGGCGGGGCACCGACGGACGCCTTGCCGTACACCTTGGCCTCGTGCTGCTGGATGAGCTCCGGGTTGGTGGAACGCAGCCACATGCCAGAGACCGGGAAACCGGCGTAGCCGGAGACCTCGCTGAGCCCCGCCTTGCGCAGCAGGTCCAGCGCGTAGCCTCCCGCGCCGACGAAGACGAAGTTCGCCTTAACCACCTGAATGTCGCCGGTGTGAACGTTTTTGGTGTAGACCTTCCACTTACCACCGTCGCGCTTGAGATCGATGACCTGGTGGCCGTAGCGCACCTCCGTGCCCGCGGCCTTGGCGGCGGTCAGGTACTGGCGGGTCAGCGCGCCGAAGTTGACGTCGGTGCCCTCATTGGTCCAGGAGATGGCCACCTTCGGATCACCGAAGTCGCGATCCTTCGCCATCAGCGGCAGCTTCTCGGCGAAGGTGGAGGTGTCCTCACTGAAGTTCATCTCCGGGAACATGTGGTTCTCAGAGAGGGCATCGTAACGGCGCTGCAGGTAATCGACCTGGTCCTCGCCCTGGGCGAAGGAGACGTGCGGAACCGGGTTAATAAACTCCTTCGGGTCCGTCAGGATCCCGTTGTTGAGCTGGTGGGACCAGAACTGGCGGGAGATCTGGAACTTGGAGTTGATGTTCATCGCCTTGGAGACATCAATCTTGCCGTTCTTCTCCGGCGTGTAGTTCAGCTCGCACAGCGCGGAGTGGCCGGTACCGGCGTTATTCCACGGGGAGGAAGACTCCTCCGCCGGGGCATCGAGCCGCTCGAAAATCATCTGGCTCCAGCTCGGCTCGAGCTCACGCAGCATCGCGCCGAGGGTGGCGCTCATGATGCCGGCGCCAACGAGGGCGATATCCACCTCATCAACAACCTGTGCGGATTTCTTCTTCGACGACACCTGTTTTAACCCCATTCGTGAGTAGAGATGAAAAATCGTGCTGCACCAAAGCTTACGCTAGCCTCCCCCGGAATCGTCGAGATGGGGCGTGTGCCGCCCCACGGTTTGTTGACGCGCCCACCGTGGCCTGGGCCGTGGCATTAAGGTGTGCACCATGAATTCTGATCCCGGCATGGCGCGCCCTGTATCCGACGAGATGGCTGGCGGTACGCCCCACGGCACCACGAACGAGCCCAGTGGCCCTCCGGCCGATTCCGGCTGGGTCCCCGATCGTCTCGGAGAGGGTTTTTATTGCCGCACCCTCCCGCTGGGTGAGGATCCCGACGGGGAAGGCGAGGTGTGCGCAACGCTGGTGCGCTACGCCCCAGGCCGAAAGCAGGATCCCTCCGCACGCTCAGACAAACCGGCTGTTTTGTGGGTCCACGGCATGACCGACTACTTCTTTGCCGACCATGTCGCCCGCTACCTCACGGAGGCGGGCTTCGATTTCTACGCGGTTGACCTGCGCAAGTGCGGCCGCTCTCACCGCCCGGGCCAGCGCTGGCACTACGCCACCGACATGAGCTTGTACTACCCGGATTTAAACGCCGCTCTCGACGAGATTGCGGCGCTCGGCCATGACCGCATCGCCCCCCTTGCCCACTCCACCGGTGGGCTCATCGTCGCGTTGTGGATCGACTGGCTGCGTCGCACCGACCGTGCGCGCCACCGCCTTATCCCCACCGCGATTTTCAATAGCCCCTGGCTGGACATGATGAAAGTCCCCCGCCCCGTGCTCCGGGCGGCCACCCCGCTTTTCGATGTCGTCGGGCGCTACTTCCCTACCCTCCCGATCCCGGGCGGTGGACTCAGCGCCTTCGGGCAATCCATCCACCGCGACTACTACGGCGAGTGGGACTTCGATACCACTCTGAAACCCATCGCCGGCGCGGAAAAGTACGTCGGCTGGGTGCGCGCCATCCTCACCGCGCAGGAACAGATCTGGAACAGGGACGTTGATCTGGGTATGCCGTGTCTGACGCTGTGCTCGCTGCGCTCGGAGCTGGGAACGGGCTACCGGCCGACGGTGGATACGGCGGATGCGGTGATTGATACCCACCAAACTCAGCAGCACGCACCGCACCTGTCCGACGCGGCGGACGTCTACATTCTGCTCGGTGCCCGCCACGACGTGTTCCTCTCGCGCCCGGCAGTGCGGGCGGAGGCGCTCGCGGTGACCGCGCAGTGGCTGCACTCGCACGTCGACGGCGGCGGCAGCCAGAGTCCCGCCACCGCGGATGCCGCGGTCATCGACGGCGAATAGCACTGCGCGTACGACGACAATTAGTTAAGGAAGAAAGTAGCCCACTTTTTATGCAGATCGATCAGCACTTTGACCTCATTATTATCGGCACTGGATCGGGCAATTCCCTGCCCAGCCCGGAATTCGACGATAAATCCATCGCGATCGTGGAGGAAGGAACGTTCGGCGGCACGTGCCTGAACGTCGGCTGCATCCCCACCAAGATGTTCGTCTACGCCGCCGAGGCCGCCCAGCACGCGCGGGAGTCGGCCAAGCTCGGCATTGACGCGACGGTCAACAAGGTGGATTGGCCGGGCATCGTTACGCGCGTGTTCGACGGGCGCATCGACAAGATTGCCCGCGGCGGTGAGGAATACCGGCGCGGTGACGAGACCCCGAACATCACCGTGTTCGACCGCCACGGCTCGTTCGTCGGCCCCCGCACCATCCGCACCGGCCAGGGTGAGACGGAGGAGATCATTTCCGGCGACCAGGTGGTGCTTGCCGCTGGGTCGCGCCCGTTCATCCCGCCGGTCATCGCGGAATCCGGTGTGCGGTTCCACACCAACGACGACATCATGCGGCTGAAACACCAACCCGAGCACATCGTCATCCTCGGCGGCGGATTCATCGCGATGGAGTTCGCGCACATCTTTGACGGTCTGGGGAGCAAGGTCACGGTGCTCAACCGGTCGGACAAGCTTCTCCGCCAGCAGGACGAGCTGGTCTCCGATCGTTTCACTGAGCTGGCCAAGAAGCGTTTCGATGTCCGCTTGGGCGTCGACGTCACCGCCGCCGCGCAGGACGGCGAGACCGTCCGCCTTACCTTGAGCGATGGCTCGAAAGTCGACGGCGATGCCCTACTCGTGGCTACTGGCCGGGTGCCCAACGGCGACCGCCTCGACGCGGACGCTGGCGGGGTGCAGCTCGATCGCGCCGGCCGAGTGGTTGTCGACGATTACGGCCGCACCACGGCCGAGGGGGTCTGGGCGCTGGGCGATGTGTCCTCGCCGTACATGCTCAAGCACGTGGCGAACGCGGAAGCGCGCGCCATCCAGCACAACTTGTTGCACCCAGAGGATCTGCGCGCCTTCCCGCACGACAACGTGCCGTCGGCGGTGTTCACCGAGCCGCAGGTCGCAACCGTGGGGCTAACGGAGAAGCAGGCGCGCGAGGCCGGTTACGACATCACCGTCAAGGTGCAGGCCTACGGCGCGGTTGCGTACGGATGGGCCATGGAGGAAGAAGACGGCTTTGCCAAACTCATCGCCGACAAAAAGAGTGGACGCCTGCTCGGCGCCCACTACATGGGCCCGCAGGCGTCCACCCTCATCCAGCAGCTCATCACCGTCATGGCGTACGACATTGACGTGCGCGACTTCGCGCAGCGCCAGTACTGGATTCACCCGGCGCTGCCGGAGCTGACCGAGAACGCGCTACTCGGCCTCGAATTCGACTAGGCCGAATCCGTCTCGGCTAGGGCGAACCCAAATCGACGAGGGCGAATCTCTAAGATTCGCCCTCGTCCTCGTCCGGCAGGGTGAGAATCTCGTTGCCGTCCTCGGTGATGACCAAGGTGTGCTCGAACTGAGCGGAGTACTCGCCGTCGCGGTTTTGCACGGTCCAGCCATCTGACCAGATGTCGTAATCCAGCTCGCCGAGGTTGAGCATCGGCTCGATGGTCAGGGTCATGCCCGGCTCGAGGATGTCACGGTACGACTCCGAGTCGTAGTGCAGGACCACGAGGCCGTTGTGGAAGGTCGGGCCGACGCCGTGGCCGGTGAAGTCCTCGACCACGTTGTAGCCGAAGCGGTTGGCATAGGACTCGATGACGCGGCCGATGACGTTGATTTCGCGACCCGGCTTAGCTGCCTTGATGCCGCGCATCATGGCCTTCTTGGTCCGCTCAACGAGAAGGCGGTGTTCCTCGGCTACCTCACCGGCAAAGAAGGTGGCGTTGGTGTCACCGTGCACGCCGTTTTTGTAGGCGGTGACATCGATGTTGACGATGTCGCCTTCCTGAATCACGGTCGAGTCAGGGATGCCGTGGCACACGATCTCGTTGAGGGAGACGCAGCAGGACTTAGGGAATCCCATGTAGCCCAGGGTGGACGGGTACGCGCCGTGATCCACCATGTACTCGTGGGCGACTCGGTCGACCTCGTCGGTGGTGTTACCCGGCTGGACCGCTTTGCCCGCTTCCTTCAGGGCGTTGGCGGCGATCTTGGAGGACTCGCGCATCGCCTCGATGATCTCGGGCGTTTGGACGAACGGCTCGCCCACGTTTTCCTGGACGGAGTCCTTCCACACGTATTCGGGCCGCTCGATGCTGTTCGGCACCGAGCGGACCGGGGTTTGCTTTCCTGGCGTCAGTTTCCCGCGAAGATTCATGCCCCTGATGGTAGTAGGTCAGGCGGGATGAACGCGGGGCCGGGGTCTAAGTGCTCCCTTACTTGGTGACGCGGACCTCGGCCTTCGCGCCCTCGACGGCCTCCATGCCTTCCTCTTCGGCAATGCGGCTGGCCTCCTCGATGAGGGTCTCCACGATCTGGGATTCCGGCACAGTCTTGATGACCTCGCCCTTGACGAAGATCTGCCCCTTACCGTTACCGGAGGCCACGCCCAAGTCGGCATCGCGTGCCTCTCCCGGGCCGTTGACCACGCAGCCCATGACGGCCACGCGCAACGGGAACTCCATACCGTCGAGGCCGGCGGTAACTTCCTCCGCCAGCTTGTACACGTCCACCTGGGCACGGCCGCAGGACGGGCAGGAGACGATCTCGAGCTTGCGCGGGCGCAGGTTGAGCGACTGCAGGATCTGGTCGCCGACCTTGATCTCTTCCTTCGGATCCGCCGACAGGGACACACGGATGGTGTCGCCGATACCTTCGGCCAGCAGTGCGCCGAAGGCTACGGAGGACTTGATGGTGCCCATGAACTTCGGGCCCGCCTCGGTCACGCCCAGGTGCAGCGGGTAGTCGGTCTTCTCCGCGAGCTGGCGGTAGGCCTCCACCATCAGCACCGGGTCGGAGTGCTTCACGGAGATAGCGATGTCGCCGTACCCGTGCTCCTCGAAGAGGCTGGCCTCCCAGATGGCGGACTCCACGAGCGCCTCCGGGGTTGCCTTGCCGTACTTTTCTAGCAGGCGCTTATCCAGCGAGCCGCCGTTGACGCCAATGCGAATCGGAATCCCGGCATCCCCGGCTGCCTTAGCCACCTCCTTGACGCGGCCGTCGAACTCGCGAATATTGCCGGGGTTGACGCGGATAGCCGCGCAACCGGCATCAATGGCCTGGAAGATGTACTTCGGCTGGAAGTGGATGTCCGCGATCACCGGGATCGGGGACTTCTGCGCGATGGCCGGCAGCGCCTCCGCGTCGATCGGCTTGGGGCAGGCGACACGCACGATGTCACAACCGGAGGCGGTCAGCTGCGCGATTTGCTGCAGCGTGGCGTTGATGTCGTGCGTCTTCGTATTGGTCATCGACTGCACGGAGATCGGGTAATCGGATCCCACCCCGACCGGACCGACGTGTAGCTGTCGGGTCTTGCGCCGCGGGTGCAGGACGGGCGGTGGTCCTTCCGGGATACCGAGACCGATAGGTGTCGACATGAACGCTCCTTGTGATCACATGGTGGTTTCACCGAAGTTTGCCGCTCTTACTTTAGCACTGGGAAGCGACACACCCACGGGCGGCGTTCTAGCCGAACAAGCGGACCGGATTCACCACGTCCGCGACGATAAAGATGGCGCCTAGCCCCATCAGGATCGCCGCGATGGCATACGTCAGCGGCATCAGCTTCGTGTAGTCCGCCGGCCCCGCCGGCGCCTTGCCCTGCAGGCGACGGATCGCATCCCGAATCTTTTCGTAGACGATGACGGCCACGTGCCCGCCGTCAAAGGGCGGGACCGGAATGAGATTAAACAGGGCGAGGAAGAAATTGAGCGTGGCCAGCATCATGAAAAACATCGACCACAGCGAACGTTCCACGAGCTCGCCGCCGACGCGGGAAGCACCCACGACCGACATCGGCGAATCCTGCGCGCGCTCCCCGCCGAAAATGCTGCCGACCACTCCCGGCACCTTAGCCGGCAGTTGAGCGATGCCCTGGACAGTCGCCGTCAGCATGGACCAGGAGTACTTCGCCGTCGCCGGCACTGCCTCCGCGGGGCCGAAATGCTTGACGATGTCCTGCGGCTGGTTGACCAGCCCCACCGATCCCGCGGTGACCGTATCGCCCTCGGCCGTCGGCCGTTTGACCGCGGCCACGTCGATGCCGAGGTCCTGTTGGCTGCCGTCGCGCTCCACCGTCAGGGTGACGTGCTCGCCCGGGCGCTCGAGGACGTAGTCACGCAGCTGTGTGAACTGCTCGATCGCGTGACCGTCGACCGCGACCACGATGTCGCCTTCTTTCACCCCGGCCGCACCTGCCGGGCCGCTCCCCTCGCACGGCGCCTGCTTGCCGTTGGCGTCCGCGTCGGCGACGCACTTGACCTCGCCTACGCGCGGGCGCACGTCCACATTTGGATCGGGAATTCCCGCGGTAACCGCCACGAGGTACAGCACGGTAAAGCCGAGTACAAGGTTGACTGCGATGCCTCCGAGCATCACCGCGACGCGCTGCCACCACGGCTTGTTGCACATGGCATGCGGCGCCTCTTCCTCGGTGAGGTTCTCGTCCTGGGCGGTCATGCCCGCGATGTCGCAGTAGCCGCCGACCGGCAAGGCAGCGAGCCCGTACTCGGTGTGTCCGCGCCGAAACGACAAAAGCGTCGGCCCAAAGCCGATGAAGTAGCGCCGCACGCGCATTCCGAAGGCGCGGGCAGTCACCATATGCCCCGCCTCGTGCAGGGCGATGGTTATCCCGATGCCGAGGGCGAAGGCGAGGATGCCCAGAATGTTTGCCATTGACTCGCTGTTTCTTCCTAGTCGGCGAGGGTGTCGATGTGCGCGTTCGCGCGGCGGCGCGCTTCGCCCTCCACGGCGAGGACATCATCGACGCTTGCGGGTACCTCAGCATAAACGTCGCATTCGCTGACAGCGCGCTCGACCACGTCGACGATCTGCGGAAAGCGGATGCGCCCGGCCAAAAACGCGGCCGCAGCTTCCTCATTGGCCGCGTTGTACACGGCGGGCACGCTCCCCGGGGCGCTGACCGCCGCGCGGGCGAGGGAGACGGCGGGAAAGGCGGCATCGTCAAGCGGGGCGAACTCCCACGTATAGGCCTGTGCGAAGTCGAGCGCCGGCTGGGCCCCGGGCACGCGGTGCGGCCAATCGAGGGCGAGTGAGATGGGCAGCTTCATCGACGGCGGGGAGGCTTGAGCGATGGTGCATCCGTCGGTGAAGGTGGCCATGGAATGCACGATGGACTGCGGGTGCACCGTCACGGCGATGCGCTCGGCCGGGAGATCGAAAAGCAGGGACGCCTCGATGAGCTCGAGGCCCTTGTTGACCAGGGTCGCCGAGTTGAGCGTGTTCATCTGCCCCATTGACCACGTCGGGTGCTGGGCGGCCTGCTGCGGGGTAACGTCCCACATCTCATCGCGCGTCCACCCGCGGAAGGGGCCGCCGGAGGCCGTGAGCACGAGGTGGTCGAGCTCGCCGCGCTCTCCCGCGGACAGGCACTGCGCCATGGCCGAGTGCTCGGAATCCACCGGAATGAGGCGCGCGCGATCGACGCGGTCGGTGACCAAAGTCCCGCCGGCAACAAGGGACTCCTTGTTGGCCAGCGCCAGCACCGCACCCGAGTCGATGGTGGCCATGGTGGCCTTAAGCCCCTGCGAGCCGACCATGGCGTTGAGCACGGTGTCGGCCGCGTCCGGGCCGGTGCCCGCAGTATTTTCCACGAGGTGGGCGGCCGCGTCGGCGCCGTCGATGACCTGCCCGCCGAGGGCTGCGGACACCTTTCTTGCGGCGTCCACGTTCGCGCACGCCACCTGGTCCGCGGTGAGATTGTGCGCACGCGCCTGGCGCGCCAAGAGCTCCGGGTTGCCGCCGCCCGCGGCTAGCCCCACGACCTGGAATTTGTCGGGATTGTCCGCGATGACCTCGAGGGCCTGCGTGCCGATGGAGCCAGTCGAGCCGAGAATCACGATTCGCTTGAGAGTCACCCGTCCTAGCTTAGGGGGTACGCGCACCAACTAGTGGACGCGGCCAGGCGGGGGTACTTACTCGCTCCGCGTATGGGTATGACCTAGAATGTTGCGAGTAGTAAAGGCAGGTACACGCGAAGGAGAGCAAGTGTCTTCCCACAAGCCGACCCCTCAGGTCTATGACGGCATTTCTACCGAAGAGGTCCCGTCCGCGGGCTTCGGTTGGTCCCGCACCCCGCGTACCGGTGTGCAGATCGCCGGTTGGATCTCCGTGTTCCTGCTGCTGATGTACAACTTTGGCAACCACAAGGGCCACGTGGAGACCGTGTGGCTCTTTGTCTTGGCGGCGCTGCTCATCGTCGGCCTGCTCATCCACCTGTTCCAGCCGAAGCTGAACCAGGTGCGCACCCTCACCGCGCGCAACAAGCCGGTCGGCTACAAGGAGCAGGACTGGAACCACATGCAGAAGACGCTGACCGGCCCGTACGCCGAGCTCTCCGACGACGAGCTGCGCGCCTTGAACGTCGACCCGGAGGCCCGCCGCCGCGAACTCGCCTCCTCCGAGCGCACCGCTTCCATCAACGTCGGCTCCCACGCCAACTACGCCACCCCGGTTTCCTCGGGTGCTGCGGCCGCGCACACCGCCTCCCCGGTATCCCGCGACTAAGCTTCCCTCGGGCTCACGCGTTGGACACTTTCGCGTAAAGCTTGAAAAAATAAAAGGCCCTCTCCCCGGCAACTTCTGGTTGAACCGGGGAGAGGGCCTTTTCGCTAGCTTGCCTCGCTCTCCCGCTCGTCGGCGGCGAGCTGGCCACACGCGGCGGCGATTTCCTGCCCCTTCGTGTCACGCACCGTGCAGGGAACGCCCTGCGCCTGCACGCGGCGGACGAACTCGTTCTGCCGAGCCTTCGGGGCGGCGTCCCATTCCGAACCCGGGGTAGGGTTCAGCGGGATGACGTTGACGTGGACCTTGGAGCCAAGGGCTTGGTGCAGCTTCCGCCCCAGCAGATCGGCGCGAAAGTCCTGATCGTTCTTGTCGCCGATAAGCGCGTACTCGATAGAGACACGGCGGGAAGTCTTTTCAACGTAGTACTTCGCGGCGTCAAGGACCTCGTCGACAGACCACCGGTTGTTGATGGGCACGAGGGTGTCTCGCAGCTCATCGTCAGGCGTGTGCAGCGACACCGCAAGGGTGCAGGACAGGTCCTCGTCGGCCAGCCGCCGGATGGCCGGAGCCACGCCCACGGTGGAGACGGTCACGTTGCGCATGGATAGGCCGAAGCCTTCCGGGGCGGGCGCGGTGATCTGCCGCACCGCCTGCACCACGCGCTTGTAGTTGGCCAGCGGCTCCCCCATGCCCATGAACACCACGTTGGACAGCCGGCCGCCTTCTTCAGCCATCTGCTTTGCGGCGTTACGCACCTGCTCGACGATCTCGGCGGTGGACAGGTTGCGGTCCAAACCGCCCTGTCCGGTGGCGCAGAACGGGCAGTTCATGCCGCAGCCGGCCTGCGAGGAAATACAGAGGGTGGCGCGGCCGGGGTAGCGCATAAGCACCGATTCCAGCAGCGTGCCGTCGTGCAGCCGCCACAGGGACTTGGAGGTCTCCCCATCGTCGGTGGAGGTAAACCGGATGGGGTTCATCAGCTTTGGAAAGAGCGCCTCCCCCACGGCTTCGCGTTTGGAGGCGGGGAGATCGGTCATCTCCTCCACGTCTGCGGTGTAGTGGACGTAGTAGTGCTGCGCGAGCTGCTTGGCACGGAACTTGGGCAGGCCGAGCTCTTCGAGCTTGGCGATGCGCTCGTCGTTGCTCAAGTCGGCAAAGTGCTTCGGGGGCAGCCCGCGGCGCGGGGCGGAAAAGTCAAGCTTTACTGGTTGGGGCATAACACACCTCATTCTCGCACGACGACGAGGGTTGAAACCAAACTGAGCAAGTCTGGTGAACGTGTGGGGAAAGCGGGCAGCAGCGAAACTCTACACGGAGGTGGCCGTGAGCACGGAGACGGCAACCCACGTCACCATCGCGGCCGGCAACATGCCGTCCAGTCGGTCCATCAAGCCGCCGTGGCCGGGCAGAAGCGCTGACATGTCCTTGATACCCAATTCGCGCTTGAACTGCGATTCGACCAAGTCACCCAGCGTTGCACAGACCGCCAAGAACAGTCCCATGATGGCGCCGATCCACGGCAGGTGGTGCAGCACTAACCAGAACGTCAGCGCGCCCACGAGGGTGCTCAGCACCAGAGAACCGATGAAACCTTCCCACGACTTTTTCGGGCTGACCGCCGGCGCCATCGGGTGGGATCCGAACATAACGCCCGCGATGTACCCGCCGGTATCTGAGGCGACCACACACAGCATGAAGGTGATGATGGACCGCTCCCCCGACGCGAACGGCGACGGGGTGTTGGCCAGCATTGCGGCGAAGGTGGCGAACAGCGGCACCCACGTCAGCACAAAAATGCCCACCGCCATGTCGCGCAGGTAATTCTCCGGCGGGCGGTGCCGGCCGTTTTGAAAGAGCCGGCCGAACATGAGTGACAAGACCGCCACGACATAGACGGCGACGAGGCCTCCTGCCCCGGCGAACCAGGAGCTCCAGATCATCGCCTGGCCCAAGCACAACAGGTGCTTTCGCTGGAGGAAGTAGCCCCGCTCCTTGAGCCGGGTGAGCACCTCCCACATGGCCACGCCGATGGCACCAGCCACCACCAAGTACCACGCGAGTGGGCCAGCCCAGACGGCGCCGACGACGAGAACGCCGAGCCCCACCCCAACCGCGATGGCGGTGGGGAGGTCTCGCCCGGCGTTGTTTTTCGGGCGCGGCAGCCGCGTGCTTCGGGTGCGGGCCTTATCCGCCCGCCCCTTCTCCGGAGCGCCCACGTTCGCTCGGGCATCCCCAGTCGCCGGGGTACCGTCCGGAGCACCATGCTGTGGCGAGGATTCAGTCACCGCGGCTTTTCCTCCTTGCGCTGCGTGGGGGAAGAAGAATTGTCTAGGCATGTACCCCTAGCTGGGGCGTAGGGAAAGGGCGGAAGGGAAATTGGGGAGAACAGCCGAGGGAGGTTAGACCTCCATGAGCTCGTTTTCCTTGTTCTCCATCAGCTCGTCGATCTGCTCGATGTAGTTAGCGGTGATCTTCTCCATGTCCTTTTCGGCGGAGACAACCTCGTCCTCGCCGGCATCGCCGGCCTTTTGCAGCTTCTTCAGCTGCTCCATGGCCTTGCGGCGGACGTTGCGGATAGCAATCTTGCCGTCCTCGCCCTTGGCGCGGGCGAACTTCACCATCTCCTTGCGGCGCTCCTCGGTGAGCTGCGGGACGGTCACGCGGATGACGGTGCCATCGTTGGTGGGGTTAACGCCCAGGTCCGAGTTGCGGATGGCGGTCTCAATCTCGCCGATCATGGACTGCTCGTAGGGCTTGACCATCAGCATGCGCGGCTCCGGAACCGAGATGGACGCCATCTGGGTGATCGGGGTCGGCGCACCGTAGTACTCTGCCACCAGGCCGTTGAACATGGACGGGTTGGCGCGGCCGGTGCGGATGGTCTGCAGCTCGTCGCGGGTGTGATCCACGGAGTTGGACATGCGCTCTTCGGCGTCTAGCTGAATCTCATCAATCATCGAGTAAATCCCCTCTGAGAAAGTCTTTTCTGTCTGGCTAATGTAGCAGTTTCGCGGTATGGATTAGGACTGCACGAGTGTGCCGATGCGCTCGCCGCTGACGGCTCGGGCGATGTTGCCTTCCTGCAGCAAGTTGAAGACCAAAATGGGCATGTTGTTGTCCATGCACAGGCTGAATGCGGTGGCGTCGGCGACCTTGAGGTTTTTCTCAATAACCTCGCGCGGCGTGATCTCGTGGTACAGCTCGGCGCTGTCGTCCTCGCGCGGGTCGGCCGTGTAGACGCCGTCGACTCCCTTGGCCAAGAACAGCACCTCCGCGCCGATTTCGAGGGCGCGCTGGGCGGCGGTCGTATCCGTGGAGAAATACGGCATGCCCATGCCGGCGCCGAAGATGACCACACGACCCTTCTCCAGGTGACGGTCCGCGCGCAAGGGCAGGTACGGCTCCGCGATCTGGGCCATATTGATGGCCGTCTGCACGCGGCACTCGACCCCCTCTTGCAGCAGAAAGTCCTGCAGCGCGAGCGAATTCATCACCGTGCCGAGCATGCCCATGTAATCCGAGCGGGCACGGTCCATGCCCCGCTGGGACAACTGCGCGCCGCGGAAGAAGTTGCCGCCGCCAATGACGACGGCGATTTCGGTGCCGGCGCGTGCCACGGCAGCGATCTGCTTGGCCACGTTTTCTACCACGTCCGGGTCAATACCCACTTTGCCGCCGCCGAACATCTCCCCGCCCAGCTTGAGCATGACCCGCTTGTAGCCCTTGCGGTCGGTGCGTTCGGTTGGTTCAAGTCCGTCCGAGCTAGACATGGCTCAACTCTCTCCTTCGTGAGTACGGCGGTATCAACGTGGTTCATAGTACCCACCACGCTGCCGCGCACTCACACCGCCGCGGGCAATGCGGCAATTCACACAGAATATAGAGAAAACCCCACCGCAGCAGGCCTTCCTCGAAATTGGAGGCAAGCCCAAACTGGGTGGGGTATGTGAGAGTAGCGCCGCGTTACCCGCCCGCTAAAGCGAGCGAGCACGGCACGGAAGGCGAGCTACGCGCCAACCTCGAAGCGCTCGAAGCCGGTGATGGTGGTGCCAGCTTCTTCAACGACCTGCTTGACGGTCTTCTTGCTGTCCGACAGGGCAGCCTGCTCGAGCAGGACGACCTGCTTGAAGAAGCCGTTGAGGCGGCCCTCGACGATCTTCGGGATAGCCTTTTCCGGCTTGCCCTCCTCGCGGGTGGTGGCCTCAGCGATCTCGCGCTCCTTGTCCACAACCTCGGACGGAACGTCCTCGCGGGTGAGGTACTGAGCCTTCATCGCGGCGATCTGCAGCGCCACAGCGTGTGCGCCCTCGGCGTCGCCCTCGTAAGAGACGATGACGCCGACTGCCGGCGGCAGGTCAGCGGAACGCTGGTGCAGGTAGTGCGCGGTGTTGTCGGCGTCAACGGTGACGGCGCGGCGAGCCTGCAGCTTCTCACCGATCTTGGCGGACTCCTCGTCAACCAGGGTGGAAACCGGCTTGCCGTCGATCTCTACGGCGTTGAGCTCCTCAGCGGAGTTGGCCTTAGCCTCAGCTGCGGCCTCGGAGATGCGAGCGGCGAACTTCTTGAAGTCGTCGTTCTTAGCCACGAAGTCGGTCTCGCAGTTGAGCTCGATCATGGTGTTACCGGTGATCGAGATGAGGCCCTCGCTAGCTTCGCGGTCGGCACGCTTGGAGACGGACTTGGCGCCCTTGATGCGCAGGTACTCGACGGCCTTGTCGTAATCGCCGTCGTTTTCCTCCAGGGCCTTCTTGCAGTCAAGCATGCCGGAGCCGGTCTGCTCACGCAGGGACTTGACATCTGCAGCAGTGTAATTCGCCATGGTGTGGGCGGTCCTCCTCTATTAGGAACAACTTTTCGCAGGTTCAGCGTAACCGACCATGACATACCTCGCTGTATGGGGCATGTCCGGCCGCGCTTTAGTCTACAGCTTAAAACATGACGTGCCCCACCAACCCTACTGGGGCGGTGGGGCACGTTCTTCAGGGGAGAACTAGTTCTCCTGGGGCAACCGGAGGTTTACTCCTGGTTGTCGGCCGGCTGCTGCTCGGCCGGCTTCTGCTGGTCGCTCTCGACGTTCAGGGCAGCCTCCGGGGACTGCTCAGCCTGGGTCGGAGCTGCGCCCTCGGCGGAAGCCGGGTCGGAAGCGGCGGCTGCCTCGGCGGCGTCGCGAGCTTCCTTGTCAGCGGAATCGCCCGCTGCTTCCTTAGCGGCGGCCAGCTCGCGCTCCTCGCGCGCCTTCTTGCCGTCTTCCACAGCGGTGGCGACGATCTTGGTCAGCAACTTGGTGGAGCGGATGGCGTCGTCGTTGCCCGGGATCGGGAAGTCGACCTCGTCCGGATCGCAGTTGGTGTCCAGGATGGCAACAACCGGGATGCGGAGCTTGGCAGCCTCGCTGATAGCGATGTGCTCCTTGTTGGTGTCCACGATCCACAGCGCCGACGGGGTCTTGGTCATGTCGGAGATGCCGCCCAGGACGCGCTCGAGCTTGGCGCGCTCACGGTTGAGCATCAGGACTTCCTTCTTGGTACGGCCCTTGTAGCCGTCCTCACGGGCGTCCATGTCCTGGAGTTCCTTCATGCGCTTCAGGCGCTTGGACACGGTCTGGAAGTTGGTGAGCATGCCACCGAGCCAACGGTGGTTGACGTACGGCATACCGACGCGCTCGGCCTCTTCCTGCACGGCCTCCTGGGCCTGCTTCTTGGTGCCGACGAACAGGACGGTGCCGCCGTGGGCGACGGTCTCCTTGACGAACTCGTAAGCCTCGTCAATGTAGGTCAGGGTCTGCTGCAGGTCGACAATGTAGATGCCGTTGCGGTCGGTGAAGATGAAACGACGCATCTTCGGGTTCCAGCGACGGGTCTGGTGACCGAAGTGCACACCAGCGTCGAGGAGCTCGCGCATGGTAACAACTGCCATGATTCGCTCGCTTTCTGTCAAAGTCTTTCGGTTTTCAGATGCATGCGCGGGTTTTTATCCCACGCCCTAGCTACGAAGGTTCTGAACAACACCCCGGCTTTCCGCGGGGACCACGTCGTTCACAACTGTCGCTAACCTTTGAACCCAGCGAGAAATACCCGGCCGGGCAGGAAACGACGACTTCGTCGCGCGTAGTCAGCGTGATCGAAAAAGACACACTGCTGCGCTCTACCCTATCGCCGCCCTGCGTAATTGACAAAACTCCGCGCCGTGCACAATCACGCGGGCTATAGCACGTCTGCACTACCAACGCACGCCACAGCCCGGAAACCATCCACAGATTCATGGCATGTGCTTGGCGATGCCGCCTGTATCGCCACTTATCCACAGCCCGGCGCGCCACCGCGTGCGGTATGTGCGCACGGCAGGTGATGATTCCAGCATGACTGCAATTCTCGATGCCATTTATCCGCGTCCAACTACTTCCGACACCCCGTCCGACTTTCGTTTCCCGCCCTATCACTATCCGCGCCACCCACTTCCCGACCAGACGCTGTCACGCTGCCTCGGGGTAGTCGTTGCGCTTCTCGTGGCCGCGTCACCGGCTGTCGCCGCCGCATACGTCGACCCCACGACGGGACACGTCGCGCCCGGTCGGGTCTTGCGGCCGTACGAGCCTCCGGCGCACAAATACGGCCCCGGGCACCGCGGCGTAGACCTTGCCCTGGAGGTGGGCGACGACGTGCTCGCCGCTGATGACGGAACCGTAGCCTTTGCCGGAATGGTGGCCGGAAAACCCGTTGTGTCCATTGACCACGCCGACGGGATTCGCACGACGTACGAACCGGTTCACGCCGCCGTGCAGCAGGGCGACCGGGTCCGCGAGGGGCAGTTCATCGGCACGCTCGGCCACAGTGTCGACGGCTACCCCGGGCTGAACTGGGGTGCGCGTACCGCGAAGGATTCGTACATCGATCCGTTGAGCCTGCTCGGCGAACCTGTCATTCGCCTCAAGCCGCTGTAGACAGGCGGGCGTTAAGCCCGCGGGTGGGCCTGCTGGTAGATCCTTTTTAGCCGGTCGGCCGACACGTGGGTGTAGATCTGCGTGGTTTGGAGCGAGGAATGCCCCAGCACTTCCTGCACCACACGCAGGTCGGCCCCGCCCTCCAACAGATGCGTAGCCGCGCTGTGCCGGAGGCTGTGCGGGGAGATGTGATCGGTTCCGGCTTCCTGGCCGGCGTGGTCGACAATCCGGCGCACTTGCCGCGGATCGATCCGCTTGCCCCGAGTTCCCACGAAGACAGCTTCCGTATCGTCCTTGGACATCCCCGGACGGGCCTCATCGAGCCAGCGCGTGACCGCGGCACGCGCAGCCGCGCCCAGCGGGATCACGCGCTGCTTATTTCCTTTGCCCAAGACGGTGACGGTAGAACGCCCCAAATCGACGTCGGCCAGGTTGAGGCCCACGAGCTCCGCGACGCGCATCCCCGTTCCATAGAGCACTTCCAGAATGGCGTTGTCGCGGATGGCGACGGGAACATCGACGTTGGCGCCCTTGTCGAGCATTTCTCCCGCCCCGGCAGCATCGACCACGGTAGGCAGAGAGCGGTTGACCTTCGGGCTGGCTAGGCGCGCGGCGACGTCGGTGGAAAGGTAGCCCTCCCGTTGCGCCCAGGACGAAAAGGCGCGGGCCGCTGCGGTCCGGCGCGCGATGGTGGCGCGCGATTTCCCTTCGGTGACCGCCTGGCCCAACCAAGCGCGCAGTGCGTTGAGGGTAAAGGACGGAAAGTCAGGAACGCTCTGGGCCAAGTTCTTCAGGTCCGTGCAGTAGGACTTTACCGTCGCGGCGGAGCGCCCGAGGTTGTAGCGCTGATAGTCACCAAAGTCAGCGATCGCCTCCATCAGCTGCCCGCCAGCGTCCGGCGCTCCTGCCGAGGCCGGAGTCCGGTCTGAGTCTGGGGCCGGTTCCAGTCCTTTCGTCATGTGACAGGAGTTTACTCCTGTGGAACTCGCTTCCACCGGATACCGGTGCGCATGACCAAACCCTTCTTTTCCAGGGCGACGAGAATATGCACCGTCAGCGCCACCCGCAGCCCGGCTTCTCGGGCTATGTCCTCCGCGGTCAGTGAGTCCTCCGTTTCCGCCGCGGGCAACGATCCGTACACCTTCAACTCATTGCGCGGCAGCGCCTGCGTCACGCTGGGGGCGAACTCCAGCTCGTACTGACCGCTTGGGTCGGCGTTCCCCGCTGGGCCCACCAGCGCCCGCACATCGTCGGCGCTCACCACCAATTGCGCGCGGTTGTCCTGGATACGCTGGTGGCAGCCCAGCGAGCCGGCCGACGTGATGGGCCCAGGCACAGCCATGACGACCTTGCCCAACGCTTCCGCCCAATTCGCGGTGTTGAGCGCGCCTGACCGAAACGCGGCCTCCACGACAACGGTGCCCAACGACATCGCCGCCACGATCCGGTTGCGGGTGAGGAAGCGGTGGCGCTGCGGGGTCGTGCCCGGCGCGAATTCGCTGACCACACACCCGCGCTCGGCGATGCGGTGAAACAGTTCGCGGTTGCGTGCCGGATAGTCGACGTCGATGCCACACGCCATGACCGCGACGGTAGGCACCCCGCCAGACAGCGCGCTGGAGTGCGCCGCACTATCCACGCCCAGCGCCCCGCCAGAAATGATGGACCACTGGTGTGCCGCGAGCCCGCCCACCAGCATGTCCGTGGCCTGGTACCCGTATCGCGTTATCGCGCGCGTGCCTACGACGGAAACGGACTGGTCCACTGCACCGGCGAGAGACTCGCCACGCACCCACAGCGCATGGGGTGGCAGGGCGTCAGCGGCGAAGGTCGCGGGGGCATCAACCGCGCCGTTGTGGAAGAAGCCGAAGGCCGCGGCAAAGCGTTCTTGCGGCCATTCGTCGTCGGCGGGAGTGATAAGCCGCGCGCCCACCTGGCGCGCGCACTCCAAGTCCTCGCTCTGCCGGCACCAGTCGTAACGGCTTGCCGTTTCCCCTAAAAGCGCACCGATCCACTCCTCGCGGTGAAACACGCCGTGGGCAATGCGCTCCGGCTCGAAGGCAGTGAGGAGGCCCGCTAGCGCATGAGACGGGCCGTCGAGGACACGGTTGAGGTACACCCAGGCGTGCACAGGGCTCGCGGTACTGAAGTCACTCATTATCTTTACTCCCCCGCCATCACCTGGTCGCCGCGCAAATGCATTGCGCGCGCTACGTGATCGATGTTGGGCCGCGGTGCGCTCGCGCCGGGCGTGCTCGCGGCCGCTTCGCCGTCGAGGTCGTACAGAGTCCACGCGAGCTTGAGACACCGGTCGATGCCGCGCTGGCTCATATCGCCCGCCGCTAGGTACGCGCTGAGCATGGCCATGGCGGCGTCATCGGCCGGTCGGTGCCGGCGTAGATACGACGAGGACACCGCGGCATTGTGCCGCGCGGTTAGACCATCCGCCTGCCAGCGGTGCGCCGCGCGCTCGCGGGCTGCGCACACTCGCTGGCGAATGTCCGCGGTTGATTCCTCGCCGTCTGCGGAAATGACTGCCGACTGCTGGCTGAGCCGCACCACCATGTCGAGGCGATCGCGCAGCGGGCCGGAGAGGTTGCGCAGGTATTCCCGGCGGTGATGCGCGGTGCACGTGCACTTAGTCGGGTCTTCGGCCGCGCACCGGCACGGGTTGGCTGCAAGCACCAGCTGGAAACGGGCTGGAAATTCCACCTCCCGGCGCGCCCGCACGATGCGCACGCGCCTCTCCTCCAGCGGGGTGCGCAGTCCATCCAGGACGGCTGCGGGGATCTCCGAGACCTCGTCTAGGAAGAGCACCCCCGTGTGCGCGAGGCTCACCGCGCCCGGCCGCGGGATGCCTGGCCCGCCGCCGAGGAGGGCGGCGCGGGTGAGGGAGGCATGCGGGGCGATGAAAGGCGGCGCGTCCACGACGTGGCCAGGAGCGCCGACGATCGAATGGATGGCGGTCGCCTCCATCGTCTCTTTGGCTGTCAGTGGCGGCAGAATGCCCGGCATGCGGGCGGCGATCATGGACTTGCCGGAGCCCGGCGGGCCGGTAAGAAACAGGTGATGCCCGCCCGCCGCGGCGACCTCGGCGGCCGTCTTCGCCTCCCGCTGTCCTGCGATGTCAGCGAAGTCGACATCCTCCTGCATTCCCGTGCTCTGGCTTCCCCTCTCTGCGGTGGCGGGTGTATAACGCGCCGCCTCGGCAGCCGTGGGCAGCCTGCGGTAGCCGGTGACCCAAGCAAAGGCATCGACAAGCGTTGCGGCCACCAGCACGTCCAACCCCGGAACCAATAGCGCCTCTGCCGCGTTCGCGGGCGGGATAACGAGGGTGTCGTAGCCCTTCTCCTTCGCCGCCAGCATCGCCGGGACGATGCCGGACACCGGTCGCACGCTGCCATCAAGGCCCAGCTCCCCCAGCACGAGCGCCGTATCCAACCGTTCGCGCGGCGCCGCCGAATCCGCCAGGTCCGGCTGCGGTTCCGAGTCCCGCTCCGCGGGCCACCCCTGGGCGGCCACGTCTCCCTGCCACCCGGCCATATTGGCGGTGAGGATGGCCAGGGCCATTGGGAGATCGAAGTGCGCGCCCGACTTCGGCATGGAGGCCGGGGTCAAAGACACCACGACCTTGGTGCGCGGCCACGGCAGCCGCGTGTTGTTGACGGCGGTACGGATGCGTGCCCGCGATTCCGTAATCGCCGTATCGGCCAGGCCCACGACGTGGATGCCTGGAAGGCCTGGGCCCACGTTCGCTTCGATGGTCACCTCGCGGGCAATGACGCCGTCGAGAGCTATCGTGCGGCAGCTACCGAGCCCCATCTTCGACCCCCTGGAAATGCTCCACGGACTGGGCCGCACCGCTTGCGGGGTCCACGGTAATAGCGACGACATCGAAACGCACCGTGGCCAGGGGTTTCCCATCCATCCACTGGCGGGCCGCTTTGCGCATGCGGGCCAACTTGCGCGGGGTGACCGCCTCCGCGACCCCGAAACCGGCGCCGCGGCGCGTCTTGACCTCCACGATGACGATGAGCCCATCCGGCTCCCGGACGATGAGGTCGATTTCCCCGACGGCGTAGCGAACGTTGCTCGCTATCACCTGTGCGCCGCGTTGCCGGAAATACGCCGCGGCAAGGCGCTCTCCCCTATTACCTAGCTCTTTTCTCTGTGCATTCCGTGTCAGCACGATGTCTGTCTCCCCGAGTCCCCGAATTGTGCGTTGCCTACTTCTTCTGCGCTACCGCTCCGAACTGCGTGTACGGAGGCGATGCGCGCTGTACTGGCAACTTCAACGCAGGTGGGGTGCGTGCCACAAGGGAGACACAGATTGTGAGTTTTATCGAGTGCCGAATCTGTGGATAACTCGTCTTTCCGCGGGGTTATCCACAGCCGGCCGGCCCTAGGTCTTGCACCCGCTACACCACACGGTGTATAGGGCCGGGTGAACTTAACGGTCGGAATTCGGCTCCGGCATGATGAGGTCCGGCTTGTCCAGCTCCTCGATGTTGACGTCCTTGAACGTAATCACCCGCACGTAGCGCACGAAGCGGGCGGAGCGGTACATGTCCCACACCCACGCATCCGACATGCGTACCTCGTAGTACACGTCCGGGCCGCTGGTGTGCGGGATGAGCTCTACGGCGTTGGCGAGGTAGAAGCGCCGTTCGGTTTCCACCACGTAGGAAAACTGGCTGACCACGTCGCGGTACTCGCGGTATAGCGACAGCTCAACTTCGGCCTCGTAGTTATCGAGTTCTTCAGCGCTCAACAGTTACTCCTCGCTTGTCTCGCCGGACGGTATCCCTCGGTATACGCAGTGCGTGTGGGCTGGTCGTCAGTGTAATAATCGTCGGTTCAACATCAGGTGAGGCACGCGGGGCGTGCCCGCCGAAGATCTCAGGCACCACGCTGCCACTGCGCATGCGCGGCCGCCACGTTGGCGTAGCTCATCCGGTGCTGCGCGCAGGCGCCGAGTTCTTTAATTGCTCGGGTGTGCACGGCGGTGCCGTAACCTTTGTGCGCGGCCAAGCCGTAGCCCGGGTAGCGCGCGTCAAGGTCATCCATCAAGCGATCGCGGGCGACCTTGGCCAAGACACTCGCGCCGGCGATGCAACGCGCGGCGGCGTCACCGCCAATCATCGGCAAGCACGGCACCGCCATCCCCGGCACCGGCAAAGCATCAGTCAGGATGTAGCGCGGGCCGGGCTCCAGCAGAGCCGCCGCCCGCCGCATCCCGGTCACGTTGGCCCACTGGATACCGCGCTTGTCGATGTCCGCGGCCCCAATGTGGACCACCGACCAGGCGACCGCATGCTTCTTGATCACCGGCTCGAGGCGTGCCCGGGCCGCCGGGGTGAGTTTCTTCGAGTCAGTGAGGGTGGCCAGCCCCGCGATGGTGCGATCGGGCAGGATGCACGCCGCGATCGTAATGGGCCCGCAACACGCCCCGCGGCCGGCCTCATCGATCCCCGCTACCGGCCCTAGCCCCGCCCGGGAAAGGGCGACCTCGTAGGTGCGGGACTGTTTGAGCCTGCGCACGCGCGCCACCTATACCCCCGCCTTTGGCGAGCCTGCGGAATGCAAAGCGGCGGGAGCGGCCAGCTCGGTCGGATCGACGCTGTCTACTCCACCGAAGCGGCTGAGCGGGGCGAGCACCCCGATCACCTTGCCGCGCACGTGGTCGACACCGATGGTGCCTTGCATCTCATCGCCGATGTGGGCGCGGGAATCCATGGAATTGGTCCGGTTGTCCCCCATCAGCCACAGGCGACCCTCCGGGACGGTGACCGGCCCGAAGTACTCGCCGCCGCAGGCCTGCGATCCGGTCTGCGGGTTCACAGGAGGTGCCCCGCCCGCAGCGCCGCCGCCGGTCTCGACATAGGGCTCGGTAAGCACCGTGCCGTCGACGACGATGCCGGCATCGCCAGGCTGGCACTCCACGGTCTGGCCGCCGGTGGCGATGACGCGTTTAACAAAGGTGTTTTCGTCATTGGCGCGCAGTCCCGCCCAGGCCGCGATGTTTTGCGCACCCCTCACGAGAGTGTTGCGCGAACGCTGTACCGAAAAGTCAGCGTTCCACGACGCTTCCCCAGCAAAGACGACCACATCGCCTGGCTGCGGGTCGGAACCGTAGTAGCTCAACTTCTCCACCGCGATGCGGTCGTTGGTACACCCCGGGCAGCCGTGCAGCGTCGGCTCCATGGACGCGGACGGGACCACGTACATCCTGCCCACGAAGTGCTGCACCAGGGCGAGAAGCACGAAGGCCGCCGCGGCGACGGCGACCAGTTCGAGCAGCCAGCGACTGCGGTCAGCCCTGGATATCCGGGTCATCGACACCGCCGATGTGGTTGAACGGGAAGAACACAAACTGGACCTTGCCGCGGATGTTTTCGCGCGGGATGGTGCCGTACGAGCCGTCGTCCATGTGGAAGCGCGAATCGGCGGAGTTGGTGCGGTTATCGCCCATCATGAAGTAGCGGCCCTCCGGCACCGTGATCGGGCCGAAGTACGGGCCGCCGCACGCCTCCGACCCCGTATGTTCATCCACCGGGTAGGTGGGCGGGTCCATGACGAAGGACTGGTCGGTGGGCTTTCCGTCGACCATGATGCTCGGATCCCCAGCCTGGCAGGACACGGTCTGGCCACCGGTAGCAATGACACGCTTGACCAGGTCGTTCTCATTCGGGCGAGCGAGCGACAGGAAGCTGAGGCCGTCCTGGATTGTGGAGATAGCCGGGTTGTCAGAGCGCGGCGAGTCCCACATTTCGTTCCACGAGTCCGTGCCCTCGAAGACGACGACGTCACCGGGCTGCGGGTCGGAGCCGTAGTAGCTCACTTTCTCGGTGAAGATCCGATCGTTGGAGCAGCCTTCGCACCCATGCAGAGTCGGCTCCATCGAGCCGGAAGGGATGACGTACTGGCGCCCCACGAATTGCTGGAATAGCCCCACGACAAACAGCACGGCGAGGACGATCAGGAGCGTTTCCACTATCCAGGGAAGCCCCGTGGACTTCTTGGCCTCTGTGGCGGGCTCCGCTACCGGCCCGGCCGGGGTCTTGTCATCTTGGGTAGTCACGGGAAGCGATCGTAGCAACCGGCCGCTCACACCCCAGCACACGGCGCGCTTGGGTATTCCTGGCAAAACAGTGGCGCTGTCCAGGAAATCCGGCGAGGCAGCTTCGACTACGCAAAACGGCCCCGCGGGAGGTTATCTCCCGGGGGCCGTAAGTAGCGCTCTGCTGCTGGCGGCTCACGCCACCAGCGCTACGGCGCGCGTGTTACATGCGCTCCTTGATGCGGGCCTTCTTGCCGCGCAGGTTGCGCAGGTAGTACAGCTTGGCGCGGCGAACCTTGCCGCGGCGGAGCACCTTGATGGACGCCAGGTTCGGGGAGTGAACCGGGAAGGTACGCTCAACGCCGATGCCGAAGGAGACCTTGCGCACGGTGAAGGTCTCGCGGATGCCGGAGCCCTGGCGGCGGATGCACACGCCGCGGAAGGTCTGGGCACGCTCGGTGTTGCCCTCGATGACCTTGACGTCAACGTCGAGGGTGTCGCCCGGACGGAATGCCGGGATGTCGTCGCGACGCTGCTCTGCGTCGATCTTGTCAATGATGTTGGTCATGAAAGATGTCCTTTTCAGTTTGGGATAGAGGACCCTAGCCCACAGGCCGGTTCGTATCCGTCTACACAATCAACTTCAAAATCGTGCCACACATTGCGTGGCCAACCAAATCTTTCCACCGATTTTTCCGTTCCGCTTCGGCCACCCCGGCCCCGCCCTATAGTGGGTGACCGTACCCACAACACCCCGCGGGTGCTCGTTAACCGCGAGCTGAGATCGGCGCTTGCACGCCGGGACCGCCGAACCTGTCTGGTTAGAACCAGCGAAGGAAGAGAGGTTGGAAGCCATGACGGCTGCCCACAGTGACCACTCCGAAATCCACCCCAAGCACTCCTACTCCCCTATCCGGCACGACGGCTTGGAGGTCCCGGAGACCGAAATCCAGCTGGACGATTCGCCCAGCGGCCCCAACGAGCCGTTCTGCGTCTACCGCACGCGCGGGCCGGAGTGCGACCCGAAGGTGGGCCTGAAACCGCTGCGTGCGCAGTGGATCACCGAGCGTGACGATGTCGAAGAGTACACCGGCCGCGAGCGCGACCTGGCCGATGATGGCCGCTCCGCCCAGCGCCGCGGCGCGGCCTCCCAGGAATGGCAGGGCGAAAAGCGCGCCCCTCTGCGCTCCCGGGAAGGTCGCCGCGTTACCCAGATGCACTACGCCAAGCGCGGCATCATCACCCGCGAGATGGAATTCGTCGCCCTGCGCGAGCACTGCGACCCAGAGTTCGTCCGCAGCGAGGTCGCCCGCGGCCGCGCGATTATCCCGAACAACGTCAACCACCCGGAGTCTGAGCCGATGATCATCGGCCGGAAGTTTCTGACCAAGATCAATGCCAACATCGGCAACTCCGCGGTGACCTCCTCCATTGAAGAGGAGGTGTCCAAGCTGCGCTGGGCCACCCGGTGGGGCGCGGACACCGTGATGGACCTATCGACCGGTGATGACATCCACACCACCCGGGAGTGGATCTTGCGTAACTCGCCGGTGCCCATCGGCACGGTGCCCATCTACCAGGCACTGGAGAAGGTCAACGGCGAGGCGGAGAAGCTCACCTGGGAAATTTTCCGCGATACCGTCATCGAGCAGTGCGAGCAGGGCGTGGACTACATGACCATCCACGCCGGGGTTCTGCTGCCGTATATCCCGATGACCACGCAGCGTGTCACCGGCATCGTCAGTCGCGGCGGCTCCATCATGGCGGGCTGGTGCCTGGCCCACCACAAGGAATCCTTCCTCTACGAAAATTTCGACGAGCTCTGCGAGATTTTTGCGCGTTACGATGTCGCCTTTTCACTCGGCGATGGCCTGCGCCCCGGCTCGCTGGCCGATGCCAACGACACCGCTCAGTTCGCCGAGCTGAAAACCATCGGTGAGCTCACCCGCCGGGCCTGGGAATACGACGTGCAGGTCATGGTCGAAGGCCCCGGCCACGTGGCCATGGACAAAATCCAGGTCAACAACGACCTCGAGCAAGACTGGGCCTCCGACGCGCCCTTCTACACCCTCGGGCCCCTGGTTACTGACATCGCGCCGGGCTATGACCACATCACCTCCGCCATCGGCGCCGCGCAGATCGCCATGGGCGGCACCGCCATGCTCTGCTACGTCACCCCGAAGGAACACCTGGGGCTTCCCAACCGCGACGACGTGAAAACGGGCGTTATCACCTACAAGCTCGCCGCCCACGCCGCGGACGTGGCCAAGGGACATCCGGGCGCGCAGGCGTGGGACGACGCGATGAGTAAAGCGCGCTTCGAGTTCCGCTGGCACGATCAGTTCGCGCTGTCCCTCGACCCGGACACCGCGCAGTCGTACCACGACGAGACCCTGCCCGCGGAGCCGGCAAAAACGGCCCACTTCTGCTCGATGTGCGGGCCGAAGTTCTGCTCCATGCGGATCAGCCAGGACATCCGTGACGAGTTCGGCGGCCAGCTCGATACCGCGCTCGCACAAGACACGGCCAACGCCATCGCGGACCTGGGGTTGCCCAGCTTCCCGGCGCGGGAAGATAAGGTGCAACAAGAACGCGATCGCCGCGCGAACGTCGCTGGCGAGCAGTCCATGGCGGAGCACTTCCGTGCCGGCGGCTCCCAGCTGTACCTGCGCGATCGCAGCTAGATTGCCCGCTTTTTCCGTAAAGGACTCGAATTTCCATGACCGACGTGAGACCACTCGTAGACGCTGTGCACAACACGCAAGCCGAGCGGGAGGAGCTCTACGTCTGGCTCCACCAGCACCCCGAGTTGTCGATGCAGGAGAAAGCGACCTCGGCGCGCGTGGAGGCGCTCTTGGTAGAGATGGGGTTCGAGTGTTCCACCTTCGCCGAGACCGGGAAGGTGGGCGTCTTAGAAAACGGCCCCGGCCCTACGGTCATGGTGCGTGCCGATATGGACGCGCTGCCCATCGCGGAAAACACCGGGCTGGACTACGCGGCCGACCCGGCCGCGGGGCGGGGCCACATGTGCGGCCACGACATGCACATGGCGGCCCTGCTCGGCGCGGCCCGTTCCTTCGCAGATAACCGGGACGAGTGGTCCGGCACGTTCATCGCCCTTTTCCAACCGGGTGAGGAAGCTGGCGGCGGCGCGGCCGCGATGGTGGCCGACGGGCTGGCGGACGCGCTGCCCACCCCGGATGTGGTGCTGGGGCAGCACGTCCTGCCCATCGATCCGCCGCTGGGGTTCGGGACCATCGCGGGGCGGATGACCACCGCCGCGTCGAATTGGAAGGTCACCATTCACGGCCGTGGCGGGCACGGATCGTCGCCCGAGACGGCCATCGATCCGGTGGTCATTGCCGCGTCCGTCATTACCCGCCTGCAGACCATCGTTGCCCGCGAGTCGAATCCGCACGAGCCGACGGTGGTTACGGTGGGAACGGTGCACGGCGGCCAATCCACCAACAGCATCCCGGACTCCGTGGAGCTGGGAATTAACACCCGCGCCGTCTCTGACGAGGCCACCACCCGGATCGTGGAGAAGATGAAGCGTATTGTGCGCGCCGAATGCGCCGCTGGCGGGGCGGTAAAGGACCCCGAGTTCGAGCTTCTCGATTCCGTACCGCCCATCATTAACGATGACGACGCTACCGCGACCGTCCACTCCGCCCTTAAGGATTACTTCGGCGACAGTGAAGTCAGTGAGCTGAAGCCGATGGGGATCAGCGAGGACTTCGCCATCCTCCCCTACGCCTTCGGCGCGCCCTACTGTTTCTGGGGCTGGAGCGGGTTTGCCGCCGGTGCGCACGGCCCCAGCAACCACTCCTCCGAATTCGGCCCGCAGCTACAACCCACGCTCGACCGCGGCACTATCGGCATCATTGTCGCCGCCCTGGCATGGCTAAAGAAGGGATAAGGGAGAAAAGACCGATGGATCTCCGCTGCTACTTCGTCACAGGCCGACCTGCCGATTCATCGTCGCCGCAGGATTCTCACGCCGCCATCGTGGCCACCGCCGCCCGCGCGGCCGCCGGGGGTGCCGGCATGGTGCAGGTGCGCTCGAAACCGATTTCGGCCCGGGATCTCTATGACCTGGGCAAGGATGTCGCTCAGGCGGTCCACCGCGAAAACCCGGCGACGCAGGTGCTTATCGATGACCGCGTCGACGTCGCCCTTGCCCTCCGCGACCACGGGGTGGCGGGCGTGCACGTCGGGCAGGATGACCTCGACGTCCGCGTGGTGCGCGAGCTTATGGGGCCAGACGCCATCATTGGGCTGACCACCGGCACCCGCCAGCTCGTGGAAAGGGCAAACGAGCTCGCCGACGTCATCGACTACATCGGGTGCGGGCCTTTCCGCGCCACGCCCACGAAAAAATCGGGACGACCGCTTCTCGGGCTGTCCGGCTACCCCGAGCTCGTGGCGCTCTCCGAGGTCCCGCTCGTGGCCATTGGGGATGTCACCGCCGCCGACGCCGCCGCGCTCGCGGAGACCGGCGTGGCCGGGCTGGCCATCGTGCGCGGCATCATGCACGCCGCCGACCCCGCCGCCTACTGCCGCCGAGTGGTCTCCGAGTTTGCCCGCGGCCACAAAGCGGCCAGCCACGATAAGGAGTAGCTCATGCACATCGCCGTTGCCGGTGGCGGGATCATTGGCCTGTCCACCGCGCTAGTCCTGCTCGACCGCGGGCACGAGGTCACCGTTTTCGACCCGCAGCCCGCCTCCCCCGACGCGGCGAGCTACCACGCCGGCGGCATGCTCGCCCCCGCGGCCGAGGTGGTCTACCAACAGGACCTGCTCATTCCACTCATGCATAAAGCTGGCGAGCTGTATCCCCAGCTAGTCGATCTGGTCAGCCGCTACACCGATCTGCCCACCGGGTACCGCACCGACGGCACGCTGGTGATCGCCCACGATCGGGCCGATACCACGCACCTTTCCGAGCTGCGGGACTATCAGACCCGGGCGGGCCTCGACGTCGAGCGACTCACCCCGCGAGCAGCGCGGAAGCTGGAACCGGCCCTTGCCCCAGGTCTTAGCGGCGCGGTCAGCATCTCGGGCGACCACCAGATCCAGCCGCGGCTCTTCCTCGCGGCGCTTCTCCGGGCCATCGACACGGCAGGCGGCAGCATCCGCCGCGAGAAGGTGGCCCACATCGACGGCGCTACCGGCACTATCCGCACGGAATCCGGCAGCTACGCAGCCGACCAGGTGGTGCTCGCTGCGGGCTTGGGCGCCGGTGACATCGACGGGTGGTTCGACGGCGACGACAACCCGCTGGACCTGCGTCCCGTGCTCGGCGAGGTCATCCAGCTGCGCGTGCCCGACCACCAGTACCCGCTGCTCAACCGGGTGGTGCGCGGGTTCGTTGAGGACCGCCCGATCTACCTCATCCCCCGGCGCGACCGCACGCTCACCATTGGCGCGACCACGCGCGAAGACGGCAGGCACACCCCGCAGGCAGGCGACGTGCTGCAGCTGCTTCGCGATGCCAGCCTGGTCTGCCCCGCCGTCGAGGAGTGCGACTTTGTCGAGACCTCGGTGGGCGCGCGCCCCGGCTCTCCGGACGACCTTCCGTACCTCGGGCGCGTGGGCGACCACGTGGTGGTCTCCACCGGGTATTTCCGCCACGGGATCCTGCTGGCCGGGCTCGCGGCGCAGGCGGGCGCTGACCTGACGGAAGGCCGGGAGCCCGACATAGACTTGTCCGCATGCACGCCACTTCGGCATAGGAGGAAACCCGCATGACTTTGACTGTGAATGGAGAAGAAATCACTACGTCGGCCGGCAGCGTGGCCCAGCTCGTCGAGGAGTTAGATGCCGGCGACGGCTGCGCGGTGGCCGTAGACGGCGAGGTCATCCCACGCTCGCGCTGGGAGACAACCGAGCTATCACCGGGTGCCACCATCGACATCCTCACCGCGGTCCAAGGCGGGTAAGGAGAACAAAGAAAGTGCGCATCGCAGAGAAGGAATTTTCCTCCCGTCTCATCATGGGCACGGGCGGGGCAACCTCGCAGGAGATGTTGGAAAAGGCTCTGGTGGCCTCCGGCACGGAGCTGACCACGGTGGCCATGCGGCGCCACTCGCCCACTGCTACGCAGCGCGGTGAGAGCGTCTTTGACCTGTTGCGCCGGCTGAATATTGCCCCGCTGCCGAACACGGCCGGGTGCCGGACCGCGCGGGATGCCGTCATCACCGCGAAACTTGCCCGCGAGGCGCTGGACACGAATTGGGTGAAGGTGGAAGTCATCGCCGATGACCGCACCCTGCTTCCCGATGTCGTGGAAACCCTAGACGCCACCGAACAGCTCGTGGCGGAAGGCTTCGTGGTGCTCGCCTACACCAGCGACGATCCGGTGGCTGCGAAGCACCTGGAGGACGCCGGCGCGAGTGCCGTCATGCCGCTGGCCTCGCCCATCGGCACCGGCTTGGGTGTGCTCAATCCGCACAATATTGAGCTCATTTGTTCGCGGGCGGACGTGCCCATTCTTGTCGATGCCGGGGTGGGCACCGCCTCCGATGCCGCTCTGGCCATGGAGCTGGGCTGCGACGGCGTTCTGCTCGCCAGCGCGATCAACCGCTGCCAGGATCCGGTCGCCATGGCCCACGCCATGAAACAGGCGGTCAACGCGGGGCATCTCGCGGCACACGCCGGGCGCATCCCCAAGCGTGAGCACGCCCAGGCCTCGTCGTCCTTTGACGGCCTCGCAA
Source organism: Corynebacterium massiliense DSM 45435 (assembly GCF_028609805.1). Lineage (NCBI taxonomy): Bacteria > Bacillati > Actinomycetota > Actinomycetes > Mycobacteriales > Corynebacteriaceae > Corynebacterium > Corynebacterium massiliense. The sequence continues at coordinate 1,418,967 of NZ_CP063189.1, forward strand.
CTTGGTCCGACCAAGTCCTTTAACCAGCCACGAGTGCACAGGAGGCACCCTCAACCAATGTCGTCTTCGTCCCTTCCCGAGCGCGAGCGTGCCCGCACCGCCCGCCACCTCAACCTGCCGGGCTTTTCCCTTTCCGACCAGGAGGCGCTGTTTCACGCGCACGTGCTCATCGTGGGCGCCGGTGGTCTCGGGTGCCCGATCTTGCAGCAGCTCGCTGCCGCGGGTGTCGGGGAAATTACCCTCATCGACGACGACACGGTGGATCTCACCAACATCCACCGCCAGATCCTCTTCGGCGCCGACGACGTCGGCCGCCCCAAGGTAGACGTCGCCGCGGAGCGTGCCCGGGCCCTGCAGCCGGATCTGACCATCTACCCCGTGCGTGACCGTCTCACCACGGATAACGCGGTGGACTACGTGGGAAAGTGCGATCTGGTCCTCGACGGCTCGGATACCTTTGCCACGAAGTACTTGGTAGCCGATGCCGCGGAAATCACCGGCACTCCCCTGGTCTGGGGCACGGTCCTGCGCTTCCACGGCGACGTCGCGCTGTGGCACTCAGGGGCGGCGTCACGCGGCGTTGGCTTGCGCGACGTATTCCCGCAGCAGCCGGGCGCCGACAGCGTCCCGGACTGCGCCACCGCCGGGGTCTTAGGAGTGACCACGTCGGTCATCGGCGGGCTCATGTCCACCCTGGCCATCGGGCATATCACCGGCCGGGACAGCCAGCCTGGACGCATCACCAGCTACGACGCTTTTCCCGCGACCATGCGGACGGTGCAGGCATCTGCCGATCCGGAGCGCACGCCGGTCACCCAGTTGGAGGGCTATTACGGGGAAAGCTGCGCCGCGCCCGGGGCTGGGGCCGGGTCCGGGGCTGGGGCCAGTTCCGACGACGCGGCAGACCACGGGCCCCTGCAGCTCGTGCGCGATGGCGAGGCCGTTCTGGTGGACATCCGCGAATCCCACGAACACTTCCTCGCCGATTTCCCGGCGGAGCTCAACCCGCGGCGGCTACCGCTGAGCTCCATCGGCTCACTCGGGGACGTGGAGGAAGCCCTCGCCGGTGCCGACCGTGCCGTCATTGCCTGCGCGGCGGGTGTGCGGAGCGCGAACTTCATTTCTGAGTTCGAAGAGTTTGCCGCCGCGCACGGCTGCGAGCTCATCGATCTGCCCGGCGGGATTCACGGGCTGGAGTAACGCGGCCACTCGCCGCTCTCACCGCTCAACCCCGCTTTTGGCACCGCGGTGCACGCACGCCGCTACCGCGGCGCGCGGTTCTACATCAACGCCGTCAGCGCACTGCCGATAAGCGCGGTAGCAACCGCGGAGATGCCCATGCCGATGCCGGTGCGCTTCGGCCCGTACTGGATGAGGTCGTTGGCGATGATCGCCGGCAGGACAATCATCACTAGGTTCTGCACGCCGTCCAGGCGGGTGCCGGCGACCGCGACGATGGCGAACTCGACCAGCGTGGTGAGCACTGCAGACGACAAGATGAGGACGAGGAATCGGTCCTTGCCGTGCAGGGCGACGCTCTTGCTCATCGCGGTGCCCAACAGCCACAGCGCGACGGCCACGCCGAGGATCATCAGGACGTACGGCCAATGCGTCAGGGCCGCCAGCAGCATGCCCACGGTCACGTAACCGCCGGTGCGCAGGTTGTGCTGGGCCCACGGTCCCTCCTGGATAACCACGGCGGCCAGAACCGACACCGCGCTGAACGTGAACAGCACACCGGTGCTTACCCCGCCCGGCTCGAACAGGTACTCCGATAGCGACGCGCCTGGGATGACCTTCATCAAAAACGCGATCGCAATGCCCATAACGGTGGCTACCGGAATCATCCACACCATCGGCACGACCGTGCGCTTAATCCCCTGCTTAATGAGCGAATTGCACAGCATGCCGGGGATGATGACGCCGACAATGGACAGGTTGGAGTAGACCGAGTCATCATCGAAAAGCAGCGAGTTGATGACGAGCCAAATGGCGCCGAGCACGATGCCGACGAGCAACCCGATGCCAAAGATTTGCCGCGGACGCGGCAGCCAGATCTTCAGCACCACGTATTTGATGATGAGATACGCGGCGAAGGCCGCCACGATGGTAAACAGAACGGTCAGCGGGGAAATCAGAGCCGCGGCCAGGTAGCCCACGGCGAGGGATCCGCCCACCGAGACGTTCGTGCGCTTGTAGTAGATGTAGCTCACCAGCAGGCCGCACAGAAACGTCGCGTGAATCGCGTCGACGACGACGGGGTATTCGTGGGGAATAATCGCCATTGTCTATGCCACCCCCGCGCGAGCCTTAGCCGGCGCTGCCTGGGCCGGAACTGCCTGGGCCGTAGCCGCCTCTGACGTCCCGGACTCGGACGCAGCACCAACGCCGGCGAGGTTCTCCTCCTCCAGCTCCGCCAGGTGGTTGCGCAGATCGGTGGCGTGATCGGTGTGGATGTTGACCATGCCGTACGCCGCGACGCGGCCCTCAATGCCACCGACGACCTCCTCTAGGAGGTTCTCGCCGGTCGGGTTGCTCAGCTCAGCGGTGGTCACGATCTTGTCCGACGGGAAGCCGCCTTCGGTGAGCTGCTGCTGGACAACCTCCTGCAGCTGCCCGAAGAGCACGCAGCGGTCGATGCGGTCGTGCAGCTCCTCGTTGATGAGCTGGATGAACATCTGCGCGCGGTCGGTGCGGTCCGAGCGGTTGTTCAAAATGACCACCTGGGAGTAGTCCTCCGGCAGCTTTTCGCGCACAGACTCGAAGACCTGGACCGTCGACTGCCAGTCATTGACGGCGAACATCGGGACCCACTTCATCTCCTCGACCAGGTCGGTCGGCACCGTCTCGATGGACGTGGTGCCCGGATCCGGGGCGGCCTTCACCATGCCCCGCGCTGCGGTATCCGGGTCGATGCCCAGCTCTTCTGCCACTGCGAGGGCGACGGCGACGTTTTCCTCAAACTGCTGGTACGGGAACTTGTCCACCAGCGACTCGGACAGCTCGGACGGGTAGGCCACCACCAGGCGGCTGCCGCGGGCGGCGGCGTGCTCGCGCATGATCTCTACCAGTCGCGGTTCCCGCTCACCGGTGATGAGCACACCGTTTTCCGGAACGGTGTTGCACAGCGACTCGGTGATTTCCTCCAGGGTGTCGCCCAGCAACTCCTGGTGGTCGAGGCGCACGTTGGTGATCACCGAGATCGGCGAGCGCAGGATCGTGTCCTGGCAAATCTTCTGGTACCGCGGGTTGACGGCCATGCACTCGGCGACCATGCCGTTGACCTCACCGTGGACCCACTCGCGGATGAACTTGTACTGCTCGGCGATGTTGGCCGGGCCGGTGCGGCGGATGGGGTGCTCCCCACCGTCCGGATCGATCACGCAGGCGTAGGTGCCCGTGGTCTTAGCGATGCTGCGCACGCCGGCCTCGCGCATCACGCCGCCGATCATGCGGGTGACGGTGGACTTGCCACGAATCCCGTTGACGTGGACGTGGTAGTCAAGGTGGTTGAGACGGCGAACGTGCTTGGTTTGGAACTGTTTGAGGTAGCCAAAAATGCCTGCGCAGGATGCCCCGGAAAGAGCAGCGAAACCAATCATGTGTGAGTATCTCCTCTGACGAAGGTGGTTCGAATTGTCGTTGTGAAAGTGGTTTTGAGCTCTGTTGTGGTGGTCGTGTGTGATTGCGCGATACGCGGCGCGTTGGGGGAACTACTAAGGGCCCGCCGCGTATGCCGCACCGTCCCGTCGGGGATCGGCTGCGGCCGTGTTCTTTTCCTCGGAGGTGGACACGAGGTTCGCCCCGCTGTCCGCGGTGCCGGTGTCGACGGAGTGGCCCCATTCCTGCAGCCGCTTCTTCGCCCGTTTGACGTCCTTGAGCTTCCCGTAGTCCCCATCGGTTTCGATGTAGGACGCCGAGCGGGTGGTGCTGCCGAAGTTGGGCATGCGCACCGCGTCCTCCACGGAAAGACCCCAGGCCTGGGTCGCCACGATGTTTTTGATGACGTACGACGGGATCTTCGTCCCACCCGGCGAGCCGATGGCCAGCACCTCATTGCCGCCCTTTTCCCCCTGGGCGTCACGGGTGAGGATCATCGGCGACATCGTGGTCTTGGGGTGGCGCAGCGGCGCCGGGGAGTTCGGTTCCTCCGGTGATTCACCGGTGAAGTTATCCAGCGAATTGTTGAGCGGGAACCCGCCGGCGACCACGCCCGAGCCGAAGTAACTTTGCAGCGTAGAGGTCATCGAGACGACGTTGCCGTCCCGGTCCGTGATGGACAGCTGCGAGGTGCCGTCCTCGTTGAAGTCGCGGTACGGCGTATCCCCCAGCTTTGTTGGTTCCGGCGACTTGATGCTGCGCTTTTGGTGGATCTGCTGGGCGGCGTCGCGGTAGTAGTCCTGGTTCATCACGACTTCATCGCGGTAGCGCTTGGCGATGTCCTGCAGCGCCCCGTCATCGCCGGGGTCGCCCATCCAGGTGTTGCCTTCGGTGAAGGCGAGCCGCTCGGCTTCCACCATGAGGTGAGCCGCCGTGGACCGCGGCACCTTGTAGCCCTTGTTGTCGTACGGGGCCAGGCGCCCCAAGTCTTCGTGGTCCAAAATGCCGAGGGCCGGGAGCACGATGTTGGAGCCGGTCGCGGGGCTGTCGACGCCGCAGACGTTGGCCCCCTCGTAGTCCACGCACTGCGGGTCTTGCCCCTTCGGCGCCTCGTCGCGGCCATCCGACCACGTCGATGCCAGCACGTCGAGTGCCTTCTCGTCTGCCTCGTCGGCGGCTGCATTCCGCAGGTCATCGCGGAGCGAATCCATGTCCGCGTCCGAGATGCGCCCGTCTGCCTCGGCCCAGGCGCCGATGAGATCGCCGTAGCGGGGGTTGTGCACCGTGTCGCCGGGCGCAATGGCGTCTTTCCCGTACAAGTCCTGCGTGATGGCGGGGTACTTCGCCTCTTCCACCGCCTGTACCAAGCGTTCGCTGACTTCGAAGCCATCGTGGGCTAGGCGCACGGCTGGCTCGGCGAGCTCGGCGAGGTCCAGTTTGCCGGCGTCCTCATTGAGCGTGCGCATAAGCTGCAACGTGCTGGGGACGCCGATGCGCGATCCGGCACTCTCCCCTGGCTCGTAGGCAGCCGGGGCGTAGGCCGTTGAGTCGTAGGACTGGAGCGCATCGCTTTTCCCGTCGCGGGTCATGGCAACGCTGCCGCCGCCTGGGCCGGATACCTGAGGTTCGGTCAGCCCCAACACGAGTTGGGCGGCGACGGCCGCGTCGGCGGCGGTGCCACCTTTGGCCAGCGCGCCACACGCCGCCCAAGAGGCGTACGGATCACTGGTGGATACCACCGGTTCGTCGCCGCCCCCGGAGGCGGACACGTTCGCCCCCTGCTTTAAGTGCTCCTCACAGGGTTCCAAAGCCTTTTCTTCAGACTTTTCCGAAAAAGTGCAGGACCCCAAAGACAGTGCCATAGACGTGGCGGCAACAACCCCGGTTACCCGTGGCGGCAAGCGCCCTGATTTCTTGGCCAATTCTCCTCGCTCCTGCTTTTTGTTATCTCTACCTTTCGGCCGAAACCGCTCTGACGGCGGGAATCAGCCTGCACAGGAAGGGAAGAGTAACCTAATGTCTCAAAAAGAAAAACCCCTTCGTTATAAAACTCGGAGCGCGGAATTTTAGTTGATAGGTCACGTTTGAGTGCGAAACGTATTACGTTAACGGGCGGTTACAGCACGGGATATTGCGGGTGACACTGGGTGCAACACGCGACAAATTCGCGGCCACACCGCCACATCCACCGCCCGAAAAATAGACACACCTCACACCACCCCCGAACGGTGCGATTGGTCATCCCAGACCAGAAACAGTCAAAAATACCCCCGGCTTGGTGGGGGGGGTGGAGCCACCCCCACTCCACCCACCCACCAAGCTACTGACCGAAGCCGGCCTTCTTGAGGGCATCGGCCATCGCGCCACCGGCATTCTGCGATCGGTTACCGCCCCGGCCGCCTGCTCGGTTGCCGCTTCGGTTTCCGCCTCGCTTGCCACCCTGGCCTTTGCCACGGCCGCGGTTCTTCGCGCCCTTGCCAGCCCCCTTGCCAGTACCCTTACCGGAGCCCTTCTCGGAGGCGGCCCCTGGCTCATCGTCAAGCCGCAGCGACAGGGAGATGCGCTGCCGGTCGACGTCGACGTCCAGCATCTTCACCTTGACCACCTCGCCGGAGCGGATGACGTCGTGGGGGTCGGCCACGAAGTCGTGGCTCATGGCAGAGACGTGGACGAGCCCGTCCTGGTGGACTCCCACGTCCACGAAGGCGCCGAAGGCCGCCACGTTGGTCACGGTTCCTTCGAGCACCATGCCCGGCTTGACGTCACTGACCTTGGACACGCCCTCCTTAAACGCCGCGGTCTTGAACTGCGGACGCGGATCGCGCCCGGGCTTATCCAGCTCGGCGAGGATGTCCGTGACGGTGGGCACGCCGAATTCAGCGGTGGCGTAGTCGGCCGGGTTGAGCGTGTGCAGCACGCGCGAATTGCCGATGAGCTCCGCCACTCCGAGCCCCGTCGTCTGGCTCATCGCCGTGACCACCGAATACGCCTCCGGGTGGACGGCAGAGGCGTCGAGCGGGTCATCGCCACCCGTGATGCGCAAGAAGCCGGCTGACTGCTCGAAGGCCTTCGGCCCCAGGCGCGGTACCTTCGCCAGCTCCTTACGGGTAGCAAACGAACCGTGCTCGTTGCGGTAGCGCACGATGTTTTCTGCGAGCGTGGGGCTGACACCAGCGACCCGCTCCAACAGCGGAACGGATGCGGTGTTGAGATCCACTCCCACGCCGTTGACCGCGTCTTCCACCACCGCATCCAAAGTGCGGGCCAGGTGCGTTTGGTTGACGTCGTGCTGGTACTGGCCCACGCCGATGGATTTCGGGTCGATCTTCACCAGCTCCGCCAGCGGATCTTGCAGGCGGCGGGCGATGGATACCGCGCCGCGCAAGGAGACGTCCATGTCGGGGAATTCATCTGCTGCGAGCTGGGACGCGGAGTACACCGAGGCGCCCGCCTCCGACACGGTGACCGGGGTGGGCCGGGTGCCGCCGGCTGTAGCGATGAGGTCGGCGACCTCGTGGGCCAGCTTGTCGGTCTCCCGGGAGGCGGTGCCGTTTCCCACCGCGATGAGCTCCACCCCGTGCTGGGCGGACAGATGCGCCAGCGCGTCACGGGCTGCGTCCCACTTGTTTTGCGGCTGGTGGGGATAGACCACCACGGTGTCGAGGACCTTTCCCGTGTTATCCACCACGGCGCATTTCACGCCGTTGCGGTAGCCGGGATCTAACCCCAGGGTCGCCCGCTGCCCGGCCGGCGCGGCCAGGAGCACATCGCGCAGGTTCTTAGCAAAGATCTTCAGCGCGCCGTCCTCCGCGGTTTCCTTCAACCGCATGCGCACGTCGAGCCCGCAGGACAGCGACAGCTTCGTGCGCCAGCCCCAGTGGATGGCCTTGTCCACCCACGCCGAGCGGTCCGCGAGCCCGCGGTGCGTGGCGATGTGGCGCTCAAAGTCCGCGTCCTCCCCCGGATCCAAGTCGAGCTGCAGCACGCCCTCGGACTCACCGCGCAACAGCGCGAGGATGCGGTGGGACGGAAGCGACGAAAACGGCTCGGAGAAGTCAAAGTAGTCGCGGTATTTGCCTCCCTCGGCTTCCTTGCCTTCGGCCACGCGGGCGACCATGTGGCCCTCGCTGTAGAACTTCTCGCGCAGGTCTTCGACCAAATCCGCGTCCATCGCCAGGTCGTCGACGAAGATCGCGCGGGCCCCCTCCAGGGCCGCCTTGGCGTCGGGGTAGCCCTCCGAAAGGTAGCCGGCCGCGAGTTCTTCTGGGGCGGCCGCTGGGTTGTCCACTAGGGCATCGACAAGCGGGGCAAGACCGGCCTCACGAGCCATATCGGCCTTTGTCTTCCGGCGCTTCTTGTACGGGCGGTAGATGTCCTCGAGGCGGGCCTTGGTGTCGGCGGCATCAATCCGCTGCCGCAGCTCGTCATCGAGCTTGCCTTGTTCCTCGATGGCGGCGAGGACCGTCTCTTTCCGCTCCTGCAATTCGGTAAGGTACGTGGCGCGTTCCTCGATGGCGCGCAGCTGCGTGTCATCGAGGCCGCCGGTCGCTTCCTTGCGGTACCGGGCGATAAACGGCACGGTATTGCCCTCGCCCAAAAGCGTGAGCGCGGCCGCAACGCCCTTCTCGGGAACGGATAGTTCTTGCGCGATAGTCTCGGCGATCATTCGGATCATGCTAGCAATCGCCGCCGAATGCGCCCGGGCCCGGCTCGCGCGAGACGGGCGGTCCCGAGACGCGCCCGGGCCTACTTGGGGTGGCGGGCGCTAGACCCCGCGGACGTCCTCCAGCCCCGTAGCGATTTCCGTGTGCCCGATTTCGGTCGCGCCGTACCAACACGCCTGCGGCGGGAAAGCCGCGCTCACCACGCTGGTCACCCGGTGAAGGGGCAGCGTGCTTACGGCATTGACCACGACGCGAAAGATTCGTTCCTCCTCGGGCGTGTGGCCGAAGCGGGAGAGGTATTCCTGCCGCAAAACGTTGTCCGCCGCGCACATCTCGGTGATGTCCTGGACCGCGATGTCACTGACCTCGAGCCCGGCGCCGGCCAGCGCCGCGGGCAGAGTGGACCGCGTGGCCGCCCACTCGTCCTCGGTGATGAGGACGCTGAGATCAGTGCTCGTCTCCACCGCTGCGCCTTTCTTCCTCCCACGCCGCGAGCACGTCCCTATCCACGGCATCGAGCTCTACGCGGTCCAAAAGTTCGGGCCGGCGCTCGGCAGTGCGCCGCAGCGACTCGGCGCGGCGCCACTTATCGATGCGCGCGTGGTCACCGCTCGTAAGCACCTCCGGCACGTCGAGGCCGCGCCACGTGCGCGGCTTGGTGTAGCACGGGCCCTCCAGCAGGCCATCGGAGAAGGAGTCTTCCTCGTGGGAGCGCCGATTGCCCAAAACACCGGGGATAAGCCGCACGACGGCCTCAGCCATCACCAGGGTGGCTACCTCACCGCCGATAAGGACGTAGTCCCCGATGGAAACCTCGCGCACCCGGTAGGTGCGCTGGGCGTCGTCCACCACGCGCTGGTCGATGCCCTCGTAGCGCCCACAGGCGAAGACGAGGTGGTCTTCCCGCGACCACTCCACTGCATCCGCCTGGGTGAACGGCCGGCCCGCCGGCGTTGGAACAATGAGCAGCGGCCTGTCGTCCTTCTCGTCCCTTTCGGCGGGCGATTCCGGGGCTGCGCCCTCGGCTGCGGTGTCACTCCCCTCACCCGCGGCTGCCAGGTCGTCGTGCCGCGGCTTTCGCAGATGCGGCAACGCGGTGGCGAGATCCCGGCTGGGATCGGCGGCGGTTCCGGAGGCGACATCGTCAAGCGCCGGGCCCCACACGCTCGGCTTCATGACCATGCCTGGGCCACCGCCGAACGGGGAATCGTCGACGGACTTGTGATTATCGCTAGCCCAGTCCCGCAGGTTGTGCACGCCGACGGCAAGGCGGCCTTCCTCGATGGCTTTGCCTAAAAGCGCGTGGCGCAGCGGCTCGAGGTAGTCCGGGAAAATCGTGATGACGTCGATTCTCACAGTTCAAGGAGTCCTTCCGGCGGGGTGATGGTCACTTCGCCCGCTTCTAGATCCACCTCGGGGACGATGTCCGTCACGAACGGGATCATCGCCTCGCTCCCGCCGTTGAGACCGATGTGCAACAGGGTCTGGCGCGGGCCGTGCGTAACTGCCGTGATATCGCCGATGATCTCGCCCGAGTGACGGACCTTGAGCCCCTCGAGTTCGTGGTCATAGAAGCCGTCGTCGTCCGGATCCTCCAGTGGGGCCGCGAAGAACTTAGTGCCGCGTAGGCTGTCGGCGGCGGTGCGGTCCTTGATCTCATCGAAGGTCACCAACAGGCGACCTTTGTGCGGACGGGAGTGCGCGATGGTGAGCTCATGCTCCTTCTGCCCCTGGGTCCCGTGTAAAACGGTCCCGTTAGCGAACCGGATGCCTGGTTCGTCGGTGGTGGGATCAACCACCACTTCACCCCGAATGCCGTGCGATTTTATAACGCGCCCAATGAGCAGTTCCATGGGCATTCACGATAGCAGGCCACCCGGACACGCCCGCCGCGACTGCCGCGGCAAAGATACGAAAAGCCCCGCCGCACTGCGTGGTGTGCGGCGGGGCCAGTAGAAATGGTTGGCGGGTGAGAAAATCACACGTCAACCACCGGCGATTTACTCGCTGTCGGAGGAGGACTCCTCAGAAGCCTCGCCCTCGGCGGAGTCGTCAGCGGACTCCTCGGCAGCAGCTGCCTCAGCGGCGGCCTTTTCCTCGGCCTCCTTCTCTGCGGCAGCCTTAGCCTCGGCCTCTTCCTTGGCCTTCTTCTTTTCGGTGATGGCCTCGATGGACGGGCCGTTGTTGGCCTCGGAGAGAGCCTCGTTGAAGATGTCCAGCTTAGACTTCTTCTCCGGCTGCGCCTCCAGGCTGCCCTCCGCGCCCGGCAGGCCCTTGGCCTTCTGCCAGTCGCCGGTCACCTTCAGCAGGGCGAGAACCGGCTCGGTCGGCTGCGCGCCAACGCCGATCCAGTACTGTGCGCGCTCGGAATCGATGTCGATGATGGACGGGTTGTTCTTCGGCGAGTAGGTGCCGATAACCTCGATTTCCTTGCCGTCGCGGCGGGTGCGTGCATCAGCGATGATGACGCGGTAGTGCGGGGTACGGATCTTGCCGAGTCGCTGCAGCTTGATCTTGACAGCCATGCTGGGCTCCTTTTCTTTGGTCACTGGGCAGTTCAGACACCCGCCGTGTGGCGGGCCGGTTCAACCCTTGGTTTTAGCCTGCGCGTGACCACCGGCCGACCGGGGTCGGATGCACGGTGTTACGCAGGATGATGAACTCGTAATACCTTACACACTCCCCCGCCGCAAGCGGAAATCGCGGCCTCGTTCCGGCCCTGCTCCGGCAGCGGCCGAGCTGCTCGCATTCGGCTGGCGCGGGGCTTCAAGGTAGATTATGTACGTCGATCAGCCCGCGAGACGGTGTTTGCGGTGCCGGCGCGGGCGTGCGAAAAAGACTTGTCGGTAATTATCCCACGAGGAAGCGTGTACGTTCTATGAGCCAAGACTCCTCACGAAGTTTTAGATACCGCTACGACCTGGATGGTCTGCGCGGGCTAGCCATCGGTCTAGTGGTGCTCTACCACGTCTTCGTCGGCCGTGTCTCCGGCGGCGTCGACGTGTTTTTGCTGCTGTCTGGATACTTCTTCCTCGGTTCGCAGCTGCGCTACGCCGCAAAACCAAACGCGTCGCTCAATCCGTGGTGGCCGCTGTGGCGCACCATTCGCCGCTTGGTGCCCTCCCTCGCGTTGGTCATCGGCGTGACGTTCCTCCTCGTGCTCACGCTCACCCCGGAGCTGTTGCGCGACGAGTTCACCCGGCAGGTCATGGCCACGACGCTGTACTTCCAGAACTGGGAGCTCGCCTCGCAGGACGCGGACTACGCCGCGGCCAGCGCATCCACCTCGCCCCTCCAGCACATGTGGTCGATGTCCGTCCAGGGCCAGTTCTACGTCCTGGGTATCGCCCTGTGCACCTTGTTGGGCCTGGGCGTTCGTCGCATCGCCCGGACCGCCGGGCAAGACGCCGCGTCGCGCCGCATCCGCAAAATTGCCGGCCCACTGCTCATCGTGGTGACCATCGCGTCGTTCGCCTACGCCTCGCGCTTCGGCTTCTTTGGCACGCCCGGCAATTACTACTCCACGTGGTCACGCGTGTGGGAGCTATCCCTGGGCGCCGTATTAGTCCTGTACGGCTCGCGCATCTCACTGCCGCGCCGCGTGGCCGATCTCTGCGCCCTCGCGGGCCTCGTGCTGCTGGCGTGCACCGGCATGTTCATCGCGGATTCCACCGCTTACCCGGGTCCGCTGTCCCTGCTGCCGCTGGGCGGCGCGGTGCTCATCATCATCGGCGGGGGCGGCCGTGTGTCCGGCGCCCTTGCGTCCCGGCCGGCGCGGTGGCTCGGGCGCATCGCCTACCCGCTGTACCTGTGGCACTGGCCTCTGCTCATCATCCTGACGCGCCACCTCGACTACGACACCCCGCCCTGGTGGCTGGGCGTCGTGGTCGTCGTGGGCTCCCTGGTGCTCGCGGATCTGACGCACCGCTTTGTGGAAGAACCCCTACGGCAGCACCGCAAACGGCCTACCAGGGATGACATGCCGGTTAACCGCGCGGTGCAGCAGGTCCGTTCGCGCCCCGGCGCCCTGCGCGCGGTCGGCGGCGTGGTTACCGCCGTTGCGGTCCTGGCTCTTCTGGCAGTCCACCCGGTGTGGCGGGGCACGGTCACCGGCGCGAACCGGGAGTTCCTCGACCCGCACGATTACCCAGGCGCCATGGCGCTGCACGGGGCGGAAACGCCGAAGGGCAAGGAGGTCAAGCCCGATCCCATTCTGGTGCGGGGCATGAACCCGATTACCTCGCAAAAGCATTGCTTCATCCCCGATTCGGTCGACCCAGATGAGTTTTTCGACGAGGACAAGGACGGCAATCCGTGCATCTTCGGCGATACCGACTCCGATTTCGAGGTCTACGTGGTCGGCGGCTCCCACGCGGAGCAGTACATCCCCGTCATCGACGCGCTCGGCCGTGACAAGGGATTCAAGGTCGTGCCCATGCTGCGACAGGGGTGCCCGATTGAGTTGGGCGACGATCTCACGGTGTCGGACGACTGTGCCGAGTGGAGCGAGCTCGTCACCGAGCGGATTATCGATGCCGACCCGGACCTGGTCATCTCCAATACAACGCGCCCCCAGGATCCGGCGGGCCACGGGCCGGATACGGTACCGGCCGGCTACATCCAGTTCTGGGATGAGTTGGCCGACCACGACATCCCGTTCCTGGGCTTCCGCGACAACCCGTGGGGCTTCGACGATCAGGGCAAGATGCAGGAGTTCGACGAGTGCTACGTGGCCACCGAGGACGCCGTGGGGTGCGGGATGCAGCGCGACGAGGTCTACGCACCGACGGATCCGTCTGCACCCATCCTGGCGCACTTCGACAACATGCTCGCTGTCGATACTTCCGACTGGTTCTGTGACGAGAAGGACTGCCCCGTCGTCATCGGCAATACCTTCGTCTACCGCGATATGCACCACATCTCGAGCGCCTACGCCGAATCACTGCGCCCGTTGGTCGAGGAGATCCTGGATCCGTTCCTGGAGGGAAAGAAGTTCGAGCAGCCGCTTGCCGATGGCTTGCAGCCCGCCCAGTTTGGCAAGGACGGCCTGCCCATTCCGGGCTCCGAGATCAAGGACCCGAAGAAGAAGCCGCAGCGCGGCGCGACCGACGATTCCTCCTCTACCCCGGGCAGCGGCTCCGATTCCGGGATGGGTGCAGGCTCTAACGACGGCACCGGGTCCGGTGGCTACGGCTATGGGTACGGCTACGACTACGGCGGCGGTTACGGAAACGGATACGGCACCGATGGCGGCTACGGCTATGGCTACGGAGGCGGCTACAACGGTGGTTACGGCTACGGCGGTGGCAATGGCTACGGTTACGGCTACGGATCCGGTGTGGGCGCCGCTACCAGTGGCCAGGGCCAGCAGCCGCCGGCGCCCACCCCCTACTTCGGGAGCGGACAGCCCAGCGCCGTCTAGCACCCACGACGTCTGGCTGCGGCGCAGAATCAGCCAACGCCCGTCGGGCCGTTGAAGGCGCGCCGGCTCGCCGCGTAAACAAAATGCGGGAAGCTCACTTTTCAGTGAGCTTCCCGCATGTATTCGTATGGGGGGGGGCAGCGGGGAGGTGTTTACTTCTTCCCCTTGCCGCCGCCGAAATCGAGGTTGTCCAGGTCGAGGTTTTCCATTCCCTCCGGCAGCTTCGGCATGCCCGGGAAGCCCGAACCGAATCCGCCCTTGCCGGCGCCAGCGCCGCCCATCTGCTCCTGGAGCTTCTTCATATCCTCCATGGACGGCATACCGCCACCCATGCCCGGCATCCCCGGCATTCCAGGCATGCCCTGCGGGCCGCGGCCGCCACCGCCGCCGCCCTTCTTTTTGCGCTTGCCCTTCTTGTTCTTGCGGCCCTTCGGCTTCTTCTTCGTGGCCGAGCGCCCGCCGCCCATACCGAACTGGCCGGCCATCTTATTCATCATCTTCTTCGCGTCGTTGAAACGCTCGATGAGCTGGTTGACTTCGGTGACGGACACGCCGGAACCGTTAGCAATGCGCTTGCGGCGCGAGGCGTTGAGGATCTTCGGCGTTTCCCGCTCCTCCGGGGTCATGCCGCGGATGATCGCCTGGATGCGGTCCAGCTGCTTCTCATCGACCATGTCTGCCATCTGCGACATCTGCTTGCCGCCCGGCATCATCTTGAGCAGGTTGCCGATGGGCCCCATCTTGCGGACCATGAGCAGCTGGTCGAGGAAGTCGTTGAGGGTGAGCTCGCCGGAGCTCATCTTCGTAGCCGCTTGCTCCGCCTTCTCCTTGTCCAGCGTGGCCTCGGCCTGCTCGATGAGCGAGAGCACGTCACCCATGCCCAGAATGCGCGACGCCATGCGCTCGGGGTGGAAGACGTCGAAGTCCTCAAGTTTTTCACCCGTCGAGGCGTACATAATCGGCTTGCCGGTGACCTCACGGATGGACAGTGCGGCACCGCCGCGGGCATCGCCATCCAGCTTGGTCAGCACGACACCAGTAAAGTCCACGCCGTCGCGGAAAGCCTCCGCCGTCTGCACGGCATCCTGACCGATCATCGCGTCGATGACGAACAGGACTTCGTCCGGGTTCACCGCGTCGCGGATGTCGCGGGCCTGCTGCATGAGCATCTCGTCGATGCCGAGACGACCAGCCGTATCGATAATCACCACATCGTGGTGGGCGCGCTGCGCCTCCGCAATACCCTCGCGGGCAACGGCGACCGGATCGCCATGCGAGGTTCCCAGCTCGTGCTCGGAGGAATCGAGCGAAGTACCCGGATCCGGGGCAAAGGTAGGAACCCCTGCCCGCTCGCCGACAATCTGCAGCTGCTGAACGGCGCCGGGGCGCTGCAAATCACACGCCACCAGCATCGGAGTGTGGCCCTGCTTTTCCAGATGGCGGGACAGCTTACCGGCCAGCGTCGTCTTACCGGCACCCTGCAAGCCGGCGAGCATAATCACCGTCGGCGGGTTCTTCGCCAGGTTCAACCGGCGGGTTTCGCCGCCGAGAATGTCAACGAGCTCCTCGTTGACGATCTTGACCACTTGCTGGGCCGGGTTGAGCGCCTCGGAGACCTCGGCGCCCTTCGCACGTTCCTTGATGCGCTTAATAAATCCCCGCACGACGGTCAGGGACACGTCGGCTTCGAGCAGGGCCAAACGGATCTCGCGAGCGGTGGCGTTAATGTCCGCTTCGGTCAGCTTGCCCTTCCCACGCAGCCCGGTCAGGGCTGATTGAAGGCGATCGGACAAAGACTCAAACACGTTTTCGTCTCTTTCGTTTGCTTGGGATTTGTACTAAGGCGGGAACTTTTATTGGGTTCAGCTTAGTAGCGACAACCGGCCGCGGTCACATTCGACCACGGCCGGTGCTATCAACATTCGTGCACGCACGTCGCTGTAGCGCGTACACGCAACGGGGGTGCGAGTACGCCCCTACGTCAGCTCGTCGAGCTTTTGCTCACGCATGAAGTTCTCGCGAGCCAGCGCCTCCGGGTCGTCGAAGTAGGGATCGGCTTCGTTGTAGACGACATCGACAATGGCCACGCGGCGCAGGAGCGCGGCACGGGCAATAAGCACCGAGCCGATGGCCGAGGTACCAAGCAGCAGGATGATGCTGCCCAGAATGAGCACCGCGTTCCCCCAGCTAAGGTCGCGGAAGAACACGCCCAGGAGAATGAACGTGATGCCAAAACCAGACGCCGTCGACAGCACGGACATGCGCGCGTAGACGTCGCGGAAGCTCAAAAGGCCCGCGCCACACGTGGCGATGCTCAACGTGCCGAGGATGAGGAAGAAATCGGAGATGATGTGAAGGATCTGCATCTAACGCTCACCTCGCATCAGTGCCCGGGCCAGCGAGACCGCCGACAGGAAGCCCACGACGGTGGCCACGAGGACGATATCGAACGTGAAGTGGGAGCCCTTCTTCCAGCCGATAAGCGCGATGAGTCCGACGAGGATGAACAAGATGGCATCCGCCGCGGACACGCGATCGGCTCGGGTGGGCCCGATGAGCATGCGGTAGCCGGCCGGCAGCGCGGTCAGCGCCAGCACGACGATGGCAATGTCTACGAAAATCACTACTGCTGCCCTTCCTTCCCCGCGGCGTGCGGCGCGTCCGGCGCCGCCGTGGCACCGTCGCGCAGGCGGTCTTCGAAAAAGCGCGGGTGGACCATCACGCCGCGCAGCATGCGCTCTTCCATGTCCCGCAGGTCATCGCGAAGCTCGTCCGCGTCCGAGTTGTACATGCCGTGGACGTACATGACTCGCTGGCCTTCCGGCGTGTTCTTGCCCGCGCCGACCACGAGGGTTCCCGGCGTGATGGTAATCAGCGCCGCGATCAGCGTGTAGTGCGCGTCCTTTTCCGACTGGCACAGGTAACGCCCGATGCCCGGGGTGGAGTCGTGGCCGCGGGAAATGATGTCTTTGAGCACCGAGATATTCGCCACCGCGAACTCTTTGAGGTACCAAGCCCAGAACGCGATGAAGCGGAACGGGAACGTTATGACGTCGTGCATTACTGCATCACCGCCTCAAGGTAGGTAGTGGGATCCATCAAACCGTCGGCTGCCACGCCGGCCCACCGCAGAAGAACCTCGGCGCCTAGGCCGATGGCAAGGGTCAGCAGCGCAGTGATAACCGCCGGGGCGCCGAGCCAGAAGCCAACGCGGGGCTTAGCGTCCGCGGTGTCCTCGATGACGTAGGCCTCGTCTTCGTAGCGCTCCTGGGTGACCACGCGGGTGGCGCTGCCCACCGGGGCATCGTTAGCCGCCTGCTCCGCCGGGGTCTCCGGGTAGCTCGCCACGCCGCCACCCAGGGTGGCGTTGGGGCCATCCGGATCCTGATCCTGGCGGGGCGCGGTGGCCGGCAGAGTGCGGTCGCCCCAGAACATGCCCTTCCAAATCTTGAGCATGGACAGCAACGTGATGAGCGAAACCACGATCATCGCAAAGAAAGCGTAGACCTGCCCGGCCTGCCAGGTGCCCAGCAGGAGGCTGAACTTGGCCACGAAGCCGGAGAACGGCGGGATGCCGGCCAGCGACAGGGCCGCAGCGAAGAAGGCCACGGCCATCATCGGCTCGCGCTTGGAGATGTTGGTGATCTTGCCCAGCTCACCGGTGCCGTACTTCACCTCGACTGCGCCGGTGGACATGAATAGCGAGGCCTTCACGATCATGTGGTGGACGAGGTAGAAGATACCCGCGGTCATGCCCAGCTGAGTAAACAGCGCCACGCCCATGAGGATGTAGCCGAGCTGGGAAACCATGTGGAAAGTCAGAATCTCGCGGGTGGTCTTCTCGCCCACCGCGCCGAAGACGCCGATGACCATCGTCAAGGTGAACAGCAAGACCAAAATCCACAGCCAGCGGGCATCGCCGTCGTAGATGATGGAGTACCAGCGGTAGAGGGCGTAGACGCCGACCTTGGTATGCAGGCCGGAAAACAGCGCCGTGACGGCCGGCGACGTGTACGGGTAGGACCGCGCCAACCAGGAGTGGATGGGCACGACCGAGGCCTTGATGAGCATGGCGAGCATGGCGATGCTCATCGCCACCGCCGTGGCCGGGTCCTCCTTCGCCGCGCCATACAGCTGGCCCAGGTTCACGGCGCCGTACGTGCCGTAGACCAAGCCGACGCCGGTCAGCAGCATCGTGGATGCCAGAAGGTTTGCGGTGATAAACAGCCGCATGCCGCCCAGCTGCAGGTCGCCGCCGCGGCGGTAAATAGTCATCGCGTACAGCCCGTAGCTGGGGACGAGCATGACCTCGATAAAGACGAAGAAGTTGAAGATATCGGCGGTCAGCAGCGTGCCGAAGACGCCCGTCATCAGCACCAGCGTGAGCGGCACGAAGAACGGTTCGCGGGAGTACCCGCTGGCGGCGGCAAACCACGCACACACCACGGCGAGCAAAGCCGTGGTGGTGAGCATGAGCGCGGAGAACATGTCCGCGGCGAACGGGATACCCACCAGGGAGCCCCACTCACCCAGCCGCGAAGAAATGGCAGACCCGTCCTGCGTGAGGAAGATGAGCCCAATGGAGGCGGCCAGCGCCGCGCCCAAGATGGCGAACAGGACCACGTGCTGGAACCACATCGCCTTGCGGAAGATGATGGTTAGACCCGCGCCCAGAAGCGGCACGCCCACGAACAGTGGGAGAAGCAGCGAAACGAGATCGATGTCAATTCCGAGTGGCATTACCACACCACATCCTTGTCGTTATCCGGATCAACCTCCGGGCGGGTGGCATCGTCCTTCTTACCCACGGCGGCGGTGACGAACATCAGCACCGAAATGGCGAACGAAATGACGATGGCGGTCAGGATGAACGCCTGCGGCAGCGGATCGGCTGCCTCCGTCATTTGTGAGGCGGTGTGGTGCCCGAAGGGCTCGTTTCGCCCCCACGTACCGCCAGTGGCAATGAGGATGAGGTTCACGCCGTGCGAAAGCAGCGTGAAGCCCAAGGCGATGCGCAGCATGTCGCGCCGCATCATGAGGTAGACCGAGCCGCCAATGAGGATGCCGGCAGAGATCGCAAGAGTCATCTACTTCTCCCCTCTTTCTTTCTCGCCGTTTACCGGCGTTGCGGCCATCGTCGGGGTGTGGACTTCCAGTCCATCTTCGCCGAAGTTGCGCTCGCGGCCCACCGCGTGGTCGAAGCGCTCGAGGCGACGCTCCTGCTCCAAGTCGAGCAGAACGTGCCGCTCCTTATCGCCCTCGCGCGGCATGCCCAGCATGTTGAAGGCACCGACGAGGACACCCATCACGGCGAGGTAGACGCCGAGGTCGAAGATCATCGACGAGGTCTGCTCCATGCCGAAGATCTCGGCGTGCAGCGCCTTGAGGAAGGCGCCGTCGAAGAAACCGATAAATCCGGTCAAGGCTGCGACCGTGACGCCCAGGCCAATGAGCGTGAAGTACGGCCAGCGGATCGGCGCGGACGCGTTGTCCTTCGCGCCCAGGTAGAGCAACGCGATGCCGGCGGAGCCCACCAGCGCGGCCACGAAGCCGCCGCCCGGCTCGTGGTGGCCGCGTACGAAAAGCACTACCGAAAGCAGCACGATGATGGGACCGACCAGCTTGGTCGTGGTGCGGACGAACACCGCGTTCGGCCCCGGCCCGAAGAGCGGGGACCGCTTGTCCAGCAGTGTGTCGCGCAGCGGCAGCAGCCGGTTGTGGCGCAGCAGGACGGCGATGGAAATACCGGCCATGCCCAAAACCGTGAGCTCGCCGAAGGTATCGAACGCGCGGTAGTCCACGATGATGGTGTTGACGATGTTGTCGCCGCCCGTCTGCTCCGGGCCGAGGTCCAAGAAGTAGCGCGCGGCCTCGGACTTGCCGCGGCGGCCGGTCAGTCCCCAGACCGCCAGGGTCGTGGCTGCGCCCATGGCCACCGCCAGGGCAATCGACCAGAAGTGCTGGCCGCGCTTATCGGGGGTGAACCTGTCCGGCAGGCGGTGGAGCACCAGCACCAGAACGCAGACGGACAGGATCTCCACCAGCAGCTGGGTGGTAGCGACGTCGGCAGCGCCCAGGGCGAAGAACCACAGGGTGACGCCGAAGCCGGCGATGGAGACAACCACCACGACGGTCAGGCGCGAGCGCGCCATGACCGATGCCAGCACGCCGATGGAGATGATGAGGACGAAGATCCAGTCCACCGCACGGGAGTTCTCGCCGCGCACGCTCGGGATATCGGTCAGCGTAAAGATGCCGATGATCGCGATGACCAAAAGGCCCACCAGCGGCATCGCCAAGTGGCGCCGCATCGAGGTCGTGCCGGTCGGGCGGGTGAAGTACTTGCCGCCGTATTCGATAACGCCGTTGCGCAGCATCTCCACCACATCGAGCCCCTTGACCGGGGCGCCGAAGTTGGTGAGGGCGCGCGCCAGCTCGCGGTTGAAGTGCACGAGGACGCAGCCGGCCGCGATGATGATGGCGGACAGGCCGAGCGGGATGTTGACCCCGTGCCATACCGCCAAGTGGATGTCCTGCTCAAAGCCACCGGTGGCAGCCAGGGAGGCGTCCGTCACCGGCTCGTTGAGCAGCCCCGGAACGAGGCCGAGCACGAGCGTGACGATGCCGAGCAGCGCCGGGACCATCCAGAACGCCGGGGAGGCTTCGCCGATGCGGTGCAGCTGCGCCGGCTCCTCGTGCCGCAGGCGGGACTCCGCCACCTCCTCGGCGCGCGAGTGCTTCGTCGCACCGAAGGCACCGATGATGTAGCGCATGGAGTACGCGAAGGTGAAGATGGACGTGCCCACGATGACGCCGGCCACCAGGGTGATCAGCGAGCGGTTCATGCCGGATTCGACCACCGCGGTGATAAGGCCTTCCTTGGACACGAAGCCGAAGAGCAGCGGCAGGCCCGCCATGGACGCGCCCGCCACGACAATGGCGGTCTTCGTCACCGGCATCTTCACCACGCGCGTGTGCCGCAGCTCGCGGTAGGAACGCGTGCCGGTCTCGTGCTCGATGATGCCGACGGACATAAACAGCGCGGCCTTGAAGCACGCGTGCGCGACGGTGTGGACGATTGCCGCCGTCAGCGCCTCCGGGGTGCCCACGCCCACGATGGTGACCAGAAGTCCCAGCTGCGACATGGTCGAGTACGCGAGCAGCTCCTTCAGATCGTCGCGGGTGACTGCAGTCATCGCGCCGAAGAGCGCAGTAAACCCGCCACTGAGCACGAGCATGACGTGCCAGGCTTGGATGTCACTAAACAGCGGTGAGAAGCGCAGGATCAGGTAGATGCCGGCCTTGACCATGGCCGCCGCGTGCAGGTACGCGGAGACTGGGGCGATAGCCACCATGGAGTCCGGCAGCCAGGCCTGGAACGGGAACTGCGCCGACTTGGTGAAAGCCGCTAGGGCGACCAGCACTGCTACCCCAGTCTTGACCCCGGCGTGGTCATCCCAGACGGGCGAGGAGATGACTTCGCTCAGCTGCATCGTCCCCGTGGTGATCGCCATGATAATGACGGCCATGAGCAAGAAAAGGCCGCCCAGCACGGTCACAAGCAGGGTACGGATGGCCGGCTGGTGCCCTTTTTCGCCGGAGTTGGCGATAAGGAAGTACGAGCACAGGGTGGTCAGCTCCCAGGCGACGTAGAAGACCATGAGGCTATCGGTGGTCACCAGCATGGCCATCGCCAGCGCGAAGCCGCAGATGTAGAAGTAGAAGGCTGTGTCTTTGTGGTGCAGATACCGCGTGGAATACGCGAGCACGCCCGCGCCAATGACCAGCACGAGCATCAAGAAGACGAGCGACAACCCGTCCAGCCGCACACCGAAGCTCACACCCAGCGACGGCATCCAGTCCACCGATTCGGTGTGGACGGCGCCCCGGGTGTAGCTCGTGGCACCCATGACCGCTGCGGCGAGCAGCGGCAGAGCCAAGACCCAACCTGCATTGCGGTGCAACACTCGAGACACCAGTGGCGCTGCCGCCACCGTCACCCCGAGCAGTGCGAGTAATACAAGAAGCATCGTGTTGAAGGGTTCCTCAATATATATGCGCGCCGCACACACTCAGCGGGCGCTTACATGTCAGCAATGTGAAAGGGACGAACTACGCAGAATTCACACGGAATCCTGCGTTCGTCAACAGGGGATAGATTAACACGGTCTTTATCCGGCAAAACTGACAACGGCCGCCTCCCCTGCGCACGGGGAGGCGGCCGGAAGGAACGTCAGAGCCGTTCAGGCGCTCGCTTTAGCCCAGCAGGGCGTCGACGAAGCTTTCCACTTCGAACGGAGCGAGGTCGTCTGCACCCTCGCCGAGGCCGACCAGCTTGACCGGCACGCCCAACTCTTCTTGGACTTGGAAGACAATGCCGCCCTTGGCAGTGCCATCCAACTTAGTCAGCACCACGCCGGAGATGTCCACGACCTCACGGAACACGCGGGCTTGCAGCAGGCCGTTTTGCCCCACGGTGGCGTCGATGACGAGTAGTACTTCGTCAACGTCGGTCTTCTTTTCCACTACGCGCTTGACCTTGCCCAGCTGATCCATCAGGTCAGTCTTGGTGTGGAGACGGCCCGCGGTATCCACGAGCACGACGTCGACCTGTTCTTCGACGCCCTTGGCCACGGCATCGAAGGCCACGGACGCGGGATCCGCTCCTTCCTTACCGCGGACCGTGGTCGCACCGACGCGCCGGCCCCAGGTTTCCAGCTGGTCTGCGGCCGCGGCACGGAACGTATCGGCTGCGCCGAACAGCACCTTGTGCCCCATCGAAACCAGAACGCGGCCCAGCTTGCCGGTCGTGGTGGTCTTGCCGGTTCCGTTCACACCCACGACCAGGACAATGGCCGGCTTGCCTTCGCTCGGCACTGCCTGGATGGACCGGTCCATCTCGGGGTGGCCGGCCTCGATGAGGGCCTCGCGCAACATCTGGCGCGCTTCCGCCTCGTTGCTCACGCCGCGCTCGGCGATCTTCTGCTGCAGCGAGTCGGTGACCTTCATCGTCGCCTTGGTACCGAGGTCAGCCATGATGAGCGTGTCCTCAATTTCCTCCCAGGCATCGTCATCCAGGTCACCCGCGGACAGGATGCCCATTAGGCCCTGGCCGATAGCGTTCTGGGACCGCGACAAGCGCCCACGCAGGCGGCCCAGCCGGCCCGCCGCAGGTTCGATGTCTTCTTCCGGCTGTGCCTCGGCGGCCGGCTCTACCGCCTCGACCTTTTCGGCGGGCTCCGGCGCGGGAGTGACCTCTCGGGCCTCCGCCGCCGACTGGGCCTGAGTATCGGCCGCTGCCGCAGCCTCTTCTGCGGATTCGGTGTCAGCGTCCGCCTCTCCGTCAGCGGCCGCGGCATCCTCGGCGTCCACTGCTTCAGTGTCCGTGGCATCAGTTTCCACGGCCTCGGCTGCCGGCTCCTCATCGGCAGGCTGCTCCGTGGTCGGTTCCTGGTCCGCAGCCTTGTCGTCAGAACCCTTATCCGCAGCGGCGGCTGCGCCCGCAACGCCGGTGGCCCCTGCCACCCCGGCAGCGCCCGCAACGCCTGAGTTGCGCTTGGCTTTATCCACCGCTTCCTGCGCCGCCTGGTGGACGTCATCGTCCTGTGAATCCGCCGAGCGCGAATCCTCGTTGCGCGGCTCGGTAGCGCGTGGCTTCACCGCGCTCGGGTCCTCCCCGCGCAGCTGCGCATTGGCGATGTCGGTGGCGTTGCGCTCCCCCGACCCTGCCGCCTTATTCTCGGTGGTCTGCTTTTCCGTCTGGTTGCCCGCGGGAACCTTTTCTGCAGCAGCCTGCTTCGGCGCCCCGCCGCCGGCCGGGGCGAAGTTGAAGCCCGACTTTGCCTGGTAATTGCCCGACTTCTCCTGCTGAGTCAGCTCCTTTTTCGGCTGATCTTCTACCGCAGGCTTGTCAAAGGAGACCTTCTTCTGCTCCCCGCGGCGCTTGCCAAAGACCACGAGGGCGATGAGCAACAAGATAAGGACAATGGCAATGCCAATGCCGATCCACAAAGCTGAATTCTGATCCATGTCTCCCTATAGTGCCAGCTGGCGTGGCAGCGCACAGCTGGGGCATGGACTACTCGGCGGAGCGGCCGGCATCCACGCCCATCTTGGCGGCGTCCTCGCTCGCCTGCTGCGTGCCCGGTGCAAGCCCCTCAGGGTTCATGCGCTGCGAAATCACGCGGGTAATGCCGTCGCCGCGCATCGTTACGCCATACAGCACGTTAGCTACATCCATCGTCGGCTTCTGGTGCGTGATGACGATGAGCTGCGAATCCTTCCGCAACTCCTCGAAGAGGGCAAGCAGGCGGCGCAGGTTGACATCGTCAAGCGCTGCCTCGACCTCATCCATGACGTAGAACGGGCTGGGGCGGGCGCGGAAGATGGCGACCAGCATGGCCAGCGCGGTCAGAGACTTCTCGCCACCCGAAAGCAACGACAGGCGCTTGACCTTCTTGCCCGGCGGGCGGGCCTCCACCTCAATACCCGTGGTGAGCATGGAATCCGGCTCCGTGAGCACCAAGCGGCCCTCGCCGCCCGGGAACAGAGTCTGGAACACGTGCGGAAACTCCGCCTCCACGTCGTGCCACGCATCCGTAAACAGCTGCAGGATTTTCGCGTCCACGTCCTCGATGACGCCGATGAGATCCTTACGGGCTTGAATCACGTCGTCGAGCTGCGTGGACAGGTACGAGTAGCGCTCCTCCAGCGCCTTGTACTCCTCGAGCGCGAGGGGGTTCACCTTGCCCAGCGCGTTGAGATCCTTTTCCGCCTCCTGGGCGCGCTTCTTCTCCGCGGCGCGGTCGAAGTCATCCCCCGGGGTATAGTCCGCGAGGAGATCGGCCATGGAGATGCCGAGCTGCTCGGCGGTCTTGGCCTCGGCCTCGTCGACGCGCACCTGGGCCTGGGAGCGGGCGATGTCCTGGTTGTGCGCCGCGTCCGTCAGCCGCGTGAGCTCGTCGCGCTGCCGGTTCAGCGACTGTTTAGCCGCCTGGGCGCGGGAATGGAGGTCATTTTTGCGCGCGACCAACTCATCGCGCTCGCGGGTCGCCCGCTCTAAGGCAGCGCCCGCGCGGGCGGCGATATCCTCGGCGTGGCGCGAGACGGTCTCGGCGAGCTTGGCCTGCTGGCGGCGGCGCGCCATGGCCTGCTCGTGGCGGGCCTTAGCCTGGCGTTCGTGAGCAGCCTGGCGGCGCAGATTTTCCGCCTTGCCCGCAATCTGTGAGACCTGCTCCTGCGCGGAGCGCGCCGCCAGTTGCGCCTCGACCTCCATGGACTTGACCTGCTCCAGCGCGGCGAACGCGGCGTCACGTTCCTGGGTGGATGGCTCGTCCGGTTCGTCGTTGCTGTTCGCGCGCGACAGGCGTTCCCGGGCGGCGTCCCGGTCGCGGCGCAGCTGCACCAACCGCGCCTCAATGTCGGTGGCACGGTCGGCCGCCTTGTGGTGCTCCGATTCGTCCGCCGCGTGCTGCTTGACCAACCGCCGGTGGTCTCGGCTCCACGCCTCCACCTGGGCGTCGTGTTCGCGCAGCGCCGCCTTCGCGGACGCGGCCGTGACGCGAGCGTCCTCCGCGGCGATCTTTGCTCCCTCGAGGGTGCC
This sequence comes from Corynebacterium massiliense DSM 45435, assembly GCF_028609805.1. Lineage (NCBI taxonomy): Bacteria > Bacillati > Actinomycetota > Actinomycetes > Mycobacteriales > Corynebacteriaceae > Corynebacterium > Corynebacterium massiliense. Next base: position 1,444,255 of record NZ_CP063189.1, read on the forward strand.
GGAAATTTCCGTGTGCTCTTCCTGCGCCGCCGCCAGCTCCTTTTCCGACTCAGCAATGCGGGAAGCCACCTCGACCGTAGAGGATCCGGCCGTGCCGCCGACCAGCCATCCCTCGCCGACGAGCACACCCGCGGTCGTCACGGCGCGCAGCCGCGGATCGTCTGCCACGACGCCGCGGGCTGCATCGACGTCGTCGACCAGCACGACATCGGCAAGCAACCGCGTCAGCGCGGTGTGCACCACCGCGTCCATCTCCACCGAATCGAGCAGCCACCGCGCCCCTGCCGGCAGGGTGGCTTCCATCCGCCAGTCGCGCGGCTGCACCGTGCCGCGCGTATCGATGACCGCGGTCAGCGACGCCGCAGTGAGCGTGTCCACGAGCTCGTCGTCAACTACGCCCACGACCGCCTCCACGAACGCACCCAGAGCGGCGGAAACGGCCCGGGAATAATCGGTCGAAATGTGCTCGGCCAAGGGAGTAAAGTCCGTGCCGAGTTCCGGGGCCTCCGGCGCCGTCTGCGCCAGCGTGTCGATGCGCGACTTGAGCGTGTATACGCGCCGCTCGAACTCGCGCTGCTGGTCGCGCAGCTGCTCCAAGCGCTTGTCCGCCGCGTCCGACTCGCTGGCGGCGCGCACGTGCGACTCCTCCAGCGGCTGCCGGTCCGCCTGCAGCTTTTCCAAGGTGGTGGCGACCTCGTCGGCTTCCTTCTGCGCGGCTTGGACGCGTGCGCGGGTCGAGGCGAGCAGCTCCTCCTGGCGCGCCAGATCCTCCTCGGCGGCCGTGACCTGCTTGGCGGTCGACTCCTCTTCGGCGATGAGTCGCACGACGCCCTCGCGGCGATCCGCGATGGCCCGCATTTGCGCCAAGTGCTCCTGGGCCGCGGCGTCGTAGGCTTCCTGCCGCTCGGCGACCTCCTCGCGCAAAGATTCCAGCCGCTCGGCCGCCTCTTCGGCCGCGGCAAGGCGTTCTTCGTGTTCTTCTTCTGCCTGATCCGCCCGCGCGTCCAGATCATCCGGATCCGGGCCACTATAAGCGACGGTCGCGCCCACATTCCGCGCGCGCTCCGCCGCGATGCGCTGGGTCGCGCCGATCCGCTCGCGCAGGGTGGACAGATCGAACCACAGCTTCTGAGCCTTATCGGCCGCGGGGGTGACCGTCTCCAAGGCCTCGGTGATGTCGGCCTCGTGCTCGCTCGCCGTCTCCAGCTGCGCTTGGGCCTCGGCGACCTTTTCTGCCAGGGCTTCTTGCTGGACGGTGGCATCGTCAAGCTTCGCACGCAGCCGCACGATGCGGTCGCCGGCGAGGCGCAGGCGGGCATCGCGCAGATCGGCCTGCACCGTCGCGGCGCGCTGGGCCGCCTCAGCCTGCCTGCCCAGCGGCTTGAGTTGCTTGCCAATCTCGTCGGTGAGATCGCTCAGCCGATCGAGGTTGGTCTGCATCCCCTGGAGCTTGCGCTGCGCCTTCTCGCGGCGCCGCCGGTGTTTGAGCACGCCCGCCGCCTCCTCGATATAGGAGCGGCGCTCCTCGGGACGGGATTCCAGGATCTCAGACAGCTTGCCCTGCCCGACGATGATGTGCATCTCGCGGCCGATGCCGGTATCCGACAGCAGCTCCTGGATGTCCATGAGCCGCGCTTTGGAGCCGTTGATCTCGTACTCGCTGCCGCCGTCGCGAAACATGCGGCGGGTCACGGACACTTCCGTGTATTCGATGGGCAGCGCGCCATCGGAATTGTCGATGGTCAGCGTCACTTCCGCGCGCCCGAGCGGCTTCCTATCGCCCGCGCCGGCGAAGATGACGTCCTGCATCTTGCCGCCGCGGAGGGTTTTCGCGCTGCCCTCACCCATGACCCAGGCGAGCGCGTCGACCACGTTCGACTTGCCGGAACCGTTTGGCCCCACCACGGCACAGATGCCGGGCTCGAACTTGAGGGTCGTCGCGGACGCAAAGGACTTGAAGCCCTTGAGAGTCAGCGCTTTAAGGTGCATAGCCTGCCAATCTAGCACCCAGCATTCTTAACGCTCGACAAACCCGCTCTCGCCGCGGGGCGTGGTCCACTGCTCTACCACCGCGGTGACCTCGCCGGGGCGATCGTGCTGGCTCGGCTTCTCCCGCAGCAGGTCGAGCAGGCGGGAGCACTTTTCGCGGGTTCCTTCCGCTACGACCTGCACGCGCCCGTCGCGCAGATTGGTCGCGTGGCCGGAAAGTCCGAGCTCCAGCGCGCGGGAGCGAGTCCACCACCGGAAGCCCACTCCCTGCACGGTGCCGTGTACGAAGGCGGTCAGCCGGGCATCGTCAGTCTCGCTCATCGTCGAGTGCCTCGCTTTCTAGTTTGCGGTCGGGGTTGGGGTCTGGGGCCGGTCGTCGCGGCGAGTGACGGGGTCAGAACCGTCCCAGCACTCGATATTGCGCACCCCGGGCAGCATATCGCGGTGGAAAATGGGATCGAGGCCCTGGCGCTTCTGCTCGTTGAAGTTCTTCAGCAGCTTGATGGCCACCCCGCACAGCGGAACGATGGCCACGATATTGATGAGCACCATCATTGCCGCGCCCGTATCGGCCAACGCGAACACGAACGGCAGGGAGCCCACCGCACCGAACCACACGAAGAACAACACGCCCAGGCGGAAGATGAGGAGCGTGGTCTTGGAGCGGGTGAGGTACTCCACGTTCGACTCGGCCAGGTAGTAGTTGCCCAAGATGGACGAGAAGGCGAGGAAGAACAGGATGAAGGTCACCAGGTGGATGCCCCAGTCGCCCACCTCAGACGACAGCGCGTGCTGGGTGAGGGATACGCCTTCCGGATCGCCGTTGGAGTCGTAGGTGACATCCGAGCCCAGCAGGATGATGAAGGCCGTGATGGTGCAGACGACGAGGGTGTCGAAATAGACGCCGAGAGTCTGGACCAGCCCCTGCTTGACCGGGTGGGACACCGACGCGGTCGCCGCCGCGTTCGGCGCGGAACCCTCGCCGGCCTCGTTGGAAAACAGGCCGCGCTGGATGCCGTACCCGATGGCGGTGCCGACGCCGGCGCCGGCCACTTCTTTCAGCCCCAGTGCATGGCCGACAATCAGGGTGAGCATGCCCGGCACCTTGTCCAGGTTCGTAATCACGACGAACAGGCCGATGGCCAGGTACGCCAAGGCCATGAACGGCACCATGTACTGGGTGACGTTGGCGATGCGCTTCACACCGCCGAAGATGACGAAGCCGGACACGATAGCGATGATCACGCCGACGATGGCGCGGAAGCTGAAGGAATCCTGCCCGAAGGAGGTACCCAGCGAATCGGCGATGGCGTTGGTCTGGAAGGCGTTGTAGATAAGCCCGAAGGTAAACGCGATGGCCACGGAGAAGACCACGGCGAGCGCGTTCGATCCCAGACCGCGGCGGATGTAGTACGCGGGCCCGCCGCGGTAGGTGTCGCCGTCCTTGGTCTTCCACAGCTGCGCCAGGGTGGACTCCACGAAGGAGGTCGCTCCGCCCAACAGCGCGATGATCCACATCCAGAACACCGCACCGGGCCCGCCGATGGAGATGGCAGCGGCCACACCGGCCACATTGGCAGTGCCCACGCGGGATGCTGCGGAAATGGTAAACGCCTTAAAGGCGGAGATGCCGCCGAATTCTTCGTCGTGGTCCCGGCTTGCCTGCGGGCGCTCCACCACCGAACGGAACATCTCCGGGATCATCCGGATTTGGACCAGCGCCGTGCGCGCGCCGAACAGTAGACCAGCCCCCACGAGGATGATGGGGAGAATCCACGTCCACAGGAAGTCGTTCACTGTGCCGACGACATTCTCAAGAAATTCCATGCCCAGTAACTTACTGGTTTTCCAAGCGTGGGGCGATCAGTACCCCTGACACCGCGGGCACAACGTAGTCGTTCTCCCACCGACGGTCACAGCCTTAAGGGGTGTCGCACACCGCAGGCAGGGCTGCCCCGCCCGGCCGTAGGCGGCCAGCGATTGCCCGTAGCGGCCGGATTCGCCATTGACGTTGACGTAGAGCGAATCAAAGCTGGTACCGCCGCGCTCGAGCGCCGCCGCCAGCACCGCCCGGGCAGCCGCGACCAGTTCGACGGCATCCTTTTGCCGTAGGGCCGAAGCGCGCTTTTTCGGATGCACCCGCGCCGCCCACAGCGTTTCGTCGGCGTAGATATTGCCGATGCCGGAGACGACCTCTTGGTTCAAAAGCACCGACTTGACCGGGGATTTACGCTTCCGGATTGCGCGGGCCACCGCGGCGCTATCGAACTCCGCGCTCAACGGATCCGGCGCGATGTGCGAGATCGCCGAGAGCGGGGCGAGGCGCCAGTAGCCAAAAGTGCGCTGATCGACAAAGCAGACGGTGGAACCATCGTCCAGCCGGGCCCGCAAGCGGACGTGCGGCGAGGAGTACTCGCCGACGCGCAGCTGGCCAGACATCCCGAGGTGAATGAAAACAACGGGCCTGTCTCGGTCGCGGCCGGGGCCGTCTGTGCGGCTCGCGCCCGCATCGAGCTCTAACCACAGGTACTTCCCGCGCCGTTCCACGCTGTAGATCGTGTGGCCGGGCAAGAGACTGGCGAGGTCCTCGCTCCCCTGCTCGCGGTTCACGCGCGGGTGCAGCAGCTCCACCTCAGTGACCTTCCGGCCGGTGAGGTACGGCGCGATGCCGCGGCGCACGGTTTCTACTTCTGGAAGTTCAGGCATGGCCCCTGCCCTCCAGTGCTAGTGCGCAGATTTTGTGGCGGCGCTTCCCGCCGCGTCTGCCGGGTGCTCGCGCAGGTGCAGAAAAGCCTGATGGGCGGCCTCTTGTTCCGCCAGCTTCTTGTTGTGGCCGACGCCTGTTCCCAGCTCCTTGCCGTCCACCGAGGCCGTAGCGGTGAAAGTCTGGTCGTGCTCGGGGCCGGTGGAGGTCGACGCGTACGTCGGCATCGCGGCCTTCAGCTCCGCGCACAGCTCCTGCAGGGTCGTCTTCCAATCCAGGTGGCGGCCGGCGGCGCTCGCGGTATCAATCTTGCGCTGGAACAGGCGCAAAATAACGTCGCGCGCGGGCTGGAACCCGTGCTGGCGGTAGATGGCGCCGAGGATCGCCTCAGTCGTATCCGCGAGGATCGACTCCTTGTCACGGCCGCCGGTCGCGGTCTCGCCCTTGCCCAGCAGAATGTGGGCGCCCAGGTTGATCTCGCGGGCGATATCCGCCAGGCCGTAGCGCGAGACGATCGAGGCGCGCATCTTGGAAATATCCGACTCCGGGCGGGAGGGATACTGCTCATACAGCTGCGCCGCCACGGACAGGCCGAGGACTGCGTCGCCGAGAAACTCCAGGCGCTCGTTGGTGGGCAGATTGCCGTTTTCGTGCGCGAACGAGCGGTGGGTCAGCGCGAGGCGAAGGTAGCTGTCCGCGATGTCGATGCCGAACGCGTCCAACAGCGGCTGGTGGTCCACCCGGCGGTACTCCGCTTCGAGGGCTTCTTCCCCGGTGAGCTTGTTCTTCTTGGTCACAGGAACTTCTCCAGTCCAGACCACCGCGGGTCTACGCGTTCTTCGTCTTCCTCGCCGGACACGCCGGTGGTAACCCCCTGCGGGGTGCGCAGATCCTCTTCCGCGCAGCCGTCCTCGCACGTAGGCGCAAACGGCTGGTTCAGCCCCACCTCGTCGATGACGGTCTGCAGGAGGTCGAGTTTGTCATCCACAACTTCCGGGACCTCGTCGCCGGAGCCGTCATCCTCACCTTCGTCGTCCGGCTCACCGCTGATGAAGTCGGAATCCGTGGCAAACGCCTGCGACACGTGGACATCGAGATTGCGGCGCAACGGGCGCAGGCACCGCGCGCACTCGCCTTCTAACGTGCCGGTGACGTCCGCATCCGCCAGGATCCCCGAGCCCAGCGGGGTAAACGTCGCCTCGACGGTGACTTCCGCCCCCTCGGGTACCGCGATCATTTCCGCGCCGATGCGCTCCGGCGCGGGGCCGGTGTGGATACGCTGCTCCGGCTCGTGTCCTGGTTGCGCGCCAACGAGGTTGGCCACGTTGAAAACAAACGGTGAAGTCATAGCAGATGTCAGCCTACAACAGACCATCCTTCTCGGCCGCCGACCATCCACGTCAGCTGGCTGAAACCCTTTCGATTTGCCCGCCAATCTGGACGTTGTCTGCCTATGTATTAGGGATCCGCGCAATTGGCCCACTCATACCTGCACACAGCCCGCAATCGGCTCTACACTGCCCACCATGAACGACGAGTTACTACGCGCTCCGACTGGGGATATAGCCGTTGCTGCTGGACTCGCATTCCTCCCCGCCCTGGCCTTAGCCCTCATTGGCTACGGTCTCCACCGCGTCGTGGTTCCTCGCCTTTCTCTGTCCACCCTGGCCGAGGGCACGTCCTTGCGGCGCGTCATTGCGCGCTCGATGTGGATCGGCGCCCTCATCGGCTTGCTCGCGCTCATGCCGGTGCCGTCGGACTTGGCCATCCTCACCGCCGCCATCGCACTGTCCGTCTCCGCTGCCCTTATCGCCTGGCGGGCGCGCGAGCCCCTGCCGGCCGCCCTGTTCTCGGTGTCCGCATCCGCGCTGGGAATGCTTCTCGATGCCGCAATCATCGCCCTCGCCTTAACCACCGGGGTCACGCACGGCGCGCACATGTCCGTCGCGTGGCAGGTTCTCCTGTGGTGGCCGTTCGTCGCGCTGCCGGCGCTGGCCGCATCGTGCATTTCGGGAACGCTCAGCACGCTGCAGATGACCGCTTCCGCCGACTCGTACGCAGCGACGAACCAGACGGATGCGGCGGCTGCGCAGATGCCCGCGCACCACGTGCAGCAGAAACGCCCCCATTCCACGGGCCAGTTGCAACTGGGCGCAGACCCCCAGCCCAGCGCGGAAAAGATGGGCTCTCCCTCCGGATCCCGAAACCGTTCCCGCCCGCGTTACGCAGCGTAACGGCCCGCCTCCCCTGGAGCGCACACGTCGCACGAGGTCAGTGTGTGTATACGCAGGGAGACGGGCCGGGGCCAGTGTGGCCACGATGTAGGTAAGCGCTCTTAGCGGTCGGTGTACCGAGAAGCGTTGTAGCCGGTGTTCGCGTCGTAGTCGCCGCCCTCGTAGGACTCGCCGTAGGAGTCGTAGGTCGACTGCCCCGCGGAGCTGCGGGACGCAGTGCCGTAGGACGAGCCCCGCGAGCTGCTCCCCCGCGCGCCCGCGCCGCGGCGCAGGGCGGAACGATCGGCGGAGATGGTGCGCAACACCTGGGAAAGGGTGTCCTCGAAGTCCCCGAGCTTGGAGTCCACGAACTCGTCGCACTCGCCGCGGAGCCGGTCGGATTCGGCGTGTGCCTCGTCCACGATGCGGTGTGCCTCTTCGTTGGCGCGGCGCACAACCTCCGCCTCAGACACCAGGCGGTCCTGCTCGGCCTGGCCGTCGGCAACCGTGCGCTCGTAGGTGTCGTTCGCCTGCGCGATAGTGCGGTCCGCCTCCGAACGGGCGTTATCCACCAGTGAGCGGGCCTCGTCCTCGGCCTGGGCGATCATGGATTCGGAACGCTGCTGGGCATCGGCAAGCATGGCGTCGGCATCGCCGCGGGCACCACCGACGATGTCGTCGGCCTCCGCGTTGGCGTCCGCAATGGTCTGCGAGGCCCGGTCCTCGGCGCCGTGGATAATTTCATCCTGCTTATCCAGCACGTCCTGTGCGTCGTCCATTTCGACTGGCAGGGCGTTACGCAGCTCGTCGAGGAGGGCGAGCATTTCGTTGCGCGGCACCATGGCGTTCGAGGTCATCGGCACGCCATAGGCCTGTTCAAGGTGGCGGTTGAGTTCATCGAGGGATTCGAATACGCGGTACATAAAGCTAAGGGTATCCAAGCTCAAAGCACCGCGCCGTCTCCCACGCGCGCGAAAGCCCGCGGAAAAGGACTCCGCGGGCAAGAAACTGTTTAGAAGCGGGAAGACAGTGCGCTGGAGGAAAGCAGGTCAGACGACGTGGAGGAAAGCCCCGGGACGCTCCCGCTCGGCTTATCGCCATTCGGCTTGCTGCCGTGCGGGCGGGCGGTGAGCCAGTCGCTCTCATCGAGCACGCCCTGGGCCAGGCGGGTCTCACCGATCCAGCCGTACCAGGGGTCCTGCGGGTGGTTATCGCCCATGCCGGCGCCCAGAATCCAGGCGACGTCGGACGACCACAGGCCCTCCGCGCCGACGTGGTTGCGCAGGATCGGCGCGCCGTTGATGAACATCTCCACCGTCTCGGTCTCCGGGTTGTTGACCACTGCAATGTGCATCCACTCGTCCTTGGGTACCTCGTGGGACCAGACGGTTGCGCCCTCGCCTTCGGCCGGTTCGGCCCACCAGCGCAGCTCGCGCAGGTTGGACACGCCGAACATCACGGTCGGGTCGGAATCGTCCGTGCCGGGTTTTACCTTCTCAATGGAGTTCTCCCGGCCCACGGCGTTACCCCAGCCGTTTTTGTCGCCGTCGAAGTCCTTCGGCAGCTTCACGAAGGTCTCGAAGGTGTAGCCCTCCGGGGTCTCCACGGCGTTGGCCGGGGCACCGTCAGCGGTCTTGAACCAGTTGATGTCGCGCTCACCGGTCGGGTTGTTCCAGAACAGCGAACCGCTGTCGGAAGACAGCGGGTGGTGATCCTCGCTGTAGGTCACGCGGGCGTCATCGCCGCCCTCGCGGTGCATATCCGAACCGCCCTGCTCGTCCGGGATCACGGTGCCGGCGCCTGCCTGGTCGCCATCGTGAAGCGCGGCCCCGTCCTTGGTGGCCTGGCCCGGCCGCCAGTGGAAGACGGTGCGCTCGTTGCGCACGTAATCGTCCGTGCCGTGCGGAAGCTGCTCGGCCGGAATCTCGTACGGCTTGTAACCGGCGGTCACGATGTCGCGCGCCGCGCCGGCCAGATCCGATTCGTTTTCGTCGCCTGCGCGCCAGTCCGGTGCGAAAGAGTGGAAGCGCTCCGCGAAGTTGAGCGGCACGTGGTAGCTGTCGCCCTTGCCTTCCAAGGTGACCTCGTCGAACTGGGTGAGCGAGTCCGCCGGCTTCGCCGCCACCCACGGCGACAGCGCCTGCACTTCCAGCTCGTTGCCGGTCAGGTCGAACTCCAGCACGCCCATTAGACCGTTACCGCCCTGGTAGGCCATCTGGTAGTCCTGCAGGATGGACACGACGTCGTGGCCCGCGTCGTTGTGGTCCACGCGGTACCCGGCACCGTGGTGGTGGCCGCCCATGACGAGGAAGACCTGGTCGTTTTTCTTGATGAACTTATCCCACAGGTGCTCGCCGTAGGCCTCGGAGTAAAAGACGTTGCCCTCGCCGTCGATGTTGAGCGCTTCGTGGGTGGTGAGGATGACGGGCAGGTCCGGGTGCTCGTCGATGGCCTTCTGCGCCCAGTCCAGCGCCTCGTCATCGGCACGCCACGCCATGGCCAGCACGAGGTACTTTTGCCCCTCGGCTTCGAAGATATGGTACTCCGACTCGCGGTTTGGCTTGTCAAAACGGCCCTGGAACGTCTCGTTTCCTGCCGCCCGCTCCGCGGAGAAGTAGTGTGAATACGGCGTCGTGGTGCCCTCCGGGGTCTTTTCCACCTCATCCTGGCTGCCCCACAGATCGTGGTTGCCCGGCAGGATGGAGTAGTTCAGCTGGGAGTTATCCAGCACGCTCATCGCATCATCGGCGACCTTCCACTCGCCGTCGACCTCCGACTGGTCCACGACGTCACCGAGGTGCGTGGCAAACGGCATGTTGAGCTCATCCTGGTGCTCGGCCAACCACTCGGTCTGCGCGCGGTACGGCTCGCTGCCGTAGCGGCCCTTGGCCAGGTTGCCCGTCTCCGGGGTGGTGTACCGGGAGTAGAACTGGGTGTCCGGTAAGACGCCCAGGCTGAACCGGGAGCCGAGGCCATCGGTGCCGGCACCAGTGTTCGCGTCCGCGGCGACTGCCGTGGGCACGACCGTAGCCACCAGTCCGAGCGGCAGCGCCGCCGCGGCGACGACGCCGGTGGCGGACAGGGCGGCGCGGCGTGCTTTCAGCCCCGCGCGCTGAGTTGAACGTGTTCACGATGTATACGTTTCCAATCTTCTTCAAAGGGACGATGGTGAAGCCTGAAAAACGTATAAAACCGAGCCTACGAGAGGCTGAACTGAATATAAACAGCCGTTTCCCCGGAGGTGAACACTCGGGAAAGTGCGGTACCACCCCACCTCCCCGCCGCGACGCCGCGGTTCCTATTCTCCCCGGGAGGGACTCGTTCACGCCCGCTAGCAGGTCGGCTACGGTAAACGGCATGCCGACGATTCTCGTAGCCACCGACTCCTTCAAATCCACCGCCACTGCCGATCAGGCCACCGCCAGCATCGCTTCGGGCATCCGATCTGCTGCGGGAAGCGACGTCTCCGTCAAGGCGGTGCCGCTTGCCGATGGCGGCGAGGGCACCGCAGCCATCCTCGCTGCGGCGGCCACCCGGCGCGGCGAAACGGTAGAACGCATCACGCTGCCGACCACCGACGCCCGGGGGCGTTTAACGGAGGCGACCTACTATTTCAGCCCGTCCACGCAGACCGCCTACATCGACGTCGCGGCCGCGAGCGGGCTGCCCGCGGTGGCAGATAGCCTCGATCCGCTGCATGCGGACTCGTACGGCACCGGCGTGCTCATTGCCGATGCGGAGGCCAAGGGCGCTCGCCGCATCGTGCTGGGGCTGGGCGGCACCGCGACTGTCGATGGCGGCTCCGGAATCCTCGCGGCACTTGGCGCACCCGCCCACGACGAGCGCGGCTACGCCCTCCCGAAGGGCGGCGCTCCCCTCGTCCAGCTCGCCGCCTTCGACACCGCCCAGCTCAACGTGAAGGCCGCCGGCCTGGACTACACCTTGCTGGCGGATACCTCGTGCTCGCCACAATTAGCCGCACAGACCTACGGCCCGCAGAAGGGCGCCGACAAGGAGCAGGTAGCGCTGCTGACCGGGGCGTTACTCCAGCTGTGCGACGTTACCGGCATCGATCCGACCACCGAGTACTTCGGCGCGGCGGGCGCCCTCCCAGTCGGACTGACTCACCTGTCCGAGTTGCTCCACGGCAACCGCGACCACGTCGAGGTCCTTCCCGGCGGCACGCACGTGGCGCAGGCGGTAGGGCTGGAAGAGCAGATCGCCGCCGCCGACGTGGTGGTTAGCGGCGAGGGCGCCTTCGACGAGCAGTCTTTGACCGGAAAGACGGTGGGAACCGTCGCCGAACTCGCACGCCGCCACGACACCCCGCTGGGCATCGTCGCCGGCCGTTTCGACGTGCCCGCCGAGCCCCACGCGATATGGGCGCAGGCCCTGTCCGGCGAGGGGGAGGTCTTCGCCCAGCTGCGGGCCGCCGGCCACGCGCTGGGCACGCAGATCGCGCAGTAGTCTGCGCTGGACATCTTCCCTAAGAAATCTGCCCTAAAAAACTGCCCTAGAAAATCTGGACGGTCCAGGGGAAAATCGCGGCCTGCTCGAAGGAGCGCTCGTCTTCTAACAGCACCCGATCCTTGGGCAACACCGCCTGCGGGGTGAGGAAACGGGACAACACCATGGCGAGCTGGTTGAGAGAACCCGTCGCGCCCTCCACCGCGATGAGGTAGCGGTACACCTCCGCGTTCTCCAGCTCGTGGTCGTCGTGCTCGACGCGGTAGTTTTCCCGCAGCTGCTCTTCTACCCCCTCCGGGAGCCGCGGGGAGTCCTCCCGGGTCACGCTGGCAGACGTAAGCTTGTCCGCAGCGACGAGTTTGTCAGTGGCGGTGGCAAAGACCTCGCGCACGCGCTCGGCCGAGTCAGTCGGTACCAATACATCAAACTGAATATGTGGCATAAACAGAGACCCTAGCGAAAAAGTAAAGCGCATCACTATGACCCAGCACTCACATCTTCGCGAACTTTTGCACGACGTCGACGGACTGCTCACCTGGCAGGAAGACTTTTACCGCGATCTCCACCTGCACCCGGAGCTGTCGCACGAGGAAGAGCGCACCGCGCAGCAAATCACCACCCGGTTGGAGGCGTTCGACTGCGAGGTGACCACCGGCATTGGCGGGCACGGCATCACCGCCGTCTTCCGCAATAACGCGGGTTCTTCCGCGGCGCCGACAGACATCGACACGGTGCTCATGCGCGCTGATTTCGACGCGCTGCCCGTGGTCGAGGACAGCGGGGCCGACTACGCCTCCACCAACGGAGCAATGCACGCCTGCGGCCACGACATGCACGCGACCGCCCTGTTGGGCGTCTGCGCGATTCTCGATGCCCACCGCGAGGCGTGGTCCGGCACGTTCATTGCCCTCTTCCAGCCCGCTGAGGAAACCTCCGACGGGGCGAAAAGCATGCTTGCCGATGGCCTACTGGACAAAGTCCCCGCCCCACAGGTGTGTTTGGGCCAGCACGTCATGCCGGGGCCGGCGGGTGCGGTCATGTCGGCCGCTGGGCCGGTTATGGCCGGCTGCGACTCGCTGCGCATCACGGTGACCGGCCGCTCCGCGCACGCTTCCACCCCGGAATTTTCTATCGATCCGACCTACATCGCGGCGATGATTGTCACCCGCCTGCAGGCAATCGTGGGCCGCGAGGTATCTGCGCGCGACTTCTTTGTCATTTCCGTTGGTGAGCTGCATTCCGGCGATAAGAACAACATCATCCCGGCCTCCGCCGAGCTGGTGCTCAACACCCGCTACTACGACCCCGTCTTGGCCGAGCGCGTCTACGCTTCCCTCGAGCGCATGGTGCGCGCGGAGTGCATGGCCTCCGGCAGCGAGGTGGAGCCCACCTTCGAGTACTTCGCGCACGGGGAAGTCACCGACAACGTCGCTGACACCCACGCGGTAGTCCGCCCCGCATTCGACGCGGTCTTTGGGGAGCAATCGGTGACCACCACGACTGCGAATGCCTCCGAGGATTTCTGCTACCTCCCGCAGGCGTGGGGCGTGCCGTATTACTTCTGGTTCATCGGTTCCACGCCCGCGGACCGCATGGACAACCCGCCATCGAACCACCAGCCGGACTTCCTTCCCGATTACGCACCCACAGCCCACTCAGCCACCCGCGCCGGCGCCGCGGCCGTGCTGTCCTACCTGGGCACCCTCCCACTGGCGGAAAAATCCGGCGCGCGGTAGCCACTAACTCTGGCTAGGCTGGCGGGCGTCTTACTCGCAGCGAGACCGACAAAGGTGAGTGCTCTCCCACCATGCCCCAGAACCGAATTCCCGCTCAGCCCCAGCCGCAGTCAGAACCACAGTCCCAGCCGCACTCTGGCCCGCAGTACCGCGAGCAGTCCTATCCCCGCCCGGCGCGCCCTGACGCGTCCCACTTCACCCCGCACGTCTTTGCCCACGTCCGCGCCGCGAGCGGCAACTCGCCGCTATCAGCCAGCCGCCGCAAGGTCTGGTTCGGCCTGTCGGCCACGGTCATGGAATACATCGCCGATAACTGGGCAGACACCCAGCAGGCGTACGACGCCACCCGGCAGCAGCACTACTTCTCCGCGGAGTTCCTCCAGGGCCGCGCCCTGCTCAACGGCCTGACCAACCTCGGGCTCGTCGAGGAAGCAGAACAGGCCGTCGCGGAAACCGGCCGGGATATGCAAACAGTTCTCGAAGCGGAAAACGACGCAGCACTGGGCAACGGCGGGCTCGGCCGGCTGGCGTCCTGCTTCCTCGACTCGGCCGCCACGTTGAATTACCCCGTGACCGGCTACGGGCTTTTGTACCGTTACGGCTTGTTCCGCCAGAACTTCGCGGACGGCAACCAGGTCGAAGAACCGGATCCGTGGCTGGAAAACGGGTACCCGTTTGTCATTCGACGCGCGGGCAACCAGCGCATCGTCCACTTCGACGACATGGACGTGCGCGCTATCCCCTACGACATGCCCATCCCGGGCTATGCCACGGCGAACGTGGGCACGCTGCGGTTGTGGAAGTCGGAGCCGATGGAAGACTTCGACTACGAGGCGTTTAACTCCCAGCGCTTTACGGACGCCATCGTCCAGCGCGAGCGCGTCATGGATATCTGCCGCGTGCTGTATCCCAACGACACCACCTACGAGGGCAAGATGCTGCGCTTGCGCCAGCAGTACTTCTTCGTCTCCGCCTCCCTGCAGGCGATCGTGGACAACTACATCGCCCACCACGGCGAGGACTTGAGCGGTTTCGCCGACTACAACTGTGTGCAGCTCAACGACACCCACCCGGTGCTTGCCATTCCGGAGCTTTTGCGCATTCTTCTCGATGACCGCGGCTTAAGCTGGGACGAAGCGTGGCGGATTACCTCCGAAACCATCGCATATACCAACCACACCACGCTGACCGAGGCGCTGGAAAAGTGGGATGTGTCCATCGTGCAGAAGCTGTTTTGGCGCATCTGGGAGTTGATCCAGGAAATCGATCGCCGCTTCCGCGAGGAGATGGCCGCCCGCGGGCTGAGCGAGGAGCGCATCAACTTCATGGCGCCGGTCCACGACGGGAAGGTCCACATGGCGTGGATCGCCTGCTACGCCTCCTACTCCATCAACGGCGTCGCGGCGCTGCACACCGAGATCATCAAGGCCGACACTCTCAAGGAGTGGCATGAGCTGTGGCCGGAGAAGTTCACCAATAAAACCAACGGGGTCACCCCGCGCCGCTGGCTGAAGATGTGTAATCCGGAACTGGCCGAGCTGCTCACTCGCTCGAGCGGCTCCGAGGACTGGCTGACGGATATGCGGCGCCTAGCTAACCTCGCCCACCTCGGCGATAACGAAGGCACCCTCCGCGAGTTGCTGGATATCAAGCGTGCCAAAAAGGAGCAGTTCGCCGCCTGGATTCACCAGCACCAGGGAACCACGGTGAACCCGGACACCATCTTCGATGCGCAGATTAAGCGCCTGCACGAATACAAGCGCCAGCTGCTCAACGGCCTGTACATCCTCGACCTGTACTTCCGCATTACCGAGGACGGCGCGGACGATGTCCCGCCCCGCACGTTCATCTTCGGCGCGAAGGCCGCCCCGGGCTACGCCCGCGCGAAGGTCATCATCAAACTCATCAACGCCATCGGCTCCCTGGTCAACAACGACCCGCGCACCCGGGATATCCTGCGCGTGGTCTTCGTGGAAAATTACAACGTCACCGCGGCCGAATACATCATCCCGGCCACAGATGTCTCCGAGCAGATCTCCGTGGCCGGCAAGGAGGCCTCGGGCACGTCGAACATGAAGTTCATGATGAACGGCGCCTTGACCCTGGGCACCCTCGACGGCGCCAACGTCGAGATCGCCGAAGCGGTCGGCGCTGATAACGCCTACATCTTCGGCGCGCGCAACGACGAGATCGACGAGCTGCGTACTGCCTACCGCCCCGCGGAGCTGTACCGCACGGTGCCAGGGCTGGCGCGCACGCTCGACGCGTTGTACGACGGCACCTTGGACGACGGCGAGACCGGTGACTTCGCCGCCCTGCGAGAGCTGCTGCTCGCCGGGGAGGGTAAGGACGCTGGGGATACCTACTACGTCCTCGGGGACTTCGCCGACTACCGCGCCACCCGCGACCGCATGGCTGCCGATTACGCTCGCGACCAGCTGGCGTGGGCCCGCAAGGCGTGGGCGAATATCTGCGCCTCCGGCCGCTTTTCTTCCGACCGCACGCTTTCCGATTACGCCCGCGAGGTGTGGCGCATCGAGCCGACCCCGATCGATTAAAGGGGAAGCCCCACAGTGCGTGTGGGGCTTCCCCTTTAGAGCCTTACTCGGCGGTGGATTTATTCCGCGCGGGTGTCATCGCCAAGCATGTGGCAGTGAATCAGGTTGGTATTGCCCGGGATTCCCGGAGGGGTGCCGGCGACGACGACCATCAGGTCGGTCTCGTTGTACTCCTCCATGGCCAGAAGCGACTCGTCGACCGCTTGCATCATCTCGTCGGTCGACTTCACCTGCGGGCTCAGGAACGTCTCGGCACCCCAGGTCAGGGCGAGCTGGGACCGCACCGCCTGGTTCGGAGTGAACACCAGAAGCGGCAGGTGCGACTTCAAACGCGCCACGCGGCGAGCGGTGTCGCCGGAGGTGGTGAACGCGACGATGGCCTTGGCGTTGAGGCGCTCGGCGATATCGCGAGCGGCGTAGGAAATCATTCCGCGCTTGGTGCGCGGCACGTGGGACAGCGGCGGGACGTGACCATCGGTTTCCGCGCGCTTGACGATGCGGGCCATTGTGCGCACCACATTGTGCGGGTCAACGCCCACCGAGGTCTCACCCGACAGCATGACCGCATCGGCACCGTCGAGCACCGCGTTAGCCACGTCAGACGCCTCCGCGCGGGTCGGGCGCGAGTTCTCAATCATCGAGTCGAGCATCTGGGTAGCCACGATGACCGACTTGGCGTTCTCACGCGCGATCTGGATGGCACGCTTTTGCACCAGCGGGACCTCTTCCAGCGGCACCTCCACGCCCAAGTCGCCGCGGGCGACCATGACCGCGTCGAAGGCCAGGATGATGGATTCGAGGGCGTCGACGGCCTCGGGCTTTTCCAGCTTGGCGATGACCGGCACACGGCGGCCTTCCTCGTCCATGATCTCGTGGACGCGGTCCACGTCGGACGGGGAACGTACGAACGACAGGGCGATGAAGTCCACGCCGAGCTTCAGCGCGAAACGCAGGTCCGCGATGTCCTTTTCGGACAGCGCCGGCACGGAGATGCTCATCCCCGGCAGGGAAACGCCCTTGTTGTTGGACACCGGGCCGCCCTCGGTGACCTCACAGACGACATCGTTGCCGTCTACTTCCTTGCACACCAAGGCCACCTTGCCGTCATCGACAAGCAGGCGGTCGCCCGGCTTCGCATCGTCGGCCAGGCCCTTGTACGTCGTGGACACCCGGTCGTGGGTACCTTCGACGTCCTCGGTGGTAATACGGACAACCTCGCCGTCCGCCCAGTAGGTCTCGTTCTCGGTGAAACGGCCGAGGCGGATCTTCGGGCCTTGCAGGTCGGCGAGGATGCCGACGGCGCGGCCGGTTTCATCGGTTGCCTCGCGGACCCACTTGTAGTTCTGCTCGTGATCGGCGTGCTCGCCGTGAGAGAAGTTGAGGCGGGCGACGTCCATACCGTCCTGGACGAGGCGAAGGATCTTGTCCTGGCTCGCGACGGCGGGGCCCAACGTACACACGATCTTGGTTCTTCTATCCAGCATGTAACCCTCTTCTACTCTCGGTTCGTGACGGTTCCCTAAGTTACTCGGACTGTACCGACGCTGCTAGCGGTTGGGCTTTTTCGCCGCCTCGGCTGGCTGCGCGATACCTCCGTAGACCTTCTGGTGGCGCCAGTCGACGTCATGCGGCGTTTCCTGCCCACGCGGCAGCAGGTAGAACGCAATCGCGGCACCCAGGAAGACCACGACGGAAACGATGACGTTGATGCGCACCCCGAAGACCAGCGTGGCGTCATCGGCCCGCATGTTTTCCACGAAGAACCGGCCCAAGGTGTAGGCCATGACGTACAGGGCGAACACTCGGCCGTGGCCGAGCTTCCACGCCCGGTGCGCCCACAAAAGGAAAAGGCAGACCAGGACGTTCCACACCAGCTCGTAGAGGAAGGTGGGGTGGACGCTCGTGAGCACCTCACCCGTAGAGTGACCGCTCACCGGCGCGTAGCGGCCCGCCTCATCCACGCGGCGGTAGATATCCAGAGCCCACGGCACGTCGGTCTCACGGCCGTAGAGCTCCTGGTTAAACCAGTTACCCAGCCGGCCGATGGCCTGCGCCAGGATGAGCCCGGGCGCGACCGCGTCCGCGAACGGCCCGAGCGGGATCTTTTTGAACTTGAACAACACCGCGACGGCCAGCGCGCCTAGCGCTACCGCGCCCCAGATGCCCAGTCCGCCGTTGGTAATTTTCAGCGCGTCCACCGGGTTGCAGTCCGCGCAGAAGTACTTGTCGTAATCCGTGGCTACGTGGTACAAGCGCCCGCCGATAATGCCGGCGGGAACCACCACGATCGCCGCGTCCCAGACCGTGTCCGGATTGCCGCCCATCGCCGTGTAGCGTCGCAGCGTCATCCACAGCGCGACCAAGATGCCCACCACGATGCACAGCGCGTAGGCGCGAATGGGGATCGGACCAAGGTGCCACACCCCCTGGGGCGGGGACGGGATATTCGCTAAAATCTGGGTTTCCACACAGGCTAGTGTGCCTTATCCACCCGACACTCGCGAACGCGGGGATGTCCTCAAACGGGCTTGCTAGAGGCGCCGGGAGGCACACGCCGGATGCTGCCCGACGGCGACGAGAGTGCGTGCCGTGGCGACCGGGTCGGGCGAGGCCATGACCGATTCACCCACGATGACGGCGTCCGCGCCCCGCGAGGCATAGGCCAACAGGTTCCGCGAATTCTGCACGCCGCCGACAGCCACTTTGACCACTTTTTCCGGCAGCCCCGGCGCGATGGCGGCAAACGCGTCGCGGTCGATGGCATCGCTGGCCAGGGACCACGCGTTGACGCCGATGACGCGCGCGCCAGCGGCGAGCGCCCGGTCAGCCTCGTCGCAGGTACGCACCTCCAGCATCGCGGTCATGCCGAGCGATTCAATGCGATCCAAAAGCGCCTCCAGCCGCGGTTGCTCGAGTAGCTCGACCTGCAGCGGAACGATGTCCGCCCCGAAGCAGCGCGCCTCATGAATCTGGTACGGGTCCACGATGATGTCGCGGCACATCATGGGGATGGTGGTCGCCGCACGGACGGTCGACATATCCTCCAACGAGCCGTGGTGGCGGCGGGCGTCCGTTTGGCAGGCCATGACGTGCACGCCGGCCTCTTCCAGCTCGCAGGCGAGCGCCGCCATGGATGCCGGGGTGTCCAGGCGCGCGATCTCTCCGCCGTAGGGCACGGCGCGTTTGAGCTCGGGGACGAGCGAGCAGCCAGTGCGCAAAAGTGCCGCTACTCCATCGCGGGGTGCCGGCAGGGCGCCGGAGCGCGACCGCGCCTTGACCTCCTTGAAGCTCACCTGGGCTTCGCGGGCAGCGACATCCTCAATAACGCCCGCGACAATATGATCCACGGCAATCGGTGTCGTCATCGGCCGGCTCACCTCCCGCCTCCAGGTAGCACCTCTGCACAGGCGGCTTGTTAGCCGCTCACTCGGGAATTCACGTTTAGGCTAACCCGAAGGTTTGCAAAAACTGTAATCGCTGGTGGATCTCCCTTATCACTGCACACCTTTGGTGCCGAGCACGCGGCAGCGCCCAATTGCGGTAGCTCGCCACTAGCGCTCCTGCGGGAGATCCGTCGGATCGATCCCGCTGTCGAGCGCGTCCCACATCACTCGCTCGGAATCCGGGTCTTCAGCGAGATCTTCCGGCAGCTGTTCCTGCCGGGCGGCCGGGGTTTTGTACTTGGCGTCATCCGTACTCCCCCGACGCGTGCCGGGATTGACCGCGACCATGACCCCGCCGACAATCGCGGCGGTCGCGCCGACCAATGCGATGAAGGGCCCTGCGTGAGACACCGCGGTCTCTGTCACCACCGCCCAGTCCGAGATGGAGGCAGCGTCGACGGCCTTGTCGTTGTCTTTTGCCGCTGACAGTAGGTGTTGTGCCTGCTCGTTATCCGCGCCGTACAACAAGAGGTTGATCGGCTGCCACGCGGCGATTGCCGCGGCTACAGCACAGATAATGCCGATGATGCGGCGCGCGAGCGGCGGCACGGCGAGGGCGGCCACCGCGCCGGCGAGCAGGACGAGGGCGACGGCTGTGAGTTCCAGCGACCACGTGGCGCCGACGATATCGTTGGTTGCTGGCCCTGACTTATCGTCCTCACTGTGAGCGGTCACCCAGGTCATGCGGGAGGACAGCCACAGCAGCACCGCGCCAAGAGCGCACAGGAGCGGTCCGAAGCGTTTCATTGTTCTCACTGTAGGCGTATGGGCCCGCCTTCCTCACACTGTGATCAGTCTTTGAGGCGGGCGACCGCGTCAAGGATAGTGCCGTGGACCTGGCGGGTGCCCACGACCAGGCCCCGCGCCCCGAGAGTCCATTCGTTACCGTCCGGGTCCGTGGCACACCCGCCGGCGGCCCGGGCAAAGAGCGCACCTGCGGCGTTGTCCCACGGGTGCGGTGAGAAGTTGATGGCGCCGTCGAATACTCCCTGGGCCACGAACGCGGAGTCGAGACCGACCGAACCCGTCATCCGGGGGCGCAAACCGGTGCGCCGCAGATCGGCGAACAGGTCCGTAGGCAGGTGCGTGGAGCATCCCACGTGGCCGCGGGATTCTTCAAAACCGTAGGAGTCTTCCCCGCCGCCAAACCCGGCGGCAGGTCCCCCGGTCGATTCGAAATCCCCGGCGGCGGTGGCACTCAGTCGGCGCTGCAACAGAGGGAAGGACGCGGCCGCCACAAGCGGCTTGCCGCCATCAATGAGCGCGATGAGAATCCCACACAGCGGGTTGCCGGCCGAGAAGTTAGCCGTGCCATCAACTGGGTCCACGACCCACACGGTCTGCGGCGTTTCGCCAGCCGGAACTTTCCCGCTGGTGTCTTCCTCCCCCACCACCGGGATGCCCGTGGATTCGGTCAGGAGGGAACACAGGCGCTTTTCGATGGCCAGGTCGACCTCCGTGGCGAAGTCGCCTTGGCCTTTGAAGTGCGCGGGCGCGGCTCCGAGGCCGGCGCGAAACGACTCTTCGACGCCGTCGATTGCGGCGTTGGCTACCGCCAGAAGCTCGCTGGGCTCATTGCGTGTCATGGTCCATCCTTCCCCGGCGGTTTCGGCCCCGGCGTTACGTGTTCGTGGCCACGGCCCCTTTTATTCGTCGGTCGCCGGCTCGGGCTGGGTCTCGCGCGCGGCCGACAGAGCGTCGTGAACGCTCAATTTACCTTCATACAGTGCCTTGCCGATGACCACGGAGTCAATGCCGTCGTTTTGATACCGCGCGATGTCCTGGACATCTTCGACGGTGCTCACGCCACCCGACGCGGTAATCGAGGCATCGGTGGCCATCGCGATGTCGCGCAGCAGCTCGACGTTCGGCCCGGTCAGGGTGCCGTCCTTGAACACGTCAGTGACCAAGAACCGCTGGCACCCGGCCTGGTCAAGGCGCTCTAAGACCTCCCAGAGGTCACCGCCGTCAGAAACCCAGCCGTGCCCGCGCGTACGCCACTGGCCGTCGACTTCCCGCAGGGCCAGATCGACCACGATCTTGTCCGCGTGCTTGTGAAGCACCGAGCGGATCCAGTCAGGGTCCTCCAGTGCCGCAGTGCCGATGACCACCCGCGCAGCACCGCTGGATAGGGCGCGCTCGAGGTCGGCGTCCGTGCGGATGCCGCCGGCAAGTTGGAATCGCACTCCCGATTCTTCGGTAATGCGCCCGAGGACGTCGTGGTTGTGGCCGCGGTCGAAAGCCGCGTCGAGGTCGACGACGTGGAGCCACTGCGCGCCTTGCTCGGTGAACGCGCGGGCTGCCTCCACGGGATCACCGTAAGATTTTTCGGTCCCCGCCCTTCCCCGATCGAGGCGGACAGCCTTCCCTGCAACGACGTCAATGGCCGGCAAAATATCAAAGCTCATGTGTAGTAATAGTAGTTGCCGACCTCGGGTTTCCGGGGCGTTTTCCGCGAGCGAAAAAGACGAAAGCTACAGGCTGCGGACCCAGTTACCGATGACCCGTTTCCCGGCCACATCCGACTTCTCCGGGAAGAACTGGGTCGCCCACAGCGGGCCGTTTTCTACCGCCACCACGAAGCGGTCTTCGCCGTGCTTGGTGTAGCCGACGATGGGCGGAATAAGCACGTCCGGTTCCAGCTCCCAGCGTCGCACCGCACTCGTGTGGTCGAAGAAGAATTCGCGGTCTGGGTCGATGCCCGCGAACAGCTTCGACTTGTTGCGTCCGCCGCCCGAGAACGCGGGCACGTCGATTGTGTTCCACCCGGTGTGCTGACCGGGTCCGGATCCGGTCCCGGCACCCGCTCCAGCCCCAGCCCCGGCCGGGGCCGCAGAACTCGAATGGAGCTCCTCCACGGTGCCGGGCCACTCCCCGCACCCGCGCGCTACGAGGGAGCCGTCGGGGTCCACGGCGGCATCGAAAAGCGCCTGCATCCCCGTTCCGATGGCCCACACTGGGCGGCCGCCGGCCAAGCGCTGGCCCAGGATACGATCGCCTTGGAAAGAGCGGAGATTTTCCAGGCATCCGGCGAACCCGCACTGGGCGGCGAGAATCAGACCGTCCGCGGCAATCGCTGTCGCCGGCTCGGACGTGACGGTCACGGCCGCGCCGGCGTGCTCGATGGCACTGGCAAGGCCGCGCAGGTAGTCCGTACTATCGCAGCCCAAGAGGGCGACTGTCTTTTTCTGTCGGGACATCGTTCAGGCCTTTCGCAGATGGGACAGACGGGTGCGGATGTTGTTGACCTCGGCCACGCGGTGCCGCCCCAACAGCAGGTCGAGGCTGGTCATCGCGATACCGGCGACGATGATAACCGCACCGGCGCCGTACGCTCCGGCGTAGCCGTACCCAGCCACCAAGGACGCGAGTATGACCGAACCGAGACCGGTGCCGCCGTCGTAGAAGATGTTCCACGTCGCCGAAGCCTCGGACACCTTCCCGCGCGGCAAACGCGCGAACAACGAGAGCAGTGACTCGTTTTGGATGATGCCGAAGCCGCCGCCGAACAAGAGCGCCCCGATCAGGACGATCCAGACCGACCACTCGAAGTGCAGGGCGGCCGCCACCAGGGCCATGCCCACAAAACCCATGAGCTGGCCCGGGATGAACAGCTTCCCGGCGCCTAACCGGTCGGCGGAAATCCCCGCCAGGTAACGGAAGACCATGGTCGACCCGCCAACGAGCGACAGGATGAAGGCGCCGAGCTGCGCACCCGTGTGGGGATCAAGTTCCCGCACCGAGACCGGCAGGAACGAAGAGACCACGCCGTAGCTCATCGACAATGTGGTCAGAGCCAGCGCGGGCACGAGGACGAGCTTCCACATGGGCACGCGAATGTGCTCGCCGGGGGCGTCCGCGGTGCGCTCCGCACGGATGGCGGGCAGGCGCAGTGACATCACCGCGCCGAACAGGCCCACCACAGCGGCCACGAGGTAGGTAACGTGGTAGCCGAAGACGTTGGACACGGAGATGCCCACCGGCAGGAAGACCATCTGGGAAAGGCCCACGAAAATGCCCATCACGCCGGTGGCTTTGCCGAGGTAGCGCAGCGGAACAAGCTCTGCGACCACCGCGGCTTCAGCCACGGTGAGCGCGCCGAAACCAATACCGCGCAGCGCCGAAAAGAGCAGCACCACCCACGCGTCAGTTCCCAAGAGGTGTCCGAGCGCCGGGACGCCAAGCATGAACGCAGACCCGACCATGACCGGTCGGTAGCCGGGATTGCGCAGAAGGCGCGGCGTTACCAGCTGGGTGCAGACAGTCGCCGCCATGAAGATACCGGTGGAAAGCCCCGCCAGCGCCTCGGAGCCGCCGGAGTCAATGACCGCGGTCGGGACGGTAGGAAGAAGCAAAGACCACGCGCCGAAAGCAGCCATGACGGCCACCATGACAGCGCTAAAGCCGGGAACCTTCCACAGGCTGAGCTGCTCGTCTCCCTCCGTGGACCGAGGGCCTTCCGGGGCCTGCGCCTTCTGTGCTGCCCGATCGTCGTCAGTTCTCCTCGTCATCGCATCTCCGCAACCATCCAGGTGATGGAGGCAGCGAGCGTGACCACGGCAAGCAGCCCGCACGCGATGGTCAGTACCTTATTGTCGTGCTGGTAGCCCGACCACGCGCCGCCGACAAACAACCCGGCGAGGAGAAACAAAAGCCAAATGAAAAGAAACACGGTGCTGGTAAAGCCTCCCTTTCGTTCGTCTCTACCGTAGCCGACCCCGCCGAGCGGCCAAACCTTATGAATTCGTCTCTCTTCCCGGGTAATCCTCGGCGACGAACACCGCGCACCAGAAAGCCAGCGCCGCCATAAACGGCCCAGCTGCAAACGCGATACCGGGAGCCACTGGGGCGACGAGGGTGGCCTCCTCCGCACCGACGTGCACGGACTGTGCGGCGACGACATCGCCGACGACGACGAAAGCGATGCCGCCGGCAGCGACGGAAATAAGCAGCCATATCAGCGTCCCCAGCCCCGGCAGCCGGGGCCGCAGGACGAAGACGGAAATAGCAAAGAGGGCACCGAGGATCCCCGTGGCCGCAGCGAACGTACCGTAGCCAAAGAACTGCGAATGGTCTGCGGGGTCAACGACGAACCCGCCGTCCGACCCTGGGTCGGGGTGCGCGTGCTGAACCGGCCGCAGCCAGCCCCACAGCGCGCCGGCCACACCGAAAACGCAGAGGGCGGCCGCCAACATTCCGGCAGCCGCTCCGAGAGCGCGCGGTACTACGGATGTACTCGTAGAAGTCACCGCGGGCTACGCGTTGCAGAAGGTCCAGCGATCTCCCTCGTGCAAGAAGCGGAGGGTATTGGTGTCTTCGCCCTGCGAGGTGTGCAGGTTGACCGTGGCGGACGCCTGATCGCCGTTGACCTTGATGTCATCGACGGACTCGACGTAGGCCTCGTTCCAGCCCTTCGAGTCAAGGGAGGACATAGGTACGTCTGGGATCTGCTCGAGATCCAGCTGGTCGTATTGGCCCTCGTTGAGCGCACGCTGGCACGCGTGCGCCGGCAGGTAGCCGACGAACTCGCGCATCGTTGAGGTGTCATACATTCCGCGCACGAGCTGATTGATCTCATCGGTGGTGGCCGGATCGGCATCCTGGCCGCCGTCTACCGGCGCCATGGCCAACGGTTCGAATCCGTTGCCATCGGCCTGCGGCTGCTGAGCACCCTGGTTCGGTTCGGCATTCTGGTCGTCCGCGTTGCCGTCGCCGTCACCCGCCGCCGCGTTCGAGTCGTTCTTCTCGTTCTTCGGCGCAGCGGTCTTCGTCTTGGTCTTGGTCGTTTCCGGCGCGCTCGACGTGGTCTTTTCACTGGTCTTCGTCACCGTGGTCGATGCCTCCGACGAGGCCGCAGCGGCATTGTTGTTTTCGTCGTGCGAGCCGCATGCGACGAGAGCGCAGGGCGCAACGAGGGCGAGCAAAGCAACAGACGTCTTAGCCGGGGTCTTCAGAAACAAGTCAACTCCTGGGATACTGCGGCGGCAACCACGCCAAGGCCAAGCAAATGCAGCCTCGGCCGTGCCGTCCGTTATCTATTCGGTAATAGATCTAGCGTTTCCTCACCGTGCGGTGTTACACACTGAGCCGCGTACCGGGGCTTTAGCTACCGGTCGCTTACGGTTTTCACGCTTCGGGCCACATACTAACAACGCAAGCCTCCGTACACAGTGGGCGTCAACGCAAAGAGACCTGTCAACTAGTCAGCAGGTGCATGAGCGCTCACACTCGTGCCGGCCGCACTCGTGCCGGTCGTCTCCCCGCCCTGGCTTCCCCACCCTGACTTTTCCCCGCGCTGGTCGCCTACACTGGCAGGTCGTGCACCTAAACCGCGATCGCATTCTCACCGCCGCCGTCGAGCTGCTCGACTCCTATGGCCTAGGCGATGTCACAATGCGCCGCGTTGCCACCTCTCTTTCCGTCGCGCCCGGCGCGCTGTACTGGCATTTCCCCAACAAACAGTCCCTTCTGGCCGCGCTGGCGCACCACATCGTTTCGCCGGTGCTTGCCGATGCCGCGCAGGCACAGGACCCCGTACGTTTAAGCCTCGAGCTCCGCGCCGCCCTACGCGCGCACCGCGACGGCGCGGAAGTCGTCGCCGCCGCGGTCTCACAGCCGGATTCCCCGACGTGGAACGACGCCATCGCGGCCTACACCGCGGCTATCGCCCACGAGCTCCCATCCATTCCGACAGAACTCGCGCAGGTCGGCGCGGCGACGCTTGCCCACTTTGTCCTCGGCGCGGTCTCGGCCGAGCAGTCCCGGGAACAGCTGGTGGCATTGACGGCTGACGCGGCATCGTCAAGCTCCAGCTCGGCTGACTCGCGCGATCCCGCGCGAGCTATCGCCCAGGGCACCGAGATCGTAATGGCGGGATTGCGCCACAACCTCTCTTAGTTACGTGCCCAGTTTCGCGAAGCCGGTCAATGTCTGAGGCTGCGGATAAGCTTTCGGGGTATGACCCCACCGCACATTGACCTGGGACGAATCCGCCCTGGTACGCGCTTTCCTTTAGGCGCCCACTTTGACGGTTCCGGTACGAACTTCGCGCTGTTTTCGGAAGCTGCCGAACGCGTCGAACTGTGCCTCATCGACGCAGACGGTGCCGAGCGCCGCGTTGACCTCCCGGAGGTCACCGCCCACGTATGGCACGGCTACCTGCCAGACGTCTCCCCCGGGCAGCGCTACGGCTACCGCGTCCACGGTCCGTGGGCGCCGGACGACGGCTATCGCTGCGATCCGAGCAAGCTACTCATCGATCCGTACGCCCGGGCATTCGACGGGGACTTTGACGGGGATCCGTCCCTGTGGTCCTACGACATCCACGCCGAGGCCGGCGCGGAGGAAACGCGGAATACGGACGACTCCCTTGGCCACACGATGCTCTCGGTCGTGACCAACCCACATTTCGACTGGCGCGACGACCGCCACCCGCGCACCCCGGATAGCGCTACCGTCATTTACGAGGCGCACGTCAAAGGCATGACTGCCACCCACCCGGAGGTACCGGAAGAGCTGCGCGGCACCTACGCCGGGATGGCGCAGCCGGCGGTGATTGACTATCTCCAGGATCTCGGCGTGACAGCGGTGGAGCTACTCCCCATCCAGCAGTTCTACCAAGACGATCGCCTGCGGGATCTGGGGCTTCGCAACTACTGGGGATACAACACCATCGGCTTTTCGCCCCGCACCACGACTACGCCCACGCCGCGCATCCAGACGGGGTCATCGCAGAATTCAAATCCCTGGTCCGCGCCTATCACGCGGCGGGCATCGAGGTCATTCTCGACGTGGTGTACAACCACACCGCCGAGGGCAATCGGTTTGGGCCGACGGTGGCCTTTCGGGGCATCGATAATCGCGCGTACTACCACCTCGAGGACGATGCCCCGGCGAAATACACCGACTACACCGGCACCGGAAACTCCCTCAACGCCGGGCACCCGCGGGCGCTGCAGTTGGTTCTCGATTCCTTGCGCTACTGGGTGGAGGAGATGCACGTCGACGGGTTCCGCTTCGATCTGGCGGCGACCCTCGCGCGCGAAAACGGAGACATCAACCACCGCGCCAGCTTCTTCGATCTAGTCCTCCAAGACCCGGTGCTCAGCACGGTCAAGCTCATCGCCGAGCCCTGGGACATTGGCAACGATGGCTACCAGGTGGGCAGATTCCCGGCTGTGTGGCGGGAATGGAACGGCGAATACCGCGACACGGTGCGCGATTTCTGGCGCGGCGAGCCGGCCACCTTGGGTGAATTCGCTTCCCGGATTACCGGATCGTCCGACCTCTATGCCGGCAATGGCCGCCGCCCAACAGACTCCGTCAACTTCGTGACCGCGCACGACGGTTTCACGCTGGCGGATCTGGTCTCCTACGACGACAAGCACAACGCGGCCAACGGGGAGGATAACCGCGACGGCGACAACAACAATCGCTCGTGGAACCACGGCGTGGAGGGGCCGACCGATGACCCAGATATTGCCCGGCTGCGCCGCCGCCAACAGCGCAACTTCCTCGCAACGCTGCTTGTCAGCCAGGGCACGCCGATGCTCTCGCACGGCGACGAGTTAGGGCGCACGCAGGGCGGGAACAACAATGCGTACTGCCAGGACAACGAGACGTCGTGGATGGACTGGGGCCTGCTGGACAAGGAGAAGAACTCCGAGTTGCATGTATTTACCAAGCGGCTCATCGCGCTGCGGCGGGACAACCCGGTGTTCCGGCGCCGCCACTTTTTCGCGGGCGGGCCGCTCGGCTCCGACGCGCACGACCGCGATATTGCGTGGATGGTCCCCTCTGGCGAACTGATGACGCAGGAAGACTGGGACCACGATTTTGGCAAGGCCCTGATGGTCTTTCTCAACGGCGCCGCAATCAACGAGCTGGATGATGCGGGAAAGCCCATTGAAGGCGATTCCTTCATCCTGATCTTTAACGCGCACCACGAGGCCATCGACTTCACTCTGCCCGGAGCAGACTTGGGTCAGCGCTGGACCACCGTGGTGGATACCGCGGAATCCGGCGGCTACCCCGCGGCGGAAACCGTGGTGGAAGCAGAGGGTAATATTTGTGTCCAACCTAGGTCGATGCTCATCTTGCAGGAGATGGACTCCGCGGCCTCAGCGGGCTGACACTCAACTCCCCGCCCGCGCACCCAGTCCCCACACACACTGTGCGTGTGGCACCCCCGTTGTCGATGTAGAAAGGCGTGAATTTTCCCGTGACGGTCACTGCGCACTCCGCCCACGTCGACGTCACCGCCGACCAAGTCATCATCCGTCCGACGCTCCTTGCGGCCAGCCTGGGGGCAGCTGAGACTGTCATCGCCATCGGTGACATCCGGTCTACGGAGGCCGAGCGCCCTTCTGCAACCGGTTTCGGCACTGTCACCATTTACCACGGTGACAGCGAGTCGACACGCATCCGCTTCGCACCGCATCAGGACGCGGCCGCACTCGCCGCGCTTATCGATGCCGCCCGGCGCGGCGAGACCCCCGATGACACCGCCGTCGGAGTGACGGGGTTGGACTTCACGGCAGTCGACGTGGAGACCGCGAACTGGAACTGGGGCTCGGTCTGCCAGATCGGTGCCGTACGGTTCCGCGACGGCAAGGAGGTCGAGTCGCGGTCGTGGCTGTGCACCCCTCCCCCGGGTCTGGACGGTTTCGACGACATCAACGTCTCCATTCACGGCATCACGGCCGACGACGTCGCCGATGCCCCCGGGTTTGCGCACGCCGCCGGCGAGCTCATCGATTTCTTGGGTGATGATGTCTTTATCGCCCACAATGCGCAGTTCGACTCGACTGCCCTGCGGCAGGCGCTGTTGGCCTGCGGCGCCGACGTGCCGCGGCTATCGTTCGCCTGTTCCCTCGCCCTGGCCCGCAATGCATCGGCCAGCGGCGTCATCGAGGTGGCCAACCACAAGCTGCCCACGGTGGCCAAGGTTGCCGGTATGGATGCTTTCCAGCATCACGACGCCTGTGCCGACGCCCGCGCTGCCGGCGTCATCGTGTCCTTCCTGGCCCGGCAGTTCGGGCACGCGGGAACCGTCGACACCCTTTTCACCGCCCGTGAGTTCACCCTCGGTTCGTTGACCGCGGACGCGGTCATGCCGGTGTTGCGGGCGAAGACCGCCCCGACGTCCCCGGCCGACTTGGGTGCCGGGACCGACTTCCGGGAAGACACCCGAAATGCCGGCGCGAAAAATGGCGCTGCGGGTTCCCGAAAGGGCGGCTCGAAGGCCGGGAGAGGTAAGAAAGGCAACGGTTCCGCCCCGGCGCCCTGGCAGTCCGTGGCCACCCCGGACACGATCCCGGATCCCAACTTGGACGCCGACAGCGACCACCCGCTGTTTTCCCAGCACGTCACCCTTACCGGCGACTTCGAGCCATACGACAAGGGTGAGTTGTGGTCGCAGATCGCCGATCACGGCGGCCAGGTGGGCAAAAACGTCACAAAAAAGACCACCCTCCTCGTCGTCGGGCAGTGGGGCAAGAAGACCTCCAAGGAAAAGCGCGCCGACGAGCTCAACGAGAAGGGCCAGGGCATCGACATCTGGCCGGCGAGCAAGCTCTACGACGTACTGGGGCTTGCCGAAGAAGGCGCGCCGAACGACGACGGCGACGCAGCGTGGGGCCCGGACGCCGAGCCGCCGTTTTAGATCCCGCGGGAACCGAACGCCGGCAGCGCCAGTCCAATAGGGGTGTAACTCCACTGATCGCTGCCCTGAGGAGACCGCCTTTCATGCTGGCCGCCACGACCACCTGCCACACCACCGCCGCTCGACCAATTACGTCTCACCCCTTTCCGTCTGGCTCCTCCGCGCCCGTAGCTTCTGCAACCGCCCCGCCGACTGCTGACGCCACGGCCGCGGATCTCCGCGGTGCTTTGCGCCCAGTACTGACGGTGACGCCGGCGGATCAGACCAGCGGGTTTGCTGACCACTACGGCAGCCACACCTTGGCCACCTTGCCGCTGGCGCGCACACTGGTCACCGGTTTCTCGGTCGACCGCGCGGCCTCTTTCATCTCCGCGGACGAAGAGCCCGCACCGCGGCAGGTACCCGAGTTCGTTCCGCACGACCCGCACCTGCTCAATCACAGCGATCTGGATGCCCTCGACATCTCCATCCGGCAGGCATGGAATCTGGCGGCCTACAACTTCATCACCGCGTGCCGCACCGACGACAACCTCAGGTTTTGGCTCCGCCCGGCACGCGAGTACTTCGCCTCCCTCCTGCCCGCCGAGCTGGTTTCCGAGTCCACCAGCTTCGCCGAGGTCACTGGGGTCCAGGTCGCTGGCATCGGCGGTTTCGCCACCAGCTGGCTGGCGCACCCGCGCGCCTTCGCCGTGTTGGACGAACACCTGCGTGGCTACCTGGATACCGAACAAGTCGTCTACCTCGCCCCAGACCGGCACACACTGGTGGCACTTCCCGAGTGCGGGCAGTCCATGGCCTACACGCTGGCGCAGTGGGTGGGCCAGCATTCCGCTGCGGCGGGTTCGACGACCGGTGCCGCCGCTGACCGGTTGGTGGATTTCCCACTAGTATGGGCTAACGGTTTTCCACGCGAGTATCTCTGCTGAAAGGAAGTGCCCCTCACCGATGCCGGAAAGCGCAATGTCGCGGCTGGGCAACCGCTACCACGAGTGGGTGCGTCACCACCCCACCGCCGCCGCTGACTTCGTGGAGGCAATCGAGGATCTGCTCAATGACGCCGGCGTCATCTTCGACCGCGTCGCCGCTCGGGTGAAGCGGTGGCCGTCCTACAAGGCGAAGGCGAAGAAGAAGTCGCCGGAGACCGGTGAGCCTGCCTACCCCAACCCGTGGACCGATATCCATGACCTAGTCGGGGTACGGGTCACTTTGTTCCACTCCACCGCTATCCCGCAAGCCATTGACGTGCTCGGTGAGTCCTTCGAGGTTGTCCGATCGGTGGATAAGGCGGCGCAGACGCGCATTTCTGGCGGCTTCGGTTACGGCAGCCACCACTTGATCTTGCGTGTCACGGACGCGATTGAGGAATTGGCCGAGTTCCGCGGCATGACGTTCGAGGTGCAGATCCGCACCGTCCTGCAGCACGCCTGGGCCGAATTCGAGCACGATATCCGCTACAAGCACGGCCCGAAGCCGCCGTCGCCCCAGGTCGATCGGCTATTCACGCTTGCTGCTGGGCTGATCGAGCTCGCGGACCAGCAATTCGATGAGATTGCAGCGCTGAAAAACCCTGAGACCGAGGCCGCCGCGGACAGCAACATCGAGATCACCGCGGATACGTTGCCCGGACTTCTCGCCGTCTTGCTGGGCTCGCGGTTCCCGCTGTCACGTTCTGAGCACTACCGCTGGCTTGCCGAATTGCTGGAGGCCAACGGCATTACCTCGATGCGCCAGCTGCGGGATCTGATCCAGGTAGAAGACATCGAGCGGGTGCATCACGCGATGCGGTACCGTTTCCGCCCCGGCCAGGTGCGGCTTGTCGATGACCTCTTGCTCAACCGCTTCGGCGAACAACACATCACAGAAACCGGGCACACGGGCTCGCGCAAGGGACGCATAAAACGGCTCAATGCGCGCCTGAAAGCGCTGCGCTCCGGAGACGACCGCGAAAGTCGGTCGAAGAAGGAGCGCTAGCGCCCAAGCGCGCGTGGTGCGAAGCGAGCCGGCCGCGTGCCGCGCTAGTGGACTTCCAGCCTCTTGGCGCGGAAGACGTTACGGATCTTTTCCACGTCCTCTGCCTTGGGCGGCTTGGTGTCCTCGAGGTTGTATTTCATCCCGAGGTCGTGCCACTTGTCCGCACCCATGTTGTGGAACGGGAGGACCTCGACGCGTTGCACGTTGTTGGTCCAGCGACCCACGATGTCCGCGACGTTGCGGACATTCTCCGGCGAATCGGTCAGCCCCGGAACCACCACGAAGCGGACCCAGACCGGCTTGTCGATGGCCGAGAGGCGATCACCAAACTTAATGGTGGGCGCCAGCTGGCGGCCGGTCACGGTGCGGTAGGTCTCTTCGTCACCGGACTTCACATCCAGCAGAACCAGGTCGATGTTCTCCAAGTCCTCGTCCGTGAGCCGGGCGCCGAGGAAACCGGAGGTATCAATCGCGGTGTGGATGCCCTCGTCGTGCACGGCTTTGAGCACTCGCCGGGTAAACGCCATTTGGAACAGTGGCTCACCGCCGGAGATGGTGAGACCGCCGCCGGAGGCGCGGAATACGGGCTTGTAGCGCTTGATGCGCTTGACCACGTCTTCCACGCGTTCCAGCGTGCCGGTTTTCATCTCCATGGTGTCCGGATTGTGGCAATACTGGCACCGGAGCGGGCAGCCCGACAGGAACATCGTCATGCGGGTGCCGGGTCCGTCGACCGCGGTAACAATCTCCCACGAGTGAACGAGGGCGATGTCGCCGGTGCGGCGGGCCTCCATGAGTTCCGGGCGGCCGAGCTCGTCGAGAGAGTTGTCGCTTCCGAGGCCGGAAGCTACTCCGCGAACTTTCTCACCCTCTTCCGGCTGGAGGGTGACTACACCAGTAGTGCCATCTCCCATGGGTTAGGACTCCTGGTGGAAGGTACGGGAGATAACGTCCAGCTGCTGCTCCTTGGTCAGCTTGACGAAGTTGACGGCGTAGCCGGAGACGCGAACGGTCAGGTTCGGGTACTTCTCCGGGTGCTCAACTGCATCCTCCAGGGTCGCCTTGTCCAGCACGTTGACGTTGGCGTGGTAGAGACCGCTGTTCATCTTGTGTGCGTCGCGGTTGGTCTTCATGCTGTTGAGGCGCTGCTCGAAGGTCGGGGTAGTCATGATGGGAAACTCCTTTCAAGTTTCACATTGGGTGAAGGTGATGGGTTGAGAGGGTTAACGGTTGGTCGGCTTAGGCGTCTTCCATGATGAAGCCAGCGTCCAGAACGCCGACGAGGTTGTCGATGCGCTCCTCCGGAGTCCGGCCCAGGCCCTGCGGGGTGATGGTGTTGGTGAGAGAGATTCCGTCGAGGGCGTCGTTGTAGTCCAACTTGCCCACCGACAGCATGGAAGCGACCATACCGTGGGTGTCCGCACCGTTTTCCGGATTGGCGCCCGGTGCGAACGGGGTGCCGGCCTCGTGCCCGGACGGGAACGAACCGGTGGCCTTGCCGTAGACCACGTTCGAGGTGATGGTCAGCACGGACTGGGTCGGGATGGCGTTGCGGTAGAGCTTGATCTGCTTGATCTTCTCCATGATGGTGTGCACCACCGTGGCCGCAATGTCATCCGCGCGGTCATCGTCGTTGCCATAGACCGGGAACTCGCCCTCGGTCTTGTAGTCGACGATGAGGCCGCTCTCATCCCGAATCGGGGTGACCTTGGCGTACTTGATGGCCGCCAGGGAGTCCGCGACGATGGACAGGCCGGCGATGCCGCAGCCCATGGTGCGGACGATGTCCGAATCGTGCAGGGCCATCTCGATGGCCTCGTAGGCGTAGCGGTCGTGGCTGTAGTGGATGATGTTCAGAGCCTCGACGTAGGTGCCAACGACCCAGTCAAGCATCTCCTCGTACTTCTGCCAGATATCGTCGAAGTCCAGCGGACCATCGCCAGTGACGGGCTCGTAGCCGTCCACGATCTGCTCACCGGTCATCTCGTCGCGGCCGCCATTGATGGCGTACAGCAGAGCCTTCGCGGCGTTGACACGCGCGCCGAAGAACTGCATCTGCTTGCCCACTCGCATCGGGGAGACACAGCACGCGATGGCTGCGTCGTCGCCCCACTGCTGGCGAATCTGCTTGTCGGACTCGTACTGGATGGACGAGGTCTCGATGGAGATGTGGGCGCAGAACTTCTTGTAGCCTTCCGGCAGCTCCGGATCCCAGAAGATGGTGATGTTCGGCTCCGGTGACGGACCCAGGTTAATGAGGGTCTGCAGCAGGCGGAACGCGGTCTTGGTCACCAGGTGGCGGCCGTCTTCGCCGAAGCCGGCGTCCGACCAAGTGGCCCAGTACGGGTCGCCGGAGAAGATCTGGTCGTAGTCCTCGGTACGCAGGAAGCGCACAATGCGCAGCTTCATCACGAGGGAGTCGATGATCTCCTGCGCGTCCTTCTCCGTGATGATGCCGGCCTTCAGGTCGTGCTCGAAGTAGATGTCGAAGAACGCGGACAGGCGGCCGATGGACATGGCGGCGCCGTCCTGGGACTTGATGGAGCCCAGGTAGCCGAAGTAGGTCCACTGCACTGCTTCGTGCGCGTTGGTGGCCGGCTTGGAGATGTCGAAACCGTAGGACTCCGCCATCTTCTTCAGCTTCTTCAGCGCCAGGATCTGGTCGGAGTGCTCCTCGCGGTAGCGGGCCCACTGCTCGCTGAAGCCAGCGTCGGCCACGGAGTCGCGGTCCTTCATCTTCTCTTCGATGAGGTAGTCGACACCGTAAAGGGCGATGCGTCGGTAGTCACCGATGATGCGGCCGCGGCCGTAGGCATCCGGCAGGCCCGTGATGATGTGGGAGTGGCGGGCCTTGCGGATGTTCGGCGTGTAGATGTCGAACACGGCCTGGTTGTGGGTCTTGCGGTAGCGGGTGAAGATTTCCTTGACGTCTTCGTTCGGCTCTTTGCCCGCCTCGCGGATGGCCTGCTCGACCATGCGCCAGCCGCCGTTCGGCATCATGGCGCGCTTGAGCGGAACGTCCGTCTGCAGGCCGACGATGACATCGTCATCTTCGCTGATGTAGCCGGCCGGGAAGGCGTCAATGTCGGTCGGGATCTCGGTGTCCACGTCGTAGATGCGCTGCTTGCGCTCCACGGACAGGTACTTGTCTTCCAGGTGGTCCCAGGTGCGCTTGACCTTATCGGTCGGACCCTCGAGGAACGACGAGTCCCCGTCGTACGGCGTGTAGTTGCGCTGGATGAAGTCACGGACGTCGATTCCCTCGGTCCACGGACCGGGTTCGAATTCTTTCCAGGCGTCGAACTTCACTGACTGAGTTGCGGTGGTCACGAATGCGACTCCCTTCTCAACGGATGAGTTGCGTTATCTGGGGGCGATAGCCGCACTTTCCCAAGGCACCCACCGAAATCCCTACACGCACGAATCTGCATCGGGGAAATGGCTTCGAACTCGCTGCGGCGTGCCCCGCCGGTTCCTCAGTTTAGTACTCCTGACCTGGGATCCCTATCGGAAAAATCCGACAATGTCCGCGCGGGACGATTTAATTCATTAGGGCAGGTCATCGATTTCATGCGTAACGCACGTTCGGTATATATCGGGGGTGCAGCCACCCCCGTCAATGCCGCCGGTCACACTATATCCCAAAGGATTTGCACTACTTAGCGATGTCCGCGGCCAGATAACGGGGGTAACGACCACTACCCCCGCAGGCGCTTCCGGAACGCCTCTAATTGGCGACGATCCTTCTTAGTGGGGCGACCAGCACCCTTATCGCGCTGCGGCGGGAGGGGAACAAATTCTTTCGGCGGGGGTGGCGGCGCGTGGTCGGTATAACAGGTGCGCGCCACCGGGGCGCCCACGCGTTTGCGCACCGTCGCCAACACCTCGAGATCGTGCTCGTGGTGGTTCTTCCATACGCGCACGCGGTCACCAGGCACTACCTGCTCGGCAGGTTTGACGGATTTGCCGTTAATTTTGACGTGGCCCGCTTTCACGGCTTCTGCCGCCTGCGCGCGGGTTTTAAACATGCGCACCGCCCACACCCATGCATCGATGCGGACGGGGCGCCCATCAGGAGAGGTCATAAACGGTCGAATCTAGAAAGTTACCTGTCGGTGTACTTCTCGTTGACGATGCGGTTGACCTTGGACCAGTTGTAGACGCCGCCCACGACCGCGACCACGAGGCCCAAGCTCAACCAGAACCACGAGCTACCGGACATAACGAATGCGAGGAGCAAGCCGCCGGCAATTCCCCCACCCACGGTGACCACACCGTTGCGGGTGTACCGCCGGACGTCCTGCTTCTTCTTTTCAATCGGATTATTGGGGCGCCGCTGCATAGTCATGGCGCCCAGCCTACTACGGCGCTTTTGCTCCCCGATTAGGTCTCGACCCAGTCCTCACCCACCCGCTTTGGGTGGATCTCGCCCTGGGTGAGCCCGGCCAGTAACTCAGCGAGTTCCTCCCCGCCACCCGGCCAAGTAGCGAGCACGATCTCCACGTCGGCCGCGTACCGGACGTCGCGCACATCCGCTTTGCGGGCGCGCAGATCCGCCTCAAGCCAGCCGGCAGCGGCGTGTCCGACGTGAACGGAATACAGTTCCTTCAAACTCCGCGTGACGCGCGGGACGTCGGCCATCGCGGCGCTGACCGCGCCACCGTATGCGTGGACCAGTCCCCCGGCGCCGAGTTTCACCCCGCCGAAGTAACGCACGACCACCGCGCAGATATTGCGCATGCCGGAGCCTTTGACCACGTCCAGCATTGGCTTTCCCGCCGTGCCCGACGGCTCCCCATCGTCCGAGGAACGCTCGACCGGCTGCGCGCCTGGGACATGGAGAACATAGGCCGAGCAGTGATGCCGGGCATCGGGGAACCGGTGGCGTGCCTCCGCGATGAACTCGCGGGCCTCTGCCTCCGATTCCACGCGGCCCACCAGGGCGATGAACCGGGAGCGCTTGATCTCATCTTCGTGCTCGGTCACTACCCCGGCGCGCGGGAGCTGAAAAGACGTCTCCATGTCCCCTATTATCCGTTGAGCTCGCGCGCGGCGATCTCCGCCCCCTCCACCAAGGATTCGAGCTTGGCCCACGCCAGCTGTTCGTGCAGACGGCCGCCCAACCCGCAGTCGGAAGAGGCGACAACACGCTCGGGGCCGACGAGTTCGGCGAATTTCACGATCCGGTCGGCCACCAGGCGCGGGTGCTCGATCGCGTTCGTGGAGTGCGAGACCACGCCGGGATAGATGACCGCATTGTCCGGCAGCTGGTGGTCCTGCCAGACGCGCCACTCGTGCGCGTGGCGCGGCGAGGACGCCTCGAAGGAAAAGCCTCCCACCTTGGCGCGCAGGATCTCATCGATAATGTCCGCGAAGGGCACGTCGGTCACGTGCGGGCCGTGCCAGGACCCCCAGCAGATATGCAGCCGGGTCTTCTCGCGCGGCAGACCGGAAATGGCGTCGTTGAGGACATCGATACGCTCGCGAATGAACTTCTGGAAGTCCTCCACGGACGGCTCCGGGTTGATCTGATCCCACGCCTCGGCAAGGTCCGGGGCATCGAACTGGACGGTAAAGCCGGCATCGACAATCGCCCGGTATTCGTGGCTTAACGCCTCGCCACAGGCGGCGATGACCTCATGGTCAGAGTCGTAGTAGCGGTTGTCCAGGCGTGCAGCGGCGCCGGGCGAGAGCGCGGCGATGAACGCGTCGCTCGCCCCGGCCTTGTCCGCGGCGCGGCGCAACAGGCGGGCGTCGGTGTCCACCTGATCCTGGCCAATGTAGGTAATCGGGCCGGTGAATTCCGGGTTTGCCACTTTGGCCCGGCCGGTAAGAATCCCGGAGTCCGGATCCTCGTACGCGGCACTAAACAGCGCACGGTCGCGGCGGTCCGGGAAGGACGTCAGGCGCGGGTTGCCCGGTTCCGAGCGGACGACCTTTTGGGCCTCCCAGCGGTCCGTGTCTGTGAAGGTCAGCCCGCCGAGGCGCGAAAAGGAATAGTTCCACCAGGCGCCGTAATCAATGGCCCCGGAGGTGATGTGGCCGTATTCGCCGTCATTGACGATGTCCAGCCCCACCTCAACCTGGCGCTTGACCACCTCATCGACGGCGTGTTCCAGAATCTCGTGAAACTCCGCATCTGCGATGTCGCCGCTCGCGCGGCGCTGGTTGGCCTCCAGCAGCTCCGGGCTGCGCGGAAGGGAGCCGACGTGGGTCGTGCGAATGGTCTGCGCCATGGTGGCCCAATCCTCTCAATAGACTGTGCTGTCTACCCTAGGAAACCATGGCGCCGCCAGTGCTGGCTACCCTAATATTCCCGGCCCCATCGAGGCCTTGAGATCGCCCATCAGATTGCTGTTGCGCTCGACGCGTAGGTGGTCGCCGAGGATGAGCTGGGTCTGGTTCTCCCCGTCTACCAGGGTCAGGTACACGCTCGAGTCGCCCGAGTTTTTCAGCAGCACGTCTTTCAGGCGCGCGATGTTGTTCATCGTGCACTGATCGGTGCGCATCGTCAGGCGCAGCGGCAGGCCCGCTCCCCCGCCTGGGCCCAGATCCGGCACGCGGATGTCGTTACAAAACAGTGAGCGGCGGTCGTCGCGGTAGCGCACCTGGGCCTTGGCCAGGATGATGTTGTCCTCCACGATCTGCGGCGCGACCAGGGAGTAGACCTTGTTGAACACCAAGATCTCCACCTGGGCGCCATGGTGGTCTTCCACGGTAACGATGGCCCACGGCGAGCCATCCTTCTTGGAAAAGCGCCGGTCCACCGACGAGATAATGCCGCCGATGATGACGTCCTGGTTGTT
The DNA here is from genome assembly GCF_028609805.1 of Corynebacterium massiliense DSM 45435. Lineage (NCBI taxonomy): Bacteria > Bacillati > Actinomycetota > Actinomycetes > Mycobacteriales > Corynebacteriaceae > Corynebacterium > Corynebacterium massiliense. The sequence continues at coordinate 1,482,805 of NZ_CP063189.1, forward strand.
GCGCACCTCGTCGGAGAGGATCTTCGGCAGCGGGGTGTCTGTCTGCGCATCGAGCGCGTCCTCGAAACCGTCGAGAGGGTGGCCAGAGACGTACAAGCCCAGCATTTCGCGCTCCAGGGCCAGCTCGTGCTTGCGCTCCCAGTGCTCGTCCGGGATGTCGATGGCGAACGCGTTTTTCGCCCCGCCGTCCGCATCGGCGCCATCCCCACCGCCCAAGCCGGCGAAGAGATCGAACTGCCCTTTGTCCGCGGCCTTCTTCGTCGTCTGCACAGCATCCACCGCATCCTCGTGGATGAGCATGAGCCCCTTGCGCGGGTGGCCCAGAGAATCGAAGGCGCCGGCCTTGATGAGAGATTCGGTCACGCGCTTCGAACACGCGGCGAGCTCAATCTTGTCCAAGTAGTCCGAGAAGGACCGATACTCGCCCTTTTCCTCGCGGGATTTAATGATGGACTCCACAACCTCGGATCCGACGTTGCGGATAGCACCCATGCCGAAGCGAATGTCGTCCTCGACAGCCTCGAAGTTCTCCGCCGACTGGTTGACGTCCGGGGGAAGCACGTTAATGCCCAGGTGCCGGCAGTCTGCCAGGTAGATGGCGGACTTGTCCTTCTTATCGCCCACCGAGGTCAGAAGCGCCGCCATGTACTCCGGGGCGTAGTAGGCCTTGAGGTAGGCGGTCCAGAACGACACGAGACCGTAGCCCGCCGCGTGCGACTTGTTGAACGCGTAGGAGGCGAACGGCTCGATAGTGCCCCACAGCGCGTCCACCGCTTCCTTGGAGTAGCCGTTGTCGAACATGCCGCCCGAGAACTTCTCGTACTGCTGAGCCAGCACTTCCGGCTTCTTTTTACCCATGGCCTTACGGAACTTATCTGCCTCGCCGGCCGTGTAGTTAGCCACCTTCTGCGAGATACGCATGATCTGCTCCTGGTACACAATGAGACCGTAGGTCTCCGCCAGGATGTCCTTGAGCGGCTCGTCCAACTCGGGGTGGATCGGCGTGATGGGCTTGCGGCCGTTCTTGCGGTCCGCGTACTCCCAGTGCGCGTTCACGCCCATCGGGCCCGGGCGGTAGAGCGCCAGCGACGCGACAATATCTTTGAACTCGGTCGGCTTCATGCGCTTGAGCAGCTCCTGCATGCCACCGGAGTCCAGCTGGAACACGCCCAGGGTGTCGCCGCGCGAGAGCAGCTCGTAGACCTTAGACACCTCCGGGGCATCGGCGTGGAGCTCTTCCAGCTTGACCTCTTCCCCACGGTTTTTGCGCACGTTATCCAACGCATCGCCGATAACGGTGAGGTTGCGCAGGCCCAGAAAGTCCATCTTCAGCAGACCGATGGCCTCGCAGGCCGGGTAGTCCCAGCCGGTGATGATCGCGCCGTCGGCGTTGCGCTTCCACATCGGGATGTGATCGAGCAGGCGCACCGACGCCATAATCACCGCACAGGCGTGCACGCCGGCCTGGCGGATAACGCCCTCCAGGCCGCGGGCGGTGTCGTAGATCTTCTTGACGTCCGGATCGGTTTCCACCATCGTGCGGACCTCGGCAGCCTCCGAGTAGCGCTCGTGATCCGGGTCCGTGATGCCCTTGAGCGGAATATCCTTCGCCATGATCGGCGCCGGCAGCGCGCCGTTGATGCGGTCGGCCATCTGGAAGCCCGGCTGCCCGAAGTGCACCTTCGCCGAGTCCTTAATCGCCTGCTTGGTCTTCACCGTGCCGAAGGTGATGACCTGCGCAATCTTGTCCTCGCCCCAGCGTTCGGCGGCGTAGGTGATCATCTCGCCACGGCGGCGATCGTCGAAGTCGATATCGATATCAGGCGCGGACGGGCGCTCCGGGTTCAAGAAACGCTCGAAAATGAGGTCGTGCTCAATCGGATCAATGTTGGTAATGGTCAGCGCGTACGCCACCAACGCACCGGCTGCGGAACCACGGCCGGGGCCGACCCAGATACCCACCGAGCGCGCGTACTTAATCAGCTCCGCGACGATGAGGAAGTAGGACGGGTAGCCCTTCATGTCGATGACGCTGATTTCGTATTCAGCGCGGTCAATGTACTCCTGCGGGACCTCCTTGCCCGGAAAACGATCCTCCAGGCCGCGCATGACCTCCTTGGTCAGCCACGACGTCGGGGTTTCACCCTCCGGGACGTCCGCGATAGGCATGCGGTCGTGCGGGTGCTCCTCCCACACCTCGTCGTAGTCGCCCACGCGCTCCGCGATCCACAGGGTGTTGTCGCACCCGTCCGGGACCATGTCATCCCACAGCTCGCGCATCTGCTTCGCGGACTTGATGTAGTAGCCCGTGCCGCCGAACTTGAACCGGTCCGGATCCATGAAGGTCTTGCCGGTCTGCACACACAGCATCGCCTCGTGGCTCGACGCCTGCGATTCGAGAACGTAGTGGCAGTCGTTGGTCACCAGCGGCGGGAGGTCCAGCTTGCGGCCGATCTCCAACAGGCCGTCGCGCGTGCGCTTTTCGATGTCCAGCCCATGGTCCATCAGCTCGAGGAAGTAATTATCCTTGCCATAGATGTCCTGCCACATCGCGGCGGCTTCGAGTGCCTCCTCGAACTGGCCCAGCCGCAGGCGGGTCTGGACGTCGCCCGACGGGCAGCCGGTCGTGGCGATAATCCCGTCGGCGTGTTCCGCGATGAGCTCGGCGTCCATGCGGGGCCACTTACCCAATTGCCCCTCATAGGAGGCCAGCGAGGACAGTTTGAACAGGTTGCGCAGGCCCGTGACGTTCTCCGCGATCATCGTCTGGTGGAGGTAGGCACCGGACGCGGAGACATCGTCACGCTTTTGATCCGGAGTTCCCCACCGCACGCGCTTCTTGTTGAAGCGCGATCCAGGCGCCATGTACGCCTCGATGCCGATGATCGGCTTGATGCCGGTGGCTTTCATCTTGCGGAAAAAGGCGTCGGAGCCAAACATGTTGCCGTGGTCGGTCATGCCCACCGCTGGCATCTCTTGGCGGGCGACCTCCTCCGCGAGCAGATCCACCTTGGCCATTCCATCCAACATGGAATATTCGGTGTGGTTATGCAGATGCACGAAGGAGGAGTTTTTCGCCATGCGCGTGATTATAGCGGGCGGGTCAAGACGGCCTAATGCTTCTTAAAAGCGGCGGTGAGCAGCATTTTTATCTGCCAGGGTCGGCGAGTTCTCACCGCTTGGCGCATAGGCGCTACTTGCCGGCGGTGGACGCAGGGCAATGTTACCCCACACCGCCCCTTCTGGTGCGGCTTCGACGGCAATGACGCGATCGCGTGCCGCTAGTGCCTGTAGTACTTCCAGGCGATCCCACACGGTCACCGCTGCAATCCGGGGCTCCGGTTTTTCCAGCACGCCGGGAATGGGCTCGCCGAACTCGCGGCTGGCGGTGTCCAGGCCACGCTGGAAGACAGCCGCGCGGCCGCCGTGATCCCTGTCTGCCGCGGTGGGCTCGGAGACGGCAATGGCGCGCGCGGACACCGGAATCACCGCATTGACGCGCCGCGGCGACGGTCGGACCGAGTCGACCACCTGCGCAGCGTCCGCGGCAGACAGGGGCTCGCGGAAACTCACCATGGCAAAGCGCGGCATCTCGTCGTCTCCACCCTCCAGCGTGGCGGCTGCCCGCTCCCGGTACGCCGCCAAGTCTTCGTCGCGCTCGGGGCCCAGTTGGTCGCCCTGCACCGGCTGTGCGGCCTGCGGCCCGAACTCCCCGGCCGCCCACACCACCGCGCACAGCACCACCACGACTACGCCAAGAAAGGCGAAGGTGCGCCGTGTCATCGCAACTTACCCAGGGCGCTTTTTAAGTCCTCCGGGTATGGCGCGGTGATCTCCGTCCAGCGTCCGTCGGCCGGGTGGTGGAAGCCGAGGGAAACCGCGTGCAACCACTGGCGGTTAAGCCCCAGCCGCTTCGCCAGCTCTGGGTCGGACCCGTACATTGGATCGCCGCAGCACGGGTGCCCAGTTGCGGCCATGTGCACGCGAATCTGGTGGGTGCGCCCGGTCTCCAAGTGGACCTTGACCAAGCTGGCCTCGCGGAAGGCCTCCATGAGCTCGTAGTGGGTGACGGCGCGCTTGCCCGTATCGGTCACGGCAAACTTCCATCCCGACGTGGGGTGGCGGCCAATGTTCGAGTCAATAGTCCCCGAGGTCGGATCGGGAAGGCCCTGCACTAGGGCGTGGTAAGTCTTTTCTACCGTGCGATCGCGAAAGGCCTGTTTGAGCACCGAATACCCGCGCTCGCTGGCGGCGACGACCATGACGCCGGACGTACCCACGTCGAGGCGCTGGACAATCCCCTTGCGCTCCGGCGGTCCGGAGGTAGAGATCCGGAAACCCGCGGCGGCCAGCCCACCCACCACGGTGGGCCCCTCCCAGCCGATGGTCGGGTGCGCGGCCACCCCGACCGGCTTGTGCACCGCGATGACGTCATCGTCGAAGTAGAGAACGTCCATCCCTTCGACGAGTTCTTCCTTGGGCACCAGCGGCTTCGGCGGCTCGGGCAGAGTCACATCCAGCCAGCTGCCGGCGACGAGACGGTCCGACTTGCCCACGGCGGTGCCTTCCACGACCACATCGCCGGCCGCACAGAGCTCGGCGGCCACAGACCGGGAAAGGCCCAGCAGCTTAGCCAGCGCCGCGTCGGCCCGCATCCCCTCCAGCCCTTCCGGGACGGGGAGATTCCTCTGCTCACGCTGCGTCATTACTCTGCCTCCCTCCATCGAATAGAAGCGCTGCGACAAAGACACCAACACCGACGGTAATGGCGGCATCGGCAAGGTTAAAGACGGCGAAGTTGCCCACCGAGATGAAGTCCACGACGTGCCCGAACCAAAATCCCGGCTCACGGGTGATGCGGTCGATGAAGTTTCCTAACGCACCGCCGGCGATGAGAGCGAGCCCAACAGCCTGCCAGCGCGATGAGATGCGCGGGGCGGCAATCGCCACCGCGACGATGTAGACCAGCTGGATAGTAGTAAACAACCAGGTAAAGGCTTCTCCACCCATGGAAAAGGCCGCGCCGGGGTTGAACAGGAGGACGAAGCGGAACCAGTCACCAATGACCGGTTGCGGAACACCCTCCGTCAGCCAGTTGAGCATCACGTGCTTGACTGCCTGATCGGCGGCCGCCACGGCGAGGGCAATGCCCGCCATGAGCCCTATCCATCTACCCCTTTTCTGTGCCACCCGAACCATTATATAAGGCACACCCTGCAATCCCCCGCGGCGTGTCCGGTAATTTGGGCTGCGTGTTTCGTGCCAAAACTCTCGCTGTCATTACCGCTTGCACCCTCGGTCTTACGGCCGTCACCGCGTGCGAAGACTCCGCTCCCGATACACCTGTGGACCAGCCGGTGGGAGTCAAGGTCGATCCGCCCCGCGTGGAGCTCAAAGACGCCGGCCACGGGGAAAAGAAGGTGCTCGCCTTTACCGATATCGGGCAAAAGCAGGACGTCACCGCAACGGTGAAGGAAGGTTTTAGCCAGGATGTCATGCGCGACGATGCGGTAGGCGGTTTCACCCCGCACGACATCGACACGCGCACCACCACCCTGCCGCTGTCCGGCAGCACGGACGAGGCCACCGACGACGCGGACCAAAAGCCGGCGACCCGCAATGTGTTTTTCACCGCCTCGCACCCCACCGCGGAGGGGGACGATGCGGCGGATCTGTCCAGCGCCGACGGTTTTCAGCTGGGGTGGCGCGGCGCCGACGATGGTTCAATCAGCTCGCTGCGCCTCGCCGCGCCCACCGATGCCGACGACGGCGCCCGCGCCGCCGCGGAGCGCGCCCTGACCAAGCTCACGTCCATGCCGGTGGTCTTCCCCGAAGAAGAGATCGGCAAGGGCGCAACGTGGACCGTGGAAACCCGGGTCGCCGGAGAGGCCACCATGCTGCAGACGACCACCTACACACTGCAGGACGTAGGAGACGACGACACGGTCACCCTTGGCGTGGATGTCAGCCAGCGCCCGAGCCTGGGCGCGCTGTCCTTCGGCGCGGAGGCGCAAGGGACAGACCTGGAAGGAAAAGAGCTCGCAGTGAAAAACACCACGAGCTCTTCGAAGGGTACGCTCACGGTCGACCTACACCAGCCCCTCCCCACCAAGGGCTCGGTCGACGTGGACACGCAGGTCGTCTACGGAACCGACGACTCCCCGCTGCGTGTCGTGCAGTCATCCGTCACGGGGGTTGAATTCGCCCCGCGGCAGGAGACGAAGTAGCGGTTGTCACCGGTTACGGCTAGCTACTGGCCTTCCGGTGCAGGAGCGCCTTCCGGAGCTCCCTCCGGAGCGGGCGCCGGGGGCTGCTCACCTTCCGGTGCAGGAGCACCCTCTGGAGCCGGGGCACCCTCCGGGGCCGGAGCCGGGGCAGGTGCTTCCTCGCCTTGCGGCGCCTTTTCCACGTTGTTCTGGTCGCCGCCTTCGGCCTGATCCTTACACATAGCCGGGACCTGATCCGGGGCCACGGTATTGGTGATCAGGGTGCATGCCCACGACTGGGACAGCTTCCACACGCCGTCCTCGTGGACGAAGATCACGTTGTCGGCGTTCTGATCCGGCTGTTCCGGGGTGGAAAAGCGCACCGCGGCCATGACCGAGTTCGGCTCGACGCCCGGAAGCACCGGGTCAACGACCTCGAATTCCGCCCCGGACTCCACCTTCGACTGCGTCATCGTGTCAAAAAGCTCCGGTGCAGACTCGCCGCCCTGGACAGTCTTCACCTTCTCTTCGGTGGGCACATTCGGGTCGCTGGCCTTGGTCAGGACCTCGTTGAGCTCAGCCGCGGTCGGCTGCTCCGGGGTCGCCTCCGACGTCTTGGTCGACTCCTTCTTCTCCTCCGACTTCGGCGCGGAATCGTCACCGTCAGACGAGCAGGCTGCCAGCGCGGCAGCGGCGGACAGGGCCATGATGCCCGCACCACACTTGCGGGCGAAAGAGGTGTGCATGACGTGTCTCCTTTGGTCTTTTTGCAGGCACGCGTTCGCCGAACTCGCGGTTGGGAACGCGCGTAGATACAGCCGATGGTACAACTCTTTCGCCACATCTTTCACATACGCAACGCCGTCACGGGATAGCAAGGACGCGATTTTCCCTGGCCTATCCTGTGATCCATGCACTCCCACGCCGAATCACAGCGGGCTGTTCACCCCGCCGACATCGCGACCGACACCTCCTTTCCCCACCCGCGCATCGCGGTTATTGCCACCGGCGGCACCATCGCCTGCACGGCCGACGCCACAGCCGGCGGTGCGCTCGTTCCCACACTCAGCGCGGCCGACCTGGTGGAGCGCGCACGCGACGCAGCGGGTAAACGCTTTCCGCTCGCCGGTATCGACTGCTCCCCCGTCGATACGTCCCGGCTGGATTCGTCGTCGCTGACCTTTGCGGATCTCGACGGTCTCGTGGCCACCATCGCCCGCGAGCTGGCCAAGCCAGAAACAACGGGCGTGGTGGTAACCCACGGCACTGATTCGATGGAGGACACGGCTCTGGCCTTGGATCTTTTCTTCGGCGACAGCCCGGTCGTGCTCACTGGCGCCCAGCGCCCCGCGGACTCCACGGATCCAGACGGGCCGGCAAACCTCGCGCACGCCATCGCAGCGGCCGCGGATCGGGAAACGCGCGGCGGCACCATTTGCTTCGGCGGGCACGTGGTTCCGGCCGTCGGGGCCATGAAACGCGATACCGCCGATCTTACGGCCTTTGCCAATTCCTACCTCACCGCAGCCGAGCCAGTCCCGCGCCTTCCGCGCCTTCCCCGCCGCGCGCTCGCCGGCGTTGCTGTCCCCGTCATCGCCGCCTATCCCGGCGCGGGGCCGGAGCTTGTCGATGCCGCCTTAGACCACGGCGCCTGCGGCCTCGTGGTGGAAGCCCTCGGTGCCGGAAACATGGGAGACGGAATGGGCAAGGCAGTAAGCGCTGCCCTCGACCGTGGCGTGCCGGTGGCTATTACCTCGCGGGTGCCCGACGGGGAGATTGCACTGTCCTACGGCGGGGCCGGCGGCGGCGCGAGCCTGGGCGACAAGGGCGCCCTCCCCACCGGCCGCCTGCGCGCCGGGCAAGCGCGCATGCTGCTCGCCGCGGCAGTAGCCACAGGCACCGAGCCGGCAACCCTGTTCGCGCGGTTTTCCGCCTGACCGAGCCTTTACTCGCCTTCTTCTTCCCTCGCCTGGGCAGCAAACCACTCCGCCCAGTCCAGGGAGTCCAGCGGATCTGCCGGCGCGAGATCCGGATCGTCCACGTTAAAGGATCGGGTGCGCCCGGGGCCGGTGGAGCGCGTTTCAAAGCGCACGCTCACCACCCCATGCCCGGTCCCCTGGATCCACCCGTGACCAAATTCCGGGTGGAAGACATCCTGGGTGGCGCGCCATCCGGATTCCGCGGCCCCGTCGCTACTGACGATGGACGCTTCCACCTCACTGCCATCGGTCACGCCTACCTCGAAATCGGTGTCCGGCGGGGTGGGGCGCACCACTTCCCTATCCAACTCCGGAAACAACACGTCCTGCCGGGTTTCCTCCAGCCCGGAGAAGCCGACGCCGACAAGCCGGATGCCGCCCAACTCTTGCGGGTAGCGGGCCAACCGGAACGCGCCTGCTTTGAGCGTGTCGAAGTCATCGGTGGCGTACGGCAGCGTCAATGAGCGCGATTCGATGCGAAAATCGGCCATCCGCAGTTTCACGGTCACGGTGCGGGCGCCGCGGCCATCGCGAAGCAGTCGGCGGTGTGCTCCCTCGGCGGCGCGGACGATGGCCTCGTCCACCTCTGTCACGGTGGTGAGATCCTGCGGGTAGGTGTGCTCCGCCGAAATCTGCTTTGCCACCGCACGCGGGGACACCGGCCGGTCGTCGTGTCCGCGCGCGAGCTGCCACAGCTGCAGTCCAATGGTTTTGCCGAGCGAGATCTCTACCTCGCGCTGACTCATCGCCGCGAGATCGCCGATGGTGTCCATCCCGAGCGCATGCAGTTTCGAGGCCGTCACCGGCCCCACGCCCCACAGTTTGTTCGCACCGAGCGGGTACAAGATCTCTTCGTGCTTTTCCGCCGGGATGACAAACGTCCCGTCAGGTTTGGCTTCCCCAGACGCCACCTTGGCAAAC